>NZ_JBEOXO010000022.1:0-187949 GCF_040296605.1 Streptomyces sp. NPDC002088 | reverse complement strand
CCACGCGCTCGTCCCGGCTGCCGGAAGGGCAGTCGTCAGGCGCGCTGGCCACGGCGTCAAACCCACCACCGCAAGGTAGGGGGGAATCTCCCCCGTTCACGGGGGAGAGATCTTCAATCGTCGGCCTTCTGCCCGGCTGCTCGGCCGAGTTCGCGGGTCAGGGCGTTCTCGTCCCGGCCCAGCAGGGTCTTTTCCAGGCTGTGGTCGTCGGAGCGGGAGATACGCTCGCCCTCGGCGAAGTCGTCGGTGCCGAGCACCTGGCCGCACCACTCCCCACGGCCCACGGTGTGGTCGTCGAACGGTACGACCGCGCCCTCCCCGAGAGACACCCACCGGTCCGCGTCCCAGCGCAGGGCGAGGATGTAGGTGTGGCCGGGGACCACGCGGGGGGCGTCGCCGGCCAGGTCGTCGACGCGGGTCGTGCCGTCGGAGCGGAGGACCTTCCAGCCGGGGGCGACGTAGTCGACGGTGGAGCCGGGGGAGGGGTGGTGGGTGCGGCGGCGGGAGGTGAACGCGACGGATTCGCGGGTCAGTTCCACGGTGCGCTCCAGCTGGTACCGGTACGCCCCGGCCGCCAGCTCCTGCCGGTCGCTCTCCCGCTCCCGTACGGCACGTCCGACGATCACGACATCGGCGTTGCGCACCCAGTCCTGCGCGGTTTCGGACGGATACCGATTGACCGGAAGACCACACCCGTTGACGGTGTCCAGGCCCTGCCAGCCGACCAGTACGCCGGCGACGACACCGACGGCGGCGAGCACCGCGACGGCCGGGCGGCCCGCCGCTCTGGCGGGAAAGGGGTTTCTGCGCATCCGTTGATCTTGAGCGGCCCGGAGCCGTCCGGCCGTGGCGGAAGCCACACCTCCGGTCACAGCCGTGTCACAGACAGCCGTTCCGGATGGCCGGAGGAGTGCCCGGAGTCCTAGGCGGTTCGGGTCCGGGCCGTGGTGATCGTCGCCGTGGTGTAGTGCATCGTGAACGTGCCGCCCGCCGCGTCGATGGCGGCGCCGATACCCGCCAGCACCTCCTCCTGCTGGGCCGGCTGGAGCAGGGCGTAGGGAAGACCGTGCGGGCCGAGGTCGACCTGCCGGGGTGGCTGGCCCTGGTGAGGGCTCGGAGGCCGGTGACGGCGAGGGTGTAGAAGCCCCTCTGGGCCGGCGGGCCCTGGGTGACCGCGCTTTCGAGTCCACGGTCACCCAGAGCCGTTGGGGCAGGTGTTGGCTACTGCTCGACGCCCAGCGTGAGGGTGCCGGAGTAGCCGGAGGAGGCCGAGCTGCCCAGGGCGGTGAGAGTGAGGAGGCCGGACGTGGCGCCTCCGTCGTCGTAGATCGAGTCCTGGGCGAGGGTGGTGCGGGTGACCGTGTTGGTCGAGTAGGGGGAGACCTTCGCGACGGCCGTCGTGATCGTCTCGTTGAAGAAGAGCTGGCCGGTGTGGAGTTCCTGGCCGCCGGTGAACGAGCCGTCGGAGGTGAGCGTGACGCCGGTGTGCACCTTGACGTGGATGTGCACGCAGCGGCCGCGGTACCAGCCGGGGTAGATCGTGGTGATGCTGGCGAGGCCGCTGGAGTTGGTCAGCACGCCGCCGCGCAGGAAGGTGCCGTCGTCGGGTTCGCTGTGGCCGTTGTTGCCGACGAACCCGGAGTACTCGCCGAGCGCGTCGCAGTGCCAGATCTCCACCAGGGCGTTGGAGAGCGGGGCGCAGGTGTCGTCGTCCACGACGGTGAGCGCCAGCTTGAGCGGGGCGCCGGCCTTGCCCTCGGTGATGTCGGCGCGGACGTACTGTCCGTCGAGGTAGTAGGGGCCTTCGGTCATCTCCTTCGTGAGGGTGCAGACGGCCGCGGCGGCTACGGGGGCCGTGTCCGTCTTCTCTGTGGTGGTGGCGGCTGTGGCACCGACGGCCAGCGTCGCGGCGGTGGCGCCCGAGGCGATCAGTACGGTGCGCCGCCCGAGGGGGTGGGGTGTTCCTGTCGTGTCTGTCATGAACACGGCACAGTAGGAATGGTTCCTGTCGGGAGGCTGTCAGTTCGGCAAAGTGACGTCTCGTCAAGTTCCTTGCCGGGCAAGTGTCGACGCAGCGCTGCCGCCCGTCGGCGGGACCGGCGGGCGGCGGATCGGTCTCCGGGGGCGGTTTCCGGCGCTCCTAGCTGACGTTCCTGAAGGTCCAGGCCTGGTAGGGGTCGCCGTACTCGGGGGCCAGGGCGACGCGCGGCGGGTAGATCCGCAGCAGGCTCATTCCGAGGCGCATGGGGGCGTTCGGGACGCTGATGAAGTAGGTGTCGCGTTCCGCGCCGGGGAGGAGCGTCCATTCGCGGGGGGCGGGCTCCAGGATGGCCAGCTCGTGCATGTCCGGCTCGCCGTCGTAGCTCACCTGCGAGGGCGTGCCGGGGAGGCTGATGGTGTGGCCGCCGTTGCCGTTGCTGCTCACCTGCCACGTCTGCGCGAGGTCACCGTCCGGCGGCAGGATCACCAGTGGCGCTCCGGGCCTGAGCTCGATGGCGGTGAGGAGCTGCTCCTGGGTGAAGGCGATCTGGTAGAGGCCGTTGGGCAGGGACATGTCTACTCCGTGTCTCTGGGCGTCGCGCCGGGTGGCTGCAGTCCGTGAGCGAATCAGAGCGGATCACCAGGAACCAGAAAAATCTCCGCACTGCACACGTTTGTGTGGCATATGATGGCAAAGGGAGGAGGGGTGGGGAGAGTGGTGCGGGGATTTCCTCGAAGAGTTTCGAGTGGTTGCGCGGACCATTGACGCGCAAGGGGTTCGATTCTACGGTCCCGTCCGACGACGCGACTGTTGTTCGGTATGACGAACGGCGAACCCCACTGAAGGACGTCCGCATGAGCCGCACCTCCCGCAGAGCCGCGCTCCTCTCCGTCCCGGCCGCGATCCTGCTGGCCCTGACCCCTTCCACCGCCTCTGCGTATCCCAACCCCGGCACGGTCACCGGATCGACGGTCGTGCACGACCCGACGATGATCCGCACCTCCGCCGGCCGCTACCTCCTCTACGCCACCGGCGGCGGTCTCGCCTACCGCACCTCCACCGACCGCATCGCGTTCAGTGCGGGCGGCGACGCGTTCTCCACCACGCCGAGCTGGTGGTCGTCGTATGCCACCGAGGCCTGGGCGCCCGACATCTCGTACCACGGCGGCAAGTACCTGATGTACTACGCCGTCTCGACCTTCGGGTCCAACACGTCCGCCATCGGGCTGGCGGGTTCGACGACCGGTCTGCCGGGCTCCTGGACCGACTACGGCACGGTCTACACCTCCACCACCTCCAGCGACTACAACGCCATCGACCCGAACCTCTTCGTGGACGACGACGGCAAGTGGTGGCTGTCCTTCGGCAGTTGGTGGACGGGGATCAAGATGATCCAGATCGATCCCTCCACCGGGAAACAGCTCTCCTCCAACACCACCCGGTACTCCATAGCCTCCCGACCGACCGGGACCAAGGCGGTCGAGGCGCCCTACATCGTGAAGCGGAACGGCTACTACTACCTCTTCGCCTCGTACGACACCTGCTGCGCCGGCACGAGTTCGACGTACAAGGTCAAGGTCGGTCGCGCCACCAGCATCACCGGGCCGTACTACGACCAGAGCGGCGTCGCGATGACCAACAACGGCGGCACCCCGGTGCTGGAGTCGCACGGGAGCATCATCGGCCCCGGCGGGCAGTCGATCATGAACGACACCGACGGTGACCTGATCGTCTACCACTACTACGACGGCAACGACAACGGCACGCCCAAGCTCGGCATCAACCTCCTGAACTGGAGCAGCGGATGGCCCGTCGCCTACTGATCGAATCCGTCTGACGGAGCGCTCAGCCCGCCTGCCCCATCCCTGCCGCGTTCGGCCAGCTCTGGGCGTTGGGCCAGCCCGTCGCCGGGGCCGGGGTGAGGCCGTTGGTGCCTCTGACCTGGGCTGCGGTGAGGCCGCCGCGGGCGGGGACACCGGGCGGGGTCGGGCCGGTCGCGGGCACAGCGGCCGGGACGGGAGCAGGGGCTGGGACCGGGGCCGGCATCTGGGCGGCGGCCGGGATCTGCGCCGGGATCTGCGCCGGGAACTGGGTCGGAATCTGCGCCGGGACCTGAGCGGGGAACTGGGCCGGGACCGGTGCCGCCATCGGCTGCGGGACCTGCTGCGGGACCTGCTGTGGAATCTGGCGCGGAATCTGGGGCGGGACCTGCTGTGGAATCTGCTGCGGAATCTGGGGCGGGACCTGCTGGGGAACCAGCTGGGGAACCTGCTGCGGGACCTGCTGGGGAATCGCCTGCGCCGCCGCCGGCATCGGCATCCCCGCGCCCGTCGACTGGCCGGCCTGCGCGGCCGCCGGTATCGGCATGCCGGCGCCGATGGCCTGGGCGGCGAGGCCCTGCATGCCCGCCCCGTTCGTCGCGCTGACGAGTCGGTCGACTGCCGCCGTGCCCGAGCTGTAGCTGGTCCCTGTAGCCAGCTCGGGCACGGCGGTTCCCCTCCTGGTCCCGTAGAGCACCTGCTCCAGGCCGGACACCAGGCGACGCACGTCCACCTGGGGGCGCACCACGAGACGCAGGAAGCGGCTGGACGAACCGACCTTGTTGCCGCACTCGCGGACCAGGATCCGGTGCTCGGTCAGCATCCGGTCCCGGACCACGGTGCCCTCGGCGCCGACGGGAAGGCGCACGAAGAGGAAGTTGCCCTGAGAGGGGTAGACCGTCAGGCCGGGCAGTGAAGCGAGCTGGTTGGCCATGTCCAGGCGGTCGCGGCGCACCTGCTGGAGGCTCTGCGCGTACTCGGGGCCGTGCTCCTTGAGCATGAACACCACGTGCTCCGCGAAGGAGTTGAGGTTCCACTTGGGGAGCATGGAGCGGACGCGGCCGGCCAGCGCCGGGTTGGCGACCAGGTAGCCGAAACGTATGCCGTGCAGGCCGAAGTTCTTGCCGAGGCTGCGCAGGACGACGACGTTGGGCCGGAGCATCGCCTCCTGGACGACGCTCGGTTCGGCCTCCGCGTCCGCGAACTCCAGGAACGACTCGTCGATGACCACCAGGTCCAGGTCGGCCATCGCGTCCATGAACTGCACGAGCGCGTGCTTGTGCAGGAAGCCGCCGTCGGGGTTGTTCGGGTTGCAGATGACGGCGACCCGGGTGCCGCGCTTGCGGATGAACTCGGCGTACTGCGCGAGATCCAGGGCGAAGCCGCTGGACTCCTGGAGCGGGAACATGTCGACGCGCTTGCCGGTCTCCATCGGCTGGTCGGTCCAGCGCCCGAAGGTGGGGACGGGGATGGCGAGGGACTCGCGGACCAGGAGATGGTCGATCCAGGTGATGAGCTCGGTGGAACCGTTGCCCATCGCCACGCACTGCGGCGGCAGCTGGAGCAGGTTGCACAGCTCGCTCGTGATGGTGTCGGCGCTGCTCGGGTAGTACGTGATGATGTCCCGGAGCCGGGCCGCCATCTCGTCGAACATCGCCGGGGTGGGGAAGTAGGGGTTGCAGGGGATGCAGAAGTCCACGGGGCCCGATCCGTCGCCCTCCCGCGTCAGCGCCGCCATCGACGGACTGTGCGCCGCTGTGCTGCGGAACAACGAGGTGACGTTGTCGGCCATGGAACCTCCGTATGGGGCGGGCCCGGCGGGGACGACCGGGCCCGTCGTCATTGGGTGGCCCGCGCGGGGGAGCGCGGGCCGCCCTTACATACGGAGGCTGGGGTGGCGTTGTTCAACGCGTGTGAAGAAGGTGTGGCTTCGGGAAGGCCCGCCATCGCGCCCCAAAGGGGCGTGGGGAACTGCGCGACCAGCCCCAACGGGCCCGCAGTTCCCCACGACCTTGTCAACGGAACGACCTGATCAGCGGATAGGCCGCACCAGCGGAGCGCCTACGCGCTGAAGGTGTGAATCGTCGTCGTCCGGTAGGTCTGCCCGGGCCTGAGCACGGTCGACGGCCACGACGGCTGGTTCGGCGAGTCCGGGAAGTGCTGCGTCTCCAGGCACAGGCCGTCGCCCTGCCGGTAGGTGCTGCCGGAGGTGCCGACGAGGGTGCCGTCGAGGAAGTTGCCGGAGTAGAACTGCAGGCCCGGCTGGTCGGTGGCGATCTTCAGGGTGCGGCCGGAGCTCGGGTCGCGCAGGGTGGCGATGTGCTCGGGCCGCGCCGTGACGCCCTTGTCGAGGACCCAGTTGTGGTCAAAGCCCTTGGCCTGCACCTGCTGGGGGTGGCCCGCGCGGATGTCCCGGCCGATCGGCTTGCCCTTGCTGAAGTCGAAGGGGGTGCCGGAGACCTTCGCCAGTTCGCCCGTGGGGATCAGACCCGTGTCGGTGGGCGTGTAGCGGGACGCGGCGATCGTGAGCTCGTGGTCCTCGATCGTGCCGCTGCCCTCGCCGGCGAGGTTGAAGTACGTGTGGTTGGTGAGGTTGACGACCGTCGGCTTGTCGGTGGTGGCCTCGTAGTCGATGCGCCAGTCGCCGTGCCGGTTCAGCGTGAAGGTGACCTTCGTCTTCAGCGTGCCGGGGTAGCCCATCTCGCCGTCGACGCTCGTGTAGTACAGGTGCAGGCCCACGTCGGAGCCGGACGTGAAGCCCTCGACGTCCCACACCCTGGTGTTGAAGCCCTTGGCGCCGCCGTGCAGGGTGTTGACGCCGTCGTTGACGTTCAGCTGGTACTGCTTGCCGTCCAGCGTGAACTGCCCCTTGCCGATGCGGTTGCCGTAACGACCGATCGTCGCGCCGAAGAAGGTGGTGCCGGCGACGTAGGACGCGAGGTTGTCATAACCGAGCGAGACGTTGGCGTAGCGGCCGTGCCGGTCGGGGATCTCCAGGGACTGGATGATGCCGCCGTACGACAGGACCTTCAGCCGGGTCCCGCCGTTCTCCAGGGACCAGCGGTAGACCTTCGTGCCGTCGGCCAGCGTGCCGAAGAGCTCCTTCACCGGCTTCCTGCCTCCCGAGGCGGCCTCTGCAGTTCCTGTGCCGAGGGTGGTCGCGGCGATGCCCGCCGCCGCTGCACCCGCGATGACCGTGCGTCTGTTCAGTTCCATCTAGCGGCTCCTGTAAAGGAAGGGCCCCGCCGTTTCCGGCGGGGCCCGAGCTGACTTACGAACCGGACTTGCGCTTGTTCCACACGTCGAAGCCGACCGCGGCCAGCAGGGCGAGTCCCTTGATGACCTGCTGCCAGTCGGTGCCGACGCTGAGGAGGTTCATGCCGTTGTTCAGCACGCCGAGGACCAGACCACCGATGATCGCGCCGAGGACGGTGCCCACACCGCCGCTCATGGACGCGCCACCGATGAACGACGAGGCGATCGCCTCGAGTTCGAAGTTCAGGCCGGCCTTCGGAGAGGCCGCGTTCAGGCGGGCGGCGACCACCAGACCCGCCAGGGCCGCGAGCATGCCCATGTTCAGGAAGACGTAGAAGGTGACCTTCTTGTCCTTGACGCCGGACAGCTTCGCCGCCGGGAGGTTGCCGCCGATCGCGTAGATGTGGCGGCCGAAGACGGCGTTGCGCATGACGTAGCCGTAGCCGACGACCAGCACGCCGAGGATCAGCAGCACGATCGGCGCGCCCTTGTAGCTGGCGAGCAGCATCGTGACCCAGAGGACCGCGGCGACCAGGGCGACCAGCTTGAGCAGGAACAGCTTGGCCGGCAGCACGTCCAGCGAGAACTCCTGCTGGCGCTTGCGGTCGCGGATCTCCTGGAGGACCACGAAGACGATCACGGCGATGCCCAGCAGCAGCGTGATGTTGTGGTAGTTGGTGTCCGGGCCGACCTCCGGCAGGAAGCCGTTGCCCATCTTCTGCAGCCCGTCCGGGAACGGACCGAGGGTCTGCCCCTTGAGCAGGATCTCCGTGAGACCGCGGAAGAGCAGCATCCCGGCGAGGGTGACGATGAACGACGGTATGCCGAGATAGGCGATCAGGAAGCCCTGCACCGAGCCCGCCACCGCGCCCACCAGCAGGCACAGCACCAGGGCGACCGGCCACGCCATATGGTGCTCCACCATCAGCACCGCGGCGAACGCGCCCACGAACGCCGTCAGCGAACCGACCGACAGGTCGATGTGGCCCGCGATGATCACCAGCATCATGCCGATCGCGAGGATCAGGATGTAGCTGTTCTGCAGGACCAGGTTGGAGACGTTGCGCGGCAGCAGCAGGTCGCCGTCGGTCCAGACGGCGAAGAGGACGACGATCAGGCCGAGGGCGATCAGCATGCCGTACTGGCGCATGTTCCGGCGCAGGCCGTCGAGCATCAGCGGCAGCAGGCTGCCGTCCCCCGTGCCGCCGCCGCTCTTCCCCGGCGGTGCCGCGGCGGGGGTCTTGGTCACATCGGTGCTCATCGCGTTACCTCTTTGTCCTTCGTCATCTGACGCATCAGCACTTCCTGCGTGGCCTCGGCCCGGGAGAACTCACCCGTCAGCCGCCCCGCGGCCATGGTGTAGATGCGGTCGCACATGCCGAGCAGTTCGGGCAGCTCGGAGGAGATGAAGATGATCGCCTTGCCCTCGGCCGCCAGCTTGTCGATGACCGTGTAGATCTCGAACTTGGCGCCCACGTCGATGCCGCGGGTCGGCTCGTCCAGGATCAGCACGTCCGGACCCGCGAAGATCCACTTACTGAGGACGACCTTCTGCTGGTTGCCGCCGGACAGCTTGCCCACCGGCTCGAAGACGGTCGGCGCCTTGATGTTCATCGACTTGCGGTAGCGCTCGGCGACCTGGCGCTCCTCGTGCTCGTCGACCATGCCTCGCTTGGCGACCTTGTTCAGGGCGGTCAGCGAGATGTTGCGGTTGATGGTGTCGATGAGGTTGAGGCCGTAGTGCTTGCGGTCCTCGGTGACGTACGCGATGCCGTGGCCGACCGCCTCCGCGACGGTCTTCGTCCGGATCTCCTGGCCGTCCTTGAGGACCGTACCGCCCGCGTACCGGCCGTAGGAGCGCCCGAAGACGCTCATCGCGAGCTCGGTGCGGCCGGCGCCCATGAGGCCCGCGATGCCGACGATCTCCCCGCGCCGCACGTGGATCGACACGTCGTCGGCCACCTTGCGCTGCTGGTCGATCGGATGGTGCACGGTCCAGTCGCGGATCTCCAGGGCCGGCGCCGCGCCCTCCTCAGCCTCGTGCGGGGTGCGCTCGGGGAAGCGGTGGTCGAGATCGCGGCCGACCATCCCGCTGATGATCCGGTCCTCGGTCGTCTCCTCCGCCTTCACGTCGAGCGTCTCGATGGACAGCCCGTCGCGGATGATCGTGACCGAGTCGGCGACCCGGCGGATCTCGTTCAGCTTGTGGGAGATGATGATCGAGGTGATGCCCTGCTTCTTCAACTCCAGGATCAGGTCCAGGAGTTTGCCGCTGTCCTCGTCGTTCAGGGCCGCGGTCGGCTCGTCGAGGATGAGCAGCTTCACCTTCTTCGAGAGGGCCTTCGCGATCTCCACGAGCTGCTGCTTGCCCACGCCGATGTCGGCGACGCGGGTCTCCGGGTGGTCGTTGAGACCGACCCGGCGCAGCAGCTCGCTGGCGTGCCGCAGGGTCTCGTTCCAGTCGATGAGCCCGCCCTTGGCGTGCTCGTTGCCGAGGAAGATGTTCTCCGCGAGGGAGAGGAACGGCACCAGCGCGAGCTCCTGGTGGATGATCACGATGCCGTGCTGCTCGCTCGCCCGGATGTCCTTGAAGCGGCAGACCTCTCCCTCGAAGAGGATCTCCCCTTCGTAACTGCCGTGCGGATGGACGCCGGAGAGCACCTTCATCAAGGTGGACTTCCCCGCGCCGTTCTCACCGCAGATGGCGTGGACCTCGCCCTGGCGGACGGTCAGCGTGACGTCCGACAGCGCTTTCACACCGGGAAAGGTCTTGACGATCGAGCGCATTTCCAGGACGGGTCCCGCCATGGTCGTGCCTTCCAATCAGTAAGAGATCAGTGGGACCGGTGGTTACTTGAGCTCGCTCTCCGTGTAGTAACCGCCGTCCACCAGGACCTGCTTGTAGTTGGTCTTGTCGACGCTCACCGGCTGGAGCAGGTAGGCGGGGACGACCTTTGTGCCGTTGTCGTAGGTCTTGGTGTCGTTGGTCTCCGGCTTCTTGCCGTTGAGGACCGCGTCGACCATGTTCGAGGCGACCTTGGCCAGCTCGCGGGTGTCCTTGTAGACGGTCTGCGTCTGCTCGCCCGCGATGATCGACTTCACCGAGGCCAGCTCGGCGTCCTGGCCGGTCAGGACCGGCAGCGGCTTGCTCGCGGAGCCGTAGTCGTCCGACTTCAGCGCCGACAGGATGCCGATCGAGATGCCGTCGTACGGCGACAGGACCGCGTCGACCTTCTTGCTCGAGTACGACTTGGTGAGGATGTCGTCCATGCGCTTCTGGGCGGTGGCGCCGTCCCAGCGCAGGGTGGTGACCTGGGTGAGGCCGGTCTGGCCGGACTGCACGACGAGCTTCTTGCTGTCGATGTACGGCTGGAGCACGCTCATCGCGCCGCCGAAGAAGTACTTGGTGTTGTTGTCGTCGTTGGAGCCGGCGAACAGCTCGATGTTGAACGGGCCCTTGCCGTTCTTCAGCCCCAGCTTGTCGACGATGTAGTTGGCCTGGAGCTCGCCGACCTTGGTGTTGTCGAAGGACGCGTAGTAGTCGACGTTCTTCGTGCCGAGGATCAGCCGGTCGTAGGCGATGACCGGGATCTTCGCGTCGGCGGCCTGCTGAAGGACGTTGTTCAGCGACTTGTTGTCGATCGCGGCGACGATGATGGCCTTCACGCCCTGCGTGATCAGGTTCTCGATCTGCGAGACCTGCTGGTCGGGGTCGTCCTCGCCGAAGACCAGCTTGGTCTTGTAGCCCTTGGACTCCAGGTTCTTGACGACGTTGTTGCCGTCGGCGATCCAGCGCTCGGAGGACTTGGTCGGCATCGCGATGCCGATGGTCCCGCCCTTGGCGTCGCTCGAGCTCTCCTTGCTGCCGCCTTCGCCGCTCTGGCCGCAGGCGGTCAGGGTGAGGGCGAGGGAGGCGGCTCCGGCTATGGCGGCGAGTGCGGCTCTGCGAGTACGCATGATCATCATCCTTGATGTGTGTGGGGCAGGGCTCGGTCTGGCGGTACGGAAGACACTCGACGAGCGGTGCGGAGAAGACCGAGAGAGAGGGTGTGTGGGATTGTGTTCGACTGCGTCTACTTCTGTGAAGGGGGTTTGTCCGGAACGTTATGCGGAAGTTTCGAACCGCTTCAGTGTTCCGGGCAGACGCGAACCCAGGGGCGCCATCTCGCCGTTGGCTCCGTGCCGCGCGAGCAGGTCCAGCGCCAGCCGGCCCCGCCGCACCCGCTCCCGGGCGGTGGACAGCGTCACGTCCCGCAGGTGGTGCCCGTACGGGTAGATGGCCGGAGCCTTGGCCAGTCCGAACTTCAGGTAGAGCGGTGCGCCGCGCCGGATCAACTCGGCGACCTCGTACATCCGGATGTAGCCGCCGAGGTCGTCGGGGGCCTCGATGTACATGTCCATGGGAGCGGCCGACAGCCGTCGGATCTCGGTGAGATGAGCGAGCGTCAGGTCGCTGGGCACGTTGACCGAGTCGGCGCCCAGGCCCTCGTACACGGCGTACGCGGCCGGGTTGACCGGGCCGATGAGCGCGGACACCTTCAGCGTGGTGTCGGCCGGGATGATGCCGGCCAGACGCGCCCGGTGCAGCGTCCACAGCACGCCCTCGTCGGCGACGAGGAGGCACTTGACGCCCAACTCGGTGGCTCTGACGGCGTCTTCGACGCAGCCGGCGACCGCGTCGTGGCCGCGGGCCCGCAGCCCGGCGCCGCGCGAGTCGGTGCGCACGCTGCCGCCGATGTCCCAGGTGCCGCGCGGTCCGGTGAACAGGCAGAGCTCGATGTCGCGTTCGGCGGTCGCGTCGACCATCTCGGTGATCTCGGCGTCGGTCAGCATCCACACGCCGCTGCCCTGGCTGATCCGGTGGATCGGCACGTCCAGGCGCGAGGCTTCCTTCAGGACGACGGCCAGCGCTTCGGGACCCTCGCACGAGGGGATCTCGGTGCGCCAGCGGCCACCGCCCGGGAAGCTGTGGGGCGAGGCGTCGGCGGGGTCGAGGGCGGGTGCGCCCAGGCCGAGCGCGGCGAGCGCCTGCTCACCGGGTCGACGGGCTGCCGGGGCGGAAGCGTCGGTCACAAGCTGTCCTTCTTGTTCGGTATTTCGGACGAGGTTCGCGGCTCGGGGTACGAAGAGGCTGGGTGTACGCCGGTACGGGGCCGTCAGGTCGCCCTCGTACCGGCGTACGGCTAAGGACGGAGCAAGACCTTGCCGACCTTCGGATCGCCGGACCCCACCAGCTCGATCGCCGCGGAGAACTCGGCGAGCGGCAGCTCGTGCGTGACCAGCGGCAGCGGATCGAGCAGTCCGGCCCCGAAGACCCGCACCGTGTGGGACCAGGCGTCCGGCGGCGCACCGAAGACGGTGTGCACCTCCAGCTGCCGTACGACCAGATCGGTGGGGTCGAGACCCTCGGCACCCGGCGCCGGGATCCCCGTCAGGACCAGCCGGCCGCCCCGCCTGAGCAGGGAGGCGGCGGTGCGCGCGGCGGACGCCGACCCGGCCGTCTCGATCACGACGTCGAAGTCGCCGGGAAGCTCCTGGTCCTTCGTGCGGAAGTCGGTGGCCCCGAACTGCCGGGAGAGGGCCTCCCGGTCGTTACGGGTGCCGACGACCAGCAGCTCCGCCGGGGAGCCCGCCTTCAGGAACTGCACGGCGAACATGCCCAGCGTCCCGGTGCCGACCACCGCGACCCGCTCGCCCGGCCGCGCGTTCGCCTTGATCGCGGCGGCCGCGATACAGGCGGCCGGCTCCAGCAGGGCGGCGGCCGTCAGATCGGCGTCGTCCGGCAGGGCGTGCAGCAGCCGGGCCGGCAGGGTGAGGGTGGTGGCCATGGCCCCCGGCTGGGTGAACCCGGTCTCCTCGTACCCGTCGGTGCACAGCGTCGTCTCGCCCGCGTGGCAGCGGTCGCACACCTGGCAGTTGCGGAAGCCCTCACCGACGACCTTCCGGCCGACCAGCGACTCGGGCACCCCGGCACCGACCGCCTCCACGGTCCCCGACCACTCGTGGCCCGGAGTGAGGGGGTAACGGACGTACCCCTCGGGCCGGTTGCCCTGGTACACCTCGCGGTCGCTGCCGCAGATCCCGGTGGCGTGGACGCGCACCAGCGCCTCCCCGGCCTCCGGCTGCCGCGGCTCGTGCGGGACGATCCGGTGATCGCCCGGCCCCTCGACGACGACGGCGCTGCTCACTTCTGCGTGCCCTTCGGCTTGCGCTGCTCCCAGCCCTCGGCCCACAGGTCGAACCGGGCCTGCTGCTGCGGGAACTCGGCGGCGGCTTCGACGTCGAGCTCGACACCGAGGCCGGGCTCGTGGGAGAGGTGGAAGCAGCCGTCTTCCGGATTGACCTGCGGCGCGCCCTTGACGACCTTCTTGATCTCCGCGTCCGCGAAGTCGTTGAAGTGCTCGAGGATCTTGAAGTTCGGCGAGGTGAAGCCGACCTGGAGGGAGGCGGCGGTCAGCACCGGCCCGCCCACGTTGTGCGGGGCGACCAGCACGTAGTGGGCCTCGGCGGTGGCGGCCAGCTTCCGGGTCTCCCAGATGCCACCGATGTGGCCGACGTCCGGCTGGATGATGTCGACGGCCTGGCTCTCGAAGAGCTCCCGGAACTCGATCCGGTCGTGGATCCGCTCACCCGTGGCGACCGGGATGTCGACCTTGGCCGCGACCTTTTCGAGAGCCTTCAGGTTCTCCGGCGGCACCGGCTCCTCCAGCCACGCGGGCTTGAACGGCGCGAGCTCGCGGGCCAGTCGGACGGCGGTGGCGGGGGAGAAGCGGCCGTGCATCTCCAGCATCAGCTCGGCGTCCGGGCCGATGGCGTCCCGCACCGCCTCGATGAGGGAGACGGCGTACAGGCTCTGCTCGTGGTCCAGTTCGAAGTGCCCGGTGCCGAAGGGGTCGATCTTCAGCGCCTTGTACCCGCGCTCCATGACCGCCTTGGCGGCCTTGTGGTACGCCTCCGGAGTCCGCTCCGTGGTGTACCAGCCGTTGGCGTAGGCCTTGACCTTGTCGGTCACCTTGCCGCCGAGCAGCTGCCAGACCGGCACGCCCAGCGCCTTGCCCTTGATGTCCCAGCAGGCCATCTCGATGACGGCGATGCCGGACATCACGATCTCGCCCGCGCGCCCGTAGTCGCCGTACTTCATACGGCGCACCAGGTCCTCGACAGCGAACGGGTCGGAGCCGAGAATGTGATTGGCCTCGGCCTCACGCAGGTAACCGATCAGCGCGTCGGTGTGGCCCAGCATCCGGGTCTCGCCGACTCCGGTGATCCCCTCGTCGGTGTGCACCTGGACGTATGTCAGGTTGCGCCACGGCGTCCCGACCACGTGTGTGCTGATTCCGGTGATGCGCACGGCAGTTGCCCCTTGCTGCTTCGTCGGCTTCATTGGCTGGCGTCTCGACGTGTTCGAGATTTCGTCACACGTTCGAAATGCTGGCGTGACAGTAAGGATGTGGCGGCGGGAGTGTCAATGGGTCGAACGCATAACGGTTTCGACAGTTTCGAACGGCGCTTTCGGGATGATGTCGGACGCTTCGCTCTGCGGCGGACACCTCGCGCAACATCCCACGCCGTAACGGCCGGTTTCCCACACAATATTCACAGCAGCCCCTAGGAACGTTACCCTCCGGGAACTTAGTCTTCCCGCGTCATGGACTACTGCCACCCGTGCCGACGGCACCTCAACGGCGCTCTCGCGTGCCCGGGGTGCGGCACACCCGCCGAACAGCTCCGCGCACACGCGCCCGCGCACACGCATGCGCCCGCGTACGCGCCCGCGCATGAGACCGCCTCCGCCTCCGACTCCGATGACGTCGGCGGATCGCCGTACGCGGACGCGCGTGATCACGAAGGTGATCGTGGGGGTGATCGCGGGGGCGATCGTGGGGGTGACGACCTTGAGTCCGCCGAGCCGGGTGGGGGCGGCCGTGCCGCACGACGCCGGGAGCAGGGGCGTGGCGGCCGAAGACGCGGGCGTGACGACTCCGGGCGCCCCGGTGGCCACGGCCTCGAGGCGGACGACTCGGCGGAACCCGACGACGAGCCCGGCGCCAGCCGTCGCGACCGCAAGGCGGCCGCCCACCGTCGGCGCCGCCGTCGCACCATACTGATCGCCGCCGGTTTCGTCCTGGCGGCCGGCGGACTGAGCCTCACCGAGCTCGGCGTCGACGCGCCGGGCTTCTCCTCCGACAAGCCGGCGGCGGCCTCGGACGCGTCGGCGGAGGGCGCCGCATCCGACGAGGCAAACCCGACCGAGACGGCCAAGCCCCTCGGCGACACGGCGGGCACGGGCTCGACCTCGGCCTCCCCGGACGCCTCGGCCTCGCCGTCGGCGTCGAAGTCCCCGAAGGCGGACGAGTCGAAGGACGCCGACAAGGCCGACGAGGACAGCCAGTCCCCGGCCACGACTGCGACGACCTCCTCGCAAGCCCCGGCGACGACTCCGGCGGCGACATCGACCCCGTCGGCCGACCCGACGTCGGCGGATCCGACGCCCGACCCGACGCCTTCCGAGACGTGCAGTCGGTTCCTGTGGTGGTGCACCTGAGTTCCCCTGTTGCACCGCGTTGACGGCGGACAGAGACTGGTCCCGTTGGCTGCAACGCAACTCTGCCCACGGCATCTCTGGCATCTCTTGGCAACTCTTCGCCTGGCGCGTCCTCTTTGAGGCGCGGATACAGGCGCTCCGCCCCCGGCTTCTCGGATGGAGCGGTTTCATGCATGTATTCCGGCGCAACTCGAAAAAGGCGTCCGTTCTGGCGTTGATGGGCGTCTTCACGCTGCTGGCCGCACAGTCGGCCGATGCTTCCGTTCCGCCACAAGCCGCCCGGGACCCGTTGCCGCAGGTCTCCTGCGGATGGCCGGCCGTAGTGAATCCCAGCAGACTGAATTTTGCGTTTCCCGAGACGAACGCGACGTACTGGCTGATGCCTTACCGTCTTGCGCAAGGTGATCAAATGGTGGTGGACGGGACGTACCCGTCTGCTCGGTTCACGTCACTGACGTCGTACGACGTCAAGGGGTCGCCGATCGATTCGCTCGCCGACTACAAGATCGCCCCGAGTCAGGGCAGTCGGAACCCGTTCAGCGACCCGAACGCGGGCACGAACTCCGCGCAGCACAAGTACAAGGTCACGCTGAAGGCGGGGGTCGCGCCGGGCTCCGGAGGCAACACCCTGGCCGGTACCAGCATGAGTGCCGCGTCCGGGGTGGGAATTCTGGCGTTGCGGATCTATGTGCCTGACCAGACATCCGATCCCGCGGGCAGCGTCCCCCTTCCGTCCCTGTCGATACACCGGAAGGACGGCAGTGTCCGCTCCATTTCGACGTGCGCCAAGGCGGATTCGACGCAGGGGCCTGCCGGTCCGCTGGTCGGGTTCCTCAGGAAACTGGTGCAGGACAACGCCCCTCCCGGGGGCTTTGAGGGATGCGGCAAGTCCAGCGTGCAGAGCCCGGGCTTCGCCATACCCAACAAGGCGTCCGGTCTGTTCCCCAACCCGTACAACAAGTACCTGTGCACGCCGATTTCCCATGAATCCGGCCGCGTCGCCGTGGTCCGCGGAAAGGCACCCACATTCCCCAACACCCAACTGGGCCAGTCGGTCCTGACGAAGACTCAACTCCGGTACTGGTCCCTCTGCCAGAACCAGTGGCAGCTCCCGTACCCCGCCAGCAGCTGCGCCGCCGACTTCCAGACGGCCCTGAACAAGGACGGCCGCTACACCTTCGTGGTGTCCACCCCGCAGGATCGCCCCGCCAACGCGACCACGACCAACAGGGTGACCTGGCTCTCCTGGGGTCCCACCAACGTCAGCAGCATCCTGCTCTTCCGCAACATGTTGCCGGCAGCGGACTTCCACAACGCCGTCCAGGATGTCGGAAAGGGCCAGAACCCCGCATCCGTCATGGGCGACTACTTCCCGACCATCACCTACTGCACGAAGGCCGAGTTCGAGAAGGGCGGACCGGACGCCTGCCCGGCGACCTGAGCTCCCTCACGGCGGCATGCTCCCCCTCGACGATCCGCTTCGCCTGGACGGCGACCTTGAAAGCCGTCCACACGGTCTTGCCGACGGTGTGTTCCGTGACGCCGATGTCGTCGGCCGACTCCCGAACCAGGAGCAGGCCTCGCCCTGAGTGTGCGTCGCAGTTCGGATCGCCGGTGGCGAGGTGCTGTGTCCCGAGAACCTGGTCACCGCCGTCCCGGACCTCAAGGCGGAGCACGGCGCCGTCCAGGGAAAGGCTGACGCAGTACTCCCTGCCGGGCGGCACCCCGCTACCGCAGACTCGCCGAGCGAGGCGGCCTGTCAAAGCCCTGCCCCCAGCATCCGCCGTAGCAAATCCCGCAAAGCCAGCCGCTCCGCGTCCGACAGCCCCGCCAGCGGCTCCCGTGCGAAGCGCAACCCCTCCCGCAGCCCCTTGGCGACGCGCAGTCCCTCTTCCGTCGCCGCCGCCAGCTTCACGCGGCGGTCGTGGGGGTCGGGGCGGCGTTCCACCAGGCCGCGGGATTCCAGGCGGTCGACGATGCCCGTGACGTTCGACGGCTCGCACTTCAGCTTCTGGGCCAGCTTGCGCATGGGCAGAGGCTCCAGGGACAGCAGGCTCAGTAGGCGGGCCTGGGCGCCGGTGAGGGCGTGGTCCTCGGCGGCGGCCTCGTAGTCCTCGTAGTACCGGGACACGACCTCGCCGATGAGTTCGACGACTTCCATGGTCAGGGCGTCGGGTCGGCGCGTCTGCTGTGGGGTGGGCATGACTTCAGGGTACCCCTTTACTTGACATCCTGAAATATTCAGGAGCATGGTTGTTTCAGGTACTGAAGTATTTGAAGCATGGCAGGAAGGCCCAGGTTCCATGTCCGACACCCCCACGCTCCCCGCCGTCAGCCGTGAATGGCACCTGCTCAGCCGGCCGGTCGGCTGGCCGAAGCCCGAGGACTTCGCGCTGGTCGAGGCGGAGATCCGGCAGCCCGGCGCCGACGAGGTCCTCGTACGCAACAAGTACCTCTCCGTCGACCCGTACATGCGCGGCCGGATGAGTGCCGCCAAGTCGTACGTGGCCCCCTTCGAGCTGGGCAAGGCCATGCAGGGCGGCGCCGTGGGCGAGGTCGTCGCCTCCAATGCCGAGGGCATCGCGCCGGGCGACCACGTGCTGCACTTCGGCGGCTGGCGCGAGTACGCCACGGTCGACGTCAAGCAGATCGTCAAGGTCGACCCCGAGGCCGCGCCCCTGTCGACGTACCTCGGCGTCCTCGGCATGACCGGCCTCACCGCCTACGCCGGCCTGCTGCGCACCGCCTCCTTCAAGGAGGGTGACTCCGTGTTCGTCTCCGGGGCCGCCGGTGCCGTGGGCAGTCAGGTCGGGCAGATCGCCAAGCTCAAGGGTGCCTCGCGGGTCATCGGGTCCGCCGGGTCCGACGAGAAGGTCAAGCTGCTCGTCGAGGAGTACGGCTTCGACGCCGCCTTCAACTACAAGAACGGGCCGGTCGGCGAGCAGCTCCGCGAGGCGGCTCCGGACGGTGTCGACGTCTACTTCGACAACGTGGGCGGCGATCACCTGGAGGCGGCGATCGGGCAGCTCAACCGCGGCGGCCGTATCGCGATCTGCGGCATGATCTCCGTCTACAACAGCACCGAGCCCGTGCCCGGCCCGAAGAACCTCGCCCGGCTCATCCAGACCCGCGGCCGCATCGAGGGCTTCCTGGTCGGCGACCACTACGACCTCCAGCCGCAGTTCGTCCAGGAGGTCGGCGCCTGGATCCGCTCCGGCGAGCTCAAGTACCGCGAGACGGTCGTCGAGGGCATCGAGAACAACCTGGAGGCGTTCCTCGGGGTGCTGCGCGGTGACAACACCGGGAAGATGATCGTCAAGCTCTGACCCGGTCTCTGATCGAGACGGTTCACCAGGTCTGCCCGTACGCGAAGGCGACTCGCGGCGACATCACCGTGACGCTCGTCCGACGGCAGTCGTTCTCACCGTGAAGGCCGCACCCCTGGACGTGGGGTGCGGCCTTCATCCATGTACGTCACACGGCCAGCGCCGCCTTGTGCACCGCCGCCGCCAGCCGGTCGTTCTCCGGCGCCGCCCCGCCGGGGAAGGCGAACCGGCGCCGCGTGTAGCCGTAGGCCAGACCGCTGCGCGGGTCCGCGAAGGCCTGGCAGCCGCCTGCCCCGCTGTGCCCGAACGCCCCGGCGCCCAGGAACGGGTGCGAGGTGTCCGCGGTGGCCTGGAAGCCCAGCCCGAACGATGTGTGGGCGCGGGCCACCAGGTCGTACCCGACGGAGTGGAACTGCCCGAACTCCGCGGCCGTGTCCTCCTTCAGCAGCGGCGCCTTGCCGTCGATCTCGCTGATCGCCGCCGCGTACAACCCCGCGAGCCCGCGCGCGGACGCCACCCCGCCGACCGAGGCGGGGCCCTTGGCGCGGATCACGGGCTCGTTCGGCAGCAGTGCGAGGTCGGTCGGCTCGGTCGTGTGCCGGTTGAAGGCGACGGACGCCAGCGTGTGCGGCCCGCCGGGCAGCGCGTCGAGCTGCGCCTGCTGCTCGGCGGTCGGGGTCATCGGCTGCGCGGTGCGGAAACGGGGCTCGTGGGCGGCGGGCAGGCCCAGGAAGAAGTCCAGCCCGTACGGGGTGCGGATGCGCTCCTCGTACACCTCCTGGAGGGTACGGCCGGTGGCGCGCCGTACGACCTCGCCCGTGAGGGCGCCGATGACCAGCCCGTGGTAGCCGAAGGCGGTGCCCGGCCGCCAGAACGGCCGCTGGTCGGCGAGCCGTTCGGCGATCAGCCGGTCGTCGGCGAGCTCGGCGAGGGTGAAGCCGGTGTCCGTACCGACCAGGCCGGCGCGGTGCGCGAGGAGATCACGCAGGGTCAGCGACCCCTTGCCCTCGGAGCCGAACTCCGGCCAGTAGTAGGTGACTTTGCGGTCCAGTTCGAGAGTGCCCTCCTGCACGAGGAGCGCCACGACGAGATGGGCGGCCCCCTTGGTCGAGGAGGACACGCCGTAAAGGGAGTCGGCGTCGGCGCCCGCCCACAGGTCGACGACCTGCCGCCCGTGCACGTACGCCGTCAACTGTCCCTCGTAGTCGGGCCGCTCCCCGGCCACGAACGCGGTGAACTCCTCCCGCACCGCCTCGAAGCCGTCCGCTACGGTGCCGTGGATCTCCTGTGTCATCCGCTCTCCTCAACTTCGGCAACATCAGCCGCTGTGCGCGTGTGCCATGGCGATCAACGCTTGTCCGACCTGGGGGAATTCCCCCTTCGGGTGGTCCCGGAAGAGGGGCTCGGTGCCGAACAGGACAGCGTGCGGGCCACTCACGACCGACGCCTGCCCGGCCGCCGCGGAAGGCCCTCCCGACCCGTCCGCCAGCGTCCGCCAGTGGCCGGAGACGAGCGGGTTCCCGGTGGCGTACGACTGCTCCACGCGTACGCCGGGCCCCAGGTCGGTGAACCAGACGGGCGCGTAGACGAAGCCGTGATCGGGCGCACTCGCGGTGATTGGGCCCGAATTCACCACCCGTACCACGCCGTTGGCGTCCCCGTTGCCCTCGACCGGCTTCACCGCCAGCAGCCCGGCGGCGGAGTTGAGCGCGGCCCCCGTCGCGCCCCGCCCGACGAGTCCGTGCCCGGCCAGGAAGGCGTCCAGGGCGGTGCGGGCGGCCCAGGTCAGGTCGCCGTACTCCAGCCCCGCCGACACGAACAGCACGTCCGCCGCCGACCAGTCGAAGCCCGCGTTGAGGACGTCCGTCGAGACGGGCGTGACCTCGAAGTTCATCTCGCGCAGCGCGAACAGCTCGCCCGGGGTGACGGCCGCGGCGACACGGACGCGGTGCAGCGGGGCCGTACCGGTGAGGTTCGTGGCGTCGAAGGCGACGTCGTACGTCCGTGCCGCCTCCTCGGCGAGGGCGCGTGCCGACGCGGGCACGATCGCGCTGCCGTCCGCCGCCTGACGTACGGCAGCGCCCTGCTGGAGCAGCGAGTTGAGGGCGGCGATCCCGCTCGGATCGTCGAGGCGCAGGCGCAGGGCGCCGCGCGGGGCGACGTACCCGACGTGCGCGGCGGCCGTGACCGTGCGCAGCGGCACCCCGGACAGGGTTCCGCCCGTCACCGGCCGCACCGTGGCGCCCCACAGCCGGCCCAGGCTCCAGCCCGAGATGTCGTACATCACCGACACCTTGTCGCTGATGTCCCGGCCGTCGGCCAGCAGGACGTTCGCCAGGCCCCGCTTGGGCTGGTGCATGTCGACGACGTACGACCCCTGCGCGTAAGTCCGTCCGCCGACGCGGAAGGCACGGGTGGCGCGGGTGACGCGGACGTCGTTGGCGATCAGGTGGTCGACGAGGCGGGCGGCGGCCGTGGCCGAGCGCTGGGCCCCGGCGCCCGCCGGGATGACGTAGGCGCGCGGGAAGGCGGTCGTGTAGACGTCCTCCGGCCCGATGCCCGGCACACCCGGCACGGTCTCCTCCGACACAGGAACCTGCGCGGCGCCGGTCGCGCCCCGCCGGAAGACCTCGATCTGGTCGGCGACGAGGGAAGTGCGGTGGGTCTGTACGTAGTCGAGGGTCGCGCGGATCGCGGCGCCCGCGATGTCGACGTTGATGGCGGACCGGCGCCGCAGCTCGTCGACCGGCAGTTTGTCGTAGGCGGAGTTGTTGACCGCCAGCGGGATCTCGACGGTGTGCGCGGCGACCGCGCCGTGGAAGGCCGCGTACTGCGGGCTGAAGATCGGGGGCCAGTCGTCCCAGCCCTCCCGCTGGTCGCGGAACGGGATCTGGGCGGGCTCGACGCCGTCCTTCGCGGGGGTGTAGCCGAGACCGTTGACGGCGGCCTCCATGCCGAGGGCGTTGGCGTAGGTGTTCTTCAGGAACAGGTCGTACTCGTAGTTCTCGCCGTGGGGCGGTGTCGTCGGCTCGATGAGGGTGCCGTTGACGTAGCCGTGCAGGTCGAGCATGACGGCCGGCTGCTTGTCGATCCCGATCTGCCGCATCGCGCGCACCTCGGGCTGCGAGGCGGTGACGAAGTCGCGGTTGAGGTCGAAGCCGTTGGCGTTCGCTCGGGTGCCGGCGATACGGCCGTCCGGGTTGGCGGTGATGTCGAAGTAGAGGCGGGTGTGGGCGAGGAGGTCCGCGGTCCTGGCGTCGTTGGCGGTGGCGAGCTGCTCGATGAGCTTCAGGGAGGCGTCGGTGCCCTCCCATTCGTTGCCGTGGATGTTGTTGTTGAAGAAGACGGGCGTCTTGTAACTGGCTTTGATCTCAGGGGACTTGGCGGCGGTGGCGGGCGCGTTCTCGATGAGCTCGCGCATCCGCGCCTGGGCCCGGGCCTGGCGGACGGTCTCCGGGCCGGTGACGGTGACGAGATAGAGCCGGTGTCCGCCCGCCGACCGCCCGGCGACCTCGACGCTCACCCGGTCGCCGAGGGCCTGTAAGGCGTTCAGCTTCGGGGCGATGGCGTGATACGGGGTGAGGCCGAGCTTGATGGACTTGTCGGCGGGGTTCTCCGGATCGGGGGAGAGGACCTGCTGCCGGGGATAGCCACGGGTGGCGTCGGCGGCGGACAGGTCGGTGACGGGGGCGGCGAGGGCCTGGCGGGCGGCGCTCGCCGGGGACCGGGCGGCGCTGCCCCGGTCCGGGCCGGCGCCTTCCCGGGCGACGGGCTTCGGTTCGGCGCCGGTCGCGGTGTGGGGGGTGAGCAGGAGTGAGCTCGCCGAGGCGAGGGCGAGGGCAGCGATCAGGGCGGTTCTCGCGGGGACGGATCTCGCAGGGACGGTTCTCGCAGGGACGGTTCTCGTGGTGCGCACGCGTACCTCCTCCGGGCTTCCTGAGATCGGTACGGCGAGGTGTACCTGTTCGACTCAACAGCAACAAGAGGGTGTTGGTGTCACCGATGGCCCGGATGGCGTACGCCAGACGCCCGAAGAGGGCATCCGTCATGCCCGCGGTCAAGGCAGCGTGGTGTTGCCGGCACGTATGTGGTTTTCGATATGCCGACGATATGTGCCGACTCGTAGCCTCGGTGCATGCGTGTACTGATCGTCGAGGACGAGCCCTATATGGCGGAAGCCATCCGCGACGGCCTGCGCCTGGAAGCGATCGCGGCAGACATCGCAGGTGACGGCGACACCGCTCTGGAGCTGCTGAGCGTCAACGCCTACGACATCGCCGTCCTCGACCGAGACATTCCCGGACCTACCGGTGACGAGATCGCCAAAGGCATCGTCGCCTCCGGCAGCGGCATGCCGATCCTCATGCTCACCGCTGCCGACCGTCTCGAGGACAAGGCCACCGGGTTCGAGCTCGGCGCCGACGACTACCTCACGAAGCCGTTCGACCTCCAAGAACTCGTGCTCAGGCTCAGAGCGCTCAACCGCAGGCGTGCGCACAACAGGCCGCCTGTGCGAGAGATCGCAGGTCTGCGGCTGGATCCGTTCCGCCGAGAGGTCCACCGCGACGGCCGCTACGTCGCGCTGACCAGGAAGCAGTTCGCCGTGCTCGAAGTCCTCGTCGCTGCCGAAGGCGGTGTCGTCAGCGCCGAAGAACTCCTGGAGCGAGCGTGGGACGAGAACGCAGACCCGTTCACCAACGCCGTGCGCATCACGGTCTCGGCACTGCGCAAACGGCTCGGCGAGCCCTGGATCATCGCCACGGTACCCGGCGTCGGGTACCGCATCGACACTCAACCGGGCACCGGACGTGAGGGAGGAGACCGTGGATAGAGCGCCTGGGTTGAGCGTTCGCTTCAAACTCACCCTCAGCTACGCCGGATTCCTCATGCTTGCCGGCGTCCTGCTGCTCGCCGCCGTGTGGCTGTTCCTCCTGCGTTACGTCCCCGAGCGTGCGCTCATCGTCACCACCGGAACCCCCACTCATGGTGTTTTTCCCGTCCGGTCCAACCTCCTGCGCGTTTTCGCTCCGAGGGCAGCCGCGGTGCTGGTCTTCCTGCTGGTGTTCGGTCTCCTGGGGGGATGGATACTCGCCGGCCGCATGCTCGCCCCGCTGACCCGCATCACGGGCGCCACACACATGGCCGCGAACGGGACACTCTCCCACCGGATCCGGTTGGAAGGACGCAAAGACGAGTTCCGCGACCTCGCCGACGCCTTCGACGCCATGCTCGTACGGCTCGAAGCACACGTCGCCGAGCAGCGGAGATTCGCAGCCAACGCCTCGCACGAACTGCGCACCCCACTGGCGACCACGCAGGCTCTTCTCGACGTCGCCCGCAACGATCCGAACCGCGACACCGGCGAGCTCGTCGAACGCCTTCGCGCCGTCAACGCTCGAGCGATCAACCTCACCGAGGCGCTGCTCGTGCTCAGCCGAGCCGACCAGAGGGCCTTCACCCGGGAACCTGTCGACCTGTCCCTCCTCGCGGAAGAGACCACCGAGACACTGCTCCCGCTCGCCGAGAAGCGCGGTGTCACCCTCGACACCTCCGGTGACATCGCCCCCGCTTTCGGGTCGCAAGCGCTCCTGCTGCAGATGACAACGAACCTTGTGCACAACGCCATCGTGCACAACCTGCCCGAACAGGGCGCCGTGTGGGTCAAGACCAGCGTCCGCCCCGAGACCGTGGTGCTCACTGTCGAAAACAGCGGGGAGAAGCTCCCCCCGCAGTTGGTCTCGACACTCACCGAACCGTTTCAGCGCGGCACCGAACGCATCCACAGCGACCACGCAGGTGTCGGCCTCGGCCTGGCCATCGTCAAGAGGATCGTCCAAGTACACGACGGATCCCTCACCATCACCCCGCGCCCTGCGGGCGGACTCCGCATCTCTGTTCAACTGCCCGCCCCACCACCGCATACAGCCGCATAGTTCGGTGCCGCACGGCCCCACAAGAAACCGTTCCAAGATTTCACAATGAGGACAATGAGCAAGTGAGTGGACCAATACGAGAATGTGCGGATGCGGGGCAGCAGGTCGACGCCGAGGAGCGCGCCGAGACCCTGGACGCGGCGGAGACCGGACAGGGCGGCGCCGGCCGCCGGGACACCGGCTCCGGTACCCGGCGCGCGGGCCTGCGCCGGGCGATACGCGCCGTCTCTGGGCCGGGGCCGTGGAAGCGCGGCCTGGTGTTCGCGGCGTCGGCGTTGCTGCTTGGCCTGTTCATGCTGCTGCACGCGCAGATCACGGACCGCGGGGGCCTCGGCAGCCTGGTGGAGTCCTTGCTGCCGTGGTTCGGCCTGTTCATCCCGGTGCTGCTGGCCGGGGCGCTCTGGCGCCGCTCCCTCTCCGCGGTGGTCGCGCTGCTGCTGCCGGTCATGGTGTGGCTGAACCTCTTCGGCGGGCTGCTCAGCGACAAGTCCCACGCGGGCAGCGACCTCATCGTGGCCAGCCACAATGTCGGCGCCGACAACCCCGACCCGGTCGGCACCGCGCGCGACCTGGCCGCCTCCGGTGCGGACATACTGGCCCTTGAGGAGATCACCGCGCAGGCCCGGGGCACGTACGAGAAGGGGCTGGCGAAGGCGTACCCGTACCACGCGGTACTGGGCACGGTCGGGCTGTGGAGCAAGCTGCCACTGTCGGACACCCGGCCGGTCGACACCGGGATGGACGCGGGGCCGCTGGGGGCCACCAAGCCGGCCGACGTCAAGATGGCCTACAACCGGGCGCTGCGCACCACGGTGGCCACGGACCACGGGCCGCTGGCGGTGTATGTGGCCCACCTGGGATCCGTACGGCTGATGCCCAGAGGGGGCTTCTGGACGGACAGCCGGGACCGCAACGCGCAGGCGCTCGGTAAGGCCATCGCCGCCGAGCAGAACGAGCGGGTGGTGCTGCTCGGCGACCTGAACGGCACCACGGACGACCGCGCGTTCGACGGCCTCACCTCGCAGCTGCGCTCCGCCCAGGAGGAGGCCGGAAACGGCTTCGGTTTCACCTGGCCGGCGAAGTTCCCGGTGGTGCGGATCGACCAGATCCTGGTCCGTGGCGTGAAGCCGGAGAGCTCGTGGTTGCTGCCGGCCACCGGCAGCGACCACCGGCCGGTGGCGGCCGGAATCAGCTGGTGAACACCGCGTAAAGGCATTCCGTCCCGGGATCCGGGTTTCCCCGGTGTGACCGGCCCGGCTGAGGGAACGGAGGGAGACGACGGTTCGGTGGAGGGCAACGACCGGTTCGGCGCAGGGTGATCGCGCGTTCGGCGGAAGGTGACAGGAAACCACCCGATAGAGTTCGGCCATGCGTGATCTCGGGGTGGGTTTCAGCTATCTCCTGAAGGGCCAGCGCTGGGTGGCCCGGCACGGAAAGCAGTACGGTTTCGGCCTGCTGCCCGGCCTGATAACCCTCGTCGTCTACGCGGCGGCGCTGGTCTGTCTGGCCCTGTGGGGCGAGGACTTCGTCTCCTGGGCGACCCCGTTCGCGGACGACTGGTCGAGCCCCTGGCAGGGCCTGTTCCGCGGCTTCCTCACGGCCGTGCTGTTCGCCCTGGGCCTCCTCCTGTCGGTCCTCACCTTCACCGCCGTCACGCTCGTCATCGGCCAGCCCTTCTACGAGAACCTCTCCGAGAAGGTCGACCGTGACGTCTCGCCCGACGGCACCGCACCCGAGTCGGACCTGCCGCTCTGGCGCGAGCTGTGGATCTCGGCGCGGGACAGCCTGCGCATCGTCGTCCGCGCCGTCCTGTGGGGCGTCCTCCTCTTCGCCCTCGGTTTCCTCCCCGTCGTCGGCCAGACGGTCGTCCCGGTGATCGGCTTCTTCGTCACCGGCTTCTTCCTCACCGAGGAACTCGCTGCCGTCGCCCTCCAGCGCCGCGGCGTCGAACTCCGCGACCGCCTCGCCCTCCTCCGCTCCCGCAAGACCCTGATCTGGGGCTTCGGCACCCCACTGGGCCTGGCCTTCCTGGTCCCGTTCGTCGCGGTCTTCCTGATGCCGGGCGCGGTCGCGGGCGCGACCCTCCTCGCCCGCGATCTGCGGGGCGAGGAAATCAGGGAGAACGAGGAAGACGAGGTGGAGGAATCCAGCCCGTCCGGCGTTTGACACTCGGCGCGGCCTTACCGATGAGCGGACCGATCCCCATGGTGATCGAGATCGAAGTGGTGGTCGCGCTGCCCGCCGCCGGGTGATACCGCCGCCGACGAAGGAGTTCGGCCCCCGCGTCGATCCCCCGCGTCGAGCCCCCGCTGAGCCCCGCTCACTCCTCGCCCAGCAGCGCCAGGAAGTCCCGGAACGCGCCCGGCATGTCCACCGACTCCGGGTCCAGCAGCCACTGGTACTGCAGGCCGTCCATCACCGCGACCAGCAGGGGAGCGGTGCGCTCGGGGGTGAGGCCGTTCGGCAGGCGGTCGCCGTACGCGGTGCGCAGCACGGCCGCCATGTTCGCGCGCACCCGCTGGTAGCGCTCCGTGAAGTACGCGCGCGCCGGATGCCCCTCCGTGACGCTCTCGCCCAGCAGTGCCGAGAAGGTCTGGATGATGCCGGGCCGCATCGCGTTGTACTCGACCAGCGAGGCGAGCAGGTCGACCCGCCACTGGGTGTCGGGCACCGCGTCCCACTGGTCCCGCTCCTTGAGCACGGCGACCAGGAGCGCCTCCTTCGTCGGGAAGTGGTGCAGCAGCCCCTGCTGGGTCAGGCCCACCCGTTCCGCCACCGCGGCCAGGCTCGCGCCCCGGTAGCCGCGCTCGGCGATCACCTCCAGGGCCGCCCGGACGATCTCGGCGCGCCGCTCCTCGCTCCTGATCCTGGCGTTCATGACGTCACCGTAAGGCATACGAGTCCATAGTGATAACGGGAAGGTAACGAAACCTACCGCTCTACAGGTAACCGGTGCACGATGGAGGCACCTGCACGGACTCAACGAGGAGGCACCGCCATGGCGGGAACCCCGGGACCCGGAACCGGCAACCACCCCACCCCGGCCGACGCGGCGCGTGAGGCGGTCGTCGAGGCCGCCCTCGGCAAGCTCGACCTGGACGCCAAGGCCCGGCTCCTGGCCGGCCAGGACATGTGGTCCCTGCCCGCCCTGCCGGAGATCGGCCTGAAGTCCCTCGTGATGTCCGACGGCCCGATCGGCGTCCGGGGCGTGCGCTGGACCGCCGACGACCCGTCCGTCGCCCTGCCGTCCCCGACCGCCCTCGCCGCCACCTGGGACCCGGCTCTCGCCCGCCGCGCCGGCACGCTCCTCGCCCAGGAGGCCCGCCGCAAGGGCGTCCACGTCCTGCTCGCCCCCACGGTCAACCTGCACCGCTCCCCGCTCGGCGGCCGGCACTTCGAGGCGTACAGCGAGGACCCGTATCTCACGGGCGCGATCGGAACCGGGTACGTGCAGGGCGTCCAGTCCGGCGGAGTCGGCACCACCGTCAAGCACTTCGTCGCCAACGACGCCGAGACCGACCGCTTCACCGTGAACAACCTGGTCGGCGAACGCGCCCTGCGCGAGCTCTACCTGGCCCCCTTCGAGGCCATCGTCGACAACGCCCACCCCTGGGGCATCATGACCGCCTACAACACGGTCAACGGTACGACGATGACCGAGCATCATCACCTCGTCAACGAGATCCTGCGCGGCGAATGGGGCTTCGACGGCTTCAACGTCTCCGACTGGATGGCCGCCCGCGACACCACCGCGGCCGTCGAGGGCGGCCTCGACGTCGCCATGCCCGGCCCGCGGACGGTGTACGGCGAGGCCCTCGCCCAGGCCGTACGCGACGGCGAGGTCGACGAGGCCAAGGTCGACGCGGCCGTACGGAACGTGCTGCGGCTCGCCGCCCGCGTCGGCATCCTTCAGGGCGCCGAACCGGCCGTGACCGAACCGCCGCAGCCGATCGACGGCGAGGCCCTCGCCCGCGAGATCGCCCGCCGCGCCTTCGTCCTCGTACGCAACGAGAACGACGCACTGCCCCTGAAGCCGACCGGCTCGGTCGCGCTGATCGGCGCCGCCGCCCGCGACGCCCGCGTCCTCGGCGGCGGCTCCGCCACCGTCTTCCCGGCCCGGATCGTCTCCCCCCTCGACGGCCTCACCGCCGCCCTCCCCGACGGCAGCCTCACCTACGTCGTCGGCGCCGACCCGACCACCGAACTCGCCGTCGCCGACAAGGGCTTCGAGCTGCGCGCGATCTGCCGCGACGCCGACGGGAACGTCCTCGGCACCGGCTCCGCCCCCAACGGCCAGATCCAGTGGATGGGCTCCGACCTCCCCGAGGGCGTCACCCACGACACGCTCCACACCATCGAGCTGACCGGTACCTTCACCCCGCGCGAGAGCGGCCCGCACACCTTCGGCGTCAAGGGCACCGGCGCCTTCACGCTCGCCGTCGGCGGCACCACGTACTTCGACGACGTCCAGCGCCCCGCCGACGACAGCGACCCCTTCGAGGCCTTCTTCGGCGCCCCGGTGCCCCGCGCCCAGGCCGAACTGGCCGTGGGCGAGCCCGTCGAGGTCTCCCTCACCTATGTCTTCGAGCTCCCCGCGGACATCCCGTTGAAGGTCGTCGCCTTCGCCCTCGCCCACCAGGGACCGCAGCGCCCCGCCGACGAGCTGATCGCCGAGGCCGCCGAGGCCGCGCGGGCCGCCGACACGGCCGTCGTCGTGGTCGCCACCACCGACCGCGTCGAGTCCGAGGGCTTCGACCGCAAGGACCTGCGCCTGCCCGGCCGCCAGGACGACCTGGTGCGCGCCGTCGCCGCCGCCAACCCCAACACCGTCGTGGTCGTCAACTCCGGCTCCCCGGTGGAGCTGCCCTGGCGCGACGACGTCGCCGCGGTCCTGCTCAGCTGGTTCCCCGGCCAGGAGGGCGGCGCCGCCCTCGCGGACGTGCTCACGGGCGCGTACGAGCCCGGCGGCCGGCTGCCGACCACCTGGGGCTCACTGGACGACGCCCCGGTCACCCAGGTCACCCCGACGGACGGCGAGCTCGCGTACACCGAGGGCGTGTTCATCGGCTACCGCGCCTGGGACAAGGCGGACCGCACCCCGTCGTACCCCTTCGGCCACGGCCTCGGCTACACCGACTGGACGTACGAGTCGGTCGAGGTCGACGGCACCACCGCGAAGGTCCGCGTCCGCAACTCCGGTGAGCGCGCCGGGCGCGAGGTCGTGCAGCTCTACCTGGCGCCGAGCGAGCCGGACGCGGCCCGCCCCGCCCGCTGGCTGGCCGGTTTCGCGGGCGTCGAGGCCGGGCCGGGCGAGACCGTCGAGGCCACGGTGGAACTCCCGCGCCGCGCCTTCGAGATTTGGGACGAGAAGGCGAGCTCCTGGGCATTTGTGAAGGGTTCGTACGAACTTCGCCTCGGCAGCTCGATCGTCCACCGCGGGCTCACCGCGACCATTAACGTCTGACGCGGGCCATAGGCCCCCCACAGCAGCCCCGGTCCGGTGACCTGACCTCCGGACCGGGGCTCATTCTCTCTGCCGGGCCTTCCGAGAGCCCTCAGCGCGTGGAGAACGCGTACACCGTCTCCGACCGGAACACCGCGCCCGGCCGCAGCTCCGTGCTCGGGAACTCCGGACGGTTCGGGGAGTCCGGGAAGTGCTGCGTCTCCAGCGCGACACCGTCGCCGGGCGCGAACGGCTCACTGAGGTGGTCCGCGGTGTACACCTGGATCCCCGGCTCGGTCGTCGCCACCGTCAGCACCCGCCCGGACGCCGGGTCGTGCAGCTCGGCCACCTCCTCGGGGGCCGGTGTCACGCCCTTGTCGAGCACGAAGTTGTGGTCGTAGCCGGCGCCCACCTTGCGGGCCGCCCGGAAGTCGAAGCGCGTGCCCGTCACGTCCTCCAGCGCGCCGGTCGGGATCAGGTCCGCGTCGACCGGCGTATAGCGCGAGGCGGCGAGCCGCAGCTCGTGCCCGCCGGTGCTCCCGGCGCCGCCCAGGTCGAAGTAGCTGTGGTTGGTGAAATTGACGACCGTCGGCGCGTCCGTCGTGGCCTCGTACGCGATCCGCAGCGCGCCGGACGCGTCCAGGGTGTACGTCGCCGAAACCTCCAGCCGGCCCGGGAAGCCCTCCTCGCCGTGCGGGCTGACCCGGCTCAGGCGCAGGCCGTGCTCGACCGGCGTCACGTCCCACACGCGCTTGTCGAAGCCGCGCTCACCGCCGTGCAGCGAGTTCGGCGCGTTGTTGGGTTCCAGCGCGTACGTCAGCCCGTCCAGCGGGAAGCGGCCGCTCGCGATCCGGTTGGCGTACCGGCCGATCAGAGCGCCGAAGTACGGTCCCGTGTGCGTCAGGTAGCCGTCCAGGCCGGCGAACCCCAGCACCACGTTCCCGGACCGACCGGCACGGTCGGGGACCTCCAGGGACTGCACGATCCCGCCGTAGGACAGGATCCGGACCCGCACGCCGGACCGCTCCAGGGTCCAGCGGTGGACCGGGGTGCCGTCGGAAAGTGTGCCGAAAAGTTCGCTCATGTGGGAAACCCTAGGTCACGGCTTCCGCGCCGTGACGGTGCGGTACGCGATCTCCGCCAGCCGCGCCTGACCGATCGTGCTCGGGTGGAACCAGTCCCAGTGGCTCAACTGGTCCGTGCCGAAGTGGTACTCGAACACCGCGTCCCCGTCGAAGCGGCACCGCGTGTCCTTCGCGCAGACCTCCTCCAGGACCTTGTTGTACGCCTCCACCCGGTCCTGCACCGTGTCGCGCCGCGTCGTCGCCGCCGCGTCCAGGGCGTCCGCGTCGCCCAGCATGGACGGGCAGATGCCCAGCTTCCAGACCTGCTTGCCCAGCGGGTTGGTGCGCCCCTGCGACCACAGCCGCTTCAGGTTCGGCACGCTCGCCACGTACACCTGTGTCTTCGGCAGCTTCGCGCGCAGCGTGCGCAGCGACTTCTCGAAGTCCGCCCGGAAGCCGGCGACCGACGTCATGTCCGAGGTCGTCGACCGGCAGGCGTCGTTCGCCCCCACCATCACCGCCAGCAGCTGCGGCCGCCGGGCCACCGCCCGCCCGACCTGCGCGGGCAGATCGGCCATGCGGGCCCCGGTCACCGCGTAGTTCCAGCTGTGCGTGGCCGCGCCGGTCTTCCCCAGCAGCCGCACGGCGAGACTGTCGACCTCCGCAGAGCTGCCCGTCGCCCAGGACACCTCCGGGCAGTCCGACAGGACCGTACAGGCGTCGAAGCCGCGGGTGATGGAGTCGCCGACCGCCGCGACCGAGTCCGGGCTGCGGTCCCAGACCGTGGTGGGCGAGGCCCGCGGGCCGCTCGGGCCGGGGGATCCGCCGCCGACGGCGTCGCACCCGGCGGCCCCCAGGACGGCCGCCGCCACGACGGCGACGACGGCTCGCGCACCGTTGCTTCGCTTTCGCATCCCCTGGTGATCCCCTCGGTCGTCCGGCAACTCTTCCCCTCAATGACAACGCGCGAGGGTTCCCGCCCCGCCACAGTGCAACGGCACACCCCCGTACACGCGTCCCCCTGGGTGAATGGTGGGTGTTTCCGGGCGCCGGGACCGACGGTACGTCACACTCCTTGCGCCGCCGCACGGTAGCCTCGCCATCACGTGGCCGACGTGCCACTGCGCTTGGCCCCAGTAGCAAGATGTCCCGCTCTGCCCGGAGGTCCCGGTGACGACACGTGGAGTTCTGTACGTGCACTCCGCGCCGCGCGCGCTGTGCCCGCACGTCGAGTGGGCCGTCGCCGGGGTGCTCGGTACGCGCGTCAGCCTCGACTGGATCCGGCAGCCCGCCGCGCCCGGCACCTGGCGCTCGGAGTTCTCCTGGCAGGGCGAGGTCGGCACCGCCTCCAAGCTCGCCTCCGCCCTGCGCGGCTGGCAGCTGCTGCGCTTCGAGGTCACCGCCGAGCCCTGCCCCACCGCCGAGGGCGAGCGCTACAGCTGCACCCCCGACCTCGGCATCTACCACGCCGTCACCGGGATCCACGGCGACATCCTCATCCCCGAGGACCGTCTGCGCGCCGCCCTCCAGCGCTCCCAGCGCGGCGAGACCGACCTCGAGGCCGAACTCGCCAAGCTGCTGGGCAAGCCCTGGGACGACGAACTGGAGCCGTTCCGGTACGCGGGCGAGGGCGCGCCGGTGCGCTGGCTGCACCAGGTGGTCTGACGTCCGCTCAGCACGCGTGAAGGGCCCCCACCAGCCGGTGGGGGCCCTTCACGCGCGTACGGGGGTGTCTCAGACCGTGCGGAACGCCAGCACCACGTTGTGGCCGCCGAAGCCGAACGAGTCGTTCAGCGCGGCGATACGGCCCTCGACGGGGAGCTTGCGCGCCTCGCCGCGGACGACGTCGGCGTTGGCCTCCGCCTCCGGGTCGATGTTCTCGATGTTGATGGTCGGCGGGGCCACCCGGTGGTACAGGGCGAGGACCGTCGCGACGGACTCGATGCCGCCGGCGCCGCCCAGCAGGTGACCGGTCATCGACTTGGTCGCGGAGACCGCCATGTGGTCGGTGTCGTCGCCGAAGACCTTGCGCAGCGCCTTCAGTTCGGCGACGTCACCGGCCGGCGTCGAGGTGGCGTGCGCGTTGACGTGCACGATCTCCGCCGGGTTCAGGTCGGTGTTGTCGAGCAGGCTCTGCAGGGCGTGCGAGATGCCGCGGCCCTCGGGCTCCGGCTGCACGATGTCGTGGGCGTCGGACGAGATGCCCTGGCCGACCGCCTCCGCGTAGACGCGGGCGCCACGCTTGGCGGCGTGCTCGGCGGACTCCAGGACGAGAACGCCGGCGCCCTCACCGAGGACGAAGCCGTCACGGGCGACGTCGTACGGACGCGAGGCGCCCTGCGGGTCGTCGTTGTTCTTGGACATCGCCATCATGTTGCCGAACGCGGCGATGGGCAGCGGGTGGATCGCCGCCTCCGTGCCACCCGCGACGACGATGTCGGCGCGGCCGGTACGGATCATCTCGATGGCGTAGCCGATGGCCTCGGCGCCCGACGCGCAGGCGGAGACCGGCGTGTGCACACCCGCACGGGCGCCCACGAGCAGGCCCACGTTGGCGGACGGACCGTTCGGCATCAGCATGGGGACGGTGTGCGGGGAGACGCGGCGGACGCCCTTCTCCTTGAGCACGTCGTACTGGTCGAGCAGGGTCGTCACACCGCCGATGCCGGAGGCGATGACGGCGCCGAGCCGGTCGGGGTCGACGCTTGCGTCTTCACCCGCCCTGGCGGTGAAACCGGCGTCGGCCCAGGCCTCCTGGGCCGCGATCAGCGCGAACTGCGCGGAACGGTCCAGACGGCGGGCCTGCGGCCGCGGGATGACCTCGGTCGGCTCCACGGCGACCGGGGCCGCGATACGGACGGCCTGATCGGCCGCCCACTCCTGCTCGAGGGGCTTGACGCCGGAACGACCGGCGATCAGACCCTCCCAGGTAGAGGCTGCGTCGCCACCCAGCGGTGTGGTTGCGCCGATACCGGTGACGACCACGGTGCGATTGGTCGGGCTCACGGGAATTCTTTCTCCAACGGATGCGAGGAGGACCATCCCCGCTTACGCGGGGAACGGCGCCACCGCCGGGTGGCGGGGCTTGCAGCGTCCTGGCCTGAGGGGTGACTCAGTCCTGGTGCTTGAGGATGTAGCTGGTGGCGTCACCGACGGTCTTGAGGTTCTTGACGTCCTCGTCCGGGATCTTGACGTCGAAGCGCTCTTCGGCGGCGACGACGACCTCGACCATGGACAGCGAGTCGACGTCCAGGTCGTCGGTGAAGGACTTGTCCAGCTGGACGTCCTCAACCGGGATCCCGGCGATCTCGTTCACGATCTCCGCGAGACCGGCGACGATCTCTTCCTGAGTGGCGGCCATGTCGGCGCTCCTTCGTAGATGTTCCAGAGGGTGTGGCTCCCGCCGCGTGAGCGGCGGGTGTTGCGTTTCCCGTACCGAATGCATGATCCGGCACGGAGTGCCTAGGGGAGAGTAACGACCGTCGCGGCGTACACGAGACCCGCCCCGAAGCCGATGACGAGCGCGGTGTCGCCGCTCTTCGCCTCGCCGGTCGCCAGGAGCCGCTCCATCGCGAGCGGAATCGAGGCGGCCGAGGTGTTGCCGGTGGTGCGGACGTCCCGGGCGACGGTGACGGTCTCCGGCAGCTTGAGTGTCTTCACCATCGAGTCGATGATCCGCTCGTTCGCCTGGTGCGGGATGAAGACGTCCAGTTCGCTCGAGGTGATCCCGGCCGCGTCCAGCGCCTGCTGGGCGACCTTGGCCATCTCGAACACGGCCCAGCGGAAGACCGCCTGGCCTTCCTGGGTGATCGCGGGGAACTTCTCGACCTCGCCGTCGCGGTAGTCCGTCCACGGCACGGTCTGCTTGATGGTCTCCGACTTGTCGCCCTCCGAGCCCCAGACGGTGGGGCCGATGGCCGGCTCCTTGGAGGGGCCCACGACGACCGCGCCCGCGCCGTCGCCGAACAGGAAGGCCGTGGCCCGGTCCTCCAGGTCGGTCAGGTCGGACAGCCGCTCGACGCCGATGACAAGGACGTACTCCGCCGAACCCTCGACGATCATGCCCTTGGCGAGGGTGAGGCCGTAGCCGAAGCCCGCGCAGCCGGCCGAGATGTCGAAGGCGGCGGCCTTGTTCGTGCCGAGCTTGTCGGCGATCTCGGTGGCGACGGCCGGGGTCTGCTTGAAGTGCGAGACGGTCGAGACGACGACGGCGCCGATCTGCTCGGCGGAGATCCCGGCGTCGGCGATCGCCTTGCCGGACGCCTCGACCGACATCGCGGCGACGGTCTCCTCGTCGTTCGCCCAGTGCCGCGTCTCGATGCCGGAGCGTGAGCGGATCCACTCGTCGGACGAGTCGATCGTCTCGAGGATCACCTCGTTCGGCACGACCCGGGTGGGACGGTAGCCGCCCACGCCGAGAATGCGCGCATACGGGGCGCCCTTGCTGGGCTTGATCTTCGGCATGCTCTCGGGCTCCTTGTCAGGCGCTGTGCTCTGCGATGAGCTCGCGAGCCGCGTCGAGGTCGTCGGGGGTCTTCAGGGCCAGCGTCTTCACGCCGGGCAGCGCACGCTTGGCGAGGCCGGTCAGCGTGCCGCCGGGGCACACCTCGATCAGGGCCGTGACGCCAAGCTCCTTGAAGGTCTCCATGCACAGGTCCCAGCGGACCGGGTTGGCGACCTGGCCGACCAGCCGCGCGACGACCTCGTCACCGGTGGCGACGGTCTGCCCGTCCTTGTTGGAGACGTAGGTGAACTTCGGGTCGGCGGGCGCGAGCTCCTTGGCGGCCTCGGCCAGCTTCTCGACCGCGGGGGCCATGTGGTGCGTGTGGAAGGCGCCGGCCACCTTCAGCGCGACGACCCGGCGCACGCCCTCGGGCTTGTCCGCCTCCAGCGCGGCGAGCTGCTCCAGCGTGCCCGCGGCGACGATCTGGCCGGCGCCGTTGACGTTGGCCGGGGTCAGGCCCAGCTTCTCCAGGTACGGGACGGTCGTCTCGGGGTCGCCGCCGAGCAGCGCCGACATACCGGTCTCGGTGATCGCGGCGGCCTCGGCCATGGCCAGGCCCCGCTTGCGTACGAGGGTCAGCGCGGTGGTGTCGTCGAGGACGCCCGCGAACGCGGCGGCGGTGATCTCACCGACGCTGTGGCCCGCGACCGCCCCCGGAGCGATGTCCGCGATGTCACCGAGTGCCGAGGCGGACAGGAGTCCGGCCGCGACGAGGAGCGGCTGCGCGACAGCCGTGTCCCGGATCGCGTCCGCGTCGGCCTTCGTGCCGTAGTGGGCGAGGTCCAGCCCAATGGCGTCCGACCACGCGGCAAGGCGGTCGGCGGAACCGGGCAGTTCGAGCCAAGGGGTCAGGAAGCCGGGCGTCTGAGCGCCCTGGCCGGGAGCGACGAGTACGAGCACTCTCACACTCTCTCTTGGGGACGGCCACGACCGCCCGTGGGGACAAGGACGAAGAACACGAGGGGGTTTTGTGGGCCCTCGACAAAAGCCTAGGTCTGGGGATCTCCATCGGCCAGACGCCCCAGGATCAGCGCGATGCGCAATGTGAAGGCGGATCGTACATCGGAAGGCGACCAACCCGTGACGTCAGTCACACGTCGAAGCCGGTAGCGCACGGTGTTGGGGTGAACGAACAGCATCCGGGCAGCGCCTTCGAGGCTGCTCGCCTGCTCGAGATAGACACTGAGCGTCTCCAGGAGCGCGGAGCCTGCCTCCTCCAGCGGTCTGTAGATCTCCTCCACCAGCTGCTCGCGTGCACCGGGATCACCGGCGATCGCGCGCTCCGGAAGCAGATCGTCCGCCAGCACCGGGCGTGGGGCGTCCTGCCAGGCGAAACATGCCTTCAGCCCCGCCGCGGCGGCCTGCGCGGACCGGGTCCCGGCGAGCAGATCGGGCACGACGGGACCGGCCACGACCGGCCCCTGCGCGAACGGCCCGATCAGCGACTTGGCCACCGCGAGGGGGTTGTCGCTGCCGCCGGCGATCACCACGAGCCGGCTGCCGAGCACCCCGGTGAGCACCTGGAGCTTGGCGTGCCGGGCGGCCCGCCGGATGGCCTCCACGGTCAGTTCGGAGTCACCGTCGGGGGCGGTTCCCAATACGACGCACACATGCTCGGGCGCGTTCCAGCCGAGCGCGGCGGCCCTGCTCACCGCGCCCTCGTCGGCCTCTCCGCTGAGCACGGCGTTGACGACGAGCGACTCCAGCCGCGCGTCCCAGGCACCGCGTGCCTCGGCGGCCTGGGCGTAGACCTGGGCGGTGGCGAAGGCGATCTCGCGGGCGTAGACGAGCAGCGCCTCGCGCAGCACGCCTTCGTCCCCGGGGGCCGCGACCTCGTCGATCGCGCTCTCCATGACCTCGATGGTGGTACGCACCATCTCGACGGTCTGCCGCAGGGTGATCGCCCTGGTCAGCTCGCGTGGCGCGGTCCCGAACACATCGGTGGAGATGGCCTGTGGGGCGTCGGGGCGCCGGAACCACTCGGTGAAGGCGGCGATTCCCGCCTGTGCGACGAGCCCGATCCAGGAACGGTTCTCCGGGGGCATGGCCCGGTACCACGGCAGCGTCTCGTCCATCCGCGCGATGGCCTGGGCGGAGAGGGTCCCGGCGGACTTCTCCAGCCGCTTCAGGGTCGCGGAGTGCTGATGGACGTCGTGCACTGCGGTTCTGGGCTTGCTGGTTTCGGGTTCGGGCACGGGACAAGACTGCCTTATCGGGACGGGAGCATGTGTCGCCGGGTCGCAGGTGCGGTCCTCGGCAGGTCCTGGGCGGGTCTACGGTGGGGGACGTGATGGACGTACGGCGCGCAGGTGAGCGCTACCGCGGAGGGGACCCGGAGGCCGGGATCGACTCCCGGCACGCCTTCTCCTTCGGCCCGCACTACGACCCCGACAACCTCCGCTTCGGCGCGGTGATCGCCTGCAACGAGGAGCGCCTCGTCCCCGGCGCCGGCTTCGACGAGCACCCCCACAGCCACACGGAGATAGTGACGTGGGTGGCCGAGGGTGAGCTGACCCACCGCGACTCCACGGGCCACGAGACGGTGGTCCGCCCCGGGGACGTGCAGCGTCTGAGCGCGGCGGCCGGCGTCCGGCACGTGGAGCGCAACGACGCCGAGACCCCTCTGACCTTCGTCCAGATGTGGCTGGCCCCGCGTGCCCCCGGCGGCGACCCCGCCTACGAGATCGTCCGGGGCATCGCCGACTCCACCCCGTACGCGGTCCCGGAGGCGGGCGCGATGCTCCACGTACGGCGCCTGGGCCCGGGCGAGCGGACGGCGGTACCGGACGCGCCCTACGTGTACGTCCATGTCGTACGCGGTGAAGTACGGCTGGACGGCGAGGAGTTGGGGGCGGGGGACGCGGCGCGGATCACGGAGGCGAAGGATCTGGAGGCGGTGGGGGTGACGGGGGCGGAGCTGTTGTTCTGGGAGATGACGGCAGGCTGACGCGGCGACAGGTCGCCGCTGTGTCTCTTCTCTCTCTTCTCTCCTCACACCAGGCTGTCGAGCTCGCGGGTGAGGCGGGCCCCCTCGCGGGCCATGATCTCCGGGTCGCGCAGGGCGTTGGAGAGCAGGGACATGCCCTGGTAGGCGCCGACGAGCGCCAGCGCGTGGCCCGCCGGGTCGGTCACGCCGATCTGGCGGTACTGCTCTTCCGCCCAGTCCAGCAGCTTCCGTATGACCAGGCCCGCCGTGACGTCGAGGCCACCCTCCGCCCGCTTGTCGAGTTCCGTGGCGAGGGTGCCCGTGGGGCATCCGTAGCGGGCCGCGATGTCCCGCTGGCCGACCCAGGCGTCGATGAGCGCCTTGAGGCGTTCGCGCGGGTCGGGGAGCTGGTCGAGGCGACCGGTGAGGGTCTGAAGGTGGTTGGCGTGCTCGGAGAGGGCGGCCTCGATCAGCTCGTCCTTGGTCTTGAAGTAGTAGTACACGTTTCCCGTCGGGACATCGGCGGCGCGAGCGATGTCGGCGATGGTCGTGCGCTCCACGCCCTGCTCGTGCAGGACCCGGGCCGCGGCTGCCGTCAGCTGCTGCCGCTTGCCGCCGGCCCTCGTCCGGGAGCGCCGGGAATCCCCTGAGTCCTTTGAGTCAGTCACCCGACTGACTATAGACAGCCGGCGGTCGGCCTTGCTAGCGTCTCGATCGACCGAGTTAGTCAGCTGACTAACTTACTTCTGGGGTGGGAGATCGACATGTTCGTGGTGACAGGCGCGACCGGGAACGTCGGGCGGGCGCTCGTACGGATGCTCACCGAGGCCCGGCTGCCGGTGACGGCGGTGGCCCGGCACATCACCCCGGCCGATGTGCCGCCGGGGGTGCGGGCGGTGGCGGCCGATCTGGCCGAGCCGGCCGGCCTCGGGGCCGCGTTCGACGGCGCCGAGGCGCTGTTCCTGCTCGTGGCGGGCGAGGACCCGCACGGCATCCTGGACGCGGCGAAGACCGCCGGGATCCGCAAGGTGGTGCTGCTGTCCTCCCAGGGCGCGGGGACCCGCCCGGAGGTGTACCGGCACCCGGGCCGGTTCGAGGCGGCCGTACGGGAGTCCGGGCTCGACTGGACGGTCCTGAGGTCGGGCGGGATGGCGACCAACGCCTTCGCGTGGGCCGAGTCGATCCGCACCCGGCGGGAGGCCGCGGCGCCGTTCGGTGACATCGGCCTGCCCTTCGTCGACCCCGACGACGTGGCCGCGGTCGCCGCCGCCGCGCTGCGGCAGGGCACGCACCTCGGGGCCACCTACACCCTGACCGGTCCCGCGCCGACCACCCCGCGCGAGCGCGCGGCCGCGATCGCGACCGCGCTGGGCGAACCGGTGCGCTTCACCGAACAGACCCGCGAGGAGGCCCACGAGCTGATGGCGCGGTTCATGCCACTGCCCGTGGTCGAGGGCACCCTGGCCATCCTGGGCGAACCGACCGAGGACGAGCGGCAGGCGAGCCCCGACATCGCACACGTCCTGGGCCGTGCGCCGGGCACCTTCGCCGCCTGGGCCGAACGCAACGCCGCGGCCTTCCGGTGACGGTGCCGACCACGACCGCGACCCGTGACCGAGAGCCGTTGCGTCAGTGAGCGAGCTCGGCGAGTACCGCGTCGGTGAGGGGCGGCCAGGCCTCGACGGCCCACGGGCCGAAGGGGCGGTCGGCCAGGGCGACGCACGCGGCCCCCGCGTCCGGGTCGATCCACAGGAACGTACCCGACTGCCCGAAGTGCCCGAACGTCCGCGGCGAGGACGAAGCACCCGTCCAGTGCGGCGACTTGGAGTCCCGGATCTCGAAGCCGAGGCCCCAGTCGTTGGGGTTCTGGTGCCCGTAGCCCGGCAGGACACCCTTCGTCCCCGGGTACTGCACGGTCATCGCGTCGGCGACCGTGCGCGGATCGAGCAGCCGCGGCGCCTGCACCTCGGCGGCGAACCGCAGCAGGTCCGCCACCGTCGACACCCCGTCCTTCGCGGGCGAGCCGTCGAGGGTCGTCGCGGTCATGCCGAGCGGCTCCAGCACCGCCTGCCGCAGGTACTCGGCGAAGGGGATGTCCGTCGCCTTGGCGATGTGGTCCCCGAGCTGCTCGAAGCCCGCGTTGGAGTACAGCCGCCGCTCCCCGGGCGCCGCCGTCACCCGGTGCTCGTCGAAGGCCAGCCCCGAGGCGTGGGCGAGGAGATGACGGACCGTCGAACCGGGCGGACCCGCCGGCTCGTCGAACTCGATCGCCCCCTCCTCGTACGCGACGAGGGCGGCGTACGCGGCGAGCGGCTTGGTGACCGAGGCCAGCGGGAAGCGCTGCCCGACCGGCCCATGGGTCCCCAGGACCGTGCCGTCGGCCCGTACGACACCCGCCGCAGCGGTGGGAACGGGCCAGTTCTCGATCAACGCCAAGCTCTTCAAGGACATGATGTCGAGCCTAAGCGGCTCAGAGTTTCAGCTCCATCAAGGGGTCGGGCTTGGGCTTGAAGCCGAGGGAGGCGTACAGCGGCTCGGCCTCCGCCGACGCGGTGAGCCGGACCTGGGCGGCACCGCGCGCGCGGAACCACGCCAGCAGTTCGCCCATGCACGCGCGCGCGTACCCTCCCCCACTCTCGACTTCGCTCGAGCGGGGGGACCCCCATCGGCGTGCGTCCGGGTCGGTGGCGACGCTGAAGACGAAGCCGACGATCCCCTCCGGGTTGCCCAGCCGGCCGATCCGGTACTCGATCGTCCCGGCCACCAGCGCCGCCAGCGCCCCCGGCCGCTCCGGATGGTCCACGACGAACGCGGCGAAGTCCCCGCCGGGCTCGGACAGCTTCGCCCGCAGCGTCGGCAGGGACTCCGCGTGCCAGTCGGTGGACGGATCTGCGACAAACAGCGAATCGATCATCACTTGGCGGAGGCGCAGCACTTCCTGCGCGTCCTCGGGTACGGCACGGCGCACGAGACTCATGCCCGCACGCTAGCCATCGTGATCACGCCACGTCCCGTGGATTTCTCACCTTTTCCGCTTGCTTGGAGTGCACTCGAAGGTCATAGCGTGGAGGTCATGACGGTGATGCAGACCACGCCCGCGGCCACCGAGCTAGCCCCGACACCCGCAGACATCTGCTCCGGCCCGCCCCCCCGGCATCCGCGCCCCGACGGCCAGGACACCTACACGATCAGCGAGGTCGTCGCGTTCACCGGTCTGACCGCGCACACCCTGCGCTGGTACGAGCGGATCGGCCTGATGTCCCACATCGACCGTTCGCACACCGGCCAGCGCCGCTACAGCAACCGCGACCTGGACTGGCTCGACCTCGTCGGAAAGCTGCGGCTGACCGGTATGCCGGTCGCCGACATGGTCCGGTACGCGGAACTGGTGCGCGAGGGCGAGAGCACCTACGGCGAGCGGCGCGACCTCCTGGAGGCGACCCGGCGGGACGTCCAGGCGCGGATCGCCGAACTCCGGGACACGCTCGCCGTGCTCGACCGGAAGATCACTTTCTACTCGGACGCCGGGCGCGTCTACGAAACGGAGCGCGCAGGATGACCGCCGACAGGATTCCCACGGCACGGCTCGGTGACGGCGGCCCCGAGGTCGGCGTCCAGGGACTCGGCTGCATGGGCATGAGCTGGGCGTACGGCACGCCCGACGCGCAGGAGTCGCGTGCCGCCCTGGAACGGGCGCTGGAGCTGGGCGTCACGCTCTACGACACCGCGGAGGGATACGGCGACGGCGCCAACGAACGCTTCCTCTCGCCGTTCTTCAAGGCGCACCGGGACGAGGTCGTGATCGCGACCAAGTTCGGTGTCCGGGTGCCGGCGGGGGACCGCAGCAAGCGGATCATCCGCAACGACCCGCCGTACGTCCGCCAGGCCGTCGAGGGCAGCCTCGAACGCCTCGACGTCGACGTCATCGACCTCTACTACATGCACCGGCGCGACGTGAACGTGCCGATCGAGGAGACCGTCGGCGCGATGGCCGAGCTGGTGCGCGCGGGGAAGGTCAGGCATCTCGGCCTGAGCGAGGTCACGGCCGACGAGCTCCGCGCGGCGCACGCCGTGCACCCCATCGCCGCCGTGCAGTCCGAGTGGTCGCTGTTCAGCCGGGACATCGAGGCCCGGGTGGTGCCGACCGCCGCGGAGCTGGGCGTGGCCCTCGTGCCGTACTCGCCGCTCGGCCGCGGTTTCCTCACGGGCAGCTTCTCCGACGCCGCCAAGGATCTGTCGGACGACGACGTCCGCCGTACGATGCCCCGCTTCCAGGGCGACAACGCGGCTGCGAACGCGGCCCTCCTGGAACCGATCCGCACGGTCGCGGAGGCTCACGGCGCATCCCTTGCCCAGATCGCGCTGGCCTGGGTCCAGCAGCGCTCGACGGTGCACGGCCTGCCAGTGGTACAGATCCCGGGCACGACGCGGCGCAGCCGGGTGGAGGAGAACGTGGCGGCGACGCGAATCGTCCTGACGGACGACGAACTGGCCCTGCTGGAGCCGATCGCGGACAAGGTGGCGGGCACGAGGTACCCGGACATGTCGTTCGCGTCGGCGGGCCGGGAGTAACTACAGCTCTGCCAGCAATTCCGCCTTCTTCGCCGAGAACTCCTCGTCCGTCACCAGCCCCGCCTGATGCAGCTCCCCAAGATGCCGAATCCGCTCGGCGATATCCGCGGGATCACGGCGCGGGGCAGCCGCGGACACCGCGGACACCGCGGGCACCGGTGCGCCGGACCGCACGGCCGCCAGCACGGCGGCAGCGAACGGCAGCGATTCGTGCACGGGCCCGTACCCCAGCCCGAACACCACCGCCGCCGGATCCTGATCGGCCTGCGAGGGCTGCTGTTCCGTCGCGTCCCGCCGCAGCAGTCGTAGATGTCCCTCGAAGATCTCGGGGGAGCGCCACTCGACGCCGGCGAGGCCGGTGACCGGGAAGCTCTGGTCGCCGGCCTTCCACTTCGCCGACGACGCGCCCGTCCAGAACCAGCGGAAGGAAACCGTCCGGCCGTCGAAGGACACCTTCGCGTCGTACGCCTTGAACTGCCGGGGCGCTTCGGGCGCGGGCACCAGATGGCGCTCGGCCGGTCCGGACTCGGTCAGTCGGGCGCGCAGTTCGTCGGCGTAGTACTCGGCGAGCGTCTCGCGCTCGGCCGGCAGTACGAGCCGGTAGGGGTCGGAGCCCTCCTTGAGCTGCCCGGCGGCCGCCTCCATCAGCGGGTCGGCACCCGGCCGGGGCTCGGCGCGCAGGACCACGGCGCCGCGCTTGCCGGGGGTGAGAGTCACCCCCTCGATCGCGGCGAGAGGGATGCGCCGTTCGCCCAGCGCCTGGAAGAGCTTGGGTGTTCGAATCCCCCGTTCGTAGCGGATGAGCACGGAGTCGGACTCGAACTCCCAGGCGGCATGAAATCCGGCCAGTACGTCACCCATGCGGCTCATCGTATGCGGCACGCGCTCCTCCGTCGCCTCCCCGGGCATACCGCAGTTTCTGCGCCTCTACGCGCGTCCTGCCGTCGCCTTGCCGGGCAGACCCGCCGCGCACACGTCATCGTCGTGTGCGCACTCGACCGCCTGGTACACGCCGGCGCCGATGTCGGCGAGGTTGCGCAGGCTGTCCGTACCGGGCTCGAAATAGCCGCTGTGGCCCTTCGCGTCCCGTGCCGACAGCACCCGTGCGCCGAACGCGGTGGACACCGGGTCGGCGCCGTGACCGAGGCCCCCGACCTCCAGGTACGGCACGTCCTGTACCCAGTCGTCGGCGTCCCGCATCGCCCACACCTGGGCGGAGGTGCCCAGATGCGAGGCACTGGCCACCCGCATGCCCGGGCTGGCGGCCACCGCTACGTCGGCCACCCGGCGCGGCATGTCGTGTGCGGCGACCCCGCAGACCACGGAGCCGTAGCTGTGGCAGAACATGGAGACCGGCGAGCCGCCGGGCAGCGCGCGCAGCAGCGCGTTCAGCCGGACGGCGCCGTCCTCGGCGCGCATCGCGGTGGCCGAGTCGATGCCGAGTCCGGCGGGTGCCGTGTAGTCGGCCCAGGCGATCACGGCCGTACGGGTCGTGGGGCTGGCCGCGTGCTCGGCGGCGTAGAGGGACTGGGCCATGCCGACGGGCGCCGAGTACTTGCGGTTCGTCCGCTGGAAGGTGAGCAGGTCGGTGTCGACGCCGGGGACGACGACCGAGATCCGCTCGGCCTCGGTGAGGTCCCCGAACACCTCGGCGGCGCGGCCGGAGCCCTCCGGGTCGAAGGCGAGGATCTGACGGCCGCCGCTCATCATCGACTCGAAGCGGTGCATACGGCGCCCCGCCTCCTGCTGCCCGGCCGGAGTGAGCCGGTTGTCGTGCATGCGCTGGCTCTCGACCTCGCGGGCCTGCCCGAGCGCGACGCGGTTGGCGCGGTAGCGGAGCTTGACGGGGGCGCCGTTCATGTTGCCCACCGCGAGCGGGTAGCGCTGCGCGAGCCGGTTGCGCTGCTGTGCGGTCAGCGAGGCGAAGAACCGGGAGAGGCGGTCGGGAGCCGCGTGCGGGTCCGGCAGCCGGTGCCCGTCGACGCGGCCCTGCTCCCACGCCGTCAGCGAGATCTGCAGGGCGGACGTCTCCCGGTGCTGGCGCAGTGCGGTCCAGCCGGTGGTCGCCAGCATCACGAACACCACGGCCAGAGCGAGCAGTGCGCGCCAGACGTTGAGCTGCGGAGGCGTGTCGAAGGAAGTCACTGGGAGGACACACTAGGAGAACGAGAGTGTCTCGCGTTAACCGAGTGGCAGGGATCACGTTTCGATGAACGTGACGATGGCCTCAGGCGATGACATCAGGGTGCGCGCCAGTGCCCCGTGAGTGCCGGTCCCACCTGATCGAGGTATGTGGCGGTCAACTCCCGGATCGCCTCCGGGCTGAAGTCCTCGCCCGTGCTCCACTGACGTTCCGTCACCCGGATCACCCCGCCGAAGACGGCCACCGCGAGGCGCGGCCGAGGATCGGCGTCCACGTCGAGGCCCTCGCGCTCGGCGAGCACGCGCGCGATCTTCTCCTCCGTCTCCGCGGAGCGGCGCAGATGGGCGGCGAGCAGGGCGGGCGTCGACTCGATCGTCCGGTACATGCGCACGTACAGCTCGACCGGGACGACGGCCGCGATGGCCTCGCTGAGGGTGTCCCAGCCGTCGAGGACGGCCTTGCGCATGGCCTCCATCGGGGCCTCGTGCGGCGGCCGCGCGCCCACCAGCGCGACGAAGTGCGCCTCCGCCATCTCCTGGACGGCGAACGCGGCCTCCTCCTTGCCGGCGAAGTAGCGGAAGAAGGTGCGCTGCGAGACGTCGACGGCGGCGGCGATCTCGTCGACGGTCGTCTGCTCGTACCCACGCGTGGTGAACAGTTCCAGGGCGGCCCGCAGCAGTGCGTCCCGGGTGCGCCGCTTCTTGCGCTCGCGCAGTCCCGGCCGGGTCGCCGCGTCCATGGGTGACTCCTGCCTGTTCGGTACAGGGCGTGACAGTTACCAACTTGTGAACTCGATTGTCAATTGTCAGCGGCTGTCACTAGCGTGGGGCGCATGACTAGTCAGACCACCATCGACACGACGGGGCCGGGGGACAAGGCACCGGCAGCCCCGTCGGACGCGCCGCCGGCCAAGGGGCTGCGCGGCCACCCGTGGTTCACCCTCATAACCGTCGCTGTGGGCGTCATGATGGTGGCCCTCGACGGCACCATCGTGGCCATCGCCAACCCGGCGATCCAGAAGGACCTCGGCGCCACCTTCGCCCAGGTCCAGTGGATCACCAACGGCTACTTCCTCGCCCTCGCGGTCTCTCTGATCACCGCGGGCAAGCTCGGTGACCGCTTCGGCCACCGGCAGACCTTCCTCATCGGCGTGGTCGGCTTCGCCGCCGCCTCGGGCGCCATCGGCCTGTCCGACAGCATCGCGCTCGTCGTCACCTTCCGCGTCTTCCAGGGCCTGTTCGGCGCGCTGCTGATGCCGGCCGCGCTCGGCCTGCTGCGGGCCACCTTCCCGGCCGAGAAGCTCAACATGGCCATCGGCATCTGGGGCATGGTCATCGGTGCCTCCACCGCGGGCGGCCCGATCCTCGGCGGTGTGCTCGTCGAGCACGTCAACTGGCAGTCGGTGTTCTTCATCAACGTGCCGGTCGGCATCGTCGCCCTCGTCCTGGGCGTCCTGATCCTGCTCGACCACCGCGCCGAGAACGCCCCGCGCTCCTTCGACATCCTGGGCATCGCGCTGCTCTCCGGCGCGATGTTCTGCCTGGTCTGGGCCCTGATCAAGGCCCCGACGTGGGGCTGGGGCGACGGAATGACCTGGGCCTTCATCCTCGGCTCCGTCGTCCTCTTCGCGGCGTTCTCCTTCTGGGAGACGAAGGTCAAGGAACCCCTCATCCCGCTGGCGCTGTTCCGCTCGGTCCCGCTGTCGGCGGGCGTGGTGCTGATGGTGCTGATGGCCATCGCCTTCATGGGCGGCCTGTTCTTCGTGACGTTCTACCTCCAGAACGTCCACGGCATGAGCCCGATCGACGCCGGCCTGCACCTGCTGCCGCTCACCGGCATGATGATCGTCGGCTCGCCGCTGGCCGGCGCGATGATCACCAAGCTCGGCCCGCGCATCCCGCTGGCCGGCGGCATGGCGTCCGTCGCGATCGCCATGTACGGCATGTCCACGCTGGAGACGGACACCGGCAGCGCCGCGATGTCCCTCTGGTTCGCCCTGCTGGGCCTCGGCCTCGCGCCGGTCATGGTCGGCGCCACGGAGGTCATCGTCGGCAACGCCCCGATGGAGCTCTCGGGTGTCGCCGGCGGTCTCCAGCAGGCGGCGATGCAGATCGGCGGCAGCCTCGGCACGGCCGTCCTCGGCGCCGTGATGGCATCCAAGGTGGACAGCGACCTGCCGGCCAACTGGACGGACGCCGGGCTTCCGCAGCTCACCCCGACCCAACTGGACCAGGCCTCCGAGGCGGTCCAGGTCGGTGTGGCGCCGGTGGCCAAGGGCACCCCCGAGGCGATCGCCGCGAAGATCGTGGACGTCGCGCACGACACCTTCATCTCCGGCATGAGCCTGGCGTCCCTCGTCGCCGCCGGCGTGGCGGTGGTAGCGGTCTTCGTCGCCCTGCTCACCAAGCGCGGCGAGAACGCGGAAGCGGGCGCGGGAGCGGCCCACATCTAGCGGAATTCTGACGGGATTTCAACGAGGTTCCCCTATCAGGGTGACAACGCTAAAGATCCCTGTCCGCCGGTACGCGCCGCACGTCACAGTGGGTCAAGCCCTCCGGTACGGCATGTTCCACAGGCAAGTTCGTACGCCAAGGAGGGCGGCCCGGGCTGCGGCGCGCTGCCGGAGGGGGACAGCGCGCCGAGGCCCGTGGGCCGGGAGTTGATGATGGCGGGCTTCGGACACGGAACGCGCAGGTGTCGGGCACCCGCCCGATCCCGGCCCTGATCGCCTTCGTACCGGGAGCGACAGACGCAACGCCGGTCAACAGGTCAACGAGGCCGCTCCTCGACCGGCTCCCGCACAGCCCCCGCACGGGACAACTCCGCGACCTCCTCCCGAAGCGCCCGAACCTCCTCCACCAGCTTCTCGATCGCCTCCGTCTGCCGCCGCTCCTCCACATCGTCCTTCTCGAACCGCGCGATGAACCACGCGGCGATGTTCGCGGTCACCACACCCAGCAGGGCGATCCCGGACAGCATCAGCCCCACGGCGAGCATCCGCCCCAGTCCCGTGGTCGGCGCATGGTCCCCGTAGCCGACGGTCGTCATCGTCGTGAAGGACCACCACACCGCGTCACCCAGCGTCCGGATGTTCCCGTTCGGCGACTCCCGCTCCACCGAGAGCACGGCCAGCGACCCGAACATCAGCAGCCCGACGACCGCCCCGCCGACGTACGTCGTCAGCCGGATCTGCGAGGCCATCCGCGCCCGCCGCCCCACCAGCGTCAGCGTCGCCACCAGCCGCAGCAGCCGTAGCGGCTGGAGGATCGGCAGCACCACCGCGCACAGGTCCAGCCAGTGCGTACGGACGAACTCCCGGCGGCGCGGCGCTATCGCGAGCCGCATCAGATAGTCGGCGGCGAACGCCCCCCACACCACCCATTCGGTCACCGTGCACGCGGCCGTCAGTGAATGCCCGGCCGAACTGTCCACGATCGGCACGGCGTAGGCGACGGCGAACAGCACGGCGAGGGCCAGCAGCGGCCGTTGGGTGCGCTGCTCCCAACGGGCTTGCGCCGATTGTTCCTGCATGACCGCATCGTAAGGAACGCGCAAAGGGCGGCGGGACCACGAGCCCCGCCGCCCTTCACCTGTTCAGGTCGCGCCGCGCAGTGCTACGCGTCGCCCCCGGCCGCCCCCGGATCCGCCGCCGCGACATCGAGCAGCTGGTACCGGTCGATGGCCTGCTTCAGGACCGACCGGTCGACCTTGCCCTCGCGCGCCAGCTCGGTCAGCACCCCCACCACGATCGACTGCGCGTCGATGTGGAAGAACCGCCGCGCCGCACCACGGGTGTCCGCGAAGCCGAACCCGTCGGCGCCCAGCGACTGGTACGTCCCCGGCACCCACCGGGCAATCTGGTCCGGAACCGAGCGCATCCAGTCGGAAACCGCCACGAACGGTCCCTCGGCCGCGCTCAGCTTCTGCGTCACATACGGCACCCGCTGCTCCTCCTCCGGGTGCAGCAGGTTGTGCCGCTCGACCTCCACGGCCTCGCGCCGCAGCTCGTTCCAGGAGGTCGCCGACCAGACGTCGGCGCGTACGTTCCACTCCTCGGCCAGGATCCGCTGCGCCTCGAGCGCCCACGGAACGGCCACGCCCGACGCGATGATCTGCGCCGGAACCGAGCCCGCCGGGCCGGCGGCGATGCGGTGGATGCCCTTGAGGATGCCGTCCACGTCGACGTCCGAAGGCTCGGCCGGGTGCTGGATCGGCTCGTTGTAGACGGTGAGGTAGTAGAAGACGTCCTCACTGTCCGGGCCGTACATCCGGCGCAGACCGTCCTGCACGATGTACGCGATCTCGTACCCGTACGCAGGGTCGTAGGCGACACAGCCGGGGTTCGTCGAAGCGAGCAGCTGCGAGTGGCCGTCCGCGTGCTGGAGACCTTCACCGGTCAGAGTCGTCCGTCCGGCGGTCGCACCCAGGACGAAACCGCGCGCCATCTGGTCGGCCATCTGCCAGAACTGGTCGCCGGTGCGCTGGAAACCGAACATCGAGTAGAAGACGTAGACCGGGATGAGTGGCTCGCCGTGCGTGGCGTAGGCCGAGCCGGCGGCGATCAGTGACGCCGTGCAGCCCGCCTCGGAGATGCCGTCGTGCAGCATCTGCCCGGTGGGCGACTCCTTGTAGGCCAGCAGCAGGTCGCGGTCCACCGACTCGTACTGCTGCCCCAGCGGGTTGTAGATCTTCGCGCTCGGGAAGAACGAGTCCATGCCGAACGTGCGGTACTCGTCCGGCGCGATCAGCACGAACCGCCTGCCGAGCTCCTTGTCCCGCATGAGGTCCTTCAGCAGACGCACGAACGCCATGGTCGTGGCGATCGACTGCTGACCGGAGCCCTTCTTCACGGTCGCGTACGTCTTGTCGTCCGGCAGGGCCAGCGGCTTCGCGCGCACGACGCGCGTCGGGACGTACCCGCCGAGCCCCTTGCGCCGGTCGTGCATGTACTGGATCTCCTCCGAGTCACGGCCCGGGTGGTAGTACGGCGGCAGGCCGGACTCCAGCTCCTTGTCGGAGATCGGCAGGTGCAGGCGGTCCCGGAAGCCCTTGAGGTCGGCGACCGTCAGCTTCTTCATCTGGTGCGTGGCGTTGCGGCCCTCGAAGTTCGGGCCCAGCGTCCAGCCCTTGATGGTCTTCGCGAGGATGACCGTGGGCTGGCCCTCGTGCTCGACGGCGGTCTTGAAAGCGGCGTAGATCTTCCGGTGGTCGTGACCGCCGCGGCCCAGGTGCAGGATCTGGTCGTCGGTCATGTGCTCGACCATCGCGCGCAGCCGCTGGTCGTCGCCGAAGAAGTGCTCGCGGATGTACGCGCCGGACTCGGTGGCGTACGTCTGGAACTGGCCGTCCGGGGTCCTGTTCATCTTGTTGACGAGGATGCCGTCGCGGTCCTGGGCGAGCAGCGGGTCCCACGTCCGGTCCCAGATCAGCTTGATCACGTTCCAGCCGGCGCCGCGGAAGACCGACTCCAGCTCCTGGATGACCTTGCCGTTGCCGCGCACCGGGCCGTCGAGCCGCTGGAGGTTGCAGTTGACGACGAAGGTCAGGTTGTCCAGGCTCTCGCGCGCGGCGATGGTCAGCTGGCCCAGCGACTCCGGCTCGTCCATCTCGCCGTCGCCGAGGAACGCCCACACGTGCGACCTGGAGGTGTCGGCGATCCCGCGCGCGTGCATGTAGCGGTTCATGCGGGCCTGGTAGATCGCGCCGATCGGGCCCAGGCCCATCGACACGGTCGGGAACTCCCAGAAGTCCGGCATCAGCCGCGGGTGCGGGTACGAGGACAGCCCGTACGGCGCCTTCGACTTCTCCTGGCGGAACGCGTCCAGGTTCTGGTCGCTCAGGCGGTCCAGGAGGTACGCGCGCGCGTAGATGCCAGGGGAGGCGTGGCCCTGGAAGAAGACCTGGTCACCACCGTCGCCCTCGTCCTTGCCGCGGAAGAAATGGTTGAAGCCGACGTCGTAGAGCGAGGCGGAGGAGGCGAAGGTGGCGATGTGGCCGCCGACGCCGATGCCCGGCCGCTGGGCGCGCGAGACCATCACGGCCGCGTTCCAGCGGGTCGCGTTGAGGATCCTGCGCTCGATCTCCTCGTTGCCCGGGAAGAAGGGCTCGGCCCTGGTGGGGATGGTGTTGACGTAGTCCGTGCTGCGCATCTCCGGCACGGCCACGCGCTTCTCGCGGGCCCGCTCGATCAGCCGGAGCATGAGGTACCGGGCACGCTCCCGGCCGCGCTCGTCGATGGCCGCGTCCAGGGAGTCGAGCCACTCCTGGGTTTCCTCGGGATCGAAGTCAGGAACCTGACTCGGAAGGCCGCCAATGATGATCGGGTTTCGATCGGATCCGGAAGCCACGCTGGTCCTTACCTGTCAGAGGGCTGTTTTTGCTGTTCTTTCCCGGGTTCTCGATATGTCTGCACCGTTCCCCATCGTGTACCTCGGGGAGAGAAACGTCATCTCTACTCAGAGGTAACCCGGATCTTTGGTGGCTCCCTCGGATTCCCAAACGGACAAAGGGGGCACAAGGGTGTGGTGTGGGCCACTCTCGGCCGTGACAGCGTGCCTGGAGTTGGGGCGACACGGCCCGGATCGTCACCGTTTCGGCGGTCTGAACCGCCGGGTACTTGCGCGATTCGCCCCGCCCGTGTGGACTACGGCCAATGCTTCGCGCACGCGCGTGGCTGAGATATTCACCAAGACATGATCAGGAGGCAACCCGTGAGCGCGACCGCGGACCACGCGGAGGAGCGGACGAACCCTGCCGTCAGGCTGGGGTTCCAGCCCGAGCAGGTGGTCCAGGAGATCGGCTACGACGACGACGTAGACCAGGAACTCCGCGAGGCCATTGAAGAAGTAGTCGGCAGCGACCTGGTGGACGAGGACTACGACGACGTAGCCGATGCCGTGGTGCTGTGGTTCCGCGACGAGGACGGCGACCTGACCGATGTGCTGGTGGACGCCACCACGTACATCGAAGAGGGTGGCGCGATCCTGCTTCTCACGCCGAAGACCGGACGTGATGGCTACGTGGAGCCGAGCGACATCTCGGAAGCCGCGACGACGGCGGGGCTGTCGGCCTCCAAGAGCGTCAGCGTGGGCAAGGACTGGATCGGCAGCCGGCTGCTGACCCCGAAGGCGGCCAAGACCAAGAAGTAAGTCCCGCTCCCACCCCCGGACGGGCTGACGGTCAAGGTCAGCCCGTCCGCAGGCCTGTCGTGCGTGCTGCGTAGGGTGTGCTCAGCGTTCGGTGTTCTCAGCGTTCGCAGATCTCTCAGCGTTGCTCTCGGCGTTCTCACCCGAGCAGCCCACCGAAAGGGAAGCACGACGATGGCGATCCAGGTTGGCGACAAGGCCCCCGACTTCGAGCTCAAGGACAACCACGGCGCGACCGTGAAGCTCTCCGACTTCCGCGGCAGCAAGAATGTGGTCCTGCTCTTCTACCCCTTCGCCTTCACCGGCGTCTGCACCGGCGAGCTGTGCGAGCTGCGCGACAACCTGCCGCAGTTCTCCGAGCGCGACACCCAGCTCCTCGCCGTCTCCAACGACTCCATCCACACCCTGCGCGTCTTCGCCGAGCAGGAGGGTCTGGAGTACCCGCTGCTCTCCGACTTCTGGCCGCACGGCGAGGTCTCGCGCGCCTACGGCGTCTTCGCCGAGGACAAGGGCTGCGCGGTGCGCGGCACCTTCGTCATCGACAAGGAGGGCGTCGTGCGCTGGACCGTCCTCAACGGCCTGCCGGACGCGCGTGACCTGAACGAGTACGTCAAGGCGCTCGACACCCTGTGATTCTTCGGCTCCAGGGCCTGCGGGGGGCGGGAACCCGTTACTAGGATCGAGTCGTTGATCCGATGTCACAGCACGACGGGGCATCCCGCCCCTGGACACCAATGGAGGACTCGTGGGAGTCAGCCTCAGCAAGGGCGGCAACGTTTCCCTGACCAAGGAGGCCCCGGGCCTGACCGCGGTCATCGTGGGTCTGGGGTGGGACGTACGCACCACCACCGGTACCGACTTCGACCTGGACGCCAGCGCACTGCTGCTGGACACGTCGGGCAAGGTCGGCAATGACTCGAACTTCGTTTTCTTCAACAACCTCAAGAGCCCGGACGGCTCGGTCGAGCACACCGGCGACAACATCACCGGTGAGGGCGAGGGCGACGACGAGCAGATCAAGGTCAACCTCGCCGGCGTCCCGACCGACGTCGACAAGATCGTCTTCCCGGTCTCGATCTACGACGCCGAGAACCGCCAGCAGTCCTTCGGCCAGGTGCGCAACGCGTTCATCCGCGTGGTGAACCAGGCCGGCGGTGCCGAGATCGCGCGGTACGACCTCTCCGAGGACGCCTCGACGGAGACCGCCATGGTCTTCGGCGAGCTGTACCGCAACGGCCCGGAATGGAAGTTCCGTGCCATCGGCCAGGGCTACGCCTCGGGCCTGCGCGGCATCGCGCAGGACTTCGGCGTCAACGTCTGAGACACGACCGGAGTCTCGGACGTGACCGACGTCCGAGACGCCGACCGGCCTCAGAGGCGTGACCGACGTCTGAGGCACCGACCGACGTCGGAGGCGTGAGACCCGTCCGGCGCCGCCCCGTTTACGGGTGGCGCCGGACGTGCAGGACAACCGAAGAAGCACGACCTAGGGGAGGACCAGCATCATGGGCGTCACGCTCGCCAAGGGAGGCAACGTCTCCCTGTCCAAGGCCGCGCCGAACCTCACGCAGGTGATGATCGGACTCGGTTGGGACGCGCGCTCCACCACCGGAGCCCCCTTCGACCTGGATGCCAGCGCGCTGCTGTGCAAGGACGGACGGGTGCTGGGCGACGAGTGGTTCGTCTTCTACAACCAGCTCAAGAGCCCGGACGGCTCCGTGGAGCACACCGGCGACAACCTCACCGGTGAGGGCGACGGCGACGACGAGTCGATCCTCGTGGACCTCTCCAAGGTGCCCACCCAGTGCGACAAGATCACCTTCCCCGTCTCCATTCACCTGGCCGACGAGCGCGGCCAGACCTTCGGCCAGGTCAGCAACGCCTTCATTCGCGTCGTCAATCAGGCCGACGGCCAGGAACTCGCCCGCTACGACCTCAGCGAGGACGCCTCCACGGAAACGGCGATGATCTTCGGCGAGGTGTACCGGTACCAGGGTGAGTGGAAGTTCCGAGCCGTGGGACAGGGGTATGCGTCGGGTCTGCGAGGCATCGCTCTGGACTTCGGGGTCAACGTTTCATGAAAGCACGTGGCTAGCTGCTGGACCCTTGGACCTGCGATTCTCCGGGCGTGTGGGCCCGCCCGTGCCATCCGGAGTGCCCTGCATCTAGACTCTGGGGTCAACACTTCGTAAAGCCGAGTACGGCGCGGGGGAGACCCGTACACACAGGATTGGGTAGCCAGTGCTTCTGAAAACCTTCGGCTGGTCGTTCGCGATCACCGCGCTCGGCTTGGTCGCAGCGGTCTTCTACGGGGGGTGGAAGGCCTTCGGCATCGTGGCGATCCTTTCCATCCTCGAGATCTCGTTGTCGTTCGACAACGCGGTGGTCAACGCCGGAATCCTGAAGAAGATGAATGCCTTCTGGCAGAAGATCTTCCTCACGGTCGGTGTGCTGATCGCCGTCTTCGGCATGCGGCTGGTCTTTCCTGTCGTCATCGTCGCCATCAGTGCCAAGATCGGTCCGATCGACGCGGTCGACCTCGCGCTCAACAACAAGGACCACTACCAGGAGCTGGTCACCGACGCACACCCGGCGATCGCCGCCTTCGGTGGCATGTTCCTGCTCATGATCTTCCTCGACTTCATCTTCGAGGACCGTGACGTCCAGTGGCTGCGCTGGATCGAGCGGCCGCTGGCCAAGCTCGGCAAGGTCGACATGCTGTCGGTCTGCATCGCCCTCATCGTCCTGCTGATCACCTCCTTCACCTTCGCGACCCACGCCCACCAGCACGGTGGCGCGCACGTCGACAAGGCGCAGACGGTGCTGATCGCCGGTGTCGCGGGCCTGATCACGTACATGGTGGTCGGCGGCCTCTCCGGCTACTTCGAGGACAAGCTCGAAGAGGAGGAGGAGCGCGAGCACGAGGAAGAGGAGGAGGCCGAGCGGAGCGGCAAGAAGAAGCCGGCCATCGTCCTCGCCGGCCAGGCCGCGTTCTTCATGTTCCTCTACCTCGAGGTCCTGGACGCGTCCTTCTCCTTCGACGGTGTGATCGGCGCCTTCGCCATCACCAACGACATCGTCCTGATGGCCCTCGGCCTCGGCATCGGCGCGATGTACGTCCGGTCGCTCACGGTCTACCTGGTCCGCCAGGGCACCCTCGACGACTACGTCTACCTGGAGCACGGCGCCCACTACGCGATCGGCGCGCTCGCCGTGATCCTCATGATCACCATTCAGCACGAGATCAACGAGGTCATCACCGGCCTCGTCGGCGTCGTCCTGATCGCCTGGTCCTTCTGGTCCTCCGTACGCCGCAACCGGGCACTGGCAGCGGCCGAGGGAAAAGCGAGCTCGGACGAGAAGGCTGAAGTCTCGTCCGGGGTGTGATCACCGGCTGAGCGAGGAACGCTCTGTGCGGGGCGGCCGGCGAGGACGTGTCCTCCGGCCGCCCCGTCGGCTTTTCGAGTGAACGTGAACGTGAAGGTGGGGTGGGGGCGGGCATGGGCTTCTTCGACGGCCTGTGGAGCGGGCGTGCGGTCGACTTCGACTCGGGCAGCGCGGCCAGCAACGCGATCGAACTGACCAAACGGCACCACCAGGTCTCCCTCACCAAGCAGGGCGCGGCCACCGGCAACCTGCGCATCAACCTGACCTGGCGGATGCGGACCTCCGACATCGGCGGCTCCCAGCGGGGGAGCCTGCTGCGCCACCCCTTCAAGGCCCTCAGGCCCCCCGAGGTCATCGGTCACAGCCAGAGCATGGTCAACGTCGACCTCGACCTCGGCTGCCTCTACGAGCTCAAGGACGGCACCAAGGGCGTGGTCCAGCCCCTCGGCGGCTACCTCGGTGACGTCAACGCGCCGCCGTACGTGAAACTCAGCGGCGACGACCGCTTCGGCTCGGCGTCCGGCGAGACGGTCTACGTCAACCTCGACCACCGGGACGACATCAAACGCCTCCTGGTGTTCGTGTACATCTACGACCAGACCCCCGCCTTCGACCGCACCCACGCCATCGTCACCCTGTACCCGAGCAACGGCCCGCGCATCGAGATAGGCCTCGACGAACGTCACCCCCAGGCCCGCTCCTGCGCGGTCGTGATGATCGAGAACGTCAAGGACGAGCTCATCGTCCGCCGCGAGGTGAAGTTCGTGTACGGCTTCCAGGCGGAGCTCGACCGGTTGTACGGGTGGGGGTTGCAATGGGGGCGGGGCTACAAGACGAAGGCCGAGCGCTGACCGGCGAGCCCGACCAGGCCGCCCCCACCGGCCCGCGGGCTCGTCATCGTGCTTCCAGCGGAGCGCTCAGCGCCCGATGAACTGCGGCCCCTGCGGCGGCAGCCGGAACTCCGTGGCCGGGGCCGCGGCCACCGGCTGCGGGTAGCCGTACGCGGGCTGGCTGGTCGGCTGTGGATAGCCGTATGCGGGCTGGCTGGTCGGCTGCGGGTAGCCGTAGGCCGGCTGGGTCGCCGCGGGTGGCTGTGGGTAGCCGTACGCCGGCTGGGCGGGGACGCCCGTCGGCTGCTCCGGGGGCAGCGGCTGGGACGTGGTGGGCGGCGTCGGCTGGACCGCCTGCGACTCCTGCACCGCCTCCGCCTCGTCCACCGAGATGCCGAAGTCGGTCGCGAGGCCCTTCAGCCCGTTCGAGTAGCCCTCGCCCAGCGCCCGGAACTTCCAGCCCTCCCCGCGCCGGTAGAGCTCACCGCAGATCAGCGCGGTCTCCTCGCCCGTCTCCGGCTTGATGTCGAAGTACGCCAGCGGCTCCCCGTCGGCGACCGAGGCGTCGTACAGCAGGATGCGCAGCGACCGTACGCGGTCGAAGGTGACGCCGTCCGCCGAAGCGACCAGCAGAATCTGGCCGACGCCGGGCTCGACACCGGCGAGATCTGTCTGGATCGTATCCGTGAGGCCCTCGGCGACCCGCTTCTTGCCGAGTCGCCAGACCTTCCCGGAGGGGTGCCGGGGCTGGTTGTAGAAGACGAAGTCCTCGTCGGAGCGCACACGACCGTCGGGGCCGAGGAGCAGCGCGGAGGCGTCGACATCCGGGACCCCCTGCCCGGGCGTCCAGCGCAGCACGGCGCGCACCGTCGTGACCTCGAGCGGGACGTTCGACCCCTTCAGCATCGCGTGCGTCATGCGGTCATCCTGCCCTCTCGGTCCTGACCACGACAATGCGGGGGTGGACCCCCGGCACGGTGACCGAGTGTGTTTGTCAGCGTTACCTGAACTTCACGCCCGGCGGGAACCTCTGACATGGATCCCTACGTACTATTACCGGCCACCTGTAGACACTTCACCAGCACATTCACCGGCAGATTCACCGTCACATTCACACGACGTTCCGTCACCACGGGGGAGTTCAATGCGTCATTTCGGGCACATCGCCCCTGAGGTGCGGCAGCACCTCTTCCACCAGGAGCCGTGCGAGTTCACCATGGACTCCCCGGCCCGGCTGCTCTCCGCGGCCCTGGGCGCCACGCTCTACTGCCCGGCCACCCGGCCGCAGCTCGCCGACGACATCGTCAAGCAGGCCGGGCGCGGTGTGGTCTCGATGGTGCTGTGCCTGGAGGACTCGATCGACGACGCGGACGTCGAGCACGGCGAGGAGAACCTCGTCCGCCAGTTCGCGGACCTGGACGCCCGCACCGGCACCGACCTCCCGCTGCTGTTCATCCGGGTCCGCACCCCCGAGCAGATCCCCGACCTGGTCCGCCGCCTCGGCCCCGCCGCCCGGCGGCTGTCCGGGTTCGTCATGCCGAAGTTCACCGAGGAGCGTGGCATCCCCTTCCTGGAGGCGCTCTCCACGGCGGAGACGGCGAGCGGCCGGCGCCTGTTCGCGATGCCGGTCCTGGAGTCGCCCGAGCTGCTGTACCGCGAGTCGCGCGTCGAGACCCTGGAGGGCATCGCCCGCGCCGTGGACAAGTACCGCGACCGGGTGCTCGCGCTGCGCCTGGGCGTGACGGACTTCTGCTCCTCCTACGGCCTGCGCCGGGCCCCCGACATGACGGCGTACGACGTCCAGATCGTCGCCTCCGTGATCGCCGACGTGGTGAACATGCTGGGCCGCGCCGACGGCACCGGCTTCACGGTCACCGGGCCGGTCTGGGAGTACTTCCGCGTCCCGGAGCGCATGTTCAAGCCGATGCTGCGGCGCAGCCCCTTCCTGGAGGGACAGGCCGCCGAGCTGCGCGAGATACTGATAGAGCACGCCATGGACGGGCTGCTGCGGGAGATCTCCCTGGACCACGCCAACGGTCTGCTCGGCAAGACCTGCATCCACCCCTCCCACGTGCCTGCCGTGCACGCGCTGTCCGTCGTCAGCCACGAGGAGTTCAGCGACGCGGCCGACATCCTGCGGCCCGAGCGCGGCGGCGGGGGCGTACTGAGGTCGGCGTACACGAACAAGATGAACGAGGTGAAGCCGCACCGCGCCTGGGCCGAGCGGACCGTGCTGCGCGCGCAGGTCTTCGGTGTCGCGAACGAGGACGTCAGCTTCGTGGACCTGCTCGCCGCCGGCATCCCCGGCTGAACCGGCCGAAGAAACCGGGACACCGGGTGAACAAACCGGGACACGGGGTGAAGAAACCCGCCGAAGAACCGGCTACACACAAGGGACGTATGAACAACGCAGTGAACAACGGGGTCTGGTCCGGGACCTGGGTCGCCCAGCGGCTCGGGCTCGAACTCGAGGGCGACGACAACCTGAGCGACCTGCTGGGGCTGGCACTGCGCCGCAACCCCAAGCGGGCCCACCTGCTGGTGTCGAACGTCCTCGGCAAGCACGTACCGCAGTCGCCGTCCGTGGTCTACGGCTACGGCTTCGCCCTCGGCCGACGGGTGCGCGACCTGCTCGGCGACGAGGAGGCGGGCAAGGCGGTCGTCCTCGGCTACGCGGAGACCGCCACCGGCCTCGGCCACTGCGTCGCCGACGGCCTGGGCCTCGCCCCCTACCTGCACTCCACCCGACGCCCGGTCCCCGGCGTGGCCCGGGCGGGCGGCTTCGAGGAGTCCCACTCGCACGCCACCTCCCACCTGCTGCTCCCCGAGGACCCGGCGCTGCTCGTCGGCGACGGCCCGCTGGTCCTGGTCGACGACGAGTTCTCCACCGGCAACACGGTCCTCAACACCATCCGGGACCTGCACGAGCGGTATCCGCGCGGACGGTACGTGGTCGTCGCGCTCGTCGACATGCGCTCGGCGGCCGACGCGGGCCGTCTGGCCGACTTCGCGCGGGAGATCGGCGCCCGGGTGGACCTGGTGGCGGCCGCCTCCGGGACCGTGCGGCTGCCGGAGGGGGTGCTGGAGAAGGGGCAGGAACTGGTCGCCCGGCACGAGTCGGTCGCGGTGCCCGCACAACGCTCGTACGGCCGGATCCAGCGTGTCGACCTGGTCTGGCCCCGGGGTCTGCCGGACGGCGGCCGGCACGGCTTCACGCCCCGGCACCGTATGCGCCTGGAGGCCGCCCTGCCCACGATGGCGGCCCGGCTCGCCGAGGCGATACCCGGCGACGCCCGGCGCGTCCTCGTCCTCGGCTTCGAGGAGCTGATGTACGCACCGCTGCGGCTGGCCCGCGAACTCGAACAGGTCGTCGCCGCCGACATGGCCGCCGAGGTGCGCTACTCCACCACCACCCGCTCGCCCGTCCTGGCCGTCGACGATCCCGGCTACGCGATACGCAGCCGCCTGGTCTTCCCCGCCCACGACGACCCGGCCGACGGCCTTGGCGAGCGCTACGCCTACAACGTCGCCGGCGCCGGCTTCGACGCCGTCGTGGCGGTCGTGGACTCGGCCGCCGACACGGCGGAGCTGCACGCGCCGGGCGGCCTCCTCGCCCAGCTCGCCGCGCACGCCCCGCACGTCCTGCTCGCGGTCGTGCCCTCGTACGTCCCCGAACCGCTGTACGTACCCGAAAGGCCCGCCATGCTGCCCGAGCCTCTCCGCGGCCCCGCCTTCTCCTCGTACCCGCCCGAGGAGGTCGGCTGGCTGCTCCAGGACCTCTCGGACGTGACGCTGGAGGCGCCGACCGAGGAGCGCGAGGAGGCCATCCAGAGCGGCGGCGCGCACTACGCCGAGTCGCTGCCGGTGGAGTACCAGCCGAGCGAGCAGTACCAGGAGCTGTTCCACGCGGCCCTGGAGACCTCGGCGGCCCGCATCGCCCAGGCCGTCGGCGTGGTCACGGAGACGGTGATCGCCGAGCGCTCGCCGCGCCCGGTGCTGGTCTCGCTGGCCCGTGCGGGCACGCCGGTCGGTGTCCTGATGCGCCGCTGGGCCCAGTACCGGCACGGCCTCGACCTGCCGCACTACGCGGTGTCGATCGTGCGCGGCCGGGGCATCGACGCCAACGCGCTGCGCTGGCTGGCCGCCCACCACGACCCGTCCGACGTGGTCTTCGTCGACGGCTGGACCGGCAAGGGCGCCATCACCCGTGAACTCGCCGACGCCATCAAGGAGTTCGAGGAGTTCGACGGCATCACCGGCTTCGACCCGGAGATCGCGGTCCTGGCCGACCCGGGCTCGTGCGTGCGGACGTACGGCACCCGGGAGGACTTCCTCATCCCGTCCGCGTGCCTCAACTCCACCGTGTCGGGCCTGATCTCGCGGACGGTGCTGCGCGCGGACCTGGTGGGCCCGCACGACTTCCACGGCGCCAAGTTCTACCGCGAACTCGCCGGCACGGACGTCTCGGTGGACTTCCTCGACGCGATCGCCGCACGCTTCGGCGAGGTGGTGGACGCGGTGGACGCGGCGGCCAAGGAGCTGCTGTCCACCGACCGCACCCCGACCTGGGAGGGCTGGGCGGCCGTCGAGCGGATCAGCGAGGAGTACGGCATCCACGACGTGAACCTCGTCAAGCCCGGCGTCGGCGAGACCACGCGGGTGCTGCTGCGCCGGGTGCCGTGGAAGATCCTGGCCCGGGCCGGGGCGGGCGCCGACCTCGACCACGTACGCCTGCTGGCGGAGCAGCGAGGGGTGCCCGTCGAGGAGGTCGGCGAACTTCCGTACACCTGCGTGGGGTTGATCCACCCCAGGTACACGCGCGGTGCGACGGGTGCCGACGGCAAGGCGGTGGCCCTGTGATGCCGGTACTGGTGGCGAGTGACCTCGACCGTACGCTCATCTACTCCGCGGCGGCTCTGGCGCTGACCATGCCCGACGCGCGGGCACCGCGGCTGCTGTGCGTGGAGGTGCACGAGAGCAGGCCGCTGTCGTTCATGACGGAGACGGCGGCCGGACTGCTGACGGACCTGGGCGACGCGGCGGTGTTCGTGCCGACCACGACCCGGACGCGCAAGCAGTACCAGCGGATCAACCTGCCGGGTCCGGCGCCGACGTACGCGATCTGTGCCAACGGCGGGCATCTGCTGGTGGACGGCGTGTCCGACCCGGACTGGCACGCGCAGGTCACCGCGCGGCTGGCCGACGAGTGCGCGCCGCTGGCCGAGGTGCAGGAGTACCTGGCGCGCACGGCGGACCCGCTCTGGCTGCGCAAGCAGCGGGTCGCCGAGGACCTGTTCGCCTACCTGGTCGTGGAGCGCGAGCTACTGCCCGAGGAGTGGGTGAAGGAGCTCGCGGCCTGGGCGGAGAACCTCGGCTGGACGGTGTCGCTCCAGGGCCGCAAGATCTACGCGGTGCCGAAGCCGCTCACCAAGAGCGCGGCCGTGCGCGAGGTCGCCCGCCGCACCGGCGCCGACCTCACCCTCACCGCCGGCGACTCCCTGCTGGACGCGGACCTGCTGCTCGTCGCGGACCAGGGCTGGCGCCCGGGGCACGGCGAGCTCGCCGAGGCGAACTGGACGGCCCCCGAGATCACCGCGCTGCCCGAGCGGGGCGTGCTGGCGGGCGAGCGCATCCTGCGGGAGTTCCTGCGGGTGGCGCGGCCCTCGCACCGGCCCTAGGACGTCCTGGACGTACGTCAGCTGCAGCAGCCTCCGCCGCAGCATCCGCCCCCGCCGCCCGCCCTGGGCGCCGGGGCCGGGGCGCCGGCGGAGCCGCCCACGGCGACGGTTGAGAGAAGTTTCACTGTGTCGTCGTGTCCGGCCGGGCAGCTCGCCGGCGCGGAGGACTCGGCCATGGGACGGCTGAGTTCGAAGGTGTCGCCGCAGGTCCGGCAGCGGTACTCGTAGCGAGGCATGTGCCCAGGCTAACGGGCGGGAACGTTAACTTGAGCTCTTAGTTTGCTGTGCGATCACTTCTGTCCGTTTCTCGTGCGGAGAATTTGCAAAGATCGCTGGTAATTTGTCAGAGCCGCGATGAGCCGCAGGACTTCGACCGGGTCCTGGTCCGGCAACACAGGGGGGATCGCAGCCGCTGACGCGGCAGCTGTGTCGACCCGCGCGAGCACCACGGAGTGCGGAGGGAGACGCAGTTGTGACCGAGGATGGGCAGGGGGCGGAGGCCCAGGGCGACGGCCGGCGCCCACACGGTCGCCGCGCGGCACCGAAACGTTCCCGGCGGCGCGGTGCGGAGGGTGAGGCACCGGCCGAGGAACCCCTGGCGTCGGACGTCACCATGCAGCTGCGGTTCGAGCCGCCGCCACCGTCGGACGTCACCATGCAGCTGCGGTTCGAGCCGCCTCCGCCCGCGGACGCCACCATGGAACTGAGGGTGGTCCAGCCGTCGGAGCTGCCCGCCCGGCCCGCCGAACGCCGCAGGACACCGCCGACCTCCGCCCTCGCCCGCCTCACCGCCGCCGCAGGGCCGTTCCTGGCCTCACTCGTCCGGCTTCTGGCCCCGATCGGCCGACGCCTGGCCCCCCTCACCCAGCGCCTGGCGCCGTACGCCCGCAAACTCAGGCCGCAGTACCCGCGCCCCGGCCGCACCGACTGGCGCCGCTGGATACCCTCCTGGCGGCAGTCGGTGGGCGCCGTGCTGTCGGCCGTGGGCCTGACCGGCGCTCTTCTGGTCGTCGCCTACGCCGCCACCGACATACCGCAGAACCTGAACACCTACGCCACCCAGCAGGACAACGTCTTCTTCTGGTCCGACGGCACGCCCATGGCCCGCACCGGCTGGGTGCAGCGGCAGGACATGCCCCTGAAGGACATACCCGAGGACGTCCGCTGGGCGGTGCTGGCGGCGGAGAACGCGAGCTTCTACTCCGACCCGGGCATATCCGTCTCCGGCATCGGGCGCGCCCTGTGGAACACGGTTGGCGAGGGGGACACCCAGGGCGGCTCCACCATCACCCAGCAGTACGTCAAGAACGTCTATCTGAATCAGAACCGGACGGTCAGCCGCAAGCTCACCGAGGCGATGATCGCCCTCAAGCTCGACAACCGGATGAGCAAGGACAAGATCCTCGAGGGCTACCTCAACACCAGCTGGTTCGGCCGCGGCACCTACGGCATTCAGCGCGCGGCCCAGGCCTACTACGGCAAGGAGGTCGGCGAGCTCAACGTCAGCGAGGCCGCCTTCCTCGCCTCCCTGCTCAAGGGCGCCGGCCTGTTCGACCCGTCGCTGAGCAAGGCCAACCACGCGCGCGCCGTGGAGCGCTGGGGCTGGATCCTCGACCGCATGGTGGACATCGGCAAGCTGTCGCCCACCGAGCGGGCCAAGTACAAGACGTTCCCCGAGCCGCTGAAGCAGTCCCGGACCTTCGACACGGGCAAGCAGAGCGACTACCTGGTGGAGCTGGCCGAGCAGTACGCCAAGAAGGCCGCCGGCATCTCGGACAAGGACTTCGACCTGGGCGGCTACCAGATCTACACGACCTTCGACCGCGAGCGGGAGACCGCGCTCACCGACGCCGTCGCCAAGGCCCGCAAGGAGGCCAAGGAAGACGACGCGGGCGCCGCGAAGACCGCGCACTACGGTGCCTCGTCGGTCGCCGCCGACGGCCGGATCCTCGCCGTCTACGGCGGCCCCGACCACCGTACGCAGGGCTACAACGAGTCCAACGCCACCACGGTCCCGGCCGGCTCGGCCTTCACTCCCTTCGTCTACGCCGCCGGTCTGGAGAACGGCATCCACAAGACCCGCGACGGCTCCGCGACCCCGGTGACCGCCGAGTCGCTCTACGACGGCGACGACGCCGTACCCGTCACCACGCCGGAGGGGCCCTACTGGGACCGCAGCGGCAAGAAGGTCGCCGCCCACAACGACGGCAAGAAGTCCTACGGCCAGATCAGCCTGCACCAGGCGCTCGCCGACTCCGTCAACACGCCGTTCATGCAGCTCGGCATGGACACCGGCCTGGACAAGGTGCGCAGCACCGCGGAGGCGGCCGGCCTGCTCTCCTCCAGCTTCGGCGCGCAGGTGCCCGCGCTGTCCCTGGGCAACTCCACGCCCAGCGCGATCCGCATGGCGAGCGGGTACGGGACGTTCGCCGCGGCGGGCACACACGTCGAGCCGTACTCGGTGAGCCGGATCACCCGCAACGGCTCCAAGGTCGTGCTGAAGAAGCCCGCGTCCCGGCGCGCGGTGAGCGCGAAGGTGGCCGAGGAGGTCCAGTCCGCGCTCACGGACGCCTTCCGCATCGCCCATCCCACGGCGGCCACCGCCTCGGCGCAGGTCGCGGGGAAGATCGGCACCACCCAGGACGACACGGCTCTCTGGTACGTCGGCACCGCCAAGTCCGTGTCGACCGCCGTCGTGGTCTACCGCATCGATCTGGCCAAGAGCCTTGAACCACTGCCGCTGAAGGGGATCGCGGGCACGGCCGCCGACAGCGTCCCGTACGACATCTGGTCGGGCGCCATGAGTCCGCTCGGCTGACCCCCGGCACCGGGCACCCGCACCCCCCACCCCCCTCGGAGAATGAGCCGCGCATGAATGCACCGTCCGGCCGCCGCCGCAGAGGCCGCGCACCGCGCCGCACCACCAGCCCCGGTTTCCTCACCCTGACGGTCCTCCTGGTCGCGGCGTCCCTGGTCGCGGGCTACCTGGTCCTCACCCGCTCCGACAGCACCGCCCCGACGGCGTCCTCCGGGGGCGCCAAGGCGGCGACGCCCAAGGCGAGCGAGTCCCCGTGGGACGGGAAGACGAAGGTGCTCGGGGACGGCTCCACCTCCTATACCGGCCCGCAGACCGGCGAGTTGAAGGCAGAGCCGCTCAAACCGGGCGAGAAGCCACCCCAGTTCGTCGTCTTCTCCTGGGACGGCGCCCTCCAGGGCGACGACGAGCTCTTCTCGCACTACCGGGAGCTGGCCAAGGAGTACAACGCCCATATGACGTTCTTCCTCACGGGCATCTACCTGCTGCCCAAGAGCAAGAAGAACCTCTACAACCCCCCGCAGCACCCCCAGGGTTCGGCCGCGATCAGCTACCCCACCGACGAGCACATCCGCACCACGCTGGAGCAGCTCGGCAAGGCCTGGGAGGAGGGCAACGAGATCGGCACCCACTTCAACGGCCACTTCTGTGGCGACAAGGGCGGCGGCGACTGGAGCGTCGATGAGTGGAAGAGCGAGATCGACCAGTTCTACGACTTCGTGGAGAACTGGAAGACCAACACCGGCTACACCGACATCTCCCCGCTGCCCTTCGACTTCAAGAAGGAGGTCACCGGCGGCCGCGCACCCTGCCTCGAGGGCCAGGCGAACCTGCTGAAGGCCATCAAGAGCTACGGCTGGAAGTACGACGCCAGCTCGGCCGGCGACTTCCAGATATGGCCCACGAAGAAGAACGGCATCTGGGATTTTCCGCTCCAGATGCTGCCGTACGAGGGCGGCAAGTACCAGGGCCTGTCCATGGACTTCAACTTCCTCTACAACCAGTCCGAGGGCGAGACCGAGGGCGACGCGGCCAAGTACCCCGAGTGGGAACAGGAGACCGTCGACTCGTACATGGCCGGCTTCAACCGCGTCTACTACGGCAGCCGGGCACCGCTGTTCATCGGCAACCACTTCGAGGACTGGAACGGCGGCATCTACATGAAGTCGATCGACCAGGTCATCAAGAACGTGTGCACGAAGAAGGGCGTCAAGTGCGTGTCCTTCAAGGAGTTGGCCGCCTGGATGGACGTGCAGAAGCCCGAGACCCTGGAGAGCCTGAGAAGCCTGGACCCGGCGCAGTCCCCGGACTGGTCGACGGTGGTGAAGTAACCAAACCTCAACCGTATCCCTCTTCACAGGAACCACACACTGCGTGCGAAGATTCCGTTCCCGGCGTTCCCCAGTGCCGGGGTAGAGGGGAAACATCAGTGAAGTCAAGGAAATTGAGCCGCACGCGCCGCCGCGCCACCATATTCGGGGCGGCCGCCGCCTCGGTCGTAGCCGGTGTGGCGCTGCTGCCCAACTGGAGCGCCGGCGCAGCGGTCGTCGACGACCCCACGGTGGACGCCAAGACGAAGGCCACCTTCCAGCGGCTCGCGGACGCGGTCTTCACCGACCGCACGGACGCCCTGGTCGACGGCGAACAGGGCGACCGCGCGAAGCCGTTGACCAACGGCTTCTCCGGGGACGTCCGGCTGTCCTCCGGACAGGCCCGCACCGAGGACGCGGCCCTGTCCACACTGGACCACCGCAAGGACCGTCTCGCGAAGCTCGGCGAGAAGTACAGCAAGGCCGGCACGACCGTCACCCTGGACGCCACGAGCGTGAAGGGCCGCAAGGCCAAGGTCGCGGTCACCGAGACCACGACCCTCACCTACGAGAAGGTCCGCGGTGACGAGCCGAGGACCACCGGCTTCCAGGCCCACCACGAGCTGACGTTCACCGCCGACCGGCAGGGCGACTGGCAGCTGACCGGCATCCGCGACACCGACCAGGGCGGCCTCGCCGTCAACGCGGTGGCCAAGCCCTCCGTCAAGGCCACCACCGCGGACGACACCATGCCGTCGGCCCCGCGCGCGGCGACCACGAAGCCGGCTCCGGCCAATCCCAAGACCCTCACCGGCACCGCCCTGGACTACAAGGCCATGGCGGCGTACGCGGAGAAGTACTGGAGCACCTACAACAAGGACTACCCGGACTACAACGGGCACGGGGCCGGCGGCGACTGCACCAACTTCGTCAGCCAGTCCCTGAAGGCGGGCGGCTGGAAGCACGTCCCCGGCTACGTGTACGACTACACCAAGTGGTTCGGCAACGCCGACATCCAGTCGGACTCGTTCGTCGGCGTCAACGAGTGGTCCTGGTTCGCCCAGAACTCCAAGCGGACCACCAGCCTCGCCAACGTCTACCAGCTGGACGTCGGCGACGTGCTCCAGATGGACTTCGACAACGACGGGTCCAAGGACCACACGATGATCGTCACCTACCGCAGCCCGCAGGGCGTGCCGTACGTGACGTACCACTCGAACAACACCTATCGCCGCTCGGTGGCGAGCCTCGTCGCTTCGTACCCGACCGCCGCGTACTACGCCTACCGCACCTGATCCGACCGCGCCCGCCGGGCCGCTCCGCGCGGCCCGGTCGGGATGGTGGGGGCGCCAGTACGGGTTGTCGTGCCTGCCGGACTCAGGGCCACTCAGTGGCCCGAGCCGCGTTCCTCCCGGATCTGCGAGACCACCCGTGCCACCGACTGCCGCACCGCTTCCGTCTCCGTCAGGAAGTGCCAGTAGTCCGGGTGGCGGCCCTCCAGCGTTCCGATCGCCCGCTCCAGACGGGCCACCGAGTCGTCCAGCGGCCGGGCATGCCGGGGGTCCGGCGTCGTACGCCCCGACATGGCCAGCCGCTGCGCGTCCCGGATCGCGAACCGGGTCCGCTCGATCTCCCGCTGCGGGTCCTTCTGCACGGCGTTCAGCCGCGTCAGCCGGTCACCGGCGGCCGACACGGCCTCGTCGGTGGTGTTCAGCAGCGCCCGCACGGTGGACAGCAACGCGGTCGCGTCCGGCCAGCGCTGCGCCTCCCGCGCGGCCTGCGCCTCCTTCAGCTTCGCCTCGGCCTGCCGTACGTTCTCCGCGGCCTGCTCCGGCACACGCTGGAGGTCCTGCCAGCACGCGGCAGAGAACCGCCGCCGCAGCTCGCTCAGCACCGGGTCGACCTGCCCGGCACGGGTGGTCAGGGCCTGCGCCCGGGTCCGCAGCGACACCAGCCGGTGGTCGATCTCGGCGGCTTTCTCCGGCAGCCGCCCGGCCTCCGCGCGGATCGCCTCGGCCTCCCGGGAGACCCGCTCGGCCCGCTCCAGCGTCTGCGGGACGCCGTGCTGCCCGGCCCCCTGGTTCAGCCGCGTCAGCTCCGGCCCGAGCGCGGCGAGCCGCGCGGCCAGGTCGTCCGCCCTCAGCCCGGTCCCCCGTACGCCGTCCAGGGCGTTCGAGGCGCCCAGCAGCGCCTGCCGGGCCCGCTCGACGGCGGGCGCGAGCCGGGCCAGCTGGGTCTCGGCCTTCCCGAGCAGCGGCCCGAGCCCGTCCGTGAACCGGTCCAGCTCCTGCTTGGCTCGGTCGAGTTCGTCCTTGGCCCGGGTCAGCTCGGTACGGGCCTGGGCGGCGGCGGACGCCTCCAGGTCGTCCCGGTCGAGGTCGTGCGAGTCGACCGCGCCGATGTACTGCTGACTGGCCTCGTCGATCCGTCTGCCGATCGCCTCGAAGTCGGCGACCGCGCGCCGGGCGGCCGGCGAGGCGTCGACGGCAGTGATCGTCTCGATGGAGATCCGCAGATCGCGCTGGGCGGTGTCCAGCTCGTAGAACGCGGCCGCGGCGGCGTCCTTCGCGGCCTGCGCCTCCGCCCGCTGGCTCTCCGCTCGCCCGCCGAACCAGCGCCGGGTACCGCCGCCGGCGAACGCGGCAGGCAGCGCGAGGGCGACGACGAGCGGCAGACCCATCAGGGTCAGCGTGTCCCGGAGTGGTCCGTGTCGCACGGGACGGGGCGCCCCCGGCACCGACGGCGAGTACGGCTGTCCTGGTGTCGCCGTCACATCCCTCTCCCGTGCTGTGATCCGCCCTGCCCGGTGTCATTCTCCCACCGGTTAAGGACGAACACACGGGCCGGTCAGTTCGCGGTCCGGACCGTGACTTTCCCGTCGCCGCTGCGGGACTCCACCAGGTCGGCCGACCGTACGGACCACATCAGCCGCGATACGCGTTTGCGGGGCAGTACCCCGGGCAATGTAGGCTGTCGACTCGTCCTGGGTGCGTAGCTCAGGGGTAGAGCGCCTGCCTTACAAGCAGGATGTCGGCGGTTCGAAACCGTCCGCGCCCACCAGGACCGGCGTGAGCGTCGGTGTGAAGGCCCCCGCAGAGGTTGCGGGGGCCTTTCGCGTGTCCGGGACGGGGTTCGTCCTAGGATGTCGCCGTGATCCGTCCCGAGCAGCACGTCCCGCGACCGCCCGTGCGGTGGTGGCGGGCGGTGTGCCTGCTGGGGCTGCTGGCCGGCCTGCTGGGCATGCACGGGCTGGCTCCCGGTGGGGCGATGGCGGGGCATCCTCATGACCGTCCCATGACGGCCGCTGCCGCTCCTGCCGCCGTTCACGACGGCTGTTCCGGCGAGGGCGGCGGGCACTGCGGCGGCGGACACGTCACGCACGCCGACGCGACCTGCGCCTCGGGTGCGGTGAGTGGTGGGCCGGCGCTGCCCGCCCTTGTCCCCGACCCGGTCGCCGTGCCCGTACGGGCTGATGCCGTGTGTTCGTACGCGGCTGCCGACCCGGGCGGTGCCCGCGCGCCGCCTTCCCTGGCCGAACTGCAACTCCTGCGGATTTAGAGACACCCGCGCCACGTCACGACCTGACGTGGCGCATCGGCGTTTCCAGAATCCTTTTCTTCCACAGGAGTTCAAGCATGAGCAGCACCATCCGTACCCTGACGCGCCGGACCGCCCTCGTGGCCGCGACGGCCGTCGCCGGGCTCGTCCTCGCCGCCTGCGGCGGTGACGGCGGTGACGGCGGCAGCGGTCACGCGGGCCACGGCTCCGCGTCCGCGAGCGCCGCCACCACGGCCGGCGCGCACAACGCCCAGGACGTCACCTTCGCGCAGGGCATGATCCCGCACCACCAGCAGGCACTGGAGATGGCCGCACTGGCCGCGGACCGGGCCTCGTCCGCGCAGGTCAAGGACCTCGCCGCGCGGATCGAGAAGGCGCAGGACCCGGAGATCACGACGATGACCGGCTGGCTGAAGACCTGGGGCGAGGACGTGTCCCACGACGGCATGTCGGGGATGACGAGCCAGGACGGCATGGGCGGCATGGCGGAGGGCGACATGGCGAAGCTGGAGAAGGCCTCCGGCGAGGCCTTCGACACCATGTTCCTGACCATGATGGTCGAGCACCACAAGGGCGCCGTGGAGATGGCCACGACGGAGAAGGACAAGGGCGAGTACGGCCCGGCGAAGGCCCTCGCCGACGACATCGTCACCGCGCAGAACGCCGAGATCGAGGAGATGGGCGAGCTCCTGCGCAAGGACTGAGCGGGTTACTCGGCGCTCTCCCCGGGTGGAGCCTCGTGCGCGTGCTTGAGCCGCGTGCGGGCCTCCACCCGGTCCCCGGCCGCGACCTCCGCCCAGAACCGGTGACAGCTCACGAACACCGCGAGCTCGTGTTCGCGCTGCCGGAGCTTCTCCACCTCGGCCTGTTCGTCGGCCGTCCAGCCGGGGGAGGCGGGACGTTCCACCTTGCGCCAGCTGTTGTCGTCGCTGAAGCCGTCCAGGGGCTCGACCGACCAGGGGAGCCGCTTCAGCAGGGCCGACAGCTCGGCCCGGACCTGATGCAGCTCCTCCTGGCCGGTGCGGAGGTCACTGGGGAAGTCATAGGTCGTAGCCACGCGGCAATGCTACGCCTGTTCGATTTTGCGGAGCGAGTTTCTTCGGGAGGTTCATGCGAACGGGTGTTCCGAATAGGTGTTCGGTGTGGGTGTTCCCCCTCCGTGGGTCAGTGCCCGGCGTCTGTCAACTCCCGTACCAGGCGGGCAGTCACGGGTACGGAGACGCCGTGCCGTTCGGCCGCCCGTAGCAACGCCCCGCCGATCGCGTCGAGTTCGAGCGGGCGGCCCGCCTCGGCGTCGCGCTGCATCGACGACTTGGTCGGGGGCGGGAAAGCGTCGTAGCGGGCGAGCGCCGCGGCCGGGTCCGCGGGGCCGCCGCAGGCGCGGCTGACGGCGGCCGTCTCCGACACCAGGGCGGTCAGCTCGTCGCGGTGGTGGGTGCGTACGTCGCCCAGGGGGAGGCCGTAGCGGGTGGTGAGCAGGGCGAAGGGGGCGAGGAACGACATCTTCGCCCACAGCGCGGCCGCCTCGTCGGGCAGGACGCGGGTGGCCGGGCCGGCGGCGGCGAAGGCGTCGGCGAGCGTGTCGAGGCGGGCGCGCGGGACCAGGTCGCCGGTCAGGTCGACCTCCGCGAACGGGCTGCCGTGTTCGATCACGCCGGGCGCGAGGCGGGTCGACTCGATGCGGATGACGGCGGGGGCCACGCGGTCGGGGCGGTAACGGGTGCGCAGGGTCGCCGGGTGTTCGACACCGTTGAGGAACGGTACGAGGAGGGCGTCGCCGAGGGCCGGGGGCGCGACCCGGGTCAGGGCCGCGTCGAGGGCGGTGTGCTTGACGGCGATCAGGCAGGCGTCGACCGGTTCGCGCAGCTCGGTGTCCGCCTCGACGGAGGCGGTGAAGTCGCCGAACAGTCCGCTGCGGACGCGGATTCCGTCCGTACGGAGGGTGCGTGCCGTCTCGTCGCCGGCCAGGCAGATCACGCGGTGTCCGGCGCGGGCCAGCAGTGCGGCGAGCAGGCCGCCGATGCCGCCCGGGCCCAGTACGGCAACCGTGAGTTCGTCGTTCGCCATGATGTGGTTGTCCTCTCGTCGGTCGGCCCCGGGAATGGTGGCCGCCTCGGAGAGGATCATCGCAGAGACTCCGTGCGGGACTTGGGCGCGGAGGGCCACACTGGAGGCATGTGCCGCAGCATCAAGACGCTCCGTCCGCCCGCGTTGCCCGAGGAGGCCACGGAGGAGGAGATCCGCGCCGCCGCCCTGCAGTACGTGCGCAAGGTCTCCGGTTTCCGCGCCCCCGCCGCCCACAACCAGGAGGTGTTCGAGCACGCCGTCGACGCGATCGCGCAGGCCACGGCCGAGCTTCTCGGCGGGCTGGAGATCCGGGGGCAGGCGGTCCGGCAGGCGAGCTGATCCGAAGGGCGGGCTGACCGGAAACGGTGGGCTGGTCGAAAGGCGAGCTGATCCGAAGGCGGGCGGGACCTACGCCGGCTTCCGGCGCATCAGGTAGGCCGCCCCCGCGCCCGCGCCGAACAGTGCCAGTACCGACACGCCCGTGGCCAGCCAGGTCGCGCCCAGCCAGTGGGCGCCGAAGTAGCCGAGGGCGACGCTGTAGATCGCCCAGGAGAGGCCGGCCAGTGCGGACCAGGGCAGGAAGTCGCGGGCGCGGTGGTGGGCGGCGCCGGCGCCCAGGGAGACGAGCGAGCGGCCGGCCGGGGCGAAGCGGGCCAGTATGACCAGGGCGCCGCCGCCGCGGGCGAGGGCCGCGCCGAGACGTTCCTGCGCGGTGCGCAGCCGGCGGGAGCGGGCGATCGCGCGGTCCAGGCGTTCGCCGCCGAGCCAGGCCAGACGGTACGCCGCCAGGTCGCCGAGGACCGAGGCGGTGGCGGCGGAGAGCGTCAGGAACAGGATGTCGGGGACCCGGCCCGGCACCTCTCCGGCCGCGGCGCCGGAGCCCGCGGCCGCCGCCGTCGCGGCCGTTATCACCAGGACACCGCTCGGCAGCAGCGGTACGAACACGTCGAAGAGGACCGACACGGCCACCATGGCGTAGATCCATGGACTGCCCGTCAGCGCCCCCACATCCTCCAGCACTGCGACTCCCCGCTACTCCCCCGTGGGCCCAACCGTGCCGCGACGTCGCGAGGGAGCGGCAGGGGCGGCCATGACAGCCATCCAGCGTACGCCTGGGGTGTGACAGGGGAGTCGCAGGGGGCTCATGGGTTCTAGGAGGGGGCATGAATCGCACAATCGTCTACAAGCAGCAGGAACGGTGCATATCGATGTTGTCAGGAGTGTGTGCCGTCGCCGTCGCCGCCGGCCTCCTCGCGGCCGTCCCCGGCGCCGGGGACGCCGAGGACTACTGGATGCGGGCGGAGGCGCGGTTCGCGCCGCCCACCGCCTTCATCCGCTCGGCCGCGGTGACGTACGAACCGGACCTGGTCCCGGCCGCCTCGTGGATCCGGGTGAGCCAGCGGACCGTGCCGAGTGGCGCCACGACCGTCGAGCTGCGGGTGAGCGGCGTGCGGCCCGGGCACGAGTTCGGCGTCCAGGTGCACCGGAGGCCCTGCGGGGCCGCCCCGGCCGCCGCCGGTGGTCGCTACCAGCACGCGCCGGGCAGGGGTGCGGACCACGTCAGTGCCGCCAACGAGGTCTGGCTGGACTTCACCGCCAACGGGCGCGGCGCGGGCCTGGCGAGCGTCCGGCACGACTGGGGCTTCCGGCAGGGCGAGGCGTCCTCGGTCGTCATTCAGGACGCGCCGGGGGCCGGGGGAGTGCCGGTGGCGTGCTTCACCGTGCCGTTCGGGTGGGTCGCCGGGACCTCCTGAGGCCCGCGGACGCGGGACGGCGCCCTCCCTCGCGCACGTGCGGGGAGGGCACCGTCGTTCATGCGGTGCGTCGGGTCAGGCGGTGACCGGCGTCTGCTCCGGCGCCCGCTCGCCGTGCGTCGCCGTGCGGCGGGCGAAGAGCTGGTCCAGGCCGAAGGCGCCGGAACCGGTGAAGACCAGCAGCAGGAACGCCCAGCAGAACATCACCGACGGCTCGCCGCCGTTCTGGATCGGCCACAGGGCGTGCTCCTGGTGCACGTTGAAGTAGGCGTACGCCATGGAGCCGGAGGAGATGAACGCGGCGGCGCGGGTGCCGAGGCCGAGCAGTACGAGGCCGCCGCCGGCGAGCTGGATCGCGGCCGCGTACCAGCCGGGCCAGGTGCCGGCCTCGACAGTGCCGCCGGTGCCCGCGGCGCCGCCGAGGACGCCGAAGAGCGAGGCGGCGCCGTGCACGGCGAAGAGCAGGCCGACGACTATGCGGAAGAGGCCGAGGGCGTATGGCTGGGTGCGGTTGAGGCGAGCGGACATGTGGGGGTGCTCCTTCGGTTGCGGTCGGGCCGGTCCGGGGCGGACCGGTCGGTGGGGGCGGCGATACCGAATGAGCAACCCAGGTTAGGAGAACCTAATTCATGCTTGCAAGTTCAACATTTGGCCATCGCTCGGGTTCCGTTTGCGGCTCCGCTTCCGCTCCCGCCGCACGTAGAGCCGCTCTCGCCACCGCGTCGGCATCCGAAAGAGTGACCGAATCCACCCCGGGCCTGGCTCCCGCCGCGGTCACCCAGTGCACGCCCTCCGTGGGTACTCCGAAGGCGAACCTCCTTGTGTGCGGCCGACCTTGACGGTCGATCAGGTGGTACGGGCGCTGTGTCACGTCCAGTCCCCCCGTCTCGTAGCCGTCGACCGTGTGCGGGCGGCACCGCCCGGTCTTCAGCAGCCGGGCGAGGAGGTCGTCGGAGGTGCGGCGCAGGTCCGGTTCCGGAAGCCGGGCCTCTATGAGGGTGGTCACACGCACCGCCGAGCCCGGCACGTCAGGGGAGTGCGCCACCCAGGCCCCGTCCTCGCACCGCACCTGGAGCCGCGGCCCGAGCACCTCCACCACGCCCGCCTCCAGCAGGGCCGCGAGCTCCTCGACGCGGCGCCGGGGCGGGCCGATGGACAGGAAGGCGTTGAGCGGGGTGTACCAGCGGTCGAGGTGGTCCCGTCGGGAGGGGCCGGTCAGTCCGCCGTGGTCGACGATCAGCCGGAGCTCGTTGCGCAGGTCGCGCAGCACGTCCAGGGCCGCCTTCAGGGGGCCGCGCACATTGCCCAGGGCGGCCTGCGCGGCGTCCTCGCGCAGATACGACAGCAGCCAGTCGCGCCACTGCCCGGGGTGTGCGAAGTCCCGTTCCGTATACGGGCGGGAGATCCGGTCCCAGCACCAGCGGTCGGCGGCCGGCACCCCGAACTCGTCGAGCAGCAGGGCCTCTCGGGGGTCGCCGTGGGGGACGGCGAGGAAGCGCTCGGCGAAGTCGGGGCGGTACGCCGGCGGTATCAGCGAGGTGCAGTACACCGTCTCCACCTCCTTCGCCACCAGCGGCCATATCTCCGCCAGGAAGTCGGGCGCCTCGCCGGAGTCCGCCCGCTTGCGGAAGCCCGCGACGACTTCCGGCGTGAGCACCAGCGGGGTGTGGCGGCCGTACGGGCCCTTGGCGTTGTCGCCGCGCGCCTGGTACGGGATGCCGCGCCGGGAGGCGGCGTACAGGCGCGGCTCGCGGCCGGAGGGTATGTACCGCAGCCGCCCACTGCGGGCATCGTGGACGAACCGGCCGCCCCGGCCGGCCGTCAACAGGGACATGTGGTCGAAGAAGTTGAGGCCCAGGCCCCGCAGCAGCACCGGTTCGCCGGGCGCGAGCCCGCGGAGGTCGACGTCGGCCGGGTTGGCGGGCGGGACGTGGCGTAGGCCGTGGCGTTCGGCGTACGCCGACAGGCGCTGCTGTGTGCCGTCCGCGGCCGCCGGCAGATGGCCCTGGGCGAGCACCACGGCCGACAGGGCGGGCAGCACGCGGCCGTTGTCGAGGGTCAGCACCTGGCGGCCGTCGGAGGCGTCGTCGAGCCGTACGGCGCGCGCCCGGTGCGTCTGCACGCGCACCGCGTCCGGCGCCTCCCGCACCGCCTTCGCGAACACCCACTCCAGATAACGGCCGTAGGCGGCGCGGGTCGGATAGTCGTCCGGACCCAGCGCGCCGTCCGCCCACTCGTACAGGCTGGGTCCCGGGCGGACCGGGCCCGAGCAGTCCACGCTGTCGTCGGTGAACAGGGTCACCTGGCAGGCCACGGTGTTCATCAGCAGCTCCGCCGACTGCGCGGTGCGCCAGACGCGGCCCGGGCCCGGCGGCGCGGGGTCGACGACGTGCACCGTCAGCCGTACGCCGGGCGGCAGCAGCTCCGGCGCGGAGGCGCAGAGGCGTTCCAGGACGCTGGTGCCGCGAGGTCCGGCGCCGACCAGCGCGACGGAGACCGAGGTCGCGGCCGGACCGTCGGAACCCTCGGGACCGTCGGCGTTCTCCGCGTTCGCTGCAGACGTGGGGGACAAGGAGTAACTCCCGGGCGTGTGGGGCGCAAATGGAGCAGACCGCCCAGGGGAAGCGGACGGCCCGCCTCATCATGCCGTCGGACGCCACGGAAGCCAACGCGTGCCCCACACGCCCCGGATGCCCCTCATGTGCGGGTCAGGACGGACTCCTCCACGGTCCTCAACTCCCCGTCCGCCCGCGCCTGGTCCAGCCGCAGCGACGCCGAACGCCCGCGCAGCGTCAGCGTCATCAGCTGGTTGCCGAACCACGGCCCACCGGTTCTGCGCCAGTCGACGGAGGGGTGCGGGCAGCGGCCGTGCCGGGCGAAACGGCGGCCGAGGAGCCGCGCGACGGCGCTCCAGCCGAAGCGGAAGCCCAGCCGTATCGACAGGGGGATGGAGTTGTGGACGGGCGAGCAGGTCAGTTGCAGCACGCGGGCGTCCGGTCCGGCGCCCTCGGCCCGCGGTGCCTTCGATCCCCGCAATGCCCTCGATCCCTGTGATGCCCGCGATGCCCACGACGGCTCGGCGACGTACGCGTGATGCACGTCTCCGGACAGCACGAGCACCGTCGCCGGTGCCTGAGCCCCCGAACCGGCCTCGGCGATCAGCTCCGTCAGCGCCTCGAAGGACGCCGGGAACGCCGCCCAGTGCTCCAGGTCGGCCCGCTGCCGCAGCCGCTCCCCGAACCGCGCCCACCGCTCGCCCCGCTCACCCCGGCACAGCGCCGCGTCCCACGCCTCGGCGTCATGCACCAGGTGCGGCAGCAGCCAGGGCAGGGAGGTGCCGATGAGGAGGTGGTCGCAGGACTCGGGCGCGTCCAGCGCCTGCGCCCGCAGCCACTGAGCCTCCCCCGGGTCGAGCATCGCGCGCCCGCCTTCGTCGAGGACGCGGGCGGCCCGGGTGTCCACCATCAGCAGCCGTACGCGGCCGAAGTCGCGCCGGTAGCTCCAGCGCACGGAGGCCGGGTCGGCGTCGGCGCGGGCGGCGAAGGCGCGCAGCACTTCGGTGCCGTCGGGGGTGTCGCGTACGGCCGCGTAGAGGGCGTCGGTGGCGAGTTCGGCCGGGGAGAGGTTGCCCAGGTGCTGGTGCACCCAGTACGACATCAGGCCGCTCAGCACCCGCTCCTGCCACCAGCAGGTCGCCCGCATGCCGGCGAGCCAGGCGGCGGAGGTGTTCCAGTCGTCGATGACGTCGTGGTCGTCGAAGATCATGCAGCTGGGCACGGTGGAGAGCAGCCAGCGCACCTCGGGGTCGAGCCAGGACTCGTAGTAGAGCCGGGTGTACTCCTCGTAGTCCGCGACCTCGGCACCCGGGGCCTCGCGCAGGTCGCGGCGGGCGGCCAGCCAGCGGCGGGTGGCGTCGGAGATCTCGTCGGCGTACACCTGGTCGCCCAACAGCACCAGTACGTCGGGCCGTTCGCCGCCCGGACCGGCGGTGATCCGGGCGGCCAGGCTGTCCAGGGCGTCGGGGCCGGCCGGGTCCTTCTCGTCGGCGGGCGGTGCGGCCCAGCGGCAGGAGCCGAAGGCGACCCGGACGTCGTCCCCGGCGCCGGGGGAGCGGATGACCGAGGGCGGGTAGGGGGAGTCGGGCAGCGGCCACACGCGCGTGCCGTCGAGGAGCAGCTCGTACGACGGTGAGGTGCCCGGTATGAGCCCGGTCACCGGTATCAGTGCGTAGTGGTGGCCCTCGATCTGGAAGGTGCGGGAGGTGCCACCGGCGCCGGTGGCGCAGCGCACCTCGGCGGTGCATGGGCGGCTCGCCTCGATCCAGACGGTCGCTGACGAGCCGTCGGCGTACCTCAGCAGTGGTCCCAGGCGCAGTTCCGCCACGGTGATCGCCCTCCTCCGTCGCCCCGTACGGTACGGAACGACGGAGGGGAGCGGGGAGGTTCCGGCGCGGACCGAGCGAACCGGCTTGGATCAGCAGCCGTTGAGGACCGAGCTCAGCTTGGTCTTCTCGGCGGAGTCGACCTTGAGGTTGTAGTAGTACTTCACCTGGACCCAGGCGCGGACGTAGGTGCAGGCGTACGAGCTGAGCGAGGGCATCCACTCGGCCGGGTCCTGGTCGCCCTTGGACTGGTTGACGTTGTCCGTGACGGCGAGGAGCTGCGGGCGGGTCACGTCGTTGGCGAAGGCCTGGCGCTGCGCGGTGGTCCAGGCGCTGGCGCCGGAGTCCCAGGCCTCGGCCAGCGGGACGAGGTGGTCGATGTCGACGTCGGAGGCGGCGGTCCAGGTGGCGCCGTCGTAGACGGAGTACCAGCTGCCGCTGGTGGCGGCGCAGGCGGAGTCGGTGACGACGTTCGAACCGTCCCGCTTGAGGATGTACTCACGGGTGTTGCAGGTCCCGCTGATGGTGATCCAGGTCGGGAACAGGTCCCGGCTGTAGCCGGTGCGGTTCTCGGTCGCCACGGTGAGGGAGGCGAGGTAGGTCCGGGCCGTGGCGGCGCTGACCGGGGTGGGGAGGGCGGCGGAGGCGGTCGGGGAGTTGAAAAGTCCGAGCGAGGCTATGAGGCCGGTGAACGCGGCGAGTATGCTCACTCGTCGACGCGCGTAGAACTTCGGCATGCGAACTCCCTTGGGGTGTGGGGGCGTTGAGGTGCGGCGAGGGAATGCTCGCGACGCCGCATTGCGGGGAGGTGTGCGGTGGGTAAGAAGCTAGTGACGTGTGCATGACACAACAAGAGCCGTGGCGTACTTTCGTGGGACTTTCGGCCATGGGGGCTGGTTGAAGCGTCACGTACTATGGATGGAGCAGAAGGGGAGTAGCTCTTCGCCGGACCGTCGACATACTGCTCAGCTCGTCTGAGCCGGCGCCCGGAGGCAGACCTCGATCACGGGGTCGGCCAGCGAGACCTTCGGCAAGCAGTGCAGGCCCGTGCCGTACCGGCATGGGTGCCGTGTGCTGCCGTGCCGAGGTGTCGCGGAAACGCAGAGCGCAACACTCTCGGTGGGGCAGCCCCGACCGATTGAGGAACCTTGATCAGCTTCACCGTGACGGCGCTCGTCTTCGGCGTCGTCTTCCTGGCCGAACTGCCGGACAAGACCGCGCTCGCCGGCCTCGTCCTCGGCACCCGCTACCGCGCCTCCTACGTCTTCGCCGGCGTCGCCGCCGCGTTCGCGCTGCATGTCGCGCTCGCCGTCGCGGCGGGCAGCGTGCTGACGCTGCTGCCGCAGCAGATCGTGCACGCGCTGACGGGTGTGCTCTTCCTCGGTGGTGCCGCGGTGCTGCTGCTGAAGAAGGACGACGGTGACGAGGAGATCCGCAAGCCGGAGAACCAGTCCTTCTGGAAGGTCGCCGGAGCGGGCTTCATGCTCATCCTGGTCGCCGAGTTCGGTGACCTCACCCAGATCATGACGGCGAACCTCGCGGCCCGTTACGACGACCCGCTCTCCGTCGGCCTCGGCGCGGTGCTCGCGCTGTGGGCGGTGGCCGGGCTCGGCATCGTCGGCGGAAAGGCCCTGATGAAGAGGGTTCCGCTGGCGCTCATCACCAAGATCGCGGCGCTGCTGATGCTGGCGCTCGGCGTGTGGAGCCTGTGGGAGGCGGTCGCGGGCTGAGCCCGGGCGAGCTGAACTTCCGGTGAACGCTTTCCGGGGGGTGGTAGCGGGATGCGGGAATCGTTTTGTACCGTAGAGAAACAAAGTGGCTCCCGCCCGTTTACCCTGACCGGCGGGCGGGGCCGCCTTGTTCCCTGCCCAGCGCTTTGGAGCTGCCGATGACGGCCACCACCGTGCCCACCGTCCTCACCGCCCGCGCCCTCCTCCTCGACATGGACGGCACCCTCGTCAACTCGGACGCCGTCGTGGAACGGATCTGGCGTCGCTGGGCCGACCGGCACGGGCTGGACGGGGACGAGGTCATGAAGGTCGTCCACGGACGGCAGGGATACGCGTCGATGGCGCTGCTGCTGCCCGACCGGCCCATGGAGCACAACCTCGCCGACAACGCCCGCATGCTCGCCGAGGAGACGGCCGACATGGACGGCGTCGTGCCGGTGCCCGGCGCGGCGGAGTTCCTCGCGTCCCTGCGTGAGGTGCCGCACGCGCTGGTGACGTCCGCCGACGTCGCCCTGTCCACGGCGCGGATGGCGGCGGCCGGGCTCGGGCTGCCCGACGTCCGGATCACCGCCGAGTCCGTCGGGGCGAGCAAGCCGGACCCCGAGGGATTCCTGAAGGGCGCCGCCGAACTGGGGATCGCTCCCGCCGACTGCGTGGTCTTCGAGGACTCCGGGGCGGGGATCGCGGCGGGACGCTCCGCGGGGATGCGGGTCGTGGGGGTCGGGCCGCGGGCCGGGTTCCATCGGGCGGACGTGGTGGTGCGGGACCTCAGCCAGGTGCGGGTGGAGGCTGTGGGGGACGGGACGGTCCGGTTGCACGTCGGCTGAGCGCTCCGCTGGAGCTCCGCTGGAAGCGCGGTGACGAACCCGCGGGCCGGTGGGGGCTGGTCGCGCCCCCGCGGCGGAGCCGCATATCGGCGCATATCGACACAGCCCCGCGCACTTACGGGGCGCGATACCGCGCCGGACCTCGTCAAGGCTGCTCAGGCCGGCTTTCCGACGGGCCTACGGCTCCGTCGTCTCCGCCTCCAGCTTCGCCCGCGTCTCCGCCCCGTACACCCCCAGGTCGTCGGTTCCGACGCCGCGTGACCACTGGTAGTTGCGCAGGGCGTCCTGGACGCGACCGCTGAACTTGCCGTCGATCTCGTCGTTGTACAGGTACAACTGGTGCAGGCGCTGCTGGAGCTCGGTCACCTCGGGGCCCTTGTCGCCGACGCGCAGAACCGGGCCGGTGCTCTGGCCGCCGTTTCCGGTGGCCAGGGAGGCCGTCGCGCCCGCGCTCGTCACGGTTCCGGTCGGCTCGGTCGAGGCGGACGGGGACGGGGAGGCGCTGGACCGCGACGGCGAGGGCGACGGGCTCTCGCTGCGGGACGGGGACGGCGAGGGCGACTCGGACGTCGGTCCCGCGGATGCGGAGGCCGCTGTGGCCGAGGGCTCGGAGGCCGCGCTGGTCGAGGTGCCCGGCACGGCGGCCCGTACGTCTTCCGGCGCCGCGGTGTTCCGTGACGGCGTCTCGTAGGAGAACAGCCCGCCGGCGAAACCGGCCGCGGCCACCACCGCCACGACCGCTCCCGCCGCCCCCAGCAGCACCCTGCGACGGTGGCGACGGCGTGGCGGCTCGGGCGCGTCGAGCGGGTCGGCGTACGGATCCCGGTCCGCGCCCTCGAACAGGCTCAGGTCGCCGGCGCTCGGCTCGCCCGGCGGCGGTGCGAGGGGCGTGGGGAGTACGGGCGCCGCCTCGATCCGGCGCAGGGGCATGGTGACGTCCGCGGCCGGCGGTTCTGTCGCCGGTTCTGTCGTCGGTTCCGCGGACCGCCGGCCCGTGCCGCCCAGCCCGGCGCCCTCGAGCTCGACGTACGGCCGTATCCGCAGCGGGTCGAAGTCCTCCGCCGCGGCCGCCTCGGCCGTGCGGGCGTCGCGCAGGGCGTCGGACGCCCGCTGGGTGCAGGCGCACGACGGGGTGTTGTCCGGCCCCCTCAGCGCCCCGCACTCCGGGCACTGGTGCCCGCGCCCGCCCCCGTTCGGATCGGCCCCGTCCCCGGCCCCGCCCTCGGCCCCGCGCTCGTCCACGTGTTCGTCCCTCCCCATGAGAACTCCAAAGATTATGCAGACCGTCCACACCGCACAGGATCCGAAACCCCCGGAATATCGGGCTCCAGGAGGACTCAACAGGCCATAACCGGCCACACCGACCACGATGGGAGGGTCACGAGAGCCTCAGGAGGTCTCCATGGCCGTGGACGCGCACGCCAGGACGGGGGACGCGGCGCAGCAGCACGTGTCCGGCAACGTCCTCGTATCGATCGGCGCTCTGCTGCTCGGCATGCTGCTCGCCGCCCTCGACCAGACCATCGTGTCGACGGCGCTGCCCACCATCGTCAGCGAGCTCGGCGGCCTGGAGCACCTGTCGTGGGTGGTCACGGCGTACCTGCTCGCCTCGACGGCGGCGACACCGCTGTGGGGCAAGCTGGGCGACCAGTACGGGCGCAAGAAGCTGTTCCAGACCGCGATCGTGATCTTCCTGATCGGTTCGGCGCTGTGCGGCATGGCGCAGAACATGCCGCAGCTCATCGCCTTCCGTGCGGTCCAGGGCCTGGGCGGCGGCGGGCTGATGGTGCTGTCGATGGCGATCGTGGGCGACATCGTCCCGCCCCGCGAACGCGGCCGCTACCAGGGCCTGTTCGGCGCGGTCTTCGGTGCGACCAGCGTGCTCGGCCCGCTGCTGGGCGGGCTGTTCACCGAGCACCTCAGCTGGCGCTGGGTCTTCTACGTCAACCTGCCGGTCGGCGTCGTCGCCCTGGCCGTGATCGCGACCGTCCTGCACATCCCGCGCAAGGTCACCCCGCACGTCATCGACTACCTCGGCACCTTCCTCATCGCCTCCGTTGCCACCTGCCTGGTCCTGGTCGCTTCGCTCGGCGGCACGACCTGGGGCTGGAGCTCGCCGCAGATCATCGGCCTCGCGGCGCTGGGCGTCGTGCTGGCGGTGGCGTTCGTGGCCGTCGAGCGGCGGGCGGCCGAACCCGTCCTCCCCCTCAAACTCTTCCGCATCCGCACCTTCACGCTCTCCGCCGTGATCAGCTTCATCGTCGGCTTCGCCATGTTCGGCGCGATGACCTACCTGCCGACCTTCCTCCAGGTCGTCCAGGGCATCTCCCCGACCCTGTCCGGCGTCCACATGCTGCCGATGGTGGTCGGCATGCTGCTGTCGTCGACCCTCTCCGGGCAGATCGTCAGCCGCACCGGCCGCTGGAAGGTGTTCCCGATCGCGGGCACCGGCGTCACCACCCTCGGCCTGCTCCTCCTCCACCGGATGGACGAGCACAGCTCCACCGCCGAGATGAGCGTCTACTTCTTCGTCTTCGGCCTGGGCCTCGGCCTCGTGATGCAGGTCCTGGTCCTGATCGTGCAGAACGCGGTCTCGTACGAGGATCTCGGCGTCGCCACCTCCGGCGCCACCTTCTTCCGCTCCATCGGCGCCTCCTTCGGCGTCGCCATCTTCGGTACGGTCTTCGCGAGCCGCCTGGCCGACAAGCTGACCGACGCCTTCCGGGGCGTGAGCCTCCCGGCCGGCATCTCCGCGGACTCCCTGAAAGCCGACCCGCGCGGCATCGCCGGCCTCCCCGCCGCCCTGCGCCAGCCCGCCCTGCACGCCTACGCCGCCTCCATCACCGACGTCTTCCTCTACGCCGCTCCCGTCGCCCTCCTCGGCTTCGTACTGGCGTGGTTCCTGAAGGAGGACCGGCTGCGCGGCTCGGTCACGGCGCCCGACGTCACGGAGACCCTGGCCACCAACCCCGTGCAGCGCTCGTCGTACGACGAGGTGTGCCGTGCGCTGTCCACGCTCGGCACCCGCGAGGGACGGCGCGAGGTCTACCGCAAGATCACCGCGCGGGCGGGCTACGACCTGCTGCCCGCCGCGAGCTGGCTGCTCCTGCGGATGAAGAAGTACGGCTCGGTCGAGCCCGGCGTGCTCGCCGAGCGCACCACGGTTCCGATGACCGTCGTCATCGAGGCCGCCCGCCAGCTCGAGGAACGGCACCTCGCCGTCCGCGAGGGCCTCGACCTCAGCCTGACCGGCCAGGGACGCGAGGTCGCCGAACAGCTGGCGCGGGCCCGCGAGGAGTCGCTGGCCGAGCTGCTCGGCGACTGGTGGGGCCCGGACCGGCCCACCGACCTGACCCAGGTGGTGAAGGAGCTCAACGACGAGCTGTGCGGCTCGGACCAGGAGCAGCCGCACAACGGGGCCCCGCTGCGGGTCAGTTGAGCTCCTTAGCCGAGCTCCTTCCGGAACCAGTGCTCGGCGTACTTGTCGTCGTTGTGCGGCTCGGTCTCCACGTAGCCGAGCCGGGCGTACAGGGCGCGGGCCTCGACCAGGTCGCCGCGTGTGTCGAGCACGAGCCGCGCGGCGCCGAGGGCGCGGGCGGCGTCCTCGGCGGCGGACACCAGGAGCGCGGCGCCGCCCCGGCCGCGCATCCCCTCGTACAGGAACACCCGGGTCAGCTCGGCCGTCGCCGCGTCCAGCAGCCGTACGCCCGCGCTGCCGGCGGGCTCACCGCCGTACCGCGCGACGAGCAGCTGCCCGCCCGGCGGGACGAGGTCGGCGCCGGTGCGCGCGGCGACCTCGCGCTCCAGCTCCTCCGGGGCGGTGCGGCGCCCCTCGTGCAGCAGGTACCAGCGGTCGCTGACCTCCGTGTAGTACGCGCGCCAGAGGGCGGCGGCGACGGGGGAGTCGAACGGTTCGGGGGCGACGGTCCAGGTCATGACCGACATTGTCAGGAGTGCGTCCGCGCCGCCCGCAACCGAATATGCGTGACGGTACGGACACGGGGCGGGCACGGGTCGGGAGGGTAAACTCCGCCTGGCCCTGCGGGACCACCGCGAGCTCGCGGAGCGCCTGCTACGGGTGTGACGGGCCCTGCTCCGCATCGCCCGCGCCACCCACCGCCCGGCGCTCCCGCCACTCCCGTACGACCTGCTCGACGTCGTACGGCTTCATGCCCAGCGGGGGGCCGGGCGGCGGCTTGAACATCATGTCGCGGATCTTGACGTTGACATCGGTGAGGATCCTCCGGGCGATCCGCTCGGAGGGTGCCGCGTAGGCCGCCGCGAGGGCGTCCTCGGCCTCCTTGCGCAGGGCCAGCGTCGGTGGGAGGACCGAGAGACCCTCGCGGGCCATCTTCCGTTTGATCCACCACAGTTCGTCGTACGTCGTGTCCGTGCCGTCCGGCAGCGGCTTGCCCGCGCCCGTCAGGTGGGCGAACTCGCCGCGCGCCTCGGCGTCGCGGATCTGCTTGTCGACCCAGGACTCGAACGGGATACCCGGTGGCTTTCGCTCGGTCATGAGTTCATTGTGCCGGACGCGGTAGGGCCGGGCGTTTTATCATGCGGCGGCGGTGCGCCAACCACGCCGCCGTACAGGGACATTCCAGAAGGAGCGCACGTGCTCGAACTCACCATGGCCTCCGTCACCGGGGCGGACGCTGGTGCCACGGCAGGCATGCTCATGGCCGACGCGCCCAGCGACCCGGGCGCCGTGCTGCGGGTGGGCCGGGACGCGTCCGTGTGCCGGCTCGCGACGCCCGACGACTGGCTGTTCGTCTCGCGGGTCCACCTGGAGTTCCTGTGCGGACCCGAGGGCACCTGGCACGTGTCGTGGCTGCGCGGCTCCCAGCCCGACCCGTCCTCCGAGGTGCGGGTGTTGATCGGGGAGTACGCCCAGCCCATCGCGTACGGCGGGAGCGTGCCGCTGCCGCTCGGCGGGTCCGGCGAGATCGTCATCCAGGACCGCACCGGCCCGCGCAGCGTCAACGTCGGCTTTTACCACGAGGCGTAGCCCCCGCCGGACACGTCCTTAGCCGGACAGGTCCTTAGTCGGTCTGCTCGAGCACCCGCGCCAGCGCGAAGCCGTCGTGGCCCTTGCTGCCGACCGTCTGGATCGCCGTGCCGCTCAGCCTCGGGTGGGCGGCGATCAGTTCGATGGCGGCCCGGGTGCCCTGGACGTCCGGTTCGGTGCTCTCCGCGTTGATCACGCGGCCGCTCCGTACGACGTTGTCGACGATGATCAGGCTGCCCGCGCGGGTGAGCCTGAGCGCCCACTCCACGTAGTGCGCGTTGTTGGCCTTGTCGGCGTCGATGAAGACCAGGTCGAACGGGGCCGGGTTCTCGTCGGCGAGTTTGGGCAGCGACTCCAGGGCCGGGCCCACGCGCACCTCGACGATCTTGTCGAGGCCGGCGCGGGCGATGTTGCGGGTTGCGACCTCGGCGTGCCGGGCGCTGTACTCCAGCGAGACCAGGCGGCCGTCGGCCGGGAGCGCCCGGCCCAGCCAGATGGTGCTGTAGCCGCCGAGAGTGCCGATCTCCAGGATGGTGCGGGCCCCCTGGATCAGGGCCAGCAGGTGGAGCAGCTTGCCCTGCGGCGGCGTGACGGCGGCATGCGGGAGCCCGGCGGCCTCGCTGTCGCGCACGGCCGCCTGGAGGGCGTCGTCGTCCGGCGCCAGGTGGCTGGAGAAGTAGAAATCGACGTCGTCCCAGAGCTGAGACCCGCTCATGCGCTCTACCTTTCGGATGCCTAGTTAGGGATGCTAACCAGGCAGCTAACGAATGTAGTCACAGACGGGTTCCCCGTCACCGGATTCCAGCGTCTCCGATTGGCTTGGTGATCACCAGTGCTGCTCAGGGATGCGAACCAATTTTCCTTCGCGTCCTGGTGCGGGTCCCCGCCGCCCGGCGCGGACTCTGCCGCCCGGCGCGGACTCTGCCGCCCGGCGCGGGCCCTGCCGTCCGGCGCGGGCCCTGCAGGCCCGCCGCCCCGCCGCCCCGCCGGCCCGCGGGCGCGCCCATGCCGAGGCGACCGCGGGCACGCTGGTGGGGGTTACGCCGTCCGTTCCACCGCCGGTGCCGAACCCGGCAGCGGGCGGCCCGCCGACTCCGTCATATACCAGACCGCGACGCCGCCGATCACGGCCGCCGCCATCATGTAGTACGCGGGCATCATCAGGTTCCCGGTGGCGCCGATGAGGGCGGTCACCACCAGCGGGGTCGTGCCGCCGAAGAGCGACACCGACACGTTGAAGCCGATGGACAGCGAGCCGTAGCGGACCCGCGTCGGGAACAGGGAGGGCAGTGCCGCCGGCATCGCGGCCGTGAAGCAGACCAGGAGCAGGCCCAGCGCGCCCATGCCTAGGGCGACCGCGAGCAGGCTGCCCTGGCGGATCAGCAGCAGGGCCGGGATCGACAGGAACAGGAAGCCCGCGCAGCCGGCCGCGATCACCGGGCGGCGGCCGATCCGGTCGGTCAGCGCGCCGGCGAAGGGCTGCACGATCATCATCAGCGCCATCACGCCCAGCACCACCAGCAGGCCGTGCGTCTCGTCGTACTTGAGCTCACTGGTCAGATAGCTCGGCATGTACGACAGGAGCATGTAGTCGGTGACGTTGAAGACCAGCACGAGGCCCATGCACAGCAGCAGCGCCTTCCACTGGCCCGTGACCATCTCGCGCAGCGGCACCTTCGGGCGGTTCGCCTCGGCCTTCTCGACCTCCGCCCGGAACGCCGGGGTCTCCTCCAGGCGCATCCGCAGGTAGAGGCCGATGATGCCCATCGGGCCCGCGATCAGGAACGGGATCCGCCAGCCCCAGGACACCAGATCCGCGGAGGACAGCAGCGCGGTCATGAGCGTCACCAGACCCGCGCCGCCGATGTATCCGGCCAGCGTGCCGAACTCCAGCCAGCTGCCCAGGAAGCCGCGTCGCTTGTCCGGCGCGTACTCGGCGATGAAGGTGGACGCGCCCGCGTACTCGCCGCCGGTCGAGAAGCCCTGCACCAGGCGGGCGGCGAGGAGCAGCAGGGGCGCGCCGACGCCGATCGTGCCGTACGACGGGATCAGGCCGATCGCGAACGTGCCCGCCGCCATCATGATCATGGTCAGGGCGAGGACCTTCTGCCGGCCGATACGGTCGCCGAGCGGACCGAAGACCATGCCGCCGAGCGGGCGGACCAGGAAGGCCGCGGCGAAGGCGCCGAACGTGGACAGCAGCTGGGCGGTCGGGTTGCCCGAGGGGAAGAAGACCTTGCCCAGGGTGACCGCGATGTAGCTGTAGACACCGAAGTCGAACCATTCCATCGCGTTGCCCAGCGCGGCGGCCTTCACGGCGCGCCTGACAAGGGCCGGGTCGGTGGTGGTGACCTCACGGGTCGTGCGGGTCGTGGGGGCCGGGGGAGCGGCGACTGTGGCAGCCGACAAAACCTCGCTCGCCTACCTTTCGACGGGGACAGGGACGCAGCCCGGAGAGCGGGCCGAAAATCGACCATACGAGCCCTTGCTCCGCTTACATGCCGTACGCGGTTGAGTGCGCAGTGCACGCAAACGGTGTGTACGCAGGCATGTAAGCCCGCCTGCGGACGCTCTCCCCGGCCTCGCGTTGTGATCCTTGTCGCGCCCCGCGGGCGGAACCGCACCGCACGCGCACTATCGTCATTCGGACAAAAGGCGAGCGGACGTCAGGTGAAGTGGGGGTTGCCTGCGTCTCTTTCCCGGGGTGATGCGAGCCTCATATGGTTCGTAAAGGGAACTCGACGCGTGGGACGTGTGGGACGCGTGGGACGAACGGGGCGGGAGGCCGACAAGGCGTGGCGAATGCGGAGCACACCGGACGAACGGCGGAAGTGTTCGGAGCGACGGACGCGGGCGCGGCCAGGGCACGGCTGAGCGCGGCGCGTCTCGGTCTCTGGCTGATCGCGGCGATCCTCGCCGTACGGCAGCTGGCCGTCGTCCTGAGCACCCCGCGCGGAGAACGGCTGACGGACCTGGAGACCTGGGTCGGCCCCGAGGGCGTCCTGCACGTCAAGGGCTCCCTCTACGACTCCACGCGCTTCACCGGCACCCCCTTCGGCGGACTCGTCCTCAAGCCCCTCACCAAGGCCGCCGAACAGGCCCTCGGCTGGGGCTGGACCTTCGGCACCCTCCTGCTGGTCGTCGCCCTCGGCCTGGTCGCCGCCCGCGCCCTGCCGCAGCCCGTGAGCAGACGAACCTCCCTGCTCGCGGCCCCGGTCGCGATCAGCCTGCTCATGCTGTCGCTGCCCGTCCGCAACACCCTCTGGCTGGGCCAGACCAGCATCATCCCGGTGCTGCTCGTCCTGCTCGGCTGCTTCGCCGTACGCGGCGAGAAGGCGAGCGGCGTACTGGTCGGCCTCGCCGCCGCCCTCCAGCCGGCCGTGCTGCTCTTCGCGCCCCTGCTCTGGTTCACCGGCCGCCGCCGCGCCGCCCTCTCCACCGGCGCCGTCTTCGCCGTCTCCACGGCCGTCGCCTGGGCCGCGATGCCGCACGACTCGTACACCTACTGGGTCCACCACGTGGCGGGCGCCGGCCTCGGCGGACAGGCCGACGACCTCGCCAACCAGTCCCTGCACGGCGCCCTGCTCCGCCTCGACCTGACCGGCCCCCTGGAGATCGGCCTGTTCCTGCTGCTGGGTGTGGCCGTGGCCACCCTCGGCCTGCGCCGGGCCGTCCGTTACGCCCGCGACGGCCAGCTCCTCCTCGCCGTGGCCGTCACCGGCTGCGCGGCCATCGCCGTCTCTCCGACGACCTGGCAGCACCAGCTCCTGTGGGTACTGCTCGCGGTGGTGGGCCGGGTGGGCAAGCGCGCCTCCGACCGCTACGTGTGGCCGGTCGCCGTACTCCTTGTGATGACCCTCCCGGCGAAGATGATGCTGCCGAACATGGCAGTCGTGTACCCGCTGCGGGACAACGTGGTCCTGCTGGCCGCCCTCGCCGCGGCCACCGCCGTCCCCTTTCTCTCCCGCACCTCCCCGCACTACCGGACGCCGATCCCCACGGAGTACGCCCCGCCGGTCCCCACCCGGTGGCAGCGCGTCCCGCTCCTGCCCTTCCTGCGCCGGGTCCTCACCCGCCCGAACCTCCTCCTCGAACTCCTCCTCCTCCGCGTCACGTATGCCGCCTACCAGAAGGTCCGCCTCGCGGCTACCGGCGGCAGCAACTCGGGGGGCCGGGCGAGGGCGGAGGAGCACGGCCACGAGGTTCTTTCTCTCGAACGCTTTCTCCACATCGACATCGAGCACGCGATCAACCACGCGGTCGTGAAGGTCGACTGGATCCGGAACTTCTTCGACTTCTACTACGAGTCGTTCCACTTCGTCGTCCCGCTGACCGTCCTCGGCGTCCTGTACTGGCGCCGCCCCGTCGACTACCGCTGGGCCCGCTCGTCCCTCGGCTTCGCCACCCTGCTCGCTCTGGTCGGCTTCTGGCTCTACCCGCTGGCCCCGCCCCGCCTGCTCCCCGGCCTCGGCATCATCGACACGGTCCACGGCGTCCAGGACTTCTCCAAGCCGGACTACGGCACGCTGACGGCCCTGACCAACCAGTACGCGGCGATGCCCTCGCTGCACTTCGGCTGGTCCCTGTGGTGCGGGCTCGTCATCGCGATCGTCGCGCCGAAGTGGTGGATGAAGGCCCTGGGCCTGCTGCACCCGTTCTTCACCGTCTCGGCGATCGTCGCCACCGGCAACCACTGGGTACTGGACGCGGTCGGCGGTGCGGCGGTGGTCGGCACGGGCTTCGGCCTGTCGTACGTGTTCCAGGGACCGCGGGCGAGAACGGTGACGACGGCTGCCGCCGGCGTCAGCACTCCGGTGCCGGTGCTGGAGAAGGACCGTACTCCGAGCTGATCCGGTACTCGCCGGGTGCGGGGACGGTGAGGCGATTGAATCCTCTCCTCCCTGAAGGGAGGAGATTCCTGGCTCACGCTGCCTCCCGAGGCAGCGCCTCGGGAGGTCTTGTGCGATCGGCACCAGCCGGGAGGAGACCAGCCCGGTGGAGCATCACGTATGCGGAGTTCTTGTCCCGGGGGGACTCAGCTCCGCAGGCGGTGCAGGTGTAGGTGCGCATTCCCAGCGGCAGTGCATGCTTGGCTCTCGTCATGCAGTGCGCGCAGTCCATCGTGGTGTACGCGGGGTGGACCAGGCGCACGTCGCGCCCGTGTTTGCGGCCCATGTGGATCAGGGCCTGTTTGGTGGCGCCGATGGCGGCGTCCGCGGCCTTCTTGGCCAGGGTGGTCTTAGCGAGGAACTTGGGGCGGAAGTCCTCCACGGCGAGCGCGTCGTGGTCGGTCACGACCTTCTTGGCCCACTTGCGGCCGGTGTCCTGGCGCTGCCGGGCGACCTTCTTGTGGGCCTTGGCGCGCAGATGCTTGGCTTCCCGGTAGCCCTTGGAGGCGGGCCAGCCTTTCTTCGGTTTGCGGCGGGCCATCATGCGGTCATAGCGGGTGAGCTTGGCCCGGGCCTTCTTGCCGTGCTCGGCGTGGGGGAGGTCGTGGGCGTCGGAGGTGGTGGTCGCGGTCTCTTTCACGCCCCAGTCGATGCCGATGACCGCACCGGTGGCGGGCAGCTCCCGCACCTGGGCGGGCACGACGAAAGAGGCGTACCAGTGGCCCAGGCTGTCCTGGTGGACGCGGACACTGGACGGGGCGGCGGGCAGCTCACGGGACCACACCGGGCGGAGCACGATGTTGCCCGCCAGGTGCAGGCGCCCGTCCTTGAGGCGGAAGCCGCGCGTGGTGTAGTTCAGCGAGGCCAGTGCCTCGCGTTTCTTCTTGTACCGGGGCATCCCGGCCCGCTGCCGCACCGGCAGGTGGGCCAGGATGTCTTTGTGGGCCTTGGCCCGGGACTTGGCGAAGTCCCGGATGGCCTGCTGCTGCGGGACGCAACTGCCCTCCCGCAGCCAGCCGGTGTGCTTGCGGGCCTCGGTGAGCATCCGATCCAGCTGGGCAGGTCCGCAGGTCTTCTTCGCGGCCCCGTCGGAGCGGGCCTTGTTAGCTTCGTGGGTCTGCTTCGACTTGGTGACGCACTCGTTCCACACCCAGCGACACCGGTCCCACTCCGCCACCAACTGCACATGGGCGGTGGACGACACACGCAGCCGGAACGTGTACCGGGCATGCCCGGCCGCCCCGCTCTGCGGAGCCTCATCGGCTCCCGTCACTGTCGTCATGACACGAGACCATAGGCACCACTGGCGCACGCCCGTACCCCTTTCGCGTAGACGTCCACACCACGAGGGACCAGCCCGCAAGGCCGTTCGCTTTTCTCGGGGCTCCGCCCCGCGAGCGACGCGGGGCGCTCCGCACCCGCAGAGGACGGATGCGGCGACGCTCCGCGTCGCAGGGACGGGAGACGATTCCTCCCCGGCGTGAACGCCGGGGCCTCCTCGTCAGAATCCGGTGAACTCGCCGTCGCGGGCCAGGCATCCTCCGTCGGTTTCCAGCCACGGCGAATAGGCGACCCGCACGGTCACCGCACCGGCCCGCGACGCCCGTACCACGACATCCGCGCTCGTCGTTCGTACGACGGCGCCGGGCGCGGAGACGAGCGGTACGGCGTCACGCACTTGGTACACCCGCCAGTGGTCGTCCTGCCAGACGGGCTCGAGCCAGTCGGGCCGCTGGTCCCCGCCCACGAGGTGGGCCTCGTCCTCGGCGTATCCGTCGGGCCGCCCGAGAGGCAGTACGACGAACCCGACGGCCCACTTGTCCAGCCAGGCCCGGTAGGTGGTGGCGGAGAAGGCAGGGCGCAGTGGCCTGTCCGGTGATCGCTGCTCAGCTGTCCTCAGTCATGCGGGGCCGACAGGGTCCTGGTCCTGGACCGTCTTTGTGGGCTCCTCTACGGAGGGCTCCACCGCAGGGCGCGGCCCGGACGGGGTGCGGCGCCGGGCGATCCAGGTGGCGGCCGGTTCGGTGTAGCGGGCGGTGAGCGGGCCGAGGACCACGAGAATCAGCACGTAGGCGGTGGCCAGCGGGCCGAGTGACGGCTCGATGCCGGAGGTGACGGCGAGTCCGGCGATGACGATGGAGAACTCGCCCCGCGCGACCAGAGTGCCGCCGGCCCGCCAGCGGCCCTTGGCACCCACCCCGGCCCGCTTCGCGGCCCAGTACCCGGTGGCGATCTTCGTCAGGGCGGTGACGACCGCCAGCAGGAGGGCGGGCAGCAGGACCGGCGGGATGCTGGCCGGGTCGGTGTGCAGGCCGAAGAAGACGAAGAAGACGGCGGCGAACAGGTCCCTCAGCGGCGCGAGCAGGTTGTGCGCGCCCTCGGCGACCTCGCCGGACAGGGCAATGCCCACCAGGAAGGCGCCCACGGCGGCCGAGACCTGGAGCTGCTGGGCGACTCCCGCGACGAGAAGGGTCAGGCCGAGGACGACCAGCAGTAGCTTCTCGGGGTCCTCGCTCGAGACGAAGCGGGAGATGTGCCGTCCGTAGCGCACCGCCGTCAGCAGGACCAGCCCGGCGACGCCGAGGGCGATCGCCAGGGTGACGCTGCCCGCCGCCAGGCCGGACCCGGCCAGCAGGGCGGTGACGATCGGCAGATAGACGGCCATGGAGAGGTCTTCCAGGACCAGGATGCTCAGGATGACCGGGGTCTCACGGTTGCCGAGCCGCCCGAGGTCGCCGAGTACCTTGGCGATCACACCGGAGGAGGAGATCCAGGTCACCCCGGCCAGCACGACCGCGGCCACCGGCCCCCAGCCCAGCAGCAGCGCCATCGCGGCGCCGGGCAGGGCGTTCAGCGCGGCGTCGACGAGACCGGCCGGGTACTGGGTCTTGAGGTTGAGGACCAGGTCGCTGGCGGTGTATTCCAGGCCGAGCATGAGCAGCAGCAGTATCACGCCGATCTCGGCGCCGATCGCGACGAACTCCTCGCTGGTGCCCAGCGGCAGCAGCCCGCCCTCACCGAAGGCGAGCCCGGCCAGCAGGTAAAGGGGGATGGGGGAGAACTGCATGCGTCCGGCGAGCCGGCCGAGCAGACCGAGGCCGAGGATGATCGCGCCGAACTCGATCAGGAAGGTGGCGGAGGAGTGCATCGGTCATTCCCGTCCGAGTATTGCCGCAGCCGCCTCCACACCCTCGCGGGTGCCGATCACGATGAGGGTGTCGCCGCCGGCCAGCCGGAAGTCCGGGGTCGGCGAGGGGATCGCCTGTGCCCGCCGCAGCACAGCGACGATGGAGGCGCCGGTCTCGGTCCGCATCCTGGTCTCGCCGAGGACACGCCCGTTCCAGTACGAGACCGCGGACAGCTCGATCCGCTCGGCCACCAGTCCCAGATCGGTCGTGGACAGCAGGGTCGGGCTGTGGTGGGACGGTGCCAGCGCGTGGACCAGCGAGGCGGCCTCCGGCTCGGTCAGACGCAGCGATTGCGCACACGCGTCCGGGTCATCGGCCCGGTAGACGTTCACCGTCCGGGTCCCGTCCCGATGAGCGATCACCGACAGGTGGCGGTGCTCCCGCGTCGTGAGGTCGTACTGGACACCGATTCCCGGCAAGGGCGTGGTGCTCATCCGAGAAGCAGGCACAACCCATCCCTCCCTTTTCGTCGTGACGGTGGTGCGGCGCACGGCGGATCACCATCAGCGATCAACCGGTGGTGATCACTGGTTGTCCGGCGCGGCAAGGGCCCATGGTGCCAGTCGCGAACAGGCCGGGGATATGGGTGTCAGCACGGATGGACGCGGCGCGCCCGCAGCGGTCAGAGTGGGGCGGGGCATTGGGTCCCGCCGCAGGTCGGAGCCGTGAAACGGGCGGATCGGCGGTGGCAGGAGACAGTGGAGGTGAGGACCACCGGGAAAGACCACCAGGAAAGGAACGGCCGATCATGACGTTGTACTGGAGGATCTTCCTCCTCAACGCTGCCGTGCTGGTCGTCGCGGTTCTCCTGCTCCTGGGCCCGGTCACCGTCTCCACCCCGGTGCTGTTCGGCGAGGCACAGGTCCTGATCGCCGGGCTGGTCGTGATGCTGATCGCGAACGCCATCCTGCTGCGGATAGGACTCGCACCGCTGGCCCGGCTGACCCGGGCCATGGCCACCGCCGATCTCCTCAGGCCCGGCAGCCGCACGATCGTCACCGGCCCCGGCGAGATCGCCGACCTCACCAAAACCTTCAACGCCATGCTCGCCCGGCTCGAGGCCGAACGGGCCACCAGCTCCGGCAGGGCCCTCTCCGCGCAGGAAGCCGAACGACAGCGCCTCGCCCAGGAACTCCACGACGAGGTCGGACAGACCCTCACCGCCGTCCTCCTCCAGCTCAAGCACGCGGCCGACCACGCCCCTCAGCCCGTGCGGGCCGACCTCCGTCAGGCGCAGGAGACCACCCGCGCCGGCCTGGACGAGATCCGCCGCATCGCCCGCCGCCTGCGCCCCGGTGTGCTGGAGGAACTAGGCCTGTACTCCGCCCTGCGCGCCCTGACGACCGAGTTCACGACCTCCAGTACGAGCGCGACCGCGTACATCACCCCTGGTCTGCCACCCCTCGACCCGGCCACCGAACTCGTCCTCTACCGCATCGCCCAGGAAGGGCTCACCAACTCCGCCCGCCACGCCCGCGCCACCCGAGTCGAAGTCCACCTGCGCCCCCTGCCGGACGCCAGGGTGGGACTACTGGTCCGCGACAACGGCCAGGGCATCGGGGCAGCGCCCGAAGGAGCCGGCATCAGCGGCATGCGGGAACGCGCCCTCCTCATAGGCGCCGACCTCGACATCGGCCGAGGCCCACACGGCGGAACCGAAATACGCCTGCGCGTGACCGGCGGCAAAGCCGACGACCGCAGCACCCAGGAGAACGCGCGATGACCGAACCGGCCCGCATCCTGCTCGCCGACGACCACGCCCTGGTCCGCCGTGGTGTCCGCCTCATCCTCGACGCCGAGCCGGATCTGACCGTCGTGGCCGAGGCGGCCGACGGTGCCGAAGCCATCGTGCAGGCCCAGGGAAACGACATCGACCTGGCCATCCTCGACATCGCCATGCCCCGCCAGACCGGTCTGCAGGCCGCCCGTCAACTCTCCCGTCTCCGCCCCGACCTGCGCATCCTGATGCTGACGATGTACGACAACGAGCAGTACTTCTTCGAAGCGCTCAAGGCGGGAGCCTCCGGCTACGTCCCGAAGTCCGTCGCCGACCGCGACCTGGTCGAAGCCTGCCGCGCCGCCCTGCGTGACGAACCCTTCATCTACCCCGGTGCCGAGTCCACGCTCATCCGCACCTACCTCGACCGCGCCCGAACGGGCGACCGGCTGCCCGCGCGCCCCATCACCGAGCGCGAAGAGGAAATCCTCAAACTCGTCGCCGAGGGGCACACATCCAAGGAGATCGCCCTCCTCCTCGTGATCAGCGTCAAGACGGTCGAACGCCACCGCGCCAACCTGCTCCAGAAACTCGGCCTGCGCGACCGCCTGGAACTCACCCGCTACGCCATCCGCGTCGGCCTCATCGAGCCGTAGACCCGACACCGGCCGCCCCGGGCCTCACGGGCCTGCTGCTCGCCTTCGCGCCCGCAGCCTTCGCCGAGTTCGTGTCGGGGTCGGCGGCTACAGCCGCTGAATGATCGTCCCGGTCGCCAGCCCGCCGCCCGCGCACATCGTGATGAGCGCGAACTCCTTGTCGCTGCGCTCCAGTTCATGCAGCGCGGTGGTGATCAGGCGGGCCCCGGTCGCGCCGACCGGATGCCCCAGGGCGATCGCGCCGCCGTTGACGTTGACCTTCGCGAGGTCCTGTTCGAAGACCTGGGCCCAGCTCAACACCACGGACGCGAACGCCTCGTTGATCTCGACGAGGTCGATGTCCTTCAGGGACATGCCCGCCTTGCCCAGGACGGCCTTTGTGGCGTCGATGGGCCCGTCCAGGTGGAAGTGCGGGTCCGCGCCCACCAGGGCCTGGGCCACTATCCGCGCCCTCGGCCTCAGCTTCAGTGCCCGTGCCATCCGCTTCGACGCCCACATGATGGCTGCCGCGCCGTCGGAGATCTGGGACGAGTTGCCCGCCGTGTGGACCGCCGTCGGCATGATCGGCTTGAGGGCGGACAGGGCCTCCATGGTGGTGTCGCGCAGACCCTCGTCCTTGTCCACCAGGCGCCACATGCCCTGGCCCGCCCGCTGCTCGTCCTCCGTCGTCGGTACCTGCACCGCGAACGTCTCCCGCTTGAAGCGCTCCTCCGACCAGGCGATCGAGGCCCGTTCCTGGGAGATGAGGCCGAGGGAGTCGACGTTCTCGCGGGTCAGGGAGCGGTGGCGGGCGATGCGTTCCGCCGCCTCGAACTGGTTCGGGAGGTCGACGTTCCACTCGTCCGGGAACGGCTTTCCGGGGCCGTGTTTCGAGCCTGAGCCCAGTGGGACACGGGACATCGACTCGACGCCGCACGAGATGCCCACGTCGATCACGCCCGCGGCGATCATGTTGGCCGTCATGTGGCTCGCCTGCTGCGAGGAGCCGCACTGGCAGTCGACCGTCGTCGCCGCCGTCTCGTAGGGGAGACCCACGGTCAGCCAGGCGGTGCGCGCGGGGTTCATGGACTGTTCGCCGGCGTGGGTCACCGTGCCGCCGACGATCTGCTCGACGCAGTCGGCGGGGATACCGGTGCGGCCGAGGAGTTCGCGGTAGGTCTCGCCCAGGAGGTAGGCGGGGTGCAGATTGGCGAGCGCGCCGCCGCGCTTGCCGATGGGGGTGCGTACGGCTTCGACGATCACGGGTTCGGCGGCCATGGGTGCGGGGTCCTCTCCTCCGAACTGATACGTGTTCTAGTTCTGTGTGCAGTCTGCGGACGAGGCGTCCGTCGCCGCAAGGGTCTTGCAGGCTCCGAAGGCGGGATCTGCACGAATTCCGCACCCGATTCGCGGCGCCGTACCCCTTGCTACTTGTAGAACCCGTTACTACCTTCGCGGCAGCTCTATTCCTGATGGGTCGTCAGATGGCTGGAGTGAGATGCCGATGCCCTGTCCAGCGTTTCCCGACGGGTTCGACTTCACCGACCCCGATCTGCTGCAACACCGCGTGCCCCTCCCGGAGTTCGCCGAGCTGCGCCGGGCCGAGCCGGTCCGCTGGATCCCGCAAGCGTCCAACGTCGCAGGTTTCCAGGACGAGGGGTACTGGGCGGTCACCCGGCACGCGGACGTCAAGTACGTCTCCACGCACCCGGAGATCTTCTCCTCCTACCTCAACACCGCGATCATCCGCTTCAACGAGCACATCGAGCGCGACGCGATAGACGCCCAGCGGCTGATCCTGCTCAACATGGACCCGCCCGAGCACACCCGCGTCCGCCAGATCATCCAGCGCGTCTTCACCCCGCGCGCCATCCGCGCCCTGGAGGACAACCTGCGCTCCCGTGCGGAGGCGATAGCTGCGAACGCGCGCAACCGCTCCGGGCCCTTCGACTTCGTCACCGAGGTCGCCTGCGAACTGCCCCTCCAGGCCATCGCCGAACTCATCGGCATCCCGCAGGACGACCGGGCCAAGATCTTCGACTGGTCCAACAAGATGATCTCGTACGACGACCCCGAGTACGCGATCACCGAGGAGGTCGGCGCGGAGTCGGCCACCGAGCTCATCGCGTACGCGATGAACATGGCCGCCGCCCGCAAGGAGTGCCCGGCCAAGGACATCGTCACCACGCTGGTGGCGGCGGAGGACCAGGGGAACCTCGGCTCCGACGAGTTCGGTTTCTTCGTGCTGATGCTGGCCGTCGCCGGCAACGAGACGACCCGCAACGCCATCACCCACGGCATGCACGCCTTCCTCACCCACCCCGAGCAGTGGGAGCGGTACAAGCGGGAGCGGCCGGCGACAGCGGCCGAGGAGATCGTCCGCTGGGCCACCCCGGTCAACTCCTTCCAGCGGACCGCCACCCAGGACACGGAGCTCGGCGGCAAGCTGATCAAGAAGGGCGACCGGGTCGGCATCTTCTACGCCTCCGCCAACCACGACCCCGAGGTGTTCGACAACCCCGACGCCTTCGACATCACCCGCGATCCGAATCCCCACCTCGGCTTCGGTGGGGGCGGGCCGCACTACTGCCTCGGCAAGTCCCTCGCCGTGCTGGAGATCGACCTCATCTTCAACGCCATCGCCGACGCCATGCCCGGCCTGCGCCTGACCGGCGACCCGCGCCGGCTGCGCTCCGCCTGGATCAACGGGGTGAAGGAGCTGCCGGTCAGCACGGTCTGAGCGGACGATGATCGGCCGGTGACCGCCCGGCCCGTTCCGAGGGAGGCAGGAGCAAACCCCATCCCTTACGCCCCGCCCCTGCCTCCCCCGAGACGCATCCACCCCTACTCGCGCCTACTCGCGCCCCGAGGCCGTCACCGCCAGCACCCCCGTCATCGCCGCCGCGACCAGCAGCGAGACGCCCAGTCCGTGGTGCAGCACCAGCCAGGCCCCGAGCAGCGCGCCCGCCGCCATCGCGGCCACCGCCGCGCCGCGGCGCGGAGCGCCCCGGCCCGAGCCGCCCGCGGTGCGGGAGTCGGCGGCCAGGCCGGTCAGCGTCATCGTCAGTACGGTCGTCGTCGTCAGGGCCGACACGTCCAGCTTGCGGACGGCCGCGTTACGCATGCCCATCGCGAAGGCGGTGAGGGCGATGAGTGTGTACGTAGAACCCGCGGTGCCCGGTGCGGCGAAGGCGACCACGGCGGCCGCGCCCACCAGGGCCGCCTCGGTGGCCAGCGTCAGCCGGGTCCAGGTCCGGCGCGAGCAGTCGCCCACCCGTTGTGCGACGCGTCCTCCGGCCACCGCGCCCGCCACGAAGGAGACGAGCGAGGTCGCCGTGTGCGGCACCGAGAAGCCTGGTGCCCCGGCCGCGGCGAAGCCGAGGACGACGACATTGCCTGTCATGTTGGCGGTGAAGACCTGGCCGAGGCCCAGGTAGGCCACGGCGTCGATCAGCCCGCTCACCACGGTCAGGATGAGGAGCACGGCCACCAGGGGCAGGCCGCGCGCCTCGGGGTCGTACGTCTCGGACTCCGTGGTCACCGCTTCAGTGCACCACGGCCGCCAAGGAAAAGCGGGTTAGGAAAAGGGTGAAGGCGGCGGCCCCGGGGATCGGGGGCCGCCGCCTTCACGTGCGGTGGGGGTGGCTCAGTACCAGTTGTGGGTCTGCCAGAAGTTCCAGGCGCCGACCGGGCTGCCGTAGCGGGAGTTCATGTAGTCCAGGCCCCACTTGATCTGGGTGGCCGGGTTGGTCTTCCAGTCGGAGCCCGCGGAGGCCATCTTCGAGGCGGGCAGCGCCTGGACCAGGCCGTAGGCGCCGGAGGACGAGTTGGTGGCCTTGGGGTTCCAGCCGCTCTCGTGCGACACGATGTGGCTGAAGGCGTTGAACTGCGCGGCGTCCGGGATCATCTTGTGCGCGATCGCCTGGGCCGAGGACGCCGACGTGGTCGCCGCCTGGGCGGGAGCCGCGGAGAGGGCCATACCGGCGGTGGCAGCGGCCACGGCGGCGACGGTGAGGGCCTTCTTCGGGCTGGCGATGCGGCGGATGATGGAGACGGACACGGAGAACCTGTTTCTTCGGGGACGGTGGGTCGCCCACTTGCCGGAGCCACGCGGTGCGCGGCGGGGGCATATGTCGGCGCCGAGGCCCTGTGGGCTTGTCGGCGCCTGGCGACGTCATCTACAGAAGCAGGCCCGAGGGCTGTCCGCAATGACCCCCTTTACTAGTGGTGGTCGCATACGGGGGAAAGGTCGCTTGTGTGAGCTGGCTCTCAATTCGCAGGTCAGAGGGGGTAGAGTCGCACGCATATATCCCTTTTGTCCCTACTGTTCACCTTAGTAGGTGATGTGGGTCATGTGGGGTGCTTCACTGGGTAAGTAACGGTCTGCGTGCAGGGGCTCACGGTGTGGGTGCGTCGAATGTGACCGCGGTCTCGAAAGCAGCCCGACGCGTGGCGCGGCGCAGCGCCTTCAGGACCGCCGGGCCGACGGCGACGGTCAGGACGACCGTGACCAGGGCGCGGCCCAGGTCCCAGCCGAGCGACGTGGCCAGGCAGTAGGCGACGAAGCGGGCCAGGTTCGCGGGGACGGTGGCGTGCGGGTCGAAGGCGATGTTCGAGGCGCTCTGGTCCATGAAGGTCCAGCCGGCCATGTTCATCACCGTGCCGTAGGCGAAGGCGGCCAGGAAGCCGTAGACGCCGAGCAGGGCCAGCTCGGCGCGGCCGCGCAGCCGGTCCGGGCCCGGCAACAGGCCCGCGCCCATCGTGAACCACCCCATGGCGAGCATCTGGAACGGCATCCACGGCCCCACCCCGCCCGTGAGCAGCGCCGACGCGAACATCGTGACCGAGCCGAGCACGAAGCCGAAGCCCGGCCCCAGGACCCGTCCGCTGAGCACCATCAGGAAGAACATCGGCTCGATGCCGGCCGTACCGGCGCCGATCGGGCGCAGCGCCGCGCCGGTCGCCGCCAGCACGCCGAGCATGGCGACCGCCTTCGGGCCGAGCCCCGACTCGGAGATCGTCGCCGCCAGCACCGGGACCAGCAGCACCAGCAGGCCCGCGAAGAGCCACGGGGCGTCCTGGGCGTGGGCGGTGAGCTGCGAGGCGGGCGGGGCCAGGAAGGGCCAGGTGAAGGCGACCACACCGACGGCGCTGACCAGGGCGAGGGCGGCGAGGGAGCGGGGGCCGAGGCGGACGGCTCTTGCCTGGCGGGTCATCGCAGGGCCTGCCTCACCTGCGTGACCGTGAGCCAGCGCTGCGGGGCCAGGATCTTGGTGACCTGCGGGGCGTAGGACGGGGAGGAGACGACCACCTCGGCCGTCGGCCCGTCGGCGATCACCTCGCCGTCGGCCAGGAGGACGACCCGGTGGGCGAGCTCGGCGGCCAGTTCCACGTCATGGGTGGCGAGGACGATCGCATGCCCTTCGGCGGCAAGACCGCGCAGCACGCCGACGAGGCGGGCCTTCGCCGCGTAGTCCAGGCCGCGGGTCGGCTCGTCGAGCAGGAGGAGAGGAGGGCGGGCGGTCAGGATCACGGCGAGCGCGAGCGCCAGACGCTGGCCCTCGGAGAGGTCGCGGGGGTGGATGTCGTCGGTGACGCCCGGGAGGAGGCCCGAGACGAGGGCTCGGCAGGTGCCCGGCGTCGCCTCGGCGTCCCGGTCCGCGGCCACGCACTCGGCGGCGACCGTGTCGGCGTACAGCAGGTCGCGCGGCTCCTGCGGGACCAGGCCGACATGGCGTACGAGGTCGCGGGGCGGGGTGCGGTGGGGGTCGGCGCCGCCGACGCGGACCGTGCCGGTGGTGGGCTCGACGAGCCCGACGAGGGTGTTGAGCAGCGTGGACTTTCCGGCGCCGTTGCGGCCCATGAGGGCGATGGTCTCGCCGGGGGTGACGGTGAGGTCGACGTGGCGGAGGGCCTGGACGCGGGCGCGGCGGACGGCGAGGGAGCGGACTTCGGCGACGGGGGGTGGGGGTGTGGTCGGGGCGGTGGCCACTTCCCGCTTTTTGCGCAGGCGCCAACGGGAGGAGGCGGCCGGGCGGGGGACGGGCGCTCGTACGGGAGTGGGTACTGCTGTGGGCGTCGGCTCGTCCCGCCCCGTCAGCTGCTCCCGGAGGCCGGACGCCCGGCGGCGGGCGTCCCGCACCGTCAGAGGGAGCGGGGCCCAGCCCGCCAGCCGGCCCAGGTCGACGACCGGCGGATACACCGGGGACACCGCCATCACCTCCGCCGGAGTGCCCAGGACCGGGGTGGCGCCCGGGCCCGGCAGGAGGGCGACCTGGTCGGCGTACTGAACGACGCGTTCCAGGCGGTGTTCGGCCATGAGGACCGTCGTGCCGAGGTCGTGGACGAGGCGCTGGAGGACGGCGAGGACCTCCTCGGCGGCGGCCGGGTCCAGTGCGGAGGTCGGCTCGTCGAGGACCAGGACCCGCGGGTGCGGGGTGAGGACCGAGCCGATCGCGACGCGCTGCTGCTGGCCGCCGGAGAGGGTGGCGATCGGGCGGTCGCGCAGGTCGGCCAGGCCGAGGAGGTCGAGGGTCTCCTCGACGCGGCGGCGCATCACGTCCGGGACGAGGCCCAATGACTCCATGCCGTAGGCGAGTTCGTCCTCGACGGTGTCCGTCACGAAGTGCGAGAGCGGGTCCTGGCCCACCGTGCCGACGACGTCGGCGAGTTCGCGCGGCTTGTGGGTGCGGGTGTCACGGCCGGCCACCGTGACGCGGCCGCGCAGGGTGCCGCCGGTGAAGTGCGGGACGAGACCGCTGACCGCGCCGAGCACGGTGGACTTGCCGACCCCCGACGGGCCGACGAGCAGGACGAGTTCGCCCTCCGGTACCTCGAAGTCCACGCCCCGGACGGCGGGTTCGGCGGCACCGTCGTACGTCACGGAGACGTCCTCGAAGCGGATCACGACGGCTCCTTGCGGGCGGGGGCGGGGGCGAGGAAAGCGGGGAGCAGGCCGAGGAGTACGGCCGCGGCGGCCCGGAGGGGGAGGGTGGGGGCCACGAGGGGAACGACGCCGGGGTGCAGGGCCGCGGGGTCGGCGGAGGCGGCGAGGGTCAGCAGCACGGCGACGGCGGCACCGGAGGCGGCGACCAGGCAGGCGCGCAGGTCCCAGCGGTCCGGGCGGTAGCGGGTACGCGGGGTACGGCGGCCGCCGAGCCACAGGCCGCCCAGCGCGGCGGCGAGTCCCGCGAGCAGGACCGGGATGCCGTACGTGCCGCCCTCCGCGGTGAGCAGGCCGTACGTTCCCGCGCAGACGCCGAGCAGCCCGCCGAGGGTGAGGGCGGCGGTGGTACGGCGGACCGGGGCGGGGACGGCGGCGGTACGGCCGTAGCCGCGGGCGTCCATCGCGGCGGCGAGGGCGACGGAACGCTCCAACGCGCCCTCCAGGACCGGGAGTCCTACGTGCAGCAGGCCCCGTATGCCCTTGTCCGGGCGGCCGCGCAGGCGGCGGGCGGCGCGCAGGCGCTGGACGTCGGCGATGAGGTTCGGGGCGAAGGTGAGGGCCACGACGACGGCCACGCCGGTCTCGTAGAGGGCGCCCGGGAGGGACTTGAGGAGGCGAGTGGGGCCGGCGAGGGCGTTCGCGGCGCCCACGCAGATGAGGAGGGCGGCGAGTTTCAGGCCGTCGTAGAGGGCGAAGAGGAGGCCCTCCGCGGTGACCCGGCCGCCGAGGCGGATGCCCTGGGCCCAGTGGGGGAGCGGGACTTCGGGGAGGGTGACGATCACATGCGTGCCGGGGATGGGGGAGCCGAGGGCGATGGCGAAGGCGAGGCGGACGAGGAGCACGGCGAGGCCGAGTCTGACGAAGGCGCTGTAGGAGCGGGGGGCGGCGGCGGGCCGGCAGGTCGCGACGACGTAGGCGGAGACCGCGATGAGGAGGGCGAGGAGGAGGGGGTTGGTGGTGCGGCTGGCTGCGGTGCCGAGGGATATCGACCAGAGCCACCAGGCACCAGGGTGGAGTGTTGCCCGGGGTTGCTGTGGGCGGGTGGGTCGCGCGGCCCGGCGCTGCGGGGTGCCGCTGCGCCCACCCTCCCCCGCTCTCGGCTTCGCTCGAGCGGGGGAACCCCCATCGCCCCAGCGGCACGATTGCCCGCCGCTACGTACGTCGGCGCGGCTGAGCGCTCCGCTGGAAGCGCGGTGACGATCCTGCGGGCCGGTGGGGGCTGGTCGCGCCCACGCGGCGGAGCCGCACATATCGACACAGCCCCGCGCCCCTTGCGGGGCGGGATACCGCACCGGACCTCGACAAGGCTGCTCAGCCACGCCTGCGCCGCCGGGCCTGCCAGATCGCTGCCGCCGCCAGCGCGGCCACCGCCGCGGAGCCCGCGATCAGGCCCACCGACGGGCCCTCGTCCGTCTTCTTCGTCGCCGTCTTCTGCGCCGGCGCCGTCGGTTGCTTCCCGGCCGACACCTGCTCCCCGCAGCCCTGTTCCGGATACCCCGCGATCGCGCAGAGCAGGGCGGTCGTGTCGTAGCGGAGGGGCTTGGCGACCGCCGCCAGGGCCTCCGCCGTGGTCGCGTCGGAGGGTACGCGGGCGCAGGCCGTCCGAGGTGAGGGCGGGGTTTCGCCGGAGGGGGCGTCGGACGGCGTGCCGAAGTCGATGACCAGGGCGACCCGCTTCTTCCCGTCCCGCGCCGGCGTCGTCGCGCAGATCGTCGCGAAGTCGGCCGTGCCGCGCGGCTGGGTCGCGTCCTGGGAGTCCGCGCTGACCGCGAAGCGGAAGCCCTGGACGTCGCCGTCGGAGGGGCGGGCGGTGGACGGGCCCTGGGTGGCGTACGTCCAGTGGTCGCCGGCGCGGTCCCAGAAGGACCAGTAGCGGTAGCCGGCGGCCTGCGCCTGGCCGGCGGCCCCCAGCAGGGGGAGCAGGACGGCGAGGAGCAGAGCGGTGGCGGCGCGGCGGCGGCTCACGGCTGGCGCTTCCTGCCGCGGACGAAGAGCAGGTAGCCGACGGCGACGACCACGACGAGAAGGACGCCGCCGGCGATCCACGCGACGTTGCCGGAGCTGTCGTCCGCCGCCACCGAGTCCCCGGAGTCGCCCGGGGACGTCGAGTCGGCGTCGGGCACGGACACGGGGCCCGGGCCGGTCGCGTCGAGGAGCTTCACCAGGTCCTGGCCGCCGAAGTCGCGCGGGTCCTGGGCCGAGGCGTTCGCGGCGAGGATCAGCTGCGCGTACGCGGCCGGGCCGCTCTGCTGCGCCCACTTCACGGAGTTGGCCTGAAGCCAGCGCACGGCGGGGACTGCCGCCTTGCCCTGGCCGGCGGTGGCGAGGGCGACGACCGCGTCGGCGGTGTTGCCGTAGTCGGGCTGGTCCTCGGCGCCGGGCAGCGCCGACGTGAGGTGGTCGTCCTTGGCCAGCGCCTCGACGAGGTAGGCGGCACCGTTGCGGGCGGCCTGCCCGGGATCGGCGGCGTCCTTGCAGGTCAGGCCGGTCCCGGCCGCCTTCGGGGCGGTGCCTGCGAGCCCCTTGCCGAGGGCGGCGACGACGGCTGCCGCGGTCGCGTCCGCGTTGGCCGTGAGCTTGCCCTTCTTGTCGGGCTGGTAGGCGAAGGCGCCGCTTCCGTCGCTGTCGCTGTCGCAGGGGAGCGCGAGCTTCAGCAGGGCGTCGTACGGGGACTTGCCGCCCTTGCGTACGTCCTGCGGCTTCTCGCCCGTCGCCGTGAGCGCGCCGATGACGACGGAGGTGGAGTTGGCGTCGCTGGCGCCGCCCGGGGAGTAGCCCCAGCCGCCGTCCGCGTTCTGCACGGACTTCAGCCAGGCGACGGACTTCTCGGTGACGGGGCCGTGGCCGCCGAGCGCGGCGAGCGCCTGGACGGCGGCGGCCGTGCTGTTGGTGTCGACCATGAGCTTGGCGTCGCAGGCCTTGGCGGTGTCGGCGCGGAAGGCGGCGAACGCCCCGTTCGCGCACTGCTGCCCGATCAGCCAGGCGATGGCCGACGAGGCCGGCCGCACGCCCACGGTGTCCTGCGCGAGCAGGGCGAGGGACTGCCGCCAGACACCGTCGTACGTGGGATCGGTGCGGCCGTACAGCCCGGTGGGTATCGCCACCGAGGGCGACGGGGACGGGTCGGCGGCGACGGCGGGCCCGGCGGCGCCGATCACGGCGGTGGCGGCCAGAACCGCGGCGCTGCGGCGGACGTTCATGATCGGCGGATGCCTCTCCCTGCGGGGAGCCGGGCAGCACGGGACACCCCGGGCGGCTCGGCTCCGTAGACCTCGACGGTGCCGTGCACCGGCGGACGGCCGGTGTACGTGAGCCCGTCACGAACCGTACGGAGCGATCCGGCTCGCCACGCCGCGGGGCAGCGGTGGCTCACGGTTGCGGGTCAGCGCCGGAATTGCACCGGCTTTCCCCCGTACGGGTGTGATGACGACGCCGCCACTCTACCGGCCCGTAGGGAAACGCTGAGGGGCGGCTGTGGAGCCGCGTCGGGGGCAGCGAAGGCACGGGTAGGTTCGCGCCATGCCATCGACGGGGAGACTGCTGGGTTCCGGCCGCACGGCCGACGTGTACGAGATCGACGGTGCGTGGGTGCTGCGCCGCAACCGGGAAGGCCGGGGGAACGCGGCCGCCGAGGGGGCGGTGATGGAGTACGTACGCGGATACGGCTACCCGGTGCCTCGGGTGCGGCTCGGGGACGACTCGCGGACCGACCTGGTGATGGAGCGGCTGTCGGGGCCGACGATGCTCCAGGCGAACGCGGCCGGTGCGCTCGGTCCGGAGGAGGCGGGGCGCACGCTGGCAGGGTTGCTGCGCGCCCTGCACACCATTCCGGGCCGCCGCACCCCGTCCGCCCGCGTCCTCCACCTGGACCTGCACCCCGACAACGTGATCCTCACTCCCGACGGCCCCCGGGTGATCGACTGGGCCAACACCGAGGAGGGCGACCCGGGCCTCGACTGGGGCATGTCCGCGGTGATCCTCGCCCAGGTCGCCGTCGGCGACGAGCCCGTCGCCCAACCGGCGCGCGCGATGCTGACCGCCCTGCTCGCCGACCCGTCCGCCCTCACGGAGGCCGGCCTGCTGGAGGCCCGGCGGCGCCGTGCGGCCAACCCGACGATGAGCAGGCGGGAGGTCGAACTCCTGGGAGCGGCCGAGCGCTTGATCCGGTTGCTGGTGTCCTAGGCAGCTCGCGGTGTCGGGCCGCCGAACGGGAGGAAGAGGACCCGGGAGGAGAGCAGCCATCGGTTGTCGGTGCGGCGGAACGTGAAGGTGTCCTCGTAGTGGCCGACCTGGACCGGCGGACCGGCAGGCACTGTGCCCCCCGCGTAGCCGTCGATGCGGTGGGTCGTGAAGTACGACGTGGCGCTCGCTGTCTCCGGCGAGGTCACCGTGACGCGGATGTTGGACATCAGGCGTCGGGAGAGCCGGTCGGCCGGGCGGGAGCCGAAGTACGCGCGCAGTGCGTCCCGCCCCTCGACCCGCCGCTCACCGTCCGGCCATGCCCAGGTGCCGTCCTCGGTGAACAGCTCGGCGACGGACGGCGGTTCACCGAGGTCGAGGCGGTGGACGAAGTCGAGGATGAGACGCTCGCAGGCACGTTCGGCGAGGAGCTGAGCCATGGGGTCCATGGGGCTGTTGGTATCAGGAGTGGTGCGGCGGCCACGAGCGATTTACACCGCCACGTACGTCACCGGCTCGTCCCCCGTCACCGCCTCCGCCCGCCCCAGCTTCACCAGCCGCCGCAGATGGGCCTCGGCCTCCGAGACCGCGATGTTCCTTGACCCGTACGGGATCTGGTCCCAGGGCCGGTTCCACTCCATGCGCTCGGCGAGCTGCCAGGGGGTGAGGGGTTCGGCCAGCAGGGTCAGGAGGTCGTCGAGCCGCTCCTCGTGATGGGCCAGCAACTCCCTTACCCGGGACGGCGCGTCGGTGAAGGCGTACTGGTGGGCGGGGAGCACCTCGGCGGGGGCGAGGCGGCCGATGCGTTCGAGGGAGTCGAGGTAGTCACCGAGAGGGTCGGTGACGGTGGCGTCGTCGGGATCCTCGTACAGGCCGATGTGCGGGGTGATCCGGGGGAGCAGGTGATCGCCGGAGAACAGGCGGCCGCTGCCCGGGAGTCGGGAGGGATGCTCCTCCTCCAGGTGGAGGCAGACGTGGCCGGGGGTGTGGCCCGGGGTCCAGATGGCGCGCAGTCGGCGGCCCGGCAGGTCGAGGAGTTCGCCGGGGACGATCTCGCGGTCCGGCAGCGCGGGCGCGAGGCCGGGCAGGGTGCGTGGGCCGGCGCTGCGCAGGGGCGCCAGGTGCTCCTCGGGGGCGCCGGCCGCCGCGAGTTTGCCGGCCATGTAGGAGAACCAGCGGTCGGGCCGGGTCCCGCGCGCCCGCCGGATGAGTGCGATATCCGCCTCGTGCATGGCGATCCAGGCCCCCGACGCCTCGCGCACCCTGCCCGAGAGGCCGTGGTGATCGGGGTGGTGGTGGGTGACGACGACCCCGTGGATCTCGCCGACCGAGGTGCCGCACGCGACGAGCCCCTCGGCGAGGGTGTCCCAGGAGGCGGGGTCGTCCCAGCCGGTGTCGACCAGCACCGGTCCGCGGTCGGTGTCGACGACGTACACGAGCGTGTGGCCGAGGGGATTGTCCGGGATGGGGACCTTCAGGGACCGTACGCCCCCGCCGTGGTCCGTCACCTGTGACATGAGCCCCCCTGTCGCCGCGTTCCAGCCACTATAACTAGAACTGGTTCCAATGGGAGCCCAAGTCACCTGTCAGGCACAGCTGTTGTGATCCATCAGACGCTGTCGTTGACCGCGTTGGTGACCGTCACGTCGGGAGGTGTGGTGAACCGGCGTGAGGCCCGTGGACTCCTTCGAGGGGAACTGGTATCAGTTCTTCGTATCTGATGGATCGTCAGAGAGCCTTGTCTGGGAGGCAGTCGCCATGACCGAGCTTGTGGAACACGGACAGCTGTTCATCGGCGGGGAGTTGACCGACCCCCTGGGCAAGGACGTCATCGAGGTGATCTCACCGCATACCGAAGAGGTCATCGGACGCGTCCCGCACGCCTCGACCGAGGACGTGGACCGGGCGGTCGCCGCCGCGCGCCGGGCCTTCGACGAGGGACCCTGGCCGCGGATGACGCTCGACGAGCGGCTCGAGGTGGTCACCCGGATCAAGGACGCGATCGCCGTACGGCACGAGGAGATCGCCCGCGTCATCTCGTCCGAGAACGGGTCGCCGTACTCCTGGAGCGTCCTCGCCCAGGCGCTCGGCGCGATGATGGTGTGGGACGCGGCGATCACGGTCGCGCGGAACTTCGTCTACGAGGAGCAGCGCGATGGCGTCCTCGGGAAGATCCTGGTGCGGCGCGAGTCCGTCGGGGTTGTCGCGGCCGTCGTCCCCTGGAACGTCCCGCAGTTCGTGGCCGCCGCCAAGCTCGCGCCCGCGCTGCTCGCCGGCTGCACGGTGGTGCTCAAGCCGTCGCCGGAGTCGCCGCTGGACGCGTACATCCTCGGCGAGATCGCGAAGGAGGCCGGGCTGCCGGAGGGCGTGCTGTCGATCCTCCCGGCGGACCGCGAGGTCAGCGAGTACCTGGTGGGGCACCCCGGGATCGACAAGGTGTCCTTCACGGGGTCGGTCGCGGCCGGCCGGCGCGTGATGGAGGTGGCCTCGCGCAACCTCACACGCGTGACGTTGGAGCTGGGCGGCAAGTCGGCGGCGGTGGTCCTGCCGGACGCGGACATCGCGACGTCCGTTCCCGGCATCGTCTCGGCGGCCTGGATGAACAACGGGCAGGCCTGCGTGGCCCAGACCCGCATCCTTCTGCCGCGCTCGCGCTACGACGAGTTCGCGGACGCCTTCGCGGCGGCGGCGAGCGCGCTGGTCGTGGGCGACCCGCTGGACCCGGCGACCCAGGTCGGCCCGCTGGTGGCCGAGCGCCAGCAGCGGCGCAACCTCGACTACATCCGCATCGGCCAGGAGGAGGGCGCGAAGATCCTCACGGGCGGCGGCCGCCCGCCGGGCCTGGACCACGGCTGGTACGTCGAGCCGACCCTCTTCGGCGACGTGGACAACTCCATGCGCATCGCCCGCGAGGAGATCTTCGGCCCGGTGATCTGCCTTCTCCCCTACGGCGACGAGACCGAGGCCGTGAAGATCGCGAACGACTCCGACTACGGGCTGAGCGGCAGCGTGTGGACGGCCGACGTCGAGCACGGCATCGAGGTCGCGCGCCAGGTCCGTACGGGCACGTACTCCGTCAACACCTTCAGCCTCGACATGCTCGGCCCGTTCGGCGGCTACAAGAACTCCGGTCTGGGGCGGGAGTTCGGCCCCGAGGGGTACGGCGAGTTCCTCGAACACAAGATGATCCACCTGCCGGCCGGCTGGGAGGCGTGAGGGATGGGGGTACCTCCCGCGCGAGCGAAGTCGAGCATGGTGGCGGGTGACCGCTGGCACGTCGAGGTCGACCGGTCCCTGTGCATCGGCTCCGCCCAGTGCCTCCACCACGCCCCGGACGGCTTCCGCCTCGACACCGCGCGCCAGTCCCACCCCGTCGACCCCGACACGGACGCGAACGAGCGGATGCTGGCGGCGGCGGAGGGCTGCCCGGTGGAGGCCATTTTGATCACGCTGGTGGGGAGCGGGGAGCCGGTGTTCCCACCGGAGGAGTAGGGCTGAGAAGGGCCGAGAAAAAGGGCAGAAAAAAATCCCGATTAGGGGTGTTGTGTCCGGCTCTGAGTGTTCTATCCTGTTAGTGGCCTACGAGGCGAGTGAGGGAGTTCGACCGGAGTAGCCGACTTTGGCGAGACGCAGAGGCACCTGCCAACGCATCCGCTGAGGCCGACGTCGACGGTCGGGCTGAGAGGCCTGAAGGTAGTAGTCGGACCAGAAGGCGACCCCCAGCACCTGATCCGGGTAATACCGGCGAAGGGAACCCGTCTCGTAGGTTCTTTGTGTGCCCTCAGCCCTGTTCCTGCGGGGACTGCGGGGCCTGCGGGGACGTGAGGTCGATCAGCCGGCAGACCGTCTCGATGTCGATCCTGACCTGGGCGATGGAGGCGCGGCCCGAGAGCCAGGTGATCAGGGCCGAGTGCCAGGTGTGCTCGATGACGCGGACCGCGGAGAGCTGCTCGGGGGTGGGATTCTCCAGCCCCATGGCGTCCAGGATGATCACCGTGGTCTGGCGGGACACCTGGTCGACCTCGGGGGAGACGCTGCGGTCCGCGAAGGTCAGGGCGCGGACCATCGCATCGGCCAGGTGCGGTTCGCGCTGCAGGGCCCGGAAGGCGCGCATCAGCGTCTCCGCGACCCGCTCGGCGGCCGTGTCGCCCGTCGGCGGCTTCTTTCGCAGCGTGCCGTGCATGTGCTCCAGCTGGTCCTGCATGGTGGCGACCAGCAGATGCACCTTGGACGGGAAGTAGCGGTAGAGCGTGCCGAGCGCCACCTGGGAGGACTCCGCGACCTCGCGCATCTGCACCGCGTCGAACCCGCCCCGGCTGGCCAGCTGCGCACTCGCGTGCAGGATGCGGCGCCGACGCGCCTCCTGCCGCTCCGTGAGGGGCGGGAGGGCCGGTCTGTCGGCGCTGGCTTCCACCTTGACCACCTTGGCTTCCGCAGGCATGGATCCTGTTCCGTGACAGTCGGTGAGGGCGAGTGATCAGACAGCATGGCAGAGGCGTCCGCCGTGGCGTGAATCACCTGATCCACTGCTCACAGTTCCCCTACCTGCCGGTAGATTCAGAGCCTCCCGAACGATCAAGTCTGAAACTTGTTCTAGATTAGCGTCCCGGCGTAATCTCGCGGGACAGTGCACGCAGAAGGGGGCCCAGAGTGACCGCTGAGGCCAGTCAGGCGGGTCCTCAGGAGGACCTCGCCGCGGACGGCGGGCGACCGCTCGGCATCGCACTCCTCACCTATAAAGGAAACCCGTTCTGCGGCGGCCAGGGCGTCTACGTCCGCCACCTCTCCCGCGAGCTGGCCCGCCTCGGCCACCGCGTCGAGGTCATCGGCGCCCAGCCGTACCCCGTCCTCGACGAGGGCTACGACGGGCTCAGCCTCACCGAGCTGCCCAGCCTCGACCTCTACCGCCAGCCCGACCCCTTCCGCACCCCCGGCCGCGGCGAGTACCGCGACTGGATCGACGCGCTCGAGGTCGTCACGATGTGGACCGGCGGTTTCCCGGAGCCGCTGACGTTCTCCCTGCGTGCCCGCCACCACCTGCGCGCCCGGCGCGGCGAATTCGACGTCGTCCACGACAACCAGACGCTGGGCTACGGGCTGTTGGGCGACGTCGGCGCGCCCCTGGTCACCACCATCCACCACCCGATCACCGTGGACCGCCAGTTGGAGCTGGACGCGGCGGACGGCTGGCAGCGGCGCTTCTCCGTACGCCGCTGGTACGGCTTCACCCGCATGCAGAAGCGCGTGGCGCGCCGGCTGCCGTCCGTGCTCACCGTCTCCGGCACCTCCCGCCAGGAAATCGTCGACCACCTGGGCGTCCGCCAGGACCGCATCCACGTCGTCCACATCGGCGCCGACACCGACCTGTTCTCCCCCGACCCGTCGGTTGCGCAGGTCCCGGGCCGCATCGTGACCACGTCCAGCGCGGACGTACCGCTGAAGGGCCTGGTCTTCCTCGTCGAGGCGCTGGCGAAGGTACGTACGGAACACCCCGACGCCCACCTCGTCGTCGTCGGCAAGCGCGCCGAGGACGGGCCGGTCGCCCAGGCCATCGAGCGGTACGGCCTCGAAGGCGCCGTCGAGTTCGTCAAGGGCATCTCCGACGCGGAACTCGTCGACCTGGTGCGCTCGGCGCAGGTCGCCTGCGTGCCGTCCCTCTACGAGGGCTTCTCCCTGCCGGCCGCCGAGGCCATGGCCACGGGCACGCCGCTGGTCGCCACGACCGGCGGGGCGATCCCCGAGGTCGCCGGACGCGACGGCGAGACGTGCCTGGCTGTACCGCCAGGCGACGCGGGAGCGCTGGCCGCCGGGCTCAGCAGGCTTCTCGGTGACCCGGAGCTGCGGGTGCGGCTCGGTCGCGCCGGCCGTGAGCGGGTTCTGGCCCACTTCACCTGGGCCCGCGCCGCGGAGGGCACGGTGGCCCACTACCGCGAGGCCATCGCCCGCTCTGCGGGCGGAAGCTCCACCCGCTCCGCGGGCAGGGGTTCCAGCCCTTCCGTGGCAGTTCCAGCCCCTGCCGCGGGCAGGGGTTCCAGCCCTTCCGTGGCAGTTCCAGCCCCCGCCGCGGGCAGGAGCTCCAGCCCCTCCGTGGCCACGAATCCCGACTCCTCCGCGGCAGCCCTCGCCCGCTCCGCGGCCCCGTCACGTTCTGAATCCCCGACCTCGACAAGCGTTACCGGCGTCTATCCCGAAAGCAGGGCCACGTGCTGACCGTCGACTTCTCCCGGTTCCCGCTCGCCCCGGGCGACCGAGTCCTGGACCTCGGCTGCGGAGCGGGCCGGCACGCCTTCGAGTGTTACCGGCGTGGCGCGCAGGTCGTGGCCCTGGACCAGAACGGCGACGAGATCCGCGAGGTCGCGAAGTGGTTCGCGGCGATGAAGGAGGCGGGCGAGGCCCCGGCCGGCGCCACCGCGACGGCCATGGAGGGCGACGCGCTCGCCCTCCCCTTCCCCGACGAGTCCTTCGACGTCGTGATCATCTCCGAGGTCATGGAGCACATCCCGGACGACAAGGGCGTACTCGCCGAGATGGTCCGCGTACTCAAGCCCGGCGGGCGCATCGCGATCACGGTCCCGCGCTACGGCCCCGAGAAGGTGTGCTGGACCCTGTCCGACGCCTACCACGAGGTCGAGGGCGGCCACATCCGCATCTACAAGGCGGACGAGCTCCTCGCGAAGATCAGGGAAGCCGGTCTGCGCCCGTACGGCACCCACCACGCCCACGCGCTGCACTCGCCGTACTGGTGGCTGAAGTGCGCGTTCGGCGTCGACAACGACAAGGTGCTGCCGGTGCGGGCGTACCACAAGCTGCTGGTCTGGGACATCATGAAGAAACCGCTGGCCACCCGGGTCGCCGAGCAGGCGCTGAACCCGTTGATCGGCAAGAGCTTCGTGGCGTACGCGACCAAGCCGCACCTGCCCCGTCTTTCCGGGACGTCCCAGGCGGACGCCAAGTGACCACCCCCCGGACAGAACACCTCGTCCTGCCCGGGGTCCTCACCGCCGAGCAGGCCGCCGCGACCGTCCGCGGCATCCTCGACGTGCAGCGGGAGGACGGCGCGATCCCGTGGTTCCGGGGGCACCACCTCGACCCGTGGGACCACACCGAGGCCGCGATGGCGCTGGACGCGGCGGGCGAGCACGAGGCCGCCGACCGGGCGTACACCTGGCTGGCGAGGCACCAGAACGCGGACGGCTCCTGGTACGCGGCGTACGCGGACGGGGCCTTCGACGACGTCACCGACCGGGCCCGTGAGACGAACTTCGTCGCCTACATCGCCGTAGGCGTCTGGCACCACTATCTCTCCACCGGTGACGACACCTTCCTGGAGCGGATGTGGCCGGCCGTCGTCGCGGCGGTCGAGTTCGTCCTAGGGCTCCAGCAGCCGGGCGGGCAGGTCGGCTGGCGGCGCGAGGACGACGGGACGGCCACCGTGGACGCGTTGCTGACCGGCAGCTCCTCGATCCACCACGCGCTGCGCTGCGCGCTCGCGATCGCCGAGCAGCGCGAAGAGCCGCAGCCGGACTGGGAGTTGGCGGCGGGCGCGCTCCGGCACGCCATCCGGTGCCACCCGGAGCGGTTCCTCGACAAGGACCGCTACTCGATGGACTGGTACTACCCGGTGCTGGGCGGCGCCGTGACCGGAGCCGAGGCCAAGTCCCGGATAGAGGAGGCCTGGGACCGCTTCGTCGTCCCCGGCCTCGGGGTCCGCTGCGTGATCCCCAACCCGTGGGTGACCGGCGGCGAGTCGGCCGAACTCGCCCTCGCGCTCTGGGCGATGGGCGAGTCCGACCGGGCCCTGGAGATCCTCCAGTCGATCCAGCACCTGCGGGACGCGGACAGCGGCCTGTACTGGACGGGCTACGTCTTCGACGACGAGGCGATCTGGCCCCGGGAACTGACCGCCTGGACGGCGGGCTCCCTGCTGCTGGCCGTGGCTGCCCTGGGCGGCCACGAGGCCACCTGCGCGGTGTTCGGCGGCGAGTTCCTGCCGAGGGGGCTGGACCCGGACTGCTGCGAGTAGGTCCTCGCCGCGTCCAGGCCCTCGCTTCGGCGGTCAGTGCCGGTGGACGCGGTTGGCGATGGCGTGGCCGACGAACAGGTAGACCACGGCGGCCAGGCCGTAACCGGCGATGACGCGGGCCCAGGCCTTGTCGAAGGTGAACAGGTCACGGGACCAGCCGGCGAGCCAGTTGGCCGCGTCGTGGACGAACTGCACCAGGTCGTTGCCCGGGTTGGCGTCCAGCAGGTACATGAGGATCCACAGTCCGAGGATGACGGCCATGACATCGGCGACCACCGCTATGACCGTCCCCGCGGAGTTGGAACCAGTGCGATATCGAGTGGACATGCCTTCCGTCTGGCCCCGGATTCCTGTTTGAAACCTGGAGAAACCCGGTGCGCCCGGGGGGTATCCGACCGTTCCCCCAAGTGGCGGACACGGCGGTGCGGGGTGAACCTGCCAGGAGAACCCCTCACACGTAGGGAGGACTCCGTGCCCGTACCGATACGCCGCCTCGTCGTGGCACTCACCCTCTGCTGTGCCCTGCTTGCCGGCGCCACAGCCTACGCCGGCGGGGGAAACTCCGCGCAGGGCACCGTCGCCGTCGCTGCCGCGGCCAGGCCAACGGTCCCCGCCAGTCCCAGTCCCACACCCACCACCGAACGGCAGAGACTCGCCAAGACCCGTTTCGTGGCCAACGCGAGCCTCGCGGCCGGCGCCGTCTACCAGTGGATCGTCAAACCCTGGAGGGCCGGCAAGTTCGAGCAAGGCGCCAAGGGCAGGAGGCTCGCCCTGGTGAAGGCCGCCGCCGCGGGCGGGTTCGCGTACAACCGGCTCAAGGCTGCGGCGCGCAACGCCGAGGGCGACCCCGCACTCTCGAGGGCCATCACTCCCCTCCTCGAGGGCATCGAAGGGCTCAGGAACCTGCCGGCCAAGCTGCGCAGTGGCGAGTCGACCGACTCGGTCGCGGGCGCCTTCGACGACATCATCAACCAGGTCAAGGGCGCCGGTAGGATCGCGGGCGCCCCGGTGAGCACCCAGGTGCCGTCAGCCGGTCAGATGAGCATCGGCTGAGCAGCGGCGCTCCTGTGCGCGTCCTGGCCGACTAGGAGTTGAGGTCGGCCAGGACGCGCAGGGTGTGGGGGTCCCGTACCAGGGCCAGCAGGTCCGTCACGGGACCCTTGCGCCACGACTCCAGCCGCTCGGCGATGCGTTCACGCGGCCCGACGAGTGATATCTCGTCGGCGAAGGCGTCCGGGACGGCCAGCACGGCCTCCTCGCGGCGGCCGGACAGGAACAGCTCCTGGATCCGCCGCGCCTCCTCCTCGTACCCCATGCGTGCCATGAGGTCGGCGTGGAAGTTGCGGGCCGCGTGACCCATCCCGCCGATGTAGAAGCCGAGCATGGCCTTGACGGGGAGGAGACCCTCGGAGACGTCGTCGCAGACCCGCACCTGGGCCAAAGGCGCGACGACGAAGTTGTCGGGCAGGTCGGCGACCGCCGGCCCGTACACCTCGGGCCGGTTCGGCGCCCAGTACAGCGGCAGCCAGCCGTCCGCGATCCGGGTCGTCTGCGCCACGTTCTTCGGCCCTTCGGCGCCGAGCAGGACCGGCAAGCCGGGGCGGAGAGGGTGGGTGATCGGCTTCAGCGGCTTGCCGAGGCCGGTGCCGTCCGGGCCGCGGTAGGGGTGGGAGTGGAAGCGCCCGTCCAGCTCCACCGGCGCCTCCCGCCGCAGCACCTGCCGTACGACGTCGACGTACTCCCGGGTCGCGGTCAGCGGCGACTTCGGGAACGGGCGCCCGTACCAGCCCTCGACGACCTGCGGGCCGGACAGCCCGAGGCCGAGCAGCATGCGCCCGCCGGAGAGGTGGTCCAGCGTCAGCGCGTGCATCGCGGTGGTCGTCGGCGGGCGGGCCGCCATCTGCGCAACCGCCGTACCCAGCCTGATCCTTGAGGTCTGGGCGGCGATCCAGGTCAGCGGGGTGAAGGCATCGGAGCCCCAGGACTCGGCCGTCCACACGGAGTGGTAGCCGAGCCGCTCCGCCTCCCGCGCCAGCGGGACGTGGTCGGCGGAGGGGCCGCGACCCCAGTAGCCGAGTGCGAGACCGAGCCGCATACCGCCTCCAGCTATCTGACGGAGTGTCAGTCAGGGGGTGACTGTACGACAACGGCCCCCCGCCCGGAAGGGCGAGGGGCCGGTCAGGAACGAATGTCAGCCGCGCTGGATCCCGGAGGTGTCCCGCAGCACGCCACGGCGGCCGTCCTGCGTCTGCGCGACCAGAGCCGGACCGTTCTGCTCGACCGCCAGGTACCAGGTGCCCGGGGCGAGTTCGGCGATCGGCGTCGGCGAGCCGTCCTCCGCGAACAGCGGACGCGGCACCGGCACGGCGAACCAGAACGGGGAGAAGTCCCCGGCCGGCGGCGCCGGCTGCTGCGCCTGGGCCGGCTGCGGCGCCTGCGGCTGCGGAGGCTGGCCGGAGTACGGGGCCTGGCCGCCGTCGAACGGAGGCTGACCGCCGTACTGCGGCTGCGGCGCGCCCGGGTAGCCGTAACCGCCGGGCGGCTGGGCGCCGTAGGGCTGCGGGGCCGGGGGCCTGGGGGCCGGGACGAGCGGGGCCTGCAGCGCGGCGACCACCGGGGTGGCGACGGCCGCCGCGGCCAGGATCAGCGTGGCGATCAGGGCCAGGACCAGGCCCGTACCGGCGCTGGGGCCGCTGGAGTCGTTGCCGACGTTGTCGTAACCGCCGGCCGGGTCGAAGACGTTGCCGAGCGCGCTCCACACGGCGAACACCGCGAACGCGACGCCGAACTGGCCCAGGTCCAGACCCGCGACCTTCGGCGGCTGCGGCAGACCCCGGGAGACGACGATGAGCACGGCGCCGATGATCCCCGCCAGCACGACCCCGAGGACGACCGGCCCGCTGCCCCACAGGCTCGGGAGGTCGTAGCTGTCGGGGATCCCGTCGATCGAGTAGAGATCGAAGAACGAGGCGATGAACAGCAATACCGCTGCTCCGATCACCACGCCGTCGCCTCGAGTGAGAGAGCGGATATTCACTTCAGGTCCTTCGTCAGTCGTCTCGTCATCGGTGGAGGCATCGCTGTCACCATGTCGCCTGCCGGCCCTGGTGTGAAGCGCGGGGGTGGCCCCATCGTAGGGATGACATTATCGTCCGAACGATCGGGCTGTCCGCCCAGAACAGCGCGCTGATCACTACCCGCGCAGGAAACTCACGATTCCCTCAGAGATCCCCTGCGCCGCCTTCTGCCGCCAGGCGCCGCTGGTGAGCAGCGCCGCGTCCTTGGTATCGCGCATGTTGCCGCACTCGATGAACACCTTGGGAACCGTTGACAGATTGAGACCGCCCAGGTCCTTACGAGTGACGAGACCGGTGCCGTCGCCGATGTAGTTGGACGGCGCGCTGCCCGTGACGCGGACGAAGTCGCCCGCGATGCGCTCGCCGAGGTCGCGGGAGGGGGCGGCGATGGCGCGGGTGTCGGCGGACCCGGCGTGCACGGACGCCGGGAGGATCACATGGAAGCCGCGGTTGCCGGCCGCCGAACCGTCCGCGTGGATGGAGACGACGGCATCGGCGTGGGCGGTGTTCCCGATCCGGGCTCGCTCGTCCACGCACGGCCCGTACGAACGGTCGCCGTCCTGCGTCAGCTTCACCGTGGCGCCCTGCGACTGGAGGAGCGCGCGCAGCCGATGGGCCACGTCGAGGGTGAACCTGGCTTCCGCGTAACCGGAGTTGGTGGACGTCCCGGTCGTGTCGCACTCCTTCCGGTTCGTGCCGATGTCCACCTTGCGGTTGATCTCGGCGGTGTGCCGGAAGTTGTTCGGGTTGTGGCCCGGGTCGATGACGACGACCTTGCCCTGGAGGGGGCCGGAGGTGGTGGGGACCGGCGTCGAAGGGGACGTCTCGCCATCGGTGGCGGTGGGGGAGACGGGACCGCTCGTCGGTGTCCCCACCGCCGCCCGGTCCGAACCGCCCGGGTCACCGGGGCCGGCCGCCGCCGCGTACACCCCCCAGCCGAGCAGCGCCCCCGGCATCAGCGCGGCGAGCGCCACGACCAGCGGGCGGCGCAGCGGGGAGCGGCGGGGCTGGGCGGGTTCGAACTCCGGGCCTAGGTACGACACGACAGCCACCCTAACCGTCCCGCCCCCGGCGCCCGGGCCGGCCGTCCCGGACCGCCGAGGGGCGGCGCCGGAAATTCGGATGCCCGCCCGGTGACCTCTGGCTACGGTGGTGGTCGTTCAGGTGCGCAGGTTGCGGCTACTTCTCCTGTCAAGAGAGCGACGCGGGTTCGAATCCCGCCGCCGGCCCCGGCCGGTGTCGTCCAGCGGCCCAGGATGCTTACGTCGCCGCCGCCGAACCAGATCTCTGAACACCAGGACACGAGCCGTCCGCCAGGGGGGAACCAGGCGGACGGCTCGGTCGTGTTCCGGCGGCGTCCCTCAGGCTCCCACCTCCCCCGGACCCTCAGACCCCCGCGCCCGTGCGCCGAAGCACCCGCAGCGAGCCCGTCACCGAGACCTCGGTGAACGCGCCCGACTCCAGCGCCCTGAGGTAGACGCGGTACGGGGCCTGCCCCGTGAACTCGTCGACCGGGTCCGGGAAGACGTCATGGATGAGCAGCAGCCCGCCCTCGGCGACCTGGGGTGCCCAGCCCTCGTAGTCGGCGGTGGCGTGCTCGTCGGTGTGGCCGCCGTCGATGAAGACGAGGCCGAGGGGCGAGTTCCAGAAGGCCGCGATCTGCGGGGAACGGCCGACCACCGCCACCACGTGGTCCTCCAGGCCGGCCTTGTGCAGTGTGCGGCGGAAGGTGGGCAGCGTGTCCATCAGGCCGATCTCGGGGTCGACCGTCTCTGGGTCGTGGTAGTCCCAGCCCGGCTGCTGCTCCTCGCTGCCCCGGTGGTGGTCGACCGTGATCGCGGTGACCCCGCTCGCGCGGGCCGCGTCGGCGAGCAGGACCGTGGAGCGGCCGCAGTAGGTGCCGACCTCCAGCAGCGGCAGGCCGAGCGCGCCCGCCTCGACGGCGGCCGCGTACAGCGCGAGCCCCTCGTCCACGGGCATGAACCCCTTCGCGGCCTCGAACGCGGCCAGGATCTCGGGCTTGGGTGCCGCGGGCATGGGGGTCCTTCCGGTCGTACGTACGTCTGGCGTCTGCGCGCCCATGCTCCCGCACCCCCCGTCGGCGGGCGACAGGGGGTGCGGGAAGCGAGCGGTGCGGGAAGCGGGGGCGGTCAGGCGGTGACCGTCTCCGTCGGCAACGGCAGGTCCAGGTCCACCGGACGGTCGTCGCCCGCGTGGGTCGCCGACGAGGCGAGCGGGCCGTGGCCGATGGCGCGGGCGGCCACGACGTAGGCGCCCTGGGCGGGGACGGCGAGGGCGTAGCTGCCGTCCGCCGAGGAGAGCGTCGCGCCCGCCTGGCGGCCCCGGCGGTCGATCAGGGTGACCTTGGCGCGGGCGACCGGGGCGCCGTCGGCGTCCAGGACGCGGCCACGGAAGCCGCGCAGCACCTCCTCGGCGCGCTCCAGGTTCGCGTCCTCCTCGCTGCTCGCGCGCAGCTGCGTCGCGGTGGCCGGGCGCGTGCGGGGCAGGAGGAGGGCCATGAGCAGGCCGACCACGACCGCACCCGTCGCGATCAGGAAGGAGACGCGGAAGCCGTGCATGGTCGGGATCGCGACACCGTTCACGTTGTTCGCGGTGTTGGCGAGGACCATGCCGATCACGGCACTCGACACCGACGTACCGATCGAACGCATCAGGGTGTTGAGGCCGTTGGCCGCGCCCGTCTCCGAGGCCGGGACCGCGCCGACGATCAGCGCGGGGAGCGAGGAGTAGGCGAGGCCGATGCCCGCGCCCAGGACGACCGCGATGACGAGGCTCTGCCAGGCGGCGCTCATCAGGCCGAGCCCGGCGCCGTAGCCGATCGCGATGATCACCATGCCGATGATCAGCGTGACCTTGGGGCCGTACTTCGTCGACAGACGGGCGTAGACGGGTGCCGTGAGCATCATCGTCAGGCCCAGCGGCGCCACCAGCAGGCCCGCGGTGACCATCGACTGGCCGAGGCCGTAACCGGTGGCCTTCGGGAGCTGGAGCAGCTGGGGCAGGACGAGGGAGACGACGTAGAAGGAGACGCCGACCATGATCGAGGCGAGGTTGGTGAACAGCACCGCGGGTCGGGCCGTGGTGCGCAGGTCCACCAGCGGGGCCTTGAGGCGCAGCTCCATCACGCCCCACAGGACGAGGACGACGACCGCCGCGCCGAACAGGCCCAGCGTGGTGCCGGAGGACCAGCCCCAGTCGCTGCCCTTGGTGACCGGCAGGAGGAACAGGACCAGGCCGACGGACAGGCCGAGCGCGCCCGGCAGGTCGAAGGTGCCCTCGGCGCGCGCCGGGGACTCCGGTACGACGAGGAGGGTGAGGACGATGGAGACGACGCCGAGGCCGGCGGCGCCGTAGAAGAGGGCGTGCCAGTCCGCGTGCTGGGCGACCAGGGCCGCGGCGGGCAGCGCGAGGCCGCCGCCGACGCCGATCGAGGAGCTCATCAGGGCCATCGCCGAGCCGAGCTTCTCGCGCGGCAGCATGTCGCGCATCAGGCCGATGCCGAGCGGGATGGCGCCCATCGCGAAGCCCTGGAGCGTACGGCCCACGATCATGGTGATCAGGTCGCTGGTGAGGGCGCTGACCAGCGCGCCGACCACCATCACGGCCAGGCTGAGGATCAGCATCCGCCGCTTGCCGTAGAGGTCGCCGAGGCGCCCCATGATCGGCGTGGCCACGGCTCCCGAGAGCAGCGTCGAGGTCAGGACCCAGGTGGCGTTGCTGGGCTCGGTGCCCAGCAGCTGCGGCAGGTCCTTGATGACCGGGACGAGCAGGGTCTGCATCACCGCGACAACGATGCCCGCGAAGGCGAGGATCGGGACGAGGGCCCCGCTCGCTCTCCGGGTGGGCTGGTCGGTCGTCGTGTGCGTCATTGAGTAAGGCCTCCAGGCCGAAGAACGTCGAGGGTGAGAGAGATCCGTGCGGGATCGTGGGAGTCGGATCCGTGCGGGATACGTGGAGGCTGAACCCGTGTGCCCGGGCAACTATTCCGATGCTTTGGCGTACTAACGAATCCTTGACCTGGTCTTGGGGAAGCGGCCTGGGCCGAAGTGACCTAGGCCCTGCGGTGGAGGCCTGCGTGGGCCGAAATCCCGATGCAAGGGGTGCGGGCCGGTTGAGACCATGACGTTCATGCCCGCAGCCGCTGACGTGACCCGCGTGTCCCGCCGTACCGTGCCCCCCACCTGGCTGGTGGTGGCGCTCGCCTGTGCCGGACAGTTCCTTGTCGTGCTCGACGTGTCCGTCGTCAACGTGGCGCTCCCGTCGATGCGGTCCGATCTCGGGCTGAGCGCCTCGGGACTCCAGTGGGTGGTGAACGCGTACGCCATCGCCTTCGCCGGGTTCATGCTCCTCGGCGGCCGGGCCGGTGACCTCTACGGGCGCAAGCGGATGTTCCTGGCGGGGCTCGCCCTGTTCACGCTGGCCTCGCTGGGCGGCGGGCTGGCCCAGGACGACTGGCAGCTGCTGCTCGCGCGGGCCGTGCAGGGGCTGGGCGCGGCGGTCCTCGCGCCCTCGACGCTGACGATCCTGACCTCCGCCGTCCCGGAGGGCGCCGCGCGGGCGCGGGCCATAGCGACCTGGACGGCGGTCGGCGCGGGCGGCGGGGCCGCGGGCGGTCTGGTCGGCGGGGTGCTGGTCGACGTGCTGTCGTGGCGCTGGGTGCTGCTGATCAACGTGCCGGTCGGCGCGGTCGTCCTCCTCGGCTCCCTGCGGTGGCTGATGGAGAGCCGGGCCGGGGACGGGCGGCGGCTGGACCTGCCGGGCGCGCTGCTGGTGACCGCCGGGCTCGCCACCCTGGCCTACGGCATCTCGCAGACGGAGGCCGAGGGGTGGACGGCAGCGGCCACGCTGGTGCCGCTGGCCACCGGGCTCGCGCTCATCGGGCTCTTCCTCGCCGTCGAGGCGCGTACGGCGGCGCCGCTGATGCCGCTCGGACTGCTGCGGCTGCGTTCGGTGGCGTCGGCGAACGCGGGCATGTTCGTCAGCGGCTCCGCGATGTTCTGCATGTGGTTCTTCATGACGCTGTACGCGCAGAACGTCCTGGACTACACCCCGCTGGAGGCCGGTTTCGCGCTGGTGCCGAGCTCGCTCGCGGTCGTCCTCGGCTCCAAGCTCGCGCCGCGGCTCATGCGGACGGCCGGGGCGCGCACGGTGGCGGTGCTCGGGACGCTGGTCGCCGCCACCGGCTTCGGCTGGCAGTCGACGATGGGCGCGGACGGCGCGTACGTCACCGCGATCATGCTGCCGGGGATCCTGATGATGCTCGGCGCGGGCCTGGCGGCGACCCCGCTGGCCGCGCTGGCCACGTCGGGGGCGGCGCCGGGGGAGGCCGGGCTGGTGTCCGGGCTGGTCAACACCTCGCGCACGATGGGCGGGTCGCTGGGGCTAGCCGTCATGTCGACGATCGCGGCGGCGCGCACGGGAGGCAGCGGGACGCCCCAGGCGCTGACCGAGGGCTACGCGCTCGTGTTCCGTACGTCGACGGCGGTGCTGCTGGCGGGCGCGGTACTGATGCTGCTGTGGCTGCCGCGGAAGACCGCCGCGACTTCGGAGGCTTCGCAGGCTTCGGCGACGCCTGCGAGTTCCGTGGGGGGAGGGGAGAAGCCGCGCTGAAAAGGGCCCTCGGCGCGGCGCAGGACGCTGTCCTGGCGGCCCTGGGCCGGGGGACTGCCAGATTTTCCTCCCGCCCCCGGGGCGCTGCCCCTCGGGCCCCCGTCCTGGACCCGCACCGGGCAGCCGACGGCGTCAACCGGTCCCCGGCCCACACCCGCTGACCTGGGCATTCCGCCTGCGCGAGCCTACGATCGCCGGACCGGGAAGGGGGGCCGTATGGAGCGGCACATCCGCACGACCGACGACGTACTCCGGCTGCTGGACGAGCTGTTCCCGCCGGAGGCGGACCGCTGGACGTCCGGGGCGGCGGACTGGTGGGACGGTTTCTACGCCGACCGCTCCAGGCCGGTGCCGTTCTTCGTCGCGAAGCCGGACGAGAACCTGGTCTCGTATCTCGACCGCGGTCTGGTCACCGGGGGCCGCGCCCTCGACCTCGGCTGCGGCCCCGGCCGCAACGCGCTGCACCTCGCCGCCCGGGGCTTCGAGGTGGACGCGGTCGACCTCTCCCCGGCGGCCGTCGCCTGGGCCGGGGAACGGGCCCGGGAGACGGGGGCCGAGGTCCGCTTCCACTGCGGGGACGCCTTCGCCCTCGCCGGTACGGCACTCACCGGACCGTACGACCTGATCCACGACTCCGGCTGCTTCCACCATCTGCCCCCGCACCGCCGCGTCAGCTACCTCGCCCTGCTGGACCGGCTGCTCGCACCTGGCGGCCTGTTCGCGCTCACCTGCTTCGCGGCGGGCGGGATGGGATCCGAACTGTCCGACACCGACCTCTACGGACCGGCCGGCTGCACGGCGGACTCGCCTACACACCGGAGTCCCTGCGCCGGATCTTCGCGGACCTGACCGAGGTCGAACTGCGCCGCATGCGCGACGAACCGCCCGAGTCGCCGTACTTCGGGGAGGACTTCCTGTGGACGGCGCTGTTCCGCCGGGAGGCGGGCGGGGAGCCGGCGGGGGTGCAGGGGGTGCAGGTGGTTGCGGCTCGTTCTACGTGATTCTCGTTCTACGTGATTACAGCCACCCTTGGCGGCGGGCCTCCCGCATCGCCTCCATGCGGTTGCGGGTGCCGGTCTTGCCGATCGCGGAGGAGAGGTAGTTGCGGACGGTGGACTCGGAGAGGTGCAGCCGGGCGGCGATGTCGGCGACGGTCGCGCCGTCCGCGGAGGCCTTGAGCGCGTCGCACTCGCGGGCGGTCAGCGGGTTGGGTCCCGCGCTCAGCGCGGCCGCGGCGAGCGCCGGGTCGATCACCGTCTCGCCGGTCAGCACCCGGCGGATGGCGACGGCCAGCTCCTCCACGGGCCCGTCCTTGACGAGGAAGCCCGCGGCTCCCGCCTCCATGGCCCGCCGCAGATACCCGGGCCGCCCGAAGGTGGTCAGGATCAGCACCCGGCAGTCGGGAGCCTCGTCGCGCAGCTCGGCGGCGGCGTCCAGGCCGCTCCGGCCCGGCAGTTCGATGTCGAGGAGCGCGACGTCCGGACGGTGGGTGAGCACCGCGTCCACGATCGCGTCCCCGGCGGACACCTGCGCCACGACCTCGATGTCCGCTTCCATCCCCAACAGCAGGGCCAGCGCCCCGCGCATCATTCCCTGGTCCTCCGCGAGCAGGACCCTGATGGACTTCGCGGTCCGGTGATCCCGGGGCATCTCGTTCACGGGGCCAGGGTAGGGCGGGCGGGGCCGATCGGGGTCGCCTGGCCGGAGTGGGCGCGTTGAGCTCGGCTCGGCTCACGCCCCCGTCCGTCCCGCCGTCACCTCGTCCAGTTCCGCCGTGTCCACCGGGAGTTCCGCGCGCACCACGAAGCCGCCCCGGGACCCGGGGCCGGCCGACAGGGAGCCGCCCGCTGCCGCGAGGCGCTCCGTGAGGCCCTTGAGGCCGGTGCCACCGCCGGACTCGGGCACCGATCCGGTCGTCGGGCCGGTCGTCGGGCCGGTTCCGTCGTCGGTGACCGTGAGCTGGACTCGCTCCTCGCTTCCGGACACGACGATCTCGCAGCGGGCGGCGCCGCTGTGCCGGACGATGTTCGTGACCGCCTCGCGCACCACCCACCCGAGCAGGGCCTCGGCCTGGGACACCAGTGGCGGCCCCGACTGCCGTACCGCAGGTTCGATGCCTGCCGCGGTCAGTGCGGAGCGGGCCCGGTCCAGTTCCGTGGCCAGGCTGCCGTCGCGGTAACCGGTGACCGCCTCGCGGATCTCCGTCAGCGCCTGGCGGCCGACGGACTCGATGTCCGCGATCTGGGCCAGCGAGGCCGTCATGTCCCGGGGCGCCAGCCGTCGCGCCGCCTCCGACTTCACCACGATCACCGACAGCGTGTGCCCGAGCAGGTCGTGCAGGTCGCGGGAGAAGCGCAGGCGTTCCTTCTCGACCGCGCGCCGGGCCAGTTCCTCACGGGCGGCGCGCAGTTCCCGTACGGCCTCGGAGAGGGACAGGATCGCGGCGGTGACCATCGTCGACAGGAACGTGCCGTAGGCGACGTTCACCGCGTCCCAGCCGGCCCGGACCGAGGACACGAGTGCCGCGAGCGCGGTCAGGGGGAGGGCGATCCGCCCGAGCCACGGGCCCCGTACGACCGCGCCCGTGGCCAGTCCCAGCAGCGGGAAGAAGTACAGCCAGCTGCCGCCGTATCCGATGGCCAGCCCGCAGGTGACCAGGCCCATCAGCACGAGCGCCACACGGGTCGAGAGCGACTCGCGCGCCTTCTTCACGAAGGAGCGGAACACCACGTAGATGTAGAGGGAGTTGAAGGCGAACAGGCCCACGCCGCCCAGCCACGGCTGAGCGGTCCGGCCCTGGAGGAGGTTGGAGAACGCGCCCATCCCCATCAGCAGCCACGGCAGCAGGGAGAAGCCGGTGGGCGGCGGGCCCGGGTGCTCAACCCGTCTGCCGGTCCTGCGAGCGGTGCGCTGGTCGGCCTTGAACCGCTCCGCCTCCGCCTTCCAGTCCGCCCGCGCCGCCTGCCACGCCTCGAGTCGGCACGACGCCTTCCGCAACCAGGACATGTCCCTGTCTCCCCCGATCAGATGTTTCCCGCACTGCGGCGGTACGACAGCACAGCGTACGAACCGAACAGCAGCAGCCAGGCCGTCAGTACGAGCATCGCGCCGGGTGTGGGGGCGTGGCCGTCGGCGACGGACGTGCCGAGCTGGGCGAAGCGGTTGGTGGGGGTGTACGCGGACAGCGAGCGCAGCCAGCCGGGGAACACGGCGACCGGGAACCACAGGCCGCCGACCACCGCGAGACCCAGGTTGCACACCATGTTCGCCACGCCCGTCGTCTGCCCGGTCAGCCGGTAGCCGTTGCCCAGGCCGAGCAGCGTGAAGGGGAGCGAGCCCAGCCACAACAGCACCGCGATCGCCGCCCACTGCCAGACCGCCAGCCGTACGCCGTTGACCAGGCCGCCCGCCGCGAGCACCGCGACGATCGCCGGGAGCACGGTGACCGAGCCGGTCAGCGCCCGGCCGGTGACGACCTCACGCGGGGTCATCGGGGTCACCCTCAGCTGCCGCAGCCAGCCGATCGCCCGGTCCTCGGCGACCCCGCCGCCGGTGTTGAGGGCGGAGCCCACCGCACCGTAGGCGGCCATGCCGACCATGGAAGCCGCCTTCCAACTCCGGTCGTTCTCCCCGAGGTTGGTGAAGAGCAGGTACATCATCACCGGCATCGCGATTCCGCCGATCACGAAGCCGGCGTCGCGCAGCGTCCGGCGTACCTCGAGCCGCAGGTAGTCCCACATCACACCGTCTCCGTTCCGGTCAGCGTCGCGGTCTCGGTCTCGCGTGACGTCAGGGCCAGGAACGCGTCGTCCAGCGACGCCGGTACGACCTCCAGGCCACGTATCGCACCCAGTTCCGCCAGCGCGATCACCGTCGCGTCGGAGTCGTCGGAGCGCAGCAGCGCCCGGTCCCCGCGGACCTCCACCGAGCGGACACCGGGCAGCAGGGACAGGCCCTCGGTGCCGCGGCCGGCCAGGTCGAAGGAGACCAGGTTGCCGCCCGCCGCCCTCCTGAGCTGCTCGCCCGTGCCGTCCGCGACGATCCTGCCGCGGTCGACGACGAGGATCCGGTCGGCGTGCGCGTCGGCCTCCTCCAGGTAGTGGGTGGAGAACAGGACGGTGTGACCGCGGCCGGCATGTCCGCGCATCGAGTCCCAGAACGCGTGCCGTGCCTCCACGTCCAGGGCCGCGGTCGGCTCGTCGAGGACGATCAGCGCGGGGTTCCCGGCCAGCGCCACCGCGAACCGCACGCGCTGCGCCTGGCCGCCGGACAGCCGGTCGACGCGCCGCCCGGCCAGCTCGGCGATACCAGCCAGCTCCAGAGCCTGTTCGACGGGCATCGGTGCCGGGTAGCGGCCGGCCACGAAGGAGACCAGCTCGCGGACCGTGACCCGGGGGACGGCCCGCGCCTCCTGGAGCATGGCGCCCACCCGGCCCGCGCGCACGGCCCGTTCCGGAGGGCCGCCGAACAGTTCCACCCTGCCCGCGTCGGGCTCGTACAGCCCGAGCAGCAGCGCGATCGCCGTGGACTTCCCGGCTCCGTTACGCCCGAGCAGCGCGACCGTCTCGCCGCGCGCGATCTCCAGGTCGAGGCCGTCGACGGCGCGTACCGCGCCGAAGGCCTTGACCGCCCCCGTGAAAGACACGGCCGGCTGTGTCTGTGTCATGCCGTCGACGCTACGGACCGGGGGTGCCCGCCGGGCAGATGCGCTTGTACGGACTCGGGCAGGACAAATGTCACGGCACCCGGATGTCACCGGTGTCACCGGTGTCAGCGGTGTCAGCGGTGTCAGCGGTGTCAGCGGATCCGGAACTGACACAGCGTCAGGAGTCTTCACAAGTGCTGGGGCCTGGGCTATACAAGGGGGCGCCATGCTGGAACGCGTTCTAGAACTGGCGGGTTCCGCGGCCCCGTGACGACCTCGGTGCGGCCGACGGTGCGGACGGCCGTACCGGGGTCTTTCCCGCCGTTCGCCGTAAGCCGCCGCTGTCAGCCGCACGTGTCAGCCGCCACCCTCAGGAGCCCCATGCCCATCGACGCAGCCAAGGCACTCGCCGCCGAACCGCGCATCGGCGAGATCACCTGGGACAGCAAGGACGTCCAGCTCTATCACCTCGGTATCGGAGCCGGAGCGAATCCTGACAAAAGCAGCCCCGCCACCGACCCCGACGAGCTGCGCTACACCCTGGAGTCCCGGCTGCACGTCCTGCCCAGCTTCGCCACCGTCGCCGGCGCCGGCAAGCCCGGCGTGACCGGCGGACTGTCCATGCCCGGCATCGACGTCGACCTGGCCCGCGTGCTGCACGGCGGGCAGTCGCTGACCATCCACCGCCCCCTTCCCGTCCAGGGCACCGCGACCGCCACCGGCCGGATCGCCGCCGTGTACGACAAGGGCAAGGCCGCCGTTCTGGTCATGCGCACCGACGTCGCCGATGCCGACGGCCCGTTGTGGACCAACGACGCGCAGATCTTCGTACGCGGGGAAGGCGGCTGGGGCGGCGACCGCGGCCCGTCCACGCGTCTCGAACCCCCGTCCGGCTCACCGGACCGGGTCGTCGAGCGACCGGTCCGCGAGGACCAGGCACTCCTCTACCGCCTCTCCGGCGACTGGAACCCGCTGCACGCCGACCCCGAGTTCGCCAAGGTCGCCGGCTTCGAACGGCCCATCCTGCACGGCCTGTGCACCTACGGCATGACGCTGAAGGCGGTCGTCGACACGCAGCTCGGAGGCGATGTGACCCGGGTCCGCGCGTACGCCACCCGCTTCGCCGGGGTCGTGTACCCGGGCGAGACCCTGCGCATCCGCATGTGGCAGCAGGGGGACGGGGGGATCCGGGTCACCGTGAGCGCCGTCGAGCGTGACGACGCGCCCGTCCTCGCCGACACCGTCGTCCAACACTCCTGACCCCACGCACCTGAGTCCCATGCACCTGAGTCCGACCACCTGAGTCCGACCACCCGAGTCCCCGCACCCGAGTCCACGCACCCGAGTCCACGCACCTGAGCCCGCCCACCGTCGAGGGGAGCCGCACCATGCGCGCAGCCGTACTGCACGAGATCGGCCAGGAGAAGCTGGAGGTCCTCGACGACGTCGAGGCGGTGGGCTTCGGCCCCGGCAGGGTGAGGATCAGGGTGCGGGCCACGGGGCTGTGCCACTCGGACCTCTCCGCGATGAGCGGGGTGCTGCCGCAGCCCGCGCCGTTCGTACCCGGGCACGAGGGCGCGGGCGAGATCCTCGAAGTCGGCGAAGGTGTCGGCCACCTGAAGCCCGGAGACCGGGTCGTGGTCTGCTGGCTGCCGGCCTGCGGCGCCTGCCCGGCCTGCAAGCGCGGCCAGACCGAGCTGTGCCTGGCCGGGTTCATGAACGCGGGCACCCCCAACTTCAGGCGCCCCGGCGGGGACGTCTTCGGCTTCGCGGGCACCGGCACCTTCACCGAGGAGGTCGTCGTCGACGCCGGGTGCGCGGTCCCGATACCCGACGACGTGCCCTTCGACATAGCCGCCCTCATCGGCTGCGGGGTCACCACCGGGCTCGGCGCCGCCCTCAACACCGCGGACGTCGAGGCCGGTTCGTCGGTCGCCGTCATCGGGTGCGGGGGAGTGGGCATCTCCGCGATCCAGGGGGCGCGGCTCAAGGGCGCCGCCGAGATCGTCGCCGTCGACCCGGTCGCCGCCCGCCGCGAGGCCGCCCTCAGGTTCGGCGCCACGAAGGCCGTCTCGCCGGACGAGCTGCCGGGCGCCAAGCAGCAGGTCACCGGCGGCGAGGGCTTCGACTACGTCTTCGAGGTCGTCGGCAGGTCGGCCACCGCCCGGACGGCGTACGAGAACACCCGGCGCGGCGGCACGCTCGTCGTCGTCGGTGCGGGAGCCATGGACGACCACCTCCAGCTCAACATGTTCGAGCTGTTCTTCGACGAGAAGCGCATCCTGCCCTCGATGTACGGCGGCGGAGACGTCATGCGCTCCTACGAGCGCACCATCGCCCTGTGGCGGGCCGGCCGCATCGACCTCGCGGGCCTGATCACCCACCGGGTGCCGCTGGCCGAGATCAACGAGGCCCTGGACCAGATGCGCACGGGGACGGCCCTGCGCACGTGCATCGAGATCTGAACCCACCTGTAGTGAAGGGGACTCTGAACCCACTTGTGATGAAGGGGACTTGATGTCACTGCCACTCGAGGGGCGGTCCGCGGTCGTCACCGGCGCGGGCCGCGGACTGGGCCGGGTCGAGGCGCTGGAGCTCGCCCGCCTCGGCGCGGCCGTCGTCGTCAACGACTACGGGCAGCCGGGACGGGACGGCTCCGGTACGGCCTCCGCCGGCCCCGCCGAGGACGTCGCCGCGGAGATCCGGGCGGCGGGGGGACGCGCCCTCGCCCACACCGGGGACGTCGCCGACTTCGAACAGGCCCGTGCGCTGGTGGAGTCGGCGGTCAGGGAGTTCGGGAAACTGGACATCCTGGTCAACAACGCGGGCATCCTGCGGGACCGGATGGTCTTCTCGATGTCCGAGGCGGAGTGGGACTCCGTGATACGGGTCCACCTCAAGGGTCACTTCAACATGACCCACTTCGCGGCCGCGCACTGGCGGGAGCAGTCGAAGGCGGCGGGCGGGCCGGTGTACGGGCGGATCGTGAACACCTCGTCGGAGGCGTTCCTGGCCGGCTCGGCGGGACAGCCCAACTACGCGGCGGCGAAGGGCGGAATCGTCGGCCTGACCACCTCCACGGCCCTCGCCCTGGCCAAGTACGGCGTGACGGCGAACGCGATCTGCCCGCGCGCCCGCACCCGGATGACCGAGGACGTCTTCGCCGGAGCCGGGTTCGAGCCCCCAGCCGAGGGCCTCGACCCGCTCGCCCCCGAGCACGTCGCCCCGCTCGTCGGTTACCTGGCCTCGCCGGCCGCCGAGCGGATCAACGGGCAGATGCTCGTCGTCCACGGCGGCATGGTGGCGATCGTGGAACGGCCCCGCGTCCAGGCCAAGTTCGACAGCAAGCAGGACACCTTCACGTACGACGAGCTCGACGCCCTGCTCACCCCGCACTACGCGGACCGTCCGAAGGGGGAGACGTTCGCGGCGGCGGAGGTGCTGGGGCTGAGGCGCCGGTAGAGAAGCAGAGAAGGCAGAGAAGGCAGAGAAGCAGAGGGGCCGAGAAGCGGAGAAGCGGAAGGGGCCCGCACGCCGGCTGACGTGCGGGCCCCTTCCGGCGTACCGTCAGGCAGCCGCTTCGGTTTCCTCGGCCGGCCTGCGGTGGCGGCCGTGAGGGGCCGTCTCGCCGTCCTGCGCCGAGACCGGACCGCGGTGCCTGCCGTGGCCGGAGTCCTCCCAGGTGTCGGAGGACAGCGGCTGCGTCGTGCTTGCGTCGCTCATCGGAAAACTTCACCCCGTCAACATGATCCTTCTTACCGCCGGGCGAGTCTAACCAACCCGCCTCGGGCCGAATCCAGGCGGCCACGCCAACCGGCACTACTTCGTTACAAGACGTCCCAGCGGCGCTTCCCGCAGGGGCACAGGGCGCGGCACGACCGGCCCCGGAGGTTCCGGTTCCGCGGGTTTTTCCGACTCCGACCGCACCCCCGTCGACTCCGACCGCACCCCCGTCGGCGCCGGCGGCACCCCCGCCTCAGCCGGAGGCAGCCCCACCCCCGCCACCCCGCACGGCACCGCCTCCGTGGCATACGGCAGCCGCAGCACACCCGCCGGTGTCCACAGCCCGGCGCCGGCCAGCCACCCCTCGGGCGCCGGAAGATGGTGCACGTGCCGCTCGTCGGGCCGCCACACACCGACCCAGCTGCCGAGCGGCCCGTCGAAGCGCAGCGCCACCGCGCAGCTCTCCGGCATCAGCGCCTGCCCCGGCTGGATCGCGAACGGCGTCACGGCGCACTCCGGCACCCGCAGGCACTCCGGGAAGCGCACCGGCAGTGTGCTCCCCAGGACCCCCCAGCCGAGCCGGCCCTCGCCCGGAGAGGGCGCGTCCGAGCGGATCAGCAGCAGCCCGCTGTCCGGGTCGGCGAGCAGCACCCGGTCGTCGCTGTGGGCCGCGATCTGGAGCAGCGGCGACACCTCGCCACCGCGCCCCAGGTCCACCACGACCGCCTTGGTCCGGCCGCCCGCCTCCCGGTCCAGGGCCAGCATCCGCCCCGTACGGTCCAGCCACACCCCGCCCGAGCAGCGCCCGGGGAGCTCGGCGAGGTGCTCCGGTCCGAAGGCGCCGCCCGCCACCAGCCACACGGCCGTGGAGCGCCGGCCCACGGCGAGGGCGTACGCCCGCCCGCCGCCCGGAGCCGGAGGCAGCAGCCGCAGCCGGGTGTCCTCGGTCGGGCACTCGACCGCGCCCAGGAGCAGCTCACCGGTGCCGGGACCGGTGGGGTAGAGGAGGGAGAAGGTGTGCCGTCCGTCCACCAGCCGGCGGATGAGGACCCGTCCGTCCCCCATCGGCTGTACCTCGGTGCCGGGCTCCTCCGGCTGGTGGCCTGGCAGCGGCACGGCGTACGGCTCCGGGCCGTCCAGCGTCCAGCGCTCCGGGAACCAGGAGTCGCCATCCCGCGCGAGACGTGCGGCGTAGGAGCCGTCCGCCGTGATCGTGCAGCCCGCCCGTGGCGCACCGTCATCCTCGTTGGCTGCCGAAGGTTCGATCGCACAGGCCGTCATCGTTCGGTCACCTCCGGCAACGAAGCTAGTTTTCGTACGCACGGACGTGGGACCGTCGAGCGGCCACTTCACACATAAGGATGGCGCAGAAGCGATTCTCCTGAGCGGACCGGGACCGATGTGCTGAGCGGTAGTCGTCCCGTGTGCTGAGCGATGGTGGTCCCGGCCGGTGCGGGCGCAGCCGGTACAACCGGGCAGAACGGCCAGGTAGCCTTGCTCCCGTGCCCCGTCTGTCTGAAGTCATCGCCGCGCTGGAGAACCTGTGGCCTGCCGCGCGGGCCGAGTCCTGGGACGCGGTCGGCACTGTCGTGGGCGACCCCGACCAGGAGGTCTCCCGGGTCCTGTTCGCCGTCGACCCGGTCCAGGAGATCGTCGACGAGGCGGTGAAGCTGGGCGCCGGCCTGCTGGTCACCCACCACCCGCTCTACCTGCGCGGTACGACGACGGTCGCGGCCTCCACCTTCAAGGGCCGCGTGGTGCACACCCTCATCAAGAACGACATCGCGCTGCACGTGGCCCACACCAACGCCGACACGGCCGACCCGGGAGTCAGCGACGCGCTCGCCGGAGCGCTGGACCTGCGTGTCGTAGGTCCGCTCGTGCCGGACCCCACCGACCCCGAGGGCCGTCGAGGCCTGGGTCGCGTATGCGAGCTGGACCACCCGCTGACCGTCCGCGAGTTCGCCGCCCGTGCCGCCGAGCGGCTGCCCGCCACCGCGCAGGGCATCCGCGTCGCCGGTGACGCCGAGCGAGTCGTCCGTACGGTCGCCGTGAGCGGCGGTTCCGGCGACAGCCTCTTCGACCACGTACGCGCGGCCGGCGTCGACGCCTTCCTCACCGCGGACCTGCGCCACCACCCGGCGTCAGAGTTCATGGCGGCCGGCGCCCACAGTCCTCTCGCGCTGCTCGACGCTGCGCACTGGGCCACCGAGTGGCCCTGGTGCGAGCTGGCCGCCGCGCAGCTCGACGAGATCTCCGACCGGAACGGATGGGACCTGCGCGTCCACGTCTCGAAGACGGTCACCGACCCCTGGACCGCCCACGCGGCGTCCGCCACCACTTCTGACCCACTGGGAGCCCCCAACTGAACGCCGCGCCCGCCGACCAGATCCGACTCCTCGACGTCCAGGCCCTCGACGTCCGCCTCCAGCAGCTCGCGCACAAGCGGAGGTCGCTGCCCGAGCACGCCGAGATCGACTCGCTGACCAAGGACCTCACGCAGCTGCGCGACCTCCTGGTGGCCGCGCAGACCGAGGAGAGCGACTGCGGCCGCGAGCAGACCAAGGCGGAGCAGGACGTGGACCAGGTCCGCCAGCGCGCCGTCCGCGACCAGCAGCGCCTCGACTCGGGCGCCGTCACCTCCCCCAAGGACCTGGAGAACCTCCAGAAGGAGATCGTCTCCCTCGCCAAGCGGCAGGGCGACCTCGAGGACGTGGTGCTGGAGGTCATGGAGCGCCGTGAGTCCGCTCAGGAGCGGGTGGGCGAACTGACCGAGCGGGTCGGCTCCGTCCAGTCGAAGATCGACGACGCCACCGCGCGCCGGGACGCGGCCTTCGGGGAGATCGACGGCGAGGCGGCGTCGGTCACCAAGGAACGCGCGGTCATCGCCGGTACCGTCCCCGCCGACCTGCTGAAGCTCTACGACAAGCTGCGCCAGCAGCAGGGCGGCATCGGTGCGGCCAAGCTGTACCAGCGCACCTGCCAGGGCTGCCGCCAGGAGCTGTCGATCACCGACTTCAACGAGGTCCGCGCGGCGGCGCCCGACACGGTCGTCCGCTGCGAGAACTGCGGCCGCATCCTGGTACGCACGTCGGACTCCGGCCTGTAAGGGGCCAAGGGATAGAGGGGCTGTAAGGGTAAAGGGGCTTTGGGCGTGCGGGAGTTCATCGTCGAGGCCGACGGCGGTTCCCGGGGCAACCCGGGACCTGCGGGCTACGGTTCCGTGGTGATCGACGCGGCGACGGGGGAGACCCTCGCCGAGCGGGCCGAGTACATCGGCGTCGCCACGAACAACGTGGCCGAGTACCGGGGCCTGCTGGCCGGCCTGCGCGCCGCCCACGACCTGGACCCGTCCGCCAAGGTCCATGTCCGCATGGACTCCAAGCTCGTCGTCGAGCAGATGTCGGGCCGCTGGAAGATCAAGCACCCCGACATGAAGCCGCTCGCGGCGGTGGCGGCGCAGGTGTTCCCGCCGGGACAGGTCACCTACGAGTGGATCCCACGCGAGCAGAACAAGCACGCCGACCGGTTGGCGAACGAGGCGATGGACGCGGGCAAGCGGGGCGAGCAGTGGTCCGCGTCCGCGTCCACGGCGGAGCTGGACACCCGCGCGTCGAGGTCTGCGGCACCCGAGCCCGAGGGCCCGCCCGGAGACGCCGCCGCGGGCGCGGCGAAGGCGCGGGCGGCGCTGGCGGGCCGCACTCCCTCCGCCGGTCCCTCGGCCGCCGACAGTGCGGGCGGCGGAGCCGTCGAGGCTGACGCCGATGCGCGGGCCGCGAAGGCCGACGCGCGCGCCCGCACCACGAAGAAGGCCGACGCCGACGTCCGTGCGGCGAAGGCCGACGCCGACGTACGTGCCGCCCGCAGCGTGGCCGCGCCCGCAACCTCGCCCGCGCCCGCGACCTCGCCCACGCCCGCGACCTCGCCCGGCTGGGCTCCCGCCGATATGGGCGCGCCGGCGACCTTCGTACTGCTCCGGCACGGGGAGACCCCGCTGACTCCCCAGAAGCGGTTCTCCGGCAGCGGCGGTACCGATCCGTCCCTCTCCGACGTCGGGCGGGAGCAGGCCGAGCGGGTCGCGGCGGCGCTGGCCCGGCGTGGCACGATCCAGGCGATCGTCGCCTCCCCCCTCGCCCGCACCCGCGAGACCGCCGGGGCCGTCGCCGCCCGTCTCGGCCTCGACGTCACCATCGACGACGGGCTGCGCGAGACAGACTTCGGCGCCTGGGAGGGCCTTACCTTCGGCGAGGTCAGTGAGCGTTACCCGGACGACCTGAACGCCTGGCTCGCCGACCCGGAGGCCGAACCGACCGGTGGTGGCGAGAGCTTCGCGGCGACCGCCACCCGCATCGCCGCCACCCGCGACAAGCTGGTCGCGGCGTACGCGGGCCGCACGGTGCTGCTGGTCACCCACGTGACCCCGGTCAAGACGTTCGTACGGCTCGCCCTGGGCGCCCCGCCGGAGTCCCTGTTCCGCATGGAACTGTCGGCCGCCTCCCTGTCGGCGGTGGCGTACTACGCGGACGGCAACGCCAGCGTGCGGCTGTTCAACGACACGTCCCACCTGCGCTGAGGGCCGCCGCCTCGCGGGCCAGCCGTTCGACCCGGTCCCAGTCCCGCGCCGCCAGCGCGTCCGCCGGGACCATCCAACTCCCGCCCACGCAGCCGACGTTGGGCAGCGTCAGGTACTCCGGGGCGGACGCCGGTCCGATCCCGCCGGTCGGGCAGAACCGCGCCTGGGGCAGCGGCCCGGCCAGCGACTTCAGATAGGCGGTGCCCCCCGCTGCCTGCGCCGGGAAGAACTTCATCTCCCGCACCCCGCGCTCCAGCAGCGCCACGACCTCCGACGTGGTCGACACTCCCGGCAGGAAGGGCACCCCGGACGCCCGCATCGCCGACAGCAGTACGTCCGTCCAGCCCGGGCTCACCAGAAAACGCGCCCCGGCCGCCGCGCACGCCGTCACGTGCTCCGGCGTGATCACCGTGCCCGCGCCGACCACCGCGTCCGGCACCGCGTCGGCGATGGCCCGGATCGTGTCGAGGGCGGCGGGCGTCCGCAGCGTCACCTCGATCGCGGGCAGCCCGCCCGCGACCAGGGCCCGGGCCAGAGGTACGGCATCGGCGGCGTCATGGAGGACGACGACCGGCATGACGGGCGCGAGATCCAGAACCGATACCGATACCGATACCGATACCGATTCCGAGGCAGCCGAAGAGGAGGGCAGCGGTGAGGTCATGGCCTCATCCTGCCCGCGTGATGCAGCATGCGCAAAGGGCGTTGCACATGCCGCAACGCGTCTGTGGAGGGCGCCTACAGAAGGTGCCTACGGAAGGAACCTCAGTGGATCTCCGTCACCACCACGTCCAGCGCCCACGGCTTCCCCGCCTTCGCGGGCGCCTCCGCCTCCACCACGTACCCGAGGTCCCGCAGTGCCTCCACCAGCTCGGCCGGGTCCTTCGGCGCGATCCCCGCCGTCAGCAGGCCGCGCACGATCCGCCCCTTGGTCGCCTTGTTGAAGTGGCTGACCACCGACCGCTTCTCCACCCCGTCCACGACCTGGGAGTGCAGCACGCGCACGGTCGCCGTCCGCCCGGCGACCTCACCCTTCGGCTTCCACGCGGCCGTGTACGCCGACGAGCGCAGGTCCAGCACCAGCCCGTCCCCGGCCGCCTCGGGCAACGCCGACGCCATCGGCGTACGCCAGTGCGCGCCCAGCGCCCCGAGCCCCGGCAGCTTCACGCCCATGGAGCAGCGGTACGAGGGGATCCGGTCCGTCACCCGGACCGCACCCCACAGCCCCGAGAAGACCAGCAGCGAGCGCGCGGCGCGCTTCTTCGCGGCCGCGTCGAGGGAGGCCAGGTCGAGGGCGTCGTAGAGGACACCCGTGTAGATCTCCCCGGCCGGGCGCGCGCCCGCCGTCCGCAACTCCACGTTCTTCGCGACCTCGCCCCGCAGGCCCTCGCTCAGTCCGAGTACCTCGCGCGCCTTCTCCTCGTCGCCCGCACACAGCTCGACCAGCTCGTCGAGCACGGCCTCGCGGGCAGCGCTGAGCCCCGGCAGCGACAGCGACTCCGGCTTCAGCGGGGCGCCGCGGCCGGAAGATGCCTTGCCTTCGGAAGGCGGCAGCAGGACAAGCACGGGGGTCTCCTTCTCTAGAGCTCCGAGCCAGCGTACGGCGTGCCGCCATGCCACCCCCGCCCTACGCTCGACACATGCCCCGCCGCCACATCCGCGTGACCGGCGCCCCCGAAGCCCCGCTGCGGGCCGCCCTCGCCGCGCTGCGTGCCGAACTCGGCGTGCCCGAGAGCTTCCCGCCCGCGGTCCTGGCCGAGGCGGACCGAGCGGCGGCGTCCCCCGCGCTGCCGGAGTTCGACGCCACCGACATCCCCTTCTTCACCATCGACCCGCCCGCCTCCACCGACCTCGACCAGGCCCTGCACCTGTCCCGGCAGGGCACCGGCTACCGCGTCCGGTACGCCATCGCCGACGTCGCCGCCTTCGTCGCACCCGGCGGAGCGCTGGACGCCGAGGCCCACCGGCGGGTGAACACCCTCTACTTCCCGGACGAGCGGGTCCCGCTGCACCCGCTCCCGCTCAGCGAGGGCGCCGCGAGCCTCCTCCCCGACCAGGTGCGCCCGGCCGCCCTGTGGACGATCGACCTCGACGCGGACGGCCGTACGCTGGCCGCCGACGTCCGCCGGGCCCTCGTACGCAGCCGGGCCAAACTCGACTACGAGGGCGTGCAGAAGCAGATCGACGACGGCACCGCCGAGGAGCCCCTCGCCCTCCTGAAGACCGTCGGGCAACTGCGCGAACAGCTGGAGGTCGAGCGCGGCGGCATCTCACTCAACGTGCCCGAGCAGGAGATCGTCGAGCACGACCACACCTACGAGCCGACCTACCGCGCCCCGCTGCCCGCCGACTCCTGGAACGCCCAGATCTCCCTGCTCACCGGCATGACCGCGGCCGACCTGATGCTGTCGTACGGCACCGGCGTACTGCGCACCCTGCCCGCCGCCCCGGACGGCGCCGTCGGCCGCCTGCGCCGCACCGCGCACGCCCTGCACATCGACTGGCCGCACCATGTCTCGTACGCGGCGCTCATCCGCTCCCTCGACCCGCACCAGCCGCACCACGCGGCCTTCCTCCAGGAGTGCACGACCCTGCTGCGCGGCGCGGGCTACACGGTCTTCCGGGACGGCAAGCTCCCGGACATCACCACCCATGCGGCGGTCGCAGCGCCCTACGCCCACTGCACGGCCCCACTGCGCCGCCTCGCAGACCGCTACGCCTCGGAGCTCTGCCTCGCGGCCGCCGCCGACCAGGCCCCGCCCGGCTGGGTGCTCGCCGCCCTCGACGCGCTGCCGACGGAGATGCGGGACGGCAGCCGGCGCGCGGGCGCGGTGGAGCGCGCCTGCGTCGACATCGTCGAGGCCGCACTGCTCAAGGACCGCGTCGGCGACCTCTTCGACGGCTGCGTGGTGGACGTCGAGGAACATCAACCGACCCTTGGAACCGTCCAGTTGGAGTCCCCTGCAGTGATCGGCCGGATCGAAGGCGACCGCCTCCCCTTGGGCGAACGGCTACGGGTCCGCCTCACCCAGGCCGATCCGGCCACGGCGAAAGTGCGCTTCGCGCCCGCGTGAGGGATCGTGTGCCACGATCGAGGTAACGGCTCCCGATCCACGGACAGGTGATCCACCGATGCCCCAGTCTGGCGAGCGACCGAAGGAGGGGCGTGACATGACTGCCATGGCCCATGAGCCGCTCACGCAGGAAGAGGTCCTGCTGGACGGCTTTCTCGCCCTGGACACCCCGGAGGGTTTCCGGGCGGAGCTTGTCGAGGGGGAGATCGTAGTGACGCCGCCGCCGGACGGGGATCACGAGGACTACATCGGCCTGATCGTGAGCCAGGTGATCAGACGGTCCCGGACGGAGATGCAGTTCTCCGGGAACAAGGGGCTGAAGCTGGGCAAAGCGGAGGCGTGCCCGAAGGACCACGTGATCCCGGACGGCACGTTCGCTCCCAAGGTGCTGCGGCTCTACCGGGGGGCCGACCCCTGGATGCCTTGCCAGGGCGTCGCCATGGTGCTGGAGGTTACCTCCACCAAGCCCAAGGCCGACCGTGAGGTCAAGCGCCGCTGCTATGCCCGCGCCGGCATCCCGCTCTACCTGCTCGTGGACCGGGACACCTCCGAGGTGACGCTCCTCAGGGACCCGAGGCAGGACGACTACCGCCAGCGCTGCACCCTCCCCTTCGGCAAGTCGCTCACCCTCCCCGAACCCTTCGCCTTCGACCTGGACACGTCCGACTTCCTCTGAGCAGGCCCCTGCACCCCGGACTGAAAACGAGCCCTGAGGGCGTTGCACCCCTCAGGGCTCATGGACAAGGGGGTGCGGGGCGATGGCCGAGCAGGCGATGTGGACACGGCCGGGGCTCGGCCGCAGCGGCCCGCCCCGACCCGCTCGACGGTCATCACGTACGTCAACCCGGCGGTCGCGGTGGCGGTCGGGGCGCTCTTCCTGGACGAACGCCTCACGGCAGGCATCGTGTCCGCCTTTCTCCTGATCCTGGCGGGCTCAGTACTGGCGACGGCGGCCGGACCGAAGAAGGACTCGGACTCCGGCCCGGTGCTGCGCCGACCCGGGGGAGGCAGCACCCGACAGCGGCGGCTGCGCCGCGGGCCGGACACCTGGCCGGACCGAGACGAGGCTCGCGCCCGGTAACATGGTCCACACGGCAGACGAGCCGGGCGGACGGCCGCGTGGAGTGCCCCTAAGGCACTTCCCGAGGAACGTCCGGGCTCCACAGGGCAGGGTGATGGCTAACGGCCACCCGGGGTGACCCGCGGGACAGTGCCACAGAAAACAAACCGCCGAGAGCTCCGGCTCTCGGTAAGGGTGAAACGGTGGTGTAAGAGACCACCAGTGCCCAGGGCGACCTGGGCAGCTAGGTAAACCCCACCCGGAGCAAGGTCAAAAGGAAACACCCCGGTGTTTCTGCGCGGACGTTCGAGGGCTGCCCGCCCGAGTCCGCGGGTAGACCGCACGAGGCCGGCGGCAACGCTGGCCCTAGATGGATGGCCGTCTCCCCGGCCGCCGCGAGGCGACCGGGCGACAGAACCCGGCGTATAGCCCGACTCGTCTGCCTTCTCCAAGTAGGAGCAGGTCTCCGTGCACGTGAGAAGCCCGTCGTCGACCCTGTCGATCACGATCGCCGCCTTCCACAATCAGCGTGCCGCTTCCGCCTCCGCCTCCGTCTCCGGTGCCGGAACGGCCCCGATTGAGGGCTGAGCGGCGGACGCGGAAGCAGCGAGCACAGGGTGAGGAAGACCGATCTCCGCCCACACGACCTTGCCGGACGGCGGCCATGGATCACTGCCCCACCGGGCGGCCAGGGCGTCTACGAGCAGCAGCCCGCGCCCCGTCTCGTCGGTGGTACTCGCAGCACGACGGGCCAGGGCCAAGCGGTCGCCTCGTGAGTCGGCAACTTCGATACGGAGCGTGTCCGACGCCTCGACAGTGAGCATGAGCCGGAACCCGCGCCCCTTCACGCGCCCGTGCGCGACAGCATTCGCCGCCAACTCGGCGACGACCAGCGCCGCGGAATCGCTCACCGTGCAGGTCGGCGGCCAGCCCCATTCGTCGAGTTGCTGCACAGCCAGGAACCGAGCAAGGCGGGCGCCGCGAGGCGTGGCGCTGAGGAGTTGGGCGAAGTGGTGGGTGGAAATTTCTGACTTCATGTCACTGAGCGTGGCCGCCCCGCTCTACCCTGACCAGGGAATCCTTCGGTACGCAGGGTGTGTGTACCGGTAGGGACGGTGTCCTGTACGGGGTGTCGGCCGTGACCTGGTGGGGGCGTGTTGTTCGGCAAGGTGGGTGTTGAAGTGACGGTGACGGAACAGCAGGACACGCACGACGAGGGCGAGCAGGCCAGCGACCTGAACCGAGCAATCGGCAAGCAGGTCAGGGTACTTCGGGAGCGGGCGGGGCTCACTCAGAGGGAGATGGGCGACCAGCTCGGATACAGCGAGGACCTGATTTCGTCGCTTGAGCGGGGGAGGCGGACGCCGCAACGGGAGTTCCTGGAGTCGGCTGATGAACTGCTCAACGCCGACGGGTTGTTGAAGGCCACGATCGAGGATGTGGAGCAGGCCAAGGCGAGGGCGAGGGTGAGACACCCAGCTTGGTTCAAGGATTATGCGCGCTTGGAGCGCGAAGCGGTCGAGATCAACTTCTACAACAACCACGACGTCCCAGGTCTTTTGCAGACGGAGCGGCGGACCCGAGCGCTGTACGAGATGCGTAAGCCGTTGCTGGACGAGGAGACCATCGAGCAGCGGGTGACCTCTCGGATGGCTCGTCAGGTGATCCTGCCCAGTTGGCCTCCGCCCATGGTTACCGCCGTCATTGAGGAGGTGGTGTTGCGGCGCCCCCTTGGCGGGCGGGAGATCCACAGGGAACAGCTGGAACACCTGCTCAAGCTCGGACGCATGCGGAACGTGGAGCTCCAGGTGATGCCGACGGACCGCAATGAGCATGCGGGGATGGGCGGTTCGTTCGTGCTCCTCACGCCGAAGGGGAAAGCCCAGCTGGGATACACCGAGGCGCAGAACTCCAGCCGACTGATCACGGACCCTGAAGAAGTACGTATCCTGGCCGCACGGTACGGCAGCATCAGGGCCCAGGCTCTCACCATGCGGGAGTCCCTCGCCCTGATCGAGGACTTGCTGGGGGCACAATGAGCACTGCGGAACCCGCGCGACTTGCCTGGTTCAAGAGCAGCTACAGCGGCAACGAGGGCGGCGAGTGCCTTGAAGCCGCCGTCACCGCCGACACCATCCACGTCCGCGACTCCAAGGCCCCCACGCGCGCCCAACTCACCTTCCGACGCCCGGAGTGGGCCGCCTTTGTGGACTTCGCGGCCGGACACTGACGTACACGTGGGGCTACGAACGAGCGGTTCGTAGCCCCACCGCATGCCCGCAGATCAGCTGAGTACCAACTGCTGGGCCCAGAGTGACTGTCCGCCGCGCGGCAACGGCCTCCGAAGCCGTGTGCGCAGGTTCGAATCCTGCCGGGGCACCCTTCATGAGGCCATGTTGGACGCCGATGCCCGCGACGAGCCATGGGATTGGTTCCACGAGCGCCGCGTCATCACTCGTTCAGGGCTCCTAGGCGCAGCACCCTGCGCAGTGAAGGTCACCCGGTCCAGCATCCGCGTCGCTTGGACAGTCCGCCCCTCCTGCTTCCTCCCACTCTCGCGGACCACGAAGGAGCCGAACCTCCAGCTTGTGCGCACGACTTCAAGGCTTGCCCCGCGGCCGCCACTAAACACCGGTATCGAAGATCGTCGATGCTCACACTCCGCCCTACGCCCGGAAAAGCTCTACCTGCCGCAAGTCCCGAATTGGAGTCGGCGAGCTAAGCCTGTTGACCAAGTAACGAAAGCGCCGCCAGTCGACCTGCAATCCCTACCTCACGTCTTGCTCAGAAAACGCCCGGAAGCTAGGCCTCCACCTTCGCGTCCTGACATGATCTCGACAGCCGCCGGGGGAATTGATTTCACTGTGCGGTACTCCCCTGACCAAGGAGAATGTCATGCGCACGCCTAAGATCCTGATTCCAGTGCTCGCCGTGGCCGCGTTGGCGGCTGCCAGCCCTGCCTTCGCGGCCGACCCCACTTCTGCCCCGACGGACACCCCTGTTGTGGGGACCGCTCCCCCCTCCCAACCGGAGGAGACGGACCTCGTCGAGGGCGCCCCCGAAACGGCCGCACCTGCACCGTCCGACAGCACCTCATCGGATGACGACCTCAACGCGCCAACGTCCAAGCCGAGTGACAAGCCGGACGCTAGTACCTGCTCGGACGGCTGGTACTACTACCCCACGAGCAAGGACAAGGACTACCACAAAGGCGTTGGCGCCGAGCAGGCGAACTACAACGGCACATCTCGAACCGCGAAGTCGACGTTCGTCTCTGAAGTGTCGGGCACCGTCGGCATAGCCGTCAGCGGTGAACTCAAGGTGGAAGGCAACGCGGCAGTTGTCAAGATCGAAGGCAAGTTCGGCGTCAACGTCTCCGCATCACTCACCGCCAAGATCGGCAACACCATCAGCGTAGACACCCCGTCCCGCAAGACGACCTACGCCCGCTACGGCGTGTACCGCCTCAAGAGCTACGGCTACAGCCAGTACACGCACCTCAACTGCACCAAGGGCGCAAAGAAGAACGTCACCATCTACACGCCGCACCGCATCGGCTGGGCAATCTGGGAGGGGTGACATGTCCCATCGGACTCTTGCAGGCCTGAGCATTGCCTGTATCGCGATGCTCGCGCCCGTCACGGCATGCACATCCGACACCGCGGGCGCCAAACGGTCCGCGCCCCCCACGCACTCGTCCGAACCAACCCCTGCTACGGCAACCGCATCCCCCAGCACAACACAGCCCTCTGTCCAACAGCCCCCTGAACTCGACGATGGCGAAACACTCGCCGGCCGTCAGAGCGCGACCAACGGCAACGCCAGCCTCGAGTTCAGCAAGGGCAGAAAAGGCGACGCCCTCATCGTCGCGGTGCGCTGCCAGGGCCAGGGGAAGATCAAGGTGGCGCTGCCATCCGTCCACGTCTCCTTCCCCCTGGAGTGCGTCGCAGGCCAAGTCAGCACCACCTACAACCAGGTAGCCGTCAGCGGTGTGGACCGTAGCGGCACCGTATCCGTCACAGCCCCTGCGGCCGTCCGCTGGTCCATAACCATCGGACGCGGCGCCCCGGCTGAGGAAGAGTCACCGGGATCAAGCGGATCCGCAACTGCCTCATAGATGAGGGACAGCATTCACCAGCTGCATTGAGTGAGACGCACATTGGGCCCGGCCTCCATTTGAGGCCGGGCCTCCATGTTCCCCGCCTCAGAACGCCTGCCCCTGGGTGGGTACACGGCAAGATGTGCTCTCACCTCTGAGGCAAGCAGCACCAACCGGGGATCGACGTGTCAGGTGCCAACCAGATCCAGACAAACCCCACGCGCACGCATGAGTTACAACCTTCTCTACTGGTTCAAGGCGGCTCGCTCCGCTCCCCGCGCGCGGCCCGACCCCCGGCCGGGCTGCAGCGGATGGCCACGCTGAGTGATGATCTCCCGACCCCTCTCGATGTCGATCCCTTCGATGTTTTTGGGGAGAGGATCGGTCAGGTCATGGGTGCACGCGAAGGGATCACCGCCTGACTGCGCGGTGAGATCTACGAGTTCGTAACAGGATCACGAGTGGGCCTTCTTGAGGCGCCTCCAGCAGATCAGGCTGCAGGCCAACGAGACGAAGGCGTTGTGGAGTTCGAGGCGCCGTCCCATCGGATGGCAAGGCGTTTGAACTGGTGGAGCAGGGCGAAGGCCTGCTCGACGACGTAGCGGAGCTTGCCCAGGCGTGAGCTGTGCGAGGACGCCCAGCGCGGACAGCCCAGACAGCGGTGCCCTTGCCAGACACGTGCCAGATCGTGCGGGGAACTACGGGGAACACTGGGGTATGAGCGACCAGCACAGCCAGGCTCCGGACCACTCCGTCGCAGCTCAGAAACGGGACCCGCTCCAAAGCCCCCAAGCTGAGAGCGCGAGGTGCTCGCAGCCGCGCCGGGCTGGCCGTCGTATAGAGCACGAATGCCGTCTGGCTCTCTGCCTACTGGCAACATGACGGGCCTTGCCACACAGTGGCGACAAGTTGGTCACAAATACGCAAACCTGCGCCTCGCCAGCTCAAGCGGCTATGAGATGTCATCTCCGGCTCTCACACGACGTCCGTGTCGTCGAGCCACGCCCGTGGATCCCCTTCCCCCGCAAAGGACTGCGAAGATGACTCAGTCCGGAGCAGTGGTCCTGACCAAGGACTCGCCTACGGTCTCGTTGGACAAGCACGCGGTGACTTCGGGGCTGATCCGGGTCAACCTGAACTGGACCTCACCTCGGGCAGCGGCGGAGCGGGAAGCCCAGGAAGTAAGTGGTGGTTGGTTCCGGAGGATGCGGGCCTCCTTGCGGGCGAGCGCAGCTAAGGATGTGGATCTCGATCTGGGCTGCATGATCAGATGCAGCGATGGCAGCAAGACTGTGGTGCAGGCTCTCGGCAACGCGTTCGGCGCTGTGGATCGCTTCCCCTACGTCGCGTTAGACGCGGACGATCGGAGCGGCACCCGAACCGCAGGCGAGAACCTGGTGATCAATCTCGACCACCAAGCTGAGTTCTCAAAGCTCCTGCTCTTCGTCTACATCTACCGCGGTTCCGGGGACTTCCGCGGGCTCGACGCAGTAGTGACCCTCACTTCTGATCGCGGCGACTGCTTTGAGGTGCGCCTCGATGAATGCCCGCCGCAGGGCCACGCATGTGCGATTGCCTTGATCAAGCGCCAAAAGGGGGAGCTCGTCGTGGGGCGCGAGGTGAGATGGTTCACCCCGCAGGATGGCCCTGCCATCCAAGACGTAATCTCGCGAGCCTATCGGCTCGGCATGAAGTGGACACCCGGACAGAAGTAGCTCGTCAGAAGCCCGGGAGGAGAGCTCCATGGCGGAGAAGGAAACGGCGATCCGCGCCCTGGCACAGCTCGCTGAGCACGCGCATTGGGTACGGGAGTGGCCTGACAAGCCGACTTGGCGCGACCGGCTCCGCCGATGGGCATCTCCCGAGTCCTACCGCTTCGACCGGACCGCCATCCCGCCGAGGCCGTGGATCGACCGGCCCGCCGGCTACTACGAGCGGACAGGCTGGCGGATCCGATCGGCCTACTTCAGATCCGACCTGGCTTTCGAGGTCGAGTACGTGGTCTGCGATCTCTGCGAGATCGGCTGGGTGGAAGCGCCTACATCCTACGAGGGCTACAAGCGCTGCGGCCTCGCCTCAGCCGCCCTCCGGTCTCTGCGCCTCGCCTACCCCGGAATCCAGTGGCACACGGCAGGCGGGCACTTCCGCGAGTCCGAGCCCTTCTGGGATTCCGTCAGCGTTGACGTTCCCGGCAACTACACCCAGCGGGCACGGTGCCACCACATCGAACCCCAACGAGCGCAGTGAGTGTGAGCACGACCTCATACCAGGAAGTAGACAAGGGCCTCTGCTGAAGCAGTCCGGAGACGCGGGCCGCACCACAAGCGCACCAGAACGAGCGGGGAACAGCGGGGAATCACGGTGAAAGCAGCCGGGCCCGACGCTGCCGCAGCTCGGCCGTTCAACCAGGTCAGCGGCCTAACCAGCCCCAAATGACCGCAGCTTCCCAAACTGCGGGCCTTGAGAACGGGCAGCAGCTTCGAGTTGCGACCACGCGCCGGCCGTCGCGGCCTGCTCTGGTCAACGGCACCGATAGCGTGGCTGAGGCCGGTGGGGGTACAGCGATGCACACGCACGCTTGGCGATCTCGCGGCGCAGGTAGATCGTGAAGTAGCGCCACAGGTCGGAGGCGTAGTTGTTCCACAGCACGGCGCCCGCGTAGTCATAGGAGTCCGGGTCGAGCTGGGTCCCCAACCCGGGTGCGTCCTCGGCGTGGCGGGTGCCACAACGGCAGGGCCGGTTGCCATGCCGGTTGTGGACCGGGTCGAGCGAGGGCAGGTCAGGGTGGCGAAGACCCGGGGGTGGTCCCGGATCGTGTGCGGGGTTCCCCTGTCGACGAGGCCGGCGCGGATGAGGTGGTAGTGGGCTCCCATCCCGTCCACCATCGACCCAGGCAGAGCCGAGCAGACGTGGCCCGTGGCGTCCAGGTCGTTCGTACAGTGGCGCGCTCCACCTGGACGCCATGAACCACGCCCGCTCCACGGTGTGTGGGTCGACGGCGGACGGGATGAGAGCTGGGGTGGGTGGTGGACTGAGGTTAGCCGCAGAACTCCTTCAGTCGCCCCCACAGCCCAGCCGCGTCCTCAATGTCCTGCTCACCGGCGAGGAGGTACTTCCACATGACCCCTTGAACCTGCGGGGAGGAGTTGGCTGTATTGGCCCACTTCTTCGCTGCGCGCCGTTTGGCCTGGACCTCCGCAGTCGACATGTCCTTGTCGCTCTTCGTCTCCACGAGCCAGCCGACGCGTTTCCCGTCGATCTCCTCGATGACGACGAAGTCCGGGTTGTAGTTCCGGCCGTCCGTGGTCCACTGGATCGGCACATCGTTGTTGTGCAGGCGCGCCCAGACGACGACAGAGCTGCTGCTGTCGATCAGACCGGCCGCCTGGAACTCGGGAGTGCTGTCGAACCAGGCGTGGCTGTATAGGTTCTTCTGCCATCCGTTGAACGCCAGAGCCTTGTCGAACGTGCCGTCTGCGTGTCCAGCTTCCTGTTTCCGCTGCGCTTTGCGGGTCTTGTCGATCGCCAGCCATTCGACATCGTCGGTGTATGTGATCTGGGTGGGGTTGAAGTCCCGGAGTGTCTTGCTGATCTGCCTGGCGAGTCGCTGCCCGCATACCTCGACGAAGGCCGACAGTAATTCCTGGACCTCGTCGCCCATGGCCTCGATGACGCAGTCGACGATCCTCTCTGCGGCCCCGAGTTCGTTCTTACGGTTCGGCACGTCCTTGGCCGACATGACGCGGCGGATGAGTTCCTTGCGGGTCTCCGAGAGCGGGATGTCCAGGGGCAGAGCGGCCTTTATCGAGTCTCGGGCTGTCTCCGCGCGGACCTGGGCCTTTTGCCAGTTGTGGCTCGCGGACAACTTGGTGCGGCGCAGATCATCGGAGTGCTCGGTGGCCAGAGCCCGCCCGAGGCGCTGGAACGGCCCGTAGTCCTCCGGATCGATGTCGTTCAGGCTGACCGTTGTCGGCTGGGATACGGACATGAGCCGGGGGATCACGATCGGCTCCCGGTCCGGCAGCGGCGGGTACTCGATGATCGTGTCGGACTGCGCGTCCTTCTTCGCCTGGCGTGCCCGGCTCTCTTGGTCCACGATCTCGACGATGGGAGCTGCGGCTGCCGATCCCGGGGCTGACTTGAGATTGCCCGGCTCTGGCGACAACAAGAACCCTTCGCTGATTGCAGGTTCTCCGGTCTGAGCCGGTTCGGAAGGCCGAGGAGCCGGGATGACCGGGCCGGGCGCGGGGATTGCCGTCTGGCGGACCTCCAAGCTGCCGTCGGCCGCTCGCCGTAGGTGCGCGTAGGTGCCGTAGTCGATGAACGCCTCGTTGAGGACGCTGCGCTTCTTGAGCAGGTCACCGTACTTCTCGTGGGCCAGGACCTCTAGGGTGTCGAGGAACTCCACCTGTGTGTAGCGCCCGAAGGGGAGCCGCATGCCGCGGCCGAGGGTCTGCTCGGTCAGCACCGTGGAGACGGAGGCGCGCATGGATGCGATGACGTAGACGTTCTTGACGTCCCAGCCTTCCTTGAGCATCCCTATGCTGATGATGATTCGCACGGGCGAGTTGGGTTCCTCTACCGCCTGCAGGTCAGCGAGGGCCTTCTCCTTCTCGTCGCCTTTCAGCTTCGAGTGCACGAGCAACGTCTTGCCGACCCAGGCGCCGGCATCGAAGGAGCTGGAGTCAAGGACTTCCTGGTACTCCCTCGCCTCTTCAATTGTCCCGGCGATGACCAGCATGACCGGGTTCACCGGCGGTAGGTCATGCTCGGTGCAGTACGCGTCGGCCGCTGCGCCCTTGTACCGCAGAAGGTTGACGCCATCGAGGAGCTTGGTCTCCGTGTCGGTGCGGTCGTCACGGCGCGCGACCATCACCGGGGTCTTGACCAGTTCGTCCGCGATGGCTGCAGCGAGCGGATACCTGAATGCGACCAGGTCCTCGTCGGCCCTGACCGGTGTGGCGGTCAGGCCGACCACGAGTTGCGGCTTGAGGTCGGTGAGGGTCCGGGAGAACGCCGGTCCGCGGTAACAGTGGTGCTCATCGGCAAGGATCACCAGGTCGTCGAGACGGGCGAGACGTTCGAAGAACGAGGCGCCTAGGTTCTCGGAGTGGACATGGGTGGCGCGGCCCTCGCCCGTGGACGTGGTCAGCGCCTGAACAGTGAAGATGTACAGCTTGATGACACTCGCGTCGTCCATGGCGACCCTGGTGGCCGGCGCGTTGAAATTGTCGGCGGTGACGACGTACGGGTCCGAGCGCATCACGGGCCGCAGTGACTTGGGGTTGCCGGGCGTGAAGTTCTGGACCGACTTGTCACGGATGGTGCGGCCGGGTGCCAGCAGTAGGAAGTTCCGTGCCGGACTCTCGGCGCCTGCCAGGTACTCCATGAGTCCGGCCATCACATAGGTCTTCCCGACACCGGTCGCCGAGTCGACGATGCATTCGAAGGGGCCGTTGATCTCCTGGACGTCGTAGTGATCGGAGGCGCGGAGGACCACCGACTCGATGGCCTTGCGGTTGGGCTCACGCAGGTCGAGGCGGTGCGCTACCTCGTTGAGGAGATCGGCCTGGAATCTCAGCTCCCCCATCAGGCACTCTCCCTCTCGGCCCCTGCGGCGGCGGAGTCGCTCGTCTCCGTGGCGGTACGGGGTGACGGTACGGTTCGGCCAGCCCCGAACGGGGCCTTCGAGGCGGACGTGCGGCGGTAGTTGTCCAAGACTTTGTCCGGGATCAGTTCGAGCTTGGAGCCGGGTCGATCAACCCTCAGTGTCTCGGTTGCTTCGCTGTCGATCTGGGTGGCCCAGATCTCGACGACCTCGCCCTCAGGCAATCGGTCGAGGACGGACGCGATGGTCCCTTTCCCGACCATCCCGTCGATCACGAGATAGCGGGTGCGGCCCTGGCGGCCGGCGAAGATGTCGTCAGGTTCGTAGGACACGGACAGTTGAGCGCACATCGCCTCGGCGAGCGCCCCCTGGGTTGCCCAGTCGGCGAGCACGACGATGCCGGCGACCTCCTCGAACATGGACTCCCCGACGCGCAGGTGCGTGAAGCCGCCGCCCCCATGCCAGTTCAGGGTCGTGACGTTCTTGGTCTTGGTAGCGGCCTTCAACGCCTTGATGGTCTTCTCGTCGAGGTCGGTCGAGTTCGCCTTGGTCACTTTGCTGAGCACCCGGTTGAACTCCTGCGCGTCCTCCGGAGAGACCCCTTCGGGTAGCTCCATGTCGTCTTCACCGTCACCGGCAACCGCGGCTATTCGCTCGGTGATGCTGGTGACGCCTCCGGGATCCTCTCCGTTAACGACCTTCGTCAGGCGAGGAAGCAGGAACCGGCTCACGTTGGAGGAGAGCAGCTCACAGGTCACCCACCGGCGTCCCATCTTGTGGGCGACCGCCGCCGTTGTGCCGGATCCACCAAAGCAGTCCAAAACGATGTCGCCTGGGAGCGACCCGATATGAACAATGCGGGCGATCAGCTGCTCAGGCTTGGGGGTGGCGAACGGGTGCTCGTCCGGGAAGAGAGCCCTGACCTCGTTCTTCCCGCGCATATTGCCGCCGACCTCGCTGCCCAGCCACAAGGTTTCCGGTACCCGACCCTTATCCTCGAGGTGCTTCTTACGCTGGATCTGCTCCCCAAGGCCGAGCATGACGAGGTCCGGCCAGTGACCGGCGTCGTACCGCGCCCTGGCCTGCGCGGCAGCCTCATCGAGCGGTATGGACAGCATGATCGCGGGGACCCCGGGCCTTACCTCGTTCGGTGTAATTCCGCATCTCCGGGCCCGCTCCACCTCGTCGCCGATGTCGCGAAGTTCATACGGTGCATATTGGGATAGCTGTTCGAGCATCCATGACTGCGCCTTAGCCCAGTGGCGGCCCTCCCGCGGATACATCTTCTTCCCGGTGACCGGGTGCTCGATCGCGTAGACCATCGACTGGTGTGTAGCAGCGCCGCTTGCCGTTGCGTTGTCGTCGCGCCACAGGATCGGGTCTCCGTCCCGGGACTTGTAGCGGGACGTGTTCGAGACGGCAAGCCTCGGCATGCGGTTGGGGGTCCAGGACTCGCTCTTGCGGTATACGAGGATGGTGTCCTGCGACGTCGAGAGCCGCTTGGTGTCGTTCTTGGGCGAGTCAGCCTTCTGCCAGGCGACTTCCGCGACGAAGTTGTGCTCGCCCAGCTCCTCATCCAGGACCACGCGGCAACGGTGGGACTCCGTGTGGTCCAGATGGACCCACACGGAGCCGTCCTCGGCCAGCAGTGGCCTGATCTGGCGGATGCGGTCTCTGAGCAGGGTGAGCCAGATCGAATGCGCGATGCTGTCCTCGTAGTGCGCGAACGCCTGACCGGTGTTGAACGGCGGATCAATGTAGACCAGCTTCACCTTGCCGAGATACCGGTCGGCGTAGGCCGGGATCTTCGCCAGGGCGTCAAGGACGTGCATGGCGTCGCCGGTGACGAGGAGATTGTCTTCGGTCGGCTCCGGTAACTCCGCCGGCCGCTCCTGGGGCGTGGCGGCCGCGAACCGACTGACCTCGTGGAGCAACCGGACCTCGGAGACGCGGTAGTCCGACGAGTCGACGAATGAGTAGTCATACCTGCCGTCACCCGTGGACAGGAGAGTCTTGTCCTTGTCCGTCCAGGTCAGTTCAAGTCGCCCTTGGTGACGGGGCGTCAATATTGATGCCATGCAGCGTCCTTGAGGATCGAGTCGTGATCTCATCCTGGCGTAAAGATCGTGCTGGGTATACAGGAATCATCGCGTCCACTCGAAGATCCCCGTTCTGCTGATCCGAGTGACCTGCCTGCTCGCGTCGAACGTGACTCCGCGCTCAGGTACGGCGGTTGGACTTCACCGGGACGTTTCTGAGGCTCATCGGCGTCCTTCAAGGCGGTTGTCGGCGAGGGGGCTGCGGCCGGTGGCGAGCTGGTCGGGGTCGGCGAGTTCGAAGCGGCCGTCGGCAAGGCCCGTTCCGCGCTGGATGCGGTGCGCGATGCTTGCAAGACTCGGACCGTCTGCCGGGAGGCGTCGAAGAAGCCCGCCAACGACCGGATCTAGGCGGAGCGTTGGGCGGTCTTGACCCAAGAAGCCTACGCGCTGTTCAGCGGCGCCCCACACGACGACGCGGGTACCACCGAACACTTCACCTGGTCGCGGGTGGACGCCGTAGCCGCTGTAGCGACAGCTGCCGGGCTACTCGCCCGTTTGGAGGACCTGCCCCAACGGGCGCTGCAGCCATCAGGCAACCTGGGACAGCAGTCGCCCTCAACCGTCTGGCGTGCCGCGGACCATCTGTGGACGGGGAATCACTCAACAGGCCATGGGGGGACCCGTGACCTGCGGGAATCCTGAACAGTGCAGGGCCCTCCGGAGCTGTATGCACGTTCCAGTCCTGCCGGGGCACTCCTTCCAACGTCCCCCAAGACCCGTCACCAGTGGAAATGCTGGGGTCGGACCCTCGCGTCTCGGAGAGCCTGTGCCGTCGGAAGCGGCGGTCCTGTCTGCCGCAGTTCAGCGGGTACCTAATGCGAGCCTGGTTCGATGACCACTTCCGCACATACAGAAGGACTACGTGAGTGCCAGTGCCTCGACCCCGGATGCCGGGTGTATGAGCGACCGTAGTTTCTCGCGTGTCTCCGGGTCCGTCGAGTAGACGATCGTGCCGATCATGCCTCGGACACCATCAGTGCCGAGGAGGCGGGCCGTGGCCTGCTTCTCGTATCGGCGCTCGCCACCCGCTGGGACTGGCACCCGCGTCCGGACGGGCCGGGCAAGACGGTCTGGGCGGAGTGTGCGCTGATGACGCGGTGCCCGTAACCAGGCGTGTCCGGGCTGCGCCGCACACGCTGGACGGGTACGTACCCGTACCCGTACTCTGGTGGTACCTGTACGAGGAGGCCTCCGTGTCCGACGCCAACATCCGCATCCCCGCCGAGGCCCGCGACCGGCTCGCCCGGATAGCTTCCTCCGAAGGCATGTCCCTGCGGGGCTATCTTTCCCACCTTGCCGAGACGCTGCTCACCCCCGAGGAGCGCAGCGCACGCGCGGAGTGGGCGCGGGCCGCGCTGCGGGAGTGGAACGGATACGACCCGAGTGCCAAGGAACAGGCCGCTCTGGATGCCGAGTTGGACCGGCGGCTGAGTGAGGCGGGGGCCAGGTGACCGAGGCTTTGCACGTCGTACTGGACGAGACGGCGATGGTCGCGGCCGGGAAGGGCAATCTGCTCGCCTCCCGGTTGATCCACCGCGCTCACGCCGAGGCGGGCTGGTTTCTCTATGCCCCGGCGTGTGCGTTGGTCGAAGCCGACCGGGTGCGGCCCGGCACCGCCGAACATCTCGCCGCGCTGCCCGGCATCACGGTCCTCGAGCTGGATCTTCCGGCCGTGCTCGCCGTGGCCCGCGACACGTCCTGGGCCCCCGCCCACACGCGTCACGCCGCCGAGCCCACGGCCGAACGCCCGAACGGGGCCGTGGTGGCCACCACCGACCCCGAGGCCTGGAGGGGGCAGCCCGTCAGAGTCATCGACCTCAGTCCCTGAACCGTCCCGATCACGTCGAACCAGGGCTGGACCTGCTCCTCCAGCCTAGGGCTGCGGGCCGGTAGCGGTCAGCCATCCGCCGACCTCGTCCATGGCGGCGGCGAAGTCGGCGCGGTCGTGCTCCCGGAAGCTCTTGAAGAACCGGTTGGGCACGCGGGCCTGGGTGAGGCGGGTGCGCAACAGGGCGTCCTGGGCCTGACGGGCCAGCGTCAGCAGCTCCGGGACGCGTTCCGCGGGCATCCCCGAGCGGGCGTGCTCCCACATGGCCCGCAGGACCACCTGGCGGGTGTGCTCACGCACCGCCGCCGTGTCACGCTGCGCACGGTAGATGTCGACACCGAACAACAGGAGTCCGAGCGAGGGGACGAACCAGTTCATGAGCAGTTCGGCGAGGGTCATCCGGGTCGCCACGCCCACCACGACGCCCGCCACGATCCACAGGACGACACCGGCCTGCACCGTGTTCGCGTACCGTCGGCGGATCCGCGCGCCCCAGGCGAGGTTCTGCAGGATGCAGGAGAGCACGTCGAAGGGGCGGGGCAGGTCACGGATCTCGTAGTAGTTCCGCAGACGTTCCGCCGGCCCTTTGTAACGCCGCGCCAGTCGGCTCGTCTCGTCGGCGGACGGTGCGTTGCCCGCGAGTATCTCGTTCCACGGCAGGCCGTAGAGCCGGGTGTCGAACAGTTCCTGCAACAGCGCGGCCCTGCGGAACTCGTTCTCCGTCCACGCGCCGGCCGCGGCGGCGTACACGAGGGCCCACAGGAAACCGCCTGCCGTGAGCGCCGGCTGGAGGTCCGGGACGAGGACGGCGAGCACCGCTCCCGCGGCGAGGACCACGGACACGAGGACGTGCAGGGCGGCGAGTTTCTGCGCGCGCGCGTGCGAGGACTCGCCGGCGCGCAGGATGGTCAGCATCTCCTCGTCGTTCTGCCGCTCGACGATCGGCGTCGGCAACGGTCGGCTCACGTCGTCCCCCTGCTCCCCCTCGACTCCCCAGAACCCTACGCGGACGCCCCGCCGCGAGCGGTGGCGCCGGACCATGTTCCTACCCCCGAATCTCGTCGAATCTGTTTGGCTGGGGGCTCAATCCCCCTACCCTGATCGGGTGTTGTGGCCGAGGCGCCAGGTAGGGCTGCGGTCCGGAGGGGGAGACACCGATGCCGCAGGGGCTCGCTGTGCAGACCGAGCAGCACCGCCGGATCCTGCGCGAGGTCGTGGGCGTCCTGGCCGAGTCGTCGGCCCTCACCGACACGCGCGGCCGGCATCAGTGGCGGCGTGAGCTGACGCAGCTGCTGGGCGGTCAGTCCCTGGCGGAGTTCCCCACGGCGCAGCAGGAGTTCGTCGAGGCGGTGCGGGTGTGCGAGCAGCGGGCCGACGGTCTGTCGCTGCTGGTGGAAGCCACCTCGCTGGTGGCTCCGGCGCTGGAACACCGCCTGGCGCCGCTGGTGGAGGAGTTCCACGCGCTGCGGCTGTACGAATGCAGGGACTGGACGGCGCTGCGTGCCGCTCTGCTGGTGGGGCTGACGGAGCTGGACGCGACGGTCGCGCGGGTCACGGGTGGCCGGGTGCGGCTGCCCCCGTACTGCACCACTGCCTGGCAGGCGTTCCTGCATCTCTCCGGTCGCGCCGCCATGCCCGGAGTGGCGCTGTCGCCCGGCATGGTGCTGCTGGAACATCTCGCGCTCCACACCGATCTCGCCTCGCACGTGGGCGAGTTGCACGGCTGGAACGACCATTTCGCCGAGCTGTGGGATCTGGTCGACGTCGCGGGTGGCCTCAACGAGGTGCGTGCGGCGCTCGGGGACCGGCGTTCCGCGCCCGAGGAGGACGACACCGGCGGGCCGGAGGCCTCCTCCTCGCCGTCCGTGACCGACGGTCCCGACGCGTCGGCGCGGCCGGTGATAAGGCTCTACATCAAGCTCGTTCCGGACCTCACGCCGGTGCAGGGCGCCGGTCGGCGGCAGGCCCGCAAGGGGCGCCGCTACTGGGTGTCGGCCCGTGTGAAGTACGCGGAGTCCCCGGAGTTGCATCACGCCAAGGAGGGCGAGGCCCAGCAGGCTGTGTCCCGGGCGCAGGTGCCGGCCGCGGTGGCCCGCCTGCTCACCCGTATGTCCTCCCTGTGGCACTCGCGGGCGGAGGAGGTGGTGCTGGAGTTCTTCCTGCCCACCGAGTTGCTCAACGAGCCGGTGGAGTGGTGGGACCGCGATCCCTCACTCGCCTATCCCAACCCCCTGTTCAGCAAGTACCCGGAGATCGTCCTGCACAGCCTGGAGCGCCTTCACCGGCGGGACGCCTACCAGGTCTGGCGGCTGCGCTGGGCACGGTGGAAGGGCGCGCCCGGCAACGAGGACGCCATTCACTGGTGCGAACAGGCGGGACGCGCGGTGAACGACCATCTGGAGCGGCTGGACGCGGCCATCGGCGCGAAGAAGGATGTCGTCGCCATGGTGCTGAGCGAACCCCCGGCCACCGGCAACGGGGCCGGCCTGGGGGAAGTTCGCGTGGGTATCGATCTGGGCATTCCTGTCTTCATACACCACCGTGACGCGACGTCCGTGCAGTTCCATGGAATGGTCAGGGACGGCCTGGCCGAAGGCGGTCTGGCAGGCCTTCCGTTCTATACCCGACAGTGGAAGAGCGACTCGACAGCGCGTGCTGATGGCAGTGCGCGGGACCCGGCCCAGCACCTGTGCGTCGTCTGGGACGATCCCGAGCAACTGCTGGACGGTGGTGCGGGCGCGCCTGTCGCGTTCATAGGGGGGATCGAATGAGTCCATCGTCTCAGGCAGGGTTATCGGCAGCCAACGGACGCCTCCCGGGCCGGCCGTTGTACTCCGGAACCGGTGTCGCGTACGAGGACACCACCCCGTACGAGGAGCGCGCGTGGCCGCCGGGTCCGCGCTGGCGGTCGTTCGACGGCGGGCCCGTCCAGTCCCGGCCGCCCGAGGACGGGGAGGCGGACCGGCGGCTGGGTCCGGCCTCGGCGACGCGGCGTCCGCCGGCCGCGGAGGTGCGCCTGGTCAACGCCGCGATCCTGCTGCGCCGTCCGCTGCTGGTGACGGGCCGTCCGGGCGTCGGGAAGTCGGCACTGGCCTTCCGTCTCGCCCGTGAACTGGGCCTGGGACGCGTGCTGCAGTGGCCGGTCACCAGCCGGACGACACTGGGCTCGGGGCTGTTCGAGTACGACGTCCTGGGCCGCGCCCAGGCGGGACAGGCCTGGTTCGCCGCGCAGGAACGGGCGTCGGTGCAGGAAGGCGTGGACGGCGGGGACGGCGGGGCGTCGCCGGCCCCGCTGGACATCGGCGACTTCATCCAGCTCGGTCCGCTGGGCACCGCTCTGCTGCCCCATCATCTGCCGAGAGTGCTGCTGATCGACGAGCTGGACAAGGGGGACGCCGACCTCCCCAACGACCTGCTGTCGCTGTTCGAGGACGGCTGGTTCGCCGTGCAGCCTCTCGTTCGGGTGAAGCGCCACCTGGGTGAGGTCACCGTCTACACATCGGATCCGGGCAGAACGGCGACGATTCAGGACGGAATTGTCAAGACTCGGTCGTTTCCCATCGTGATTATGACCTCCAATGGTGAACGTGAGTTCCCTGAGGCGTTTATGCGCCGATGCCTGCGCCTTGATATACCGGGCCCCGGTCCGCAGGAGCTGGCCGAGTTGGTCGCGGCGCACTTCGGCGACGGGTTGGCAGACGTGCAGGAAAGGCTCGTCCGGGAGTTCATGACACGCAGCGCTCAGGTCGACGGGCTGGCATCCGACCAACTGCTCAACGCAGCACACCTGGTCACCTCAGGCGCCTACTCCTACGGTGAGGAAGACCGCGCCGAGTGGCAGGCCATCCTCGAGGCTATTTGGCACCCGCTGAACGGAGACGGAGCGGACTGGGGTGTCTGACCGATCGCCCAAGATCAACGGTCGCGCCGCGGCCGACGGACCACCTGGGGCGTCCGTCGCCGCGGACGCCTCTGCCATGCCCGTCGGTGAGCTGCACCCACAGGAGATCGCGGACGCGCTGTGGCTGGCCGCGTACCACCCGGACATCACCGCTCACGCACCGCACGACGCCTCCCCGGTCTCGCCCGCCCCGCCGAACACCCCTGAGCACCCACCTGCCGTCCCGCCCGGCTCCGAGCAGGACGGCCGGCCGCCCCGGTTCCCCCCGCGCTCCACCGGCCACGGGTTACCCCCCGCAGCGCAGGATCCGGCAGCGCCCGAGGCAGCACCGGACGGCCGGGGATCCGCCGTCGGCGACCTCCGCCTCGGCGAAGCCGACCTGCTGCCGCTGATCCCGCACGGGGGCGACATCCCGGTGAACGGCGTCGCGGCGACCGCCCGGCCGGTCAGGGCCGTCCGCCCGCCCAAGGCCCCCGCGCCCGCCCTCGGCCGCGCCATGCGGCCGCTGCGCCGGCCCGCGCCCACCCTGCGGGCACCGCAGGTCGACCCGCACGCCACGGCCGAGCGGTTGGCCGTCGACCCAGGACTGCCCCCGGTCATGCGGGCCGGACCGGGCCCGCGCTGGAACGCGGTACTGTTCCTGGACGTCTCCCCGCGCATGGCCGTGTGGCGCGAGACGACCGACCACGTCACCCGCCTGTTCCGCCAGTACGGCGGCTTCGGCGACTACCGCCTCCTCCATCTCGACGCCACCCGGCCCGACACGGCGTCGATCCACCTGCCCGGCAGGGACCGTGGCCTCTCACCCCGGCGTCTGGTGGACCCCGGCGGCCGCACGCTCGTCTTCGTCATCACCGACGGTCTGGGCCCGGCCTGGCAGTCCGGCGCCGTCCAGCGGCACCTGGCGTCCTGGGGCCGGCACCAGCCGACGGTCGTCCTCGACGTACTGCCCCAACATCTTTGGTACCGCAGCGCGTTGCACCGGGTCGACCGCGTCCGGCTGCACTCGTCCGGGCCCTGGCCCGCCCGCCCGTCCTGGGAGTACGTCGACCCCTCGGGCCGGACCGAGGCACGCGGGCAGCACACCGTCGTCCCGGTCCTGGAACTGTCCGAGCGGTGGCTGGCGCCGTGGACGGAGTTCCTCACCGGCGTGGGTCCGCGATGGACCGAGGTGGCCGCCCTGGTGCTGCCCCGAACGGCGCGCGGGGCCCCCGTGCCCCCGCGCGAGCCCCGCGCCAAGAGCGCGGTGGAACGCGTCGCCCTGTTCCGTGTGTGGGCCTCCCCCGACTCGTTCCAGCTCGCCACCCGCCTGGCGACCGCCCCGCTGGACCTGCGGGTCATGACCGAGCTCCAGCGGCGCACCATGCCGCGCACCGGCCCCGAGCACCTGGCCGAGTTCCTCATGAGCGACCTGGTGGCCGCCGATCCGGAATCCGCCGAGGGGCTTTTCTCCTTTCACCCCGGTGTGCGCGAGGAAGTGCTGGCCGCGAGCAGTCGGCAGGCGACCGAGGTGGCGACAAAAGCGGCGGCCGAGTTACTGGCGCCGCACAGCGGTGCCGCCCGGGAGATGCTCGCATACCTGGAAGGAGCAACCGCTTCCCGGCCGCAGGTGACCGAGGAAAACCGTCACCTTCGCGAGATAGAACGGGCGGTTCTCCGATCGCTCTCCGGCGCACACGCACGCCGGGCCCAATTGATCGGGCAACTCATTCGGGCGCATGAGGAATCAATACAGCAGATGAGCGAATCGACACGCGGCGAGCGACCCATCGCACGACACACGGAAAGCTATGGCATAGTGACTGAACCAAACACCTCCGAGGCATTGGTGCCGGCCGAAAAGTTCGGCGGCCCTGATACTGGCACCTCTCCAGGAGACGCCACCATGGTCACGGCTTACCCCGACGCAGCGCCGCGGCAAGGCATCACTCTGAGCCGCCCCACCGATTATGCCAATGTGCGCCCGCTGGTGTGGGGAAACATGCCGCCACGGAATCTCGTCTTCACCGGACGCGACGATCTTCTGGTGAACCTGGAAAGAGAATTGCGCGGCGGCCCGACCGCTGTTCTACCGCATGCCCTTCATGGTCTCGGTGGCGTCGGAAAGTCGCAACTCGCCCAGGAATACGTCTATCGCCAGGCGAACCAGTACGACATTGTCTGGTGGATTCCCGCGGAGCGCCCCACGCAGATCGCGCAGGCGCTCGTGGAACTGGCCCACCGGCTTCATCTGCCGGTCAGCAGTGAGGCGATCACCGCGGTGCCCGCCGTGCTGGAGGCCCTGCGCACCGGAAATCCCTACAGCAAGTGGCTGTTGGTGTTCGACAACGCGGAGAGCCCGGAAGCGGTCCAGGAGTTCTTCCCGAGCATTTCGGAGAACAGTTCGGGCGGCTCCATCATCATCACGTCGCGCAATCCGCAGTGGAACACCCTCGCCCGCCCACTGGAAGTCGACGTGTTCGAGCGCGACGAGAGCATTCAGCTGCTCCAGCGCCGTAACCCCGACCTGTCCGACGACGAGGCCGACCAGCTCGCCCAGGTGCTGGGCGATCTGCCACTCGCGGTCGAGCAGGCTTCGGCTTGGCGAGCCGAGACTGGCATGCCCGCCGCCGAATACCTACGCCTGTTCGCAGAGAAACGTGCAGAACTCATGACAGTCTCCCGTCCCACGCATTACGAGCAGACCGTCGCGACGGCCTGGAACGTCTCTCTGGACCATCTCGCGAGCAAGAACCCGGCCGCGCTGCAACTGCTGCAGATCTGTGCGTACTTCGCCCCCGAGCCCATCGCCCGTTCCCTCTTCTCCGGGGCGCCGGTGCAGCCCATCGCCACGGACCTGGACCGGGCCCTGACCGACCCGCTGCGCCTGGCCCGGGCCATCCGGGAGATCAACCGGTACTCCCTGGCCAAGATCGACCACCGCAACAACAGCATCCAGATGCACCGTCTGGTGCAGGCGGTGCTCATCGCCCGTATGACGGAGGAACAGCGCGAGCGCATGCGGCACGGCGCGCACCTGCTCCTGGCGGCCAACGCCCCCCGCGACCCCCGGGATCCGGACCACTGGGCGCGCTTCGGCGACCTGTACCCGCATGTGGTGGAGTCCGGCGCGATCGAGTCGGAGGTCGGCAACGTCCGCCAGCTCGTCATCAACCTCGCCGACTACCTCTTCTACTGGGGCGACCACGAGGGCGCCCGCGAGTTCGGCCAGAGGGCGTACGAGCGGTGGCGGGAGAAGTTCGGGGACGGCGACCAGCAGACGCTGCTCCTGTGCCGCGGACTGTGGTACGTGCTGTGGCGGATCGGCCGTTACGGAGAGGCCGCCGAACTGAGCCGGCGCATGCTGGCCGCCGTGCAGGAACTGGGCTCCGACGCCGAGGAGGAGCTGCTGGCCTCGATGGGGCAGGTCGCGATCGACCGCCGCTCGGACGGTGACTTCCTGGGTGCCCTGGCCATGGCCCGCGATGTCCACGACAGGGCCGTGCGTGCCTACGGCGACGAGGACCCGCTCACCCTGGACCACACGCACAACCTCGCGGTGGCCCTGCGCGCCTGCGGCCACTACCACGAGGCGCTGGAGCTGGACGAGGCGACCTGGCGCCGCAACATCCTCGTCTACGGCGAGGAGGCCTGGGACACCCTCCTGTCGGAGATGGGCCTGGCGCTGGACCGGCGCGAAGCGGGCGACTACGCGCTCGGCGCCCGCATGTTCGAGGAGATCGTCGAGAAGTACCGCAGTGTGTTCGGTGAGACCAACCCGCACACCCTGCGCGCCCTGGCCCGGCTCGCGGTGTCCCGGCGCAAGGCCGGTGACCACGAGGGCGCCTACGAACTCAGCCTCCAGGCCAGCAAGGCGCTCACCGACCGCTACGGCGAGCGCAGCCCGGACGCCCTGGTGGCGTCCCTGAACCTGTCGGTCGACCTCAGGCAGCTGAACAACCTGGACGACGCCCTGAAACTGGGGGAGAAGACCCGGGACCTGTACACCGAGGTGTTCGGCTCGCACCACCCCGACGCCGTGGCGGCGGACATCGACCTCGCCATCACCCTGCGCCTGGTCAACCAGGTGGCGGCCGCTCGGGCTCTCAACGAGAGCGCGCTGGGCCGCGCCCGCGAGGCCCTTGGGGACGACCACCCGACGGTGCTGGTGTGCACCACCAACCTCGCCAGCGACATGTACGCCCAAGGGGACGCGGCCGGCGCGCTGGAACTGGACGAGCGCACCCTGGAGCGGGTCAAGGCCACGCTGGGCGAGCAGCATCCCACCGCGCTCGCCCTGATGAACAACATCGCCAGCGATCTGCGGGCGCTGCGCCGGACCGAGGAGGCCGAGGCCATGCACCTGGCCGCGGTGGAGGGCATGAGCGCCAAGCTCGGCGCCACGCACCCGGCCACCACGGATGCCGAGGCCTGGCGCCGCTCGAACTGCGACGCCGACCCGATGCCGTGAGGCCGCCGGGGCCGCACCGCTCGCCGTCAGGGCACGGCCACGGTGCGGCCCAGCCAGTCGGCCACGGTCACCGGGTCCGGGGCCGAGGCGCTCTTCAGCTTGATGGACGCGTAGACGTGGCGGACCAGCTCCGGGCAGGCTCCTAGTACCCGGACGGCCCACGCGTGTTCCTGTTGCCCGTGCAGCGTGCGCGCCAGCCCTGACCAGACGGCGCCGGGCGCCGGTCCGGCGTCGCTGTGCGCTCTGATCTCGGCGGTGTACAGGGCTTCCGCCGCCTGCGGCCGGCCCTCGAGCAGGTGGACGTCCGCCGGCCGCGCTCCCAGCACCAGGTCTCCCAGGGTGTCCGTGGCCCTCACCTGTGCCGCGGTGGCGGGCACCAGACGCATCCGCATGAGGACGGCCCGGGCGTCCAGGTGGCGGGCCGCGGGGTCCGGTACGAGGCGGGGTGCGGGATAGCGCCATGCCTGGTCTGGCGTGGCCGTGTGCGCGGTGCCGTCCCCCCATTCCTGCACCAGGTCGGCGACCAGGTCCGGATCGGGGACCATGTGGTGGGCGCGCCAGCTCAGCGAGTGGTCGTCGACGGCCAGTTCCGCCCAGTCGAGGGAGTCGGCCCTGACCGGTTCGTCCTGCCATTCCCGTATCGTCTCCAGGAGGCGCTCGACGAGTCTGCGGCCGAGCGTGGTCAGCTCCGGTTCCTGGACCAACCTGGGCAGGACGAGCAGGAGTTGGCGGCGGCGCAGGGCGAACTCGAAGGCGGCCAGCCCCTCTTCGTCGTAGGCGCAGCCGTTGAGCAGGTGGCCGCGCCAGAACCGTGCCACCCCGGTGAAGGCGTAGATGCCGTGCAGGACGCCGCGCAACGGGCGCGGGTCGTCGCGCCAGGGGACGTAGAAGCGGTGTGCCACGTCGGCCGCGTGCAGCGAGTACATGTGCAGGAGCGCGCTGAGCTTGCTGTGCTGTGCCTCGTGGGTGAGGACAGCGGCGAACTGGGCCGCGGCGGCGGGTTCGGCTCCGGTCGGCTGCGAGGCCGCCATGCCGCCCATGCCGTCCTCCATCGTCGCGCTGTGCCAGCGGAAGGGCCGGGCCGGGGGCAGCGGTTCGATGGAGCGCAGGCAGGCGCTGACGTCCTCGGCGCCGCTGGGGTCCACCCGGGCGAGCAACGGCCAGGCACGTTCCATGAGTTCGGTCCAGTGGCGGGCCGCTTCCTCCCATCCCGGGGCGGGCGACGGGTCCGGCCTGCCCCATGCGTCGCCCTGCACGCGGTAGGGGCCCATGTCGTGCAGTACGACGTCCCGGGGGCCGTCCGCCAGGTCCAGGGGCAGCACCTGGGGAACCCGCCAGTGCGCGGACGGTTTGGACAGGGGCTGTTCGATCCGCACGGGGTCGTGGTCGTTGCCGGCCGTGCCGCCGAGTGTCACGGTGAGGGTGCGGGCGGCGAAGGAGACGTCGGCCACCTGCCAGGCGGCGCTGTGGCCGGGCAGCACCGCGCAGCCGAGCGTGGGGAGCCAGACCCGCCCGTGCCAGGCGGGGACCCTGAGGCGGAACGGGAGTCCGGTGCGTACCGCGGCCACGGCGGCCAGGAGGTGCAGGTGGCCCACGTCCACCCAGAGCGGGGGTTCGCCGGGTTTCGGCCCGTGCCCCGGCGCTTGTAATCGCTGGAGGCAGTGGCGCAGCCAGCGCCCCGTCTCGGGCAGCAGGAGTATGTCGTCCGCTATGGCGCCGCTCTGCCGTTCGGAGGCGACGAGGAGGTCCCACGCTTCCGCCGTGTCCGACAACGGGCCCTTGGCGTCCGGGCGTTCGCTCGCCGCGGCCGTGAGCATCCCGAACAGGACCAGGCGATGGCTGCGTTCGGAGTCCCACAGGTGGGCGATGACCGCATGCCCACCCCCGCCGCCGGCCAGGAGGTCAAAGTGCCGGGGAGGAAGCCCGTGCCGTGGGGGTCCCGCTGCCGACCACCCCGAGGACATAGAGGAGCCACGCACCGATGAGCCTCCGTGGTAGCCGTCTGGGCCTCGAGGTCACAGCGCCGCACTGCTCTTGGGGTCGCCTGCGAAGACGGAGGGATTGCCGAACTCCCTCAGCAGCCGCCGCTCCACGTTCTGCCACTCGTGGCCGTTCCGATATGCCTGCACGTCTTCCAGCGTGAGCTGTGAGAGATCGAGTAGCTCCGACTCGATGATCGCCCCAGCGTGATCCATTCCCTGCGGCCCTCCCCGTCTCGGGCCGTGCGGCCCGTGGTCCTGCTCTTTCATGATGTCCCAGCGACGCGCACCCGGAAACCCCGAGTGGTGGAATAGCCCGCACACGCCCCGTTCAGCCCGCACACGTCCCCTCGTCCGTCGTGGTGCGGAAGTCGGGCATGCGCCGAAGGACACCGAGCAGCTCTTCGCGTTCCCTGGTCCCTGTGTCCACTGTCGCTATCGCCTCCCAGAGATCGCATAGTCCGCCGGGGAACGCGAGGCAGGTGTCGACCAGTCCGAGCAGTTCCACACGCAGGATGTTCGACCTCGGGATGCTGGTGGCCAGATTTCTGGGAAGCCGGCGCAGCACGGCTTCGCGGGAGTCCTTGTCGGCCACCGCGGGAACGGCCTCGAGCGCTTCCACGAGCGCCCTGCGCCGGTCCTTGTCGCCCGCGCTGCCGACGCCCTGCCGGACCACCGCGACCTGCGTGGCATGCGGTGCGCCGGGAGCCGGGAGGCGATGCGTCGGGCCGGGATCCGGCAGGCGGTCCGCCGCACCGGGATCGGACGGACGGCGCCCTGCGCCTGGACCCGGCGCGCGGTGCACTGCGCCTGGATCCGGCGGGAGTGGCTGTTGCGGTGCCGGCGGCTCGTGTGCAGGGTCCGCGGCGGGCCGGGAGACCGAGGCCGCGCCTCCGGTACGGGAGCGCAGGACCGCACCGCCCGCGTGCGCGGCGAGCAGCAGGTACCAGTCACGGGCACGGGCGCCGAGGCCGGAGAAGGTGGTGAAGGTCAGGGCGCAGGCGACGACGGACAGCAGCAGCTGGTCCGTCCACGGCTCCCGCCACTGACCCATCACCTCCTCGGCGGTGTCCCGCACGCAGTCGACGCGGCGCACCAGGTCAGGAGGAAGCCGGTCGACGTGCTCCTCGCGCGGGGCGACGACGTAGTCGATCAGTGCCTCCTCCTGTTGTCGGGGCAGCGGGCCCGTGACGAACGGTGCCAGCGCGGACAGGAGCAGCATGGCGATGTCGCACGTGAGGGCCCCGTCCGGGCGGAAGCCGCCGAGGTCGATCAGCCGGTACGCCTCCTCCAGCGGAACGTCGCGGCGCAGCGGGACGATGATGTTGTCCGTGTGCAGGTCGCCGTGGGTCAGCCCGGTGAGGACCGACATCTCGGGGTCGGGCAGTTCCGGATGCCCCGTCACCATCAGGTACGGGTTGGGCAGACGGCGGCCTGCGGCCTCGAACCACGCGTCGGCGGACCCCTCAAGACCGGCGTGCCGACGCCACGGCTCGAGCGAGCGCAGTCCTGCTCCCTCCGGGTCCGTCTCCGTGCGCAGGAACGCGGAGGCGGCCATTCGTCCGGGCTTGTGCACAGGGGTGTTCCACTCGGTCAGCAGCCCCCGCACCACGTGCGCGCACGTCCACGTGAACTCCGGTCCCCGCAGGGCGCCGAGCGGCACGGCGGCGCGCAGCGTGTCGCCCGCGACGCTCTGGAACATCAGCGCGCCGCCGCCCTTGAGGGGGAACGGGGCGAAGGCCTGCTCGACGAGATGGTCCTCCGCGAACTGCCCGGGGGACGCCCGCAACGCCCTGGTGTGCCGCCCGGGTTCCGTCCGGTGCGGTCCTTCCGGCAGCACCTTCAGGATGGCCACCCTGGGCGGGGGCGCCACTTCGAGCGCGGTCAGCACGGCTCCGGTGTGGCCCTTGCCCGGCGGCAGCCAGGACGGAAGCAGCAGGCTGACCGACTGATCGTTCAACTCCGCCCAGTCGAGCAGACCTTGGGCCGCGTCGGGGCCCAACCGGTCGATCAGCTCCGGGAAGTCAGGGACCGGGGACACATACGCCTCCTTGGACTCCCTGGGGCGCGACGGCTGCCGCACGGCACACGGCGGACACGCCTACCAGTGTTCCATGCCCGGCGGACACCGGCCAGAGTCCTTACCTGCCGGGGCGTTCGCCCGACTGACCTCCTTTTCGGCCGAGGAGACGAACGGCGGCGCTGCTCGGATCGCGAAGGTGGATCACGAACTGTGGTCGGCGTCCCGGCCGAACGTGATGCAGTCCGGATTCGGGATGGGCATGGACTGCCCGGTGTCCGTCAGTTTCCCGGAGCGTGGATCGATGCTGAACAGGTGGACGGAGCTGCCCACTTGGTTCGCTACGAGCATCCACCGGTTGCTGGGGTGGATGGAGAAGCTCCAGGGGCCGTTGCAGGGGATGCGCTGGACGAGTGTGAGCCGGCCGTTTCCCGGGTTGGCGGCGTAGACGACGAGGGTGTTCTCACCTCGGCTTGATGCGTAGACGAAGCGGCCGTCGCCGCTCAGTCTCAGCTCGGCTCCGCTCTTGGTGCCCGTGTATTCGGGTGAGTCGATCGACAGGCTCTGGTTGAGGGTGATTCGCCCGTGTCGGGGAGACCAGTCGAGGAGCTGAAGGTCCGCTGTCAGCTCGTTCAGCAGGTAGAGGTTGCGGCCGTTGGGGTGGAAGAGCAGGCGTCGAGGACCAGACCCTGGGTTCGTTGCGTAGAAGGGTGCTCCGGTCGTGTCGTCGGTGGACAGGGCGCGCGTCTCGCGGTTGAACCCGTAGATGAAGACGCGGTCCGCGCCGAAGTCCGCGACCAGTGCGAATCTGCCGCTCGGATCCACCACCACGTGGTGTGGATGCGGGCTTGTTTGACGGGGGTTGGGGCCGGAACCGGTGTCCACCACGATGGATGCCGGGGCGTCGAGTCCGCCGTCCCTTCTGATCGGTACGGCCGCGGTCAGGCCCGCCGCGAAGTTCGTTGCCAGAACGGTGTCCGAGGGTTTGTCGATGCCGATGTACGACAAGCCACCGGGCGTGCCCGCGCTGTCCGTCGTCACCTGGCCGATCAGGTCGAGGCCGCCGGTCTTCCGGTCGATCCGGAGCGCGGAGACGGTGCCGCCGGCGTCCCCGCTGGCGACGTAGAGAACCGGCTTCGACGGGTGCTTCGTGTGCCAGCCGGCGTTCACCTGCGCCGCGATTCCGAAGGGAGTCATGCTCCCGCTGTCGGGATCGAACCAGGCGCCGTTCACCTGGGTACCCCGCCACGTGCCGATGTAGAGGGGCTCCGGCGTCGCACCAGTCGATGCGTTCGCACCAGTTGACGCGTTCGCGCTCTGCGTGCCGAGGAGTGTCGGTACGGCCGCGGCGGCTGTGGACGCCCCCAAGGCGCCCAGCACTCTTCTACGGGACGGGTGTTGGGCGGTTCCTGCCGGCGAAGTCTCGGTTTTGGCGTGCTCGTTTTCCCACACTGCGCGATGACCTCTCTGTAGACGAAGAACGCCAGTCGGGGACGAGCCGTGCCCTGCATGCGAACGCCAAATGCCAAACGCCAAATGCCAAACGTCAACCACGTAGCCGCCGCACAGTCTGGGCTTCGCCCGTGAGGCCGTCTACGGCTGTGCCGAGCTTGAGGCTGCATCCGGCGCAACGTAAGGCTGCGCGACCCGACGGCTCACTCGGGACCGGCCCGTGCCCAGAATTCCCTCCACCAGCTGGGAGTTGGTGACGTCGCAGGTCAGCCGGGCACGGCCGGGCGGACCAGGCGGTCCTGAGCTACGTCGATGTGCGTGGCGCCCTCAATCCCTTGCGCTCGCCAGGCCGGCCCCGTGGGCATCGCCCGCCGACTGCGCCAGTGATCCACAGCGCAGGTCAGGTCCCTGATTGTTGGACAATTAGTGGGCGATGATCACGTGATTCGCCGCGGACTCTTGCAGGCATGGGTCGGCACTGTTACGTTCACCGCACAAGTTGTCGGACAAAAGCCTGACCGAGCCATCGGGCCAGCCGACCCTCGTGCGAACGCCAAACGCACCACTTCACCCACTTCACCCAATTCATTCGCTTCGCCCCCTCACCCGCTCCTGCGTCAGCGCGGGTGACACGGGCGGCACGGGTGACAGGGGTGACACCCCACGGATCCGCGCACAGCAATGTCCTACCCGCCTTCTTGGCGGTCGAGGAGGCACGCGTTGTCGAACGATCATTCCGCCCCCCATCCGGAGGCACTCCGCTTCGAGCACGTCACCCTAGAGTTCCCCGGGGCCGTCCGGCCGGCCATCGAGGACGTGTCGTTCCAGGTCGGGCGCGGCAAGTTCGTCGCCGTGATCGGGCCCAGTGGATGCGGCAAGAGCACCCTGCTCAATCTGGCCGCCGGACTGCTCTCCCCCACGAGAGGGGAGGTGCACTTCGACGGCGGGCCGGTCGCGGGGGTCAACTCCGCTGCGGCTTATGTGACTCAGAAGTCCAACCTGCTGCCCTGGCTGACCGTCAGGGGCAACATCGGCCTGGCGCTGAAGTTCCGCAAGGTTCCGAAGGAGGAGCGGGACGCGAGGGTCGAGCACTGGATCAAGGTGGTCGGGCTCACCGGGTTCGAGGACCACTTCCCCCGGGAGCTGTCCGGTGGCATGCAGAAGCGCTGCGCGATCGCGCGAGCGCTGATCTACAACCCCTCCATCGTGCTCATGGACGAGCCTTTCGGTCCGCTGGACGCCATCACCCGGCTCAAGCTCCAGCAGGAACTGCTCAACCTCTGGGAGGAGCAGCACGGCACGCTCGTCTTCGTCACGCACGACCTCAACGAGGCCATCTACCTCGCCGACGAGGTCGTCGTGATGTCCGAGGGGCCGGGCACGATCCGCCGTGTGCTGCCCGTCCCGTTCGAACGCCCGCGGCAGATCGGCTCCCTCATCGAGTCGCCGGAGTTCTCCGAGCTCTACAACGACCTCTGGAGTCTGTTCAGGTCCGAGACCTCGGACGCCACCGCGTGAAGACCCGCCGATCAGCCGAGCGAGGGCAACAGCGTTGATATCGATCGCAGAAGAGATCACTGTTCCAAGCCCCCGGGCCCGTGTCTGGGAGGTCATCTCGAGCCCCGAGGACGTCGTGTCCTGCATCGGCGGTGCCGAACTCGGGGAGTCCCACGACGACGGCTCGTTCGACGGGACGCTGGTCGTCAAGTTCGGTGCCGTACGCGTCAGGTTCGCTGCCCGGGTCACGCTCGAACTGGACGCGGAGGCCTGGGAGGGCCGCCTCTCCGCACGCGGCAGGGACAGCCAGAAGGCCACCCGCTTCACCGCACACGCCACGTTCCGGGTGGTCGAGGGCGACGGGCCCGGCGATACGCGGGTAGCCGTCGACGGCGAGATCACGCTCAACGGCAAGCTCGCCTCGCTGGTCGAATCGGGCGCCAAAGCCGTGGTCGCACGGATGACGGGGGAGTTCACGGACCAGTTGGTCCTCTACTGCGCCGGCCCGGAGGCCGTTGCCGAGGCCGTCGCTGAGGCCGAGGCCGCCGGTGTCACCCATGCCACCCACGCCACCCAAGCCGCAGGGACACCTCGGACCGCCGGCCTGATCGGCCGGTTGCGTGCCTGGTGGGCGCGGCTTGTGAAAGGGCGCCGTACGGGCGCACGGGAGCCGGCCGTACGACAGTCGGTGTTGATCCAGCAGCCACAGAGTCAGTCGCCGAGTCAGTCGCAGAAGCAGTCGCAGAAGCAGTCGCAGGAGCAGTCGAAGGAGGCGGGCCGTGGCAGTGCCCAGGCTCAATAGGGTGATCAGCGGCCTGGCCGCGGGGCAGCACGTCTTCGCGTCCTTCGCCCCGGCCGACCCGGCGGTCGCCGTCGAGTTCAGCACCACCGACTACGACGCGCTGGTCTTCGAGACCGAGCACAAACCATGGGACGTCCCCGCACTCCGGGACAGCTTGCAGTACCTGCTGAATCGGCGTCAGATCTTCGCCGCCGACAGCCTCTCCGCCTCGGTCACCCCTCTTGTCCGGGTCCCCACCAACGGCGCCGAGAAGGCGCAGTGGCACGCCAAGCAGGCCTTGGACCTGGGCGCGTACGGAATCGTGTGGCCGCACATCACGTCGGTGGAGGAGGCGTACAACGCGGTCGCGGCCTGCCGCTACCCCACGCTGCCCGACGCCGCCCGCCACCAGCCCGCCGGCCTGCGCGGCGACAGCCCGGCCGCGGCGGCGCGCTACTGGGGTCTTTCGACCACCGAGTACTACGCGAGGAGCGGCGTCTGGCCGCTCGATCCGGACGGCGAGATCCTCGTGGTCCTCATGATCGAGAGCCAGCGGGGCGTGGAGAACCTGCCGGACATCCTCGACCAGGTCCCGGGCATCGGCCTGGTTCTGCCCGGCGAGGGCGACCTGAGCCAGGAACTCGGGGTGCCCCGCCAGTACGACCACCCGCGGGTCATGGAGTCCAAGCGCCGGATTCTCGACGCGTGCGCCGAGCGGGGCGTCGCCGTCGGCCACCCCCATGTCACGGCCGACAACGTCAAGCAGGTGCTCGACGACGGCTACCGGTTCCTGATGACGGCCCCGGTGCGCTCGCACCCGGGCCTCGACCTGGGCCGGACGCTGACCGGCCGTGCCTGAGAAGGAGGCTCCCATGATCATTGACTGTCACGGTCACTTCACCACCGCGCCGCCCGCGCTCGGGCAGTGGCGGGAACGGCAGATCCGGGCGTTCGAGGAGTCCGGGGCCCGTGTCTCGCCCGACGAACTGGTCATCACCGACGACGAGATCAAGGCCGCCATCGAAAACGGCCAGCTCAAGCTGCAGTTGGAGCGCGGCACCGATGTGACGCTCTTCTCCCCGGGGGCGGGGAAGATGGCCCACCACTACGGCGACGAGCGCACCAGCCTCGACTGGTCGCGGGTCAGCAACGACCTGATCTCCCGTGTGTGTGCGCTGTTCCCCGGCCGGTTCGTCGGGGTGTGCCAGCTCCCGCAGTCGCCCGGCGACGCCCTCGCCGTCTCCGTACGCAACAGCGTCACCGAACTGGAGCGCTGCGTCGAGGAGCTGGGATTCGTCGGCTGCCTGCTCAACCCCGACCCCTCCGACGGCTACTGGCAGGCGCCCCCGATCACCGACCGGGTGTACTACCCGCTCTACGAGAAGATGGTCGAGCTCGACGTACCGGCGATGATCCACGTCGCGATGTCGAGGAACCCGGCGCTGCAGGGCACATGCGCGCACTACCTCAACGGCGACACCGCGGCGTTCATGCAGCTGTGCACGTCGGACCTGTTCACCGACTTCCCGACCCTGAAGTTCATCCTGCCGCACGGCGGCGGCGCCGTCCCCTACCACTGGGATCGCTACCGGGGCTTCCTGCTGGACCAGGGCCGGCCGCCGCTGGCCGAGGCGGTGCTGCGCAACGTCTACTTCGACACCTGCGTGTATCACCGGCGCGGCCTGGAACTCCTCGTGGACGTCGTTCCGACGGCGAACGTCCTGTTCGCCTCGGAGATGATCGGCGCCGTCCGCGCCGTGGACCCCGAGACCGGACGGCGGTTCGACGACACCAAGTACCTCCTGGACTCCATCCCGACGCTGGACGGCCCCGACCGTCAGGCGCTGTACGGGGACAACGCGCTGCGCGTGTTCGGACGCCTCGAGGACGTGCTGAAAGACGCATCGAAGGACGCTCCGAGGGACGCCCCGAACGACGCCCCGAAGAACGCACCGAAGAACGTATTGAAAGGGGCCCTGAAGTAATGAAGGTCTACGAGGCACTCGCCGAGGCGTTCGTGGCGGAGGGGACCCGCGACGTCTTCGGCATGATGGGCGACGCCAACATGCACTGGATGAACGCGCTCGCCGACCGTGGCGTGCGGCTGTTCGAGGTGCGGCACGAGGGCTCCGGCCTCGGCATGGCCGACGGATGGGCGCGGGCTGCCGGGCAGCCGGGGGTCGTGACGACGACCAGTGGGCCGGGTGTCGCACAGCTGGCCACCTCGATGATCGTGGCGAGCCGGGCGCGTACCCCGCTGGTCGCGTTCTGCGGCGAGACGGCGTGGGGCGACCGGGGCGCCGTGCAGTACCTGGACCAGCAGCGGTTCGCCGCCGCGATCGAGTGCGGATTCGTCCACGTGTCGCGGGCCGACCAGGCGCAGGAGGCCGTACAGCGGGCCTTCTACCTGGCCAGGACCGAGTCACGCCCGATCATGCTCAGCGCCCCGATCGACGTCCAGAAGCAGGACTGCGAGGACGGCGACGAGTACGTCCCGTCCACCGCCCTCATCCGGCGGGTGCGCTCGCTGCCCGACCCGGCCGGTATCGCCGCGGCCCGCGACATCATCCGGGCCGCCAAGCGGGTGGTGATCGTCGCGGGCCGCGGGGCGCGCCGCGCGGACGCGGGTGAGCAGATCCTGCGCCTGCAGGAGCAGACCGGCGCCCTGCTGGCCACCACCCTCCAGGCGAAGAACTGGCTCTGCGACAGGACGAGTTATCACGTGGGCATCGCCGGCCTGTACGGCAACAAGACGGCGATGGAGCTGCTGCAGGAGGCCGACTGTGTGATCGCGGTGGGCGCCAGCCTGAACCACTACACGATCGAGCACGGTTACCTGTTCCCGGACGCCCGCTACATCCAGATCGACACGGCCCCGCACGTCGTCATGGGCAACGGCGCGGTGGCCGACTGCTACCTCCAGGCGGACGCGGTCACCGCCGTCACCGAGCTCAGCCGCGCGCTGGACAGCAGCTCGGTCACGCTGGAGGGCTTCCACACCGCCGACGTGCACAAGCGGCTGACCGCCCCGCTGGTGGCCCCCGCCGAGTTCCACGGGGAGCCGGACCGCCTCGACCCGCGCGAGGTCATCCACGTACTGGACGAGGAACTTCCCGGCGAGATCGGTCTGGTCCTGGGCAGCGGCCATCAGACCGACTTCGGCACCATGCTCTTCCAGCGCTCCCGCGAGATCCTGTCGAACTACGGCATGTTCGGCGCCATCGGCCAGGCCCCGCTGCTGACCATCGGAACGATCGTGGCGAACGGCAACAGGCCCGCCTTCGTGGTCGAGGGCGACGCCAGCTTCCTGATGCACCTCTCGGAGTTCGAGACCGCCTGCCGATACGACATTCCCGTCCTGGTCGTGGTCATGAACGACGAGGGTCTCGGCGCCGAGTACCACAAGGCACGGGCCGACGGCCTGGACCCCGACCTCGCGGTGATCCCGACGCCCGAGCTCGGCCCGGTTGCGCAGGCTCTCGGCGGCGGCGGAGCCACCGTCAGGACCGCGGACCAACTGCGTGCCGCCCTCGCCGAGTTCGTACGAGCGCCCCGCCCCACCGTGGTCGACGTCCGGATCACCCGGGACGTGGTCAGCGTCCCCTACCGCCGGCTCCTCTTCGGCGAGGACGTGTGACATGAGCCAGACGAAACCGCTCACAGTGCTCCTCGGTGACTACCCGCACACGCGCCTGCTGAAGGACGGGACGCTGTCCGTGGAGGGCGTGGACTGCCGCTTCGTGGACTCCTCGCCGCTGTATCCCGCCTTCGCCCGCATGGTGCGGGACCTGGAGTTCGACGTCTGCGAGCTGGCCCTTGCGACATATCTGCAGGCCCGCGAGGCGGGCGTCCCGATCACCCTGCTGCCCGTGGTGCTGATCGGCGGCACCCACCACCGGTCGCTCACCCGCCTGCCCGACGGCCCCGCACTCGCCCCGGGCGAGCTCGCGGGGCGGCGGATCGGGGTGCGCTCGTACAGCCAGACCACCGGTCTGTGGGTGCGCGGCATCCTGCGCGAGGAGTACGGCATCGAAGCCCGCGACGTCACCTGGGTCACCACCGAGGAGCCCCACGTCCGGCAGTACCGGGAACCGTCGTACGTGACACGGTCACCGGCCGGACGCGTCGCGGACCTGCTGCGCGACGGCGACGTCGAGGCCGCCGTGCTCGGCCCGCGCGCGGTCGCGGGTCAGGGCGAGGGCCTGGTCCCGATCGTCCCGGACGCCGAGGCCGCCGGGCGCGCCTGGACGGAGCGGCACGGTTTCGTCCCGGCCAACCATGTCGTCGTGGTCCGCGACGACGTGCTGCGCGCCGCCCCCGACGCGGTGCGCGCGCTGTACCACGCCCTGGCCGAAGCGATCGGCGCCACCGCCGAGGACCGCGACGGCTCACCGGCCTCACGCGCCGTCGCGGCCGGCTGGAGCGAGGAGTTCGGCGCCTGCCTGGACCTCGCCTCCCGCTATGCCCTCGAACAGGAACTCGTGCGCTCGCCCCTCGACATCGACGCGATCGAGAAGGAAGCGGCCTTCGTCCGGTGAGGGCCGAGGCGGTCCCCCCGACAGCAGAGAAGAACGAAGAACACGGAGGGAGGCGGCGATGACAGGAATGCGGAAGCGGGGCTACGCCCCCACACGACGACCGGCCGAACTCACGCCGGAACTGCTGGAGAAGATCGACTGGAGGCGGCGCGCGGCAGCGGAGCCCTTCCGCGGAGTGGCCACGTCGGACGGCGTACGCCCCGACCTGTTCCCCTTGCGTGACACCGGCCTCGACGTCAGCGGTGTCCGGCGGGCGGGCGAGGAATACCTGGCCGCGCTGACGCCCCGGGAACTGGCGCAGGGGCAGTTCGCCATGGACGACGTGACCTGGCGGCACTGGGCGAACGGCGCACGGTACTTCCTGCGACACGGACTGTGCCTGGAGGACCTCGACGACAAGCAGCGCGACAAGGCGCTCGCCGTGGTCCGCGCCGGCCTCAGCGCGTACGGATACGAGCAGGTCGTCGACATGATGCACCTGAACCTGACCATCGGCGAGCTGCGTGGCGAGGAGCATCTGCTCAACGAGTGGCTGTACTGGTTCAGCGTCTACGGATCACCCGAGAGCGGCGGCCCGTGGGGCTGGCAGCTCGACGGCCACCACGTCTGCGTCAACTGTGTCTTCGTCGGCGACCAGATGACGCTGACCCCGACCTTCCTCGGCGCCGAGCCGGTGGTCGCCGAGGCCGGAAAGTACGCCGGGACCGCCGCCTTCCGCCGCGAGGAGGCCGTCGCCCAGCGGCTGTTGACCAGCCTGACCAGCGAGCAGCGCGGCCGCGCGGTGCTCGCGGACGAAGTGCCGGGCGGCCTGTTCGTCGGCGCCTTCCGTGACAACTTCGAGCTGAACTACGCGGGCCTGCCGCTGGGCGAACTCACCGAGCCGCAGCGCGCGATCGCCCACGACCTGCTCGGCCTGTACGTGAACCGGGCCCGCGAGGACCACGCCCGGGTCCGGATGGAGGAGGTCCGCGCCCACGAGGCGGAGACGCACTTCGCCTGGATGGGCGACCCCAGTGCCGAGGGGGTCTTCTACTACCGCATCCACAGCCCGGTGATCCTCATCGAGTTCGAGCACCAGGCCGGCGTGATGTTCGACAACGACACCCCCTCGCGCCGCCACATCCACACCGTCGTGCGCACGCCCAACGGCAACGACTACGGCATCGACCTGCTGCGGCAGCACCACGAGCGGTTCCACCGGTGAGTGACCGGCCACGGTCGCGGTACGGCGTGTCGCGGCGCGGCGCAGCAATCCACCCCCCTCAAGGAGGACGCAAGTGAAGTTTGTTCTGGGGCGAGACGATCTCGCGGCCGCCACGGAGTCGGCCATCCGCGGGATCGGCACCGAGTCCGAGCGGATCGACGTGCGCCCGGTGAACAAGGCCTCGCGCGGCATGGTCGGCGAAGGGGCACTCGACATCTGTGAGCTGCCGGTCGTGACACTTCTGCAGGCCGTCGCGCACGAGCGGCCGGTGCTCCTGCTGCCCGTCACCACGCTCGGCCGGTTCCAGCACCAGACCCTGGTGACCTTGGGCGAGCGGACCGTCGCGGACGTCGCGGGCGCCACCGTGGGCATCCGCTCCTGGAGCCAGACCACGGGCGTGTGGGTACGCGGCTTCCTCACCGAGCAGTACGGGGTCGACCTGCGCGCGGTGGACTGGGTGGTGTACGAGGACGGCCATGTGGACGGGCACTCCGACCCGTCCTGGGTACGCCGCGCACCGGCGGGGGCCCGCGTGCCGGCGGACTTCCTCGACGGTCGCCTCGACTTCGCCGTCCTGGGCAACGAACTGCCGGCGGACGACCGCATCCGCACCGCCATCCCCGACGCCGCGCAGGTCGCCGCCGCGTGGTCCAAGGACAAGGGATTCGCCCCGGTCAACCATGTCGTGGGCGTCACCGAGAAGGCCGCGCGCACCCACTCGGCCGCCGTCTGCGCCGCGTACGACGCGATGCGGGAGGTCCTGGCCGCCGAGCCGCAGGACGGCCCGGTGGACCTGCACCCGGTGGGCTTCGAGGCGCTGCGCGGCCCGGTGTCGCAGGCGGCGGCGTACGCGCTGGAGCAGGACGTGCTGCCGAGGCCGGTCGACTTCGACGAGCTGGTCGCGCGCTCCTGCGAGGCCCTCGGGGTCCCGGCGTCACGCCTGGGCGGCTGACGGCCTACGTACGGCTGACGGCCCACGTACGGCTGACGCCCCACATACAGCTCACGGACACATACGGCTCACATCGGAAGGCAGGCAATGCAGAAGCTCTCGGTGGCCCTCGGGGAGTACCCGCACGGGCAGGCTCTACTCGACGGCGACGTGGAGGTGGACGGGTACCGGGTCGAGCCGGTGCAGGTGCGGCCGATCATCGCCGCTTACCGGCGGATGATCCGGGACCTCGAGTTCGACGTGTGCGAGCTGGCACCGGTGTCGTACCTGATGGCACGCCAGGAGGGGGTGCCGATCACCGCGATCCCGGTGTTCCTCAACCGGCGCTTCCACCACGGGGACGTCCAGTGCGCCGAGGGCTCGGGCATCCGGGTACCCCGGGATCTGGAGGGACGGCGGGTCGGGGTCCGCGCGTACTCGGTGAGCACCGGCGTGTGGGTGCGGGGCGTCCTGTCCGAGGAGTACGGCGTTGCGCACGAGAAGATCACGTGGGTGGTGGACGACGACGACCACATCGAGGGCCGCGCGCCCGCGAACGTCGAGCGGGTCACCGACGGGCGGTCCCTGGGTGAACTGCTGCGCGCCGACGAACTGGACGCCGCGCTCTCCGGCAATGCCGGGACCGGCAGGGCGGGACCGCCCCGGCCGAACTGGACGGCGACAGGCGTCGCCGCCCCCGACGACGAGAGCGACGCCGAGGGCCCCTATCCGCTCTTCGCCGACTCCGCAACGCTCGCCGCCGACTGGTATCTGCGGACCGGGATCTATCCCCTGCACTCGGTGATCGCGATCCGCTCCGAACTGGTCGAACGCGAACCCGGCCTGCCGACGGCGCTGTACGCGGCGTTCGTCGAGAGCAAACGACGGCACCTCGCCTCCGACCCGGACTGGTCCGCGCTCCCGAGGTTCGCCCGGCAGGCACGGGAAATCGGCGGCGACCCCGTCCCGTACGGCATCGGCGCCAACGAGCCGAGCCTGCACGCGATCCTGCGCTACTCCCGCGACCAGGGGCTGCTCGACGCGGACTTCCCCTCGGACCTGCGCGAACTCTTCGCGGAGGGCGACTACCAGGACGCGTGAGCGTCCCTTCACCGGCACAAGACGAATCTCCGGAACCGGAGAACCAGAACACCAGAACACGGGAACACCGGAACATCCCCGGCACAACACAAGGAGCTGGAACGTGTACGTGGTCGATGCGCACTGCCATGTCATATCGGACGACGTGACCCGGTACCCGCGAGCACCGATCGGCGGGAAACAGTCGGAGTGGGCCGTCTCCCGGCCGGTCACCGCCGACGCGATGGCGGCCCGGATGGACGAGGCGGGCATCGGACAGGGCGTGCTGGTGCAGGCCACCACGGCGTACGGATACGACAACTCCTACGTGCTGGACAGCACCCGCAAGCGGCCCGATCGCTTCGTGGCGGTGGGCACCTTCGACCCGCTGCGGCCTGACGCGGCCTCGGCCCTGGAGGCCGCCACCGGCGACGGGGGCCTCGCCGGAGTGCGGCTGTTCACCAGCGGAAGCACCGTGCCCGTCCAGGGCGAATGGTTCGCCGCGCCCGAGGCGTTCGCGTTCTGGGAGAAGGCGGGGGAAGTGGACGTTCCGGTCTGCCTCCAGATGCGCCTCGGGCCGGCCACCCGGCAGTTGCACGAAGTGCTGGAGAGGTTCCCCGGTGTGCGGGTGCTCCTCGACCACATCGGTTACCCGGACATCGCCGCCTCGCCCGCGGACGCCGGATGCACGGTGGCCGAACTCGCCCGGCACCCGGGCCTGTACCTCAAGCTCACCCACCGCAACCTGGAGCGGCTGCGGGACGCCGGCAAGGAGGCCGCCGCCTTCCTGGAACCGGTGGTCGAGGCGTTCGGCGCCGGGCGGATCGCCTGGGGGTCGAACCTCCCGGCAGCCGAGCAGTCGCTGCCCGAGCTGCTGCGGCTCGCCGAGGAAGTTCTCGCCGACCTGCCGGAGCAGAGCCGCGAGGAGATCTTCGCGGGCACGGCGCAGCGGCTCTACCCGGACTTGGCCCAGCCGACGGGCCCGGCCGCATCCGGTGCGGCCAGGTCTCGCACATAGCACCAGGCGGCGCTCTGACCTCGGACATAATCCCTGATCAGTCGTCGTCTCCCAGCCGAAACACAGGTGTCCACGGTGAATCTCAGCGCTCACGACCAGCCCGGGGATCAGGGCAAGACGTCGGGGAACCGGCACAACCAGGCGTACGAGGGACTGCGCTCGCTCCTGCTGTCGGGAAACGTCAAGCCGGGCACACGGCTCACCGAGGCGGAGCTGACCCGCATGTTCGACGTCTCGCGCAGCACCATGCGCTCGGTGCTGGTCAGGCTGGCCCAGGAGGGTTACGTCACCAGCGAGGTCAACCGCGGCGTGCGGACGCGGAGCTTCTCCGTCGAGGAGGCCGCCGACATCTTGGAGGCCCGCGAGACGCTGGAGTCCGCGCTGGCAGGCAAGGCCGCGGAACGGGCCACCGACGAGGAGATCCGTGAACTGCGCGCCACGCTCGAGGAAATGGAGGACTGCAAGAAGCGCGGCGACCAGGCCGCGTACTCGCGGGGCAACCGCCGGTTCCACCAGCAGGTGAAGGAGGCCGCCCACCAGCAGACGCTGGCCCGGGCGTTCGACACCCTGTTGTACCCGCTGGTCATGCGCCAGTACCGCAATCTGACCGCGCCGCACCCCAGGTCCGGGTCGCTGGAGGAGCACCAGGCGATCCTGCTGGCCATCGTCACCCGCAACCCGGACGCGGCCGTGGCAGCGATGCGCCACCACGTCGCCTCCGCCCGGCGGGCGCTGCTGCTGCGATCGGCCGACGTCGACAGCGGCGAGCCGTCCGCGCAGCCTGCCCAGGACGCGGAGCCTGCCCAGGACGCGGAGCGCGACGAGGACGCGGGTGCTGACCCCGGTGAGCAGCCCGTGACTCCCGCCGCTCCCGCCGCTCCCGCCGCTCCCGCCGCTCCCGCACCTTCCGCGAACTCCAGTGATCGGGCCCGGCCCGAGCCCCCGCCCGATCAGAAAGGGCCCCTATGCGCCATGTAGTGACCACCGAATCGGGGCAGGTGGCGGGCGTGCCGGGACGGGACCGCTCGGTCACCGTCTTCCGGGGCATCCCCTACGCTGCTGCCCCCGTCGGGGACGGGCGGTTCAGGCCGCCGCGGCCCGCGCCGTCCTGGACCGGGACACGCGAGGCTGCCGCCTTCGGCCCGATATGCCCGCAGGCTCCGAACAGCGAGGCGGCCGACACCGGCCTGCCGATGAGCGAGGACTGCCTGTCCCTCAACGTCTGGACGGGCGCGGCCGATGCCGGGCAGCGGCGTCCGGTGCTGGTCTGGATCCACGGCGGCGGTTTCCGTACGGGCACCGGCGCGAGCGCCCGCTACGACGGTGAGCCCCTCGCCCGCAAGGGCTTGGTCGTCGTCACCTTCAACTACCGTCTCGGCGCCCTCGGTTTCCTGGCCACGCCCGAACTGAGCGAGGAGTCCGAGCATCACGCCTCGGGCAACTACGGGCTGCTGGACTGCGTCGCGGTCCTGCGCTGGGTACGCCGCAACATCTCCGGCTTCGGCGGCGATCCGGGCCGGGTCACCATCGCCGGACAGTCCGCGGGCGCCGGGGCCGTGAACTTCCTGGCCATGTCGCCACTGGCCGCAGGACTGTTCCAGCGGGCCATCGCGCAGAGCCACGCCCGCTACTGCCGTGACCCCGAACTGCGGTACCTGGCCACGTCGTACCGGCTCCTGGCCGACGCCGAACGCGCGGGCGCCCGGTACGCCGCAGAGCGCGGCGCGCCGACGCCGGCCCGGCTGCGGTCGCTGCCCTGGCAACGGCTGGTGGCAGGGGACGACGCCGTGGACGACGCGGTCGAGACCGGCGGTCCGGCGAAGCCGCCACTGTTCCGCCCGGTGGTGGACGGCTGGGTGATCCCGGCGGGCTACGAGGAGACGTACGCCAAAGGGCTGCAGAACGACGTCAGTTACCTCGCGGGCAACAACCTCGACGAGAGCGGCGCGGTTCCCGAGAGCACCTTCGCCGCCCACCGCGCGGCCGGGCCGGGGACCTCGCGGCCCGGCATGCCCCCGGTCCATGTGACGCTGGACGACTACGTCACCGCGGCGCGCCGCAGGTTCGGCGCCCTGGCCGGGGAGTTCCTGCGGCTGTACCCGGCGGGCACGGACGACGAGGCGGCCCGGGCACACTGCGCCGCGGTGCGCGACAACGCCCGCACCTCCACCTTCCTGTGGGCGGCGGACTGGACCCGGCACGTACGCCGCCCCGTTCACACCTACTTCTGGACCCACGCCTCGCCGGCGCGGGGCCAGATTCCCCGGCGCGCCTCCCACGGCTCGGAGATCGAGTTCGTGCTCGGCACCCTGGACGGCGCCCCGGACCACGACGGCCCGGACCACGACGGCCCGGACCACGACGGCCCGGACCACGACGGCCCGGACCACGGCGCCCCGGATCACGGCGCCCCGGGTAACGAAGGCCCGGACCACGACGGCACCGGGTGGACCGGCGACGACCGCCGGATCGCGGAGGCCATGTCCTCCTACTGGGCCAACTTCGCCGCCACGGGGGACCCCAACGGCCCGGGGCTCCCGCACTGGCCGGCATACGCACGGGACTCGGCCGCGGTGATGGAACTCGGGGACGGCTTCGGGCCGATCCCGGTGGCCGATCCGGACCGGTTCGCGTTTTGGAAGCGTTTCTTCAGGACGGAAGAAGCATGGTGACAGGAGACGATATGCGACACCACGACACGGACGGCTTCGTCGTCCGCGGGCGCGCACCACTGACCCGCCGGGGCCCTCGAGCCATGGCAGCCGCGACCGCCATCGCCCTCGGTGCCACGCTGCTGACCGCGTGCGCCGACTCCGATGGCGGCTCCACGGCCGGCAAGGACGGCCTGGTCTCCGTCACTGTCGGCAGCGGTGACAACATCTTCGACCTGCCGATGAAGGTGGCGGACGCCCAGGGTTACTTCCGCAAGCACGGGCTCAAGGTCAAGTTCGTGTCGGTGACCGCCGCGACCGGCCCCGCGGCCCTGCAGTCGGGCTCGGTACAGTTCCTCAACTCCAGCCCGACCGGCTTCCTCTCCGCCCTGGCCAAGGGCGTCCCCGAGGTCGCCATCGGGGCGGACGGCCTCGGCAACCCGCTCGGCATCGTCGTCAGCAAGAAGTTCGCCGACGCCCACAAGCTGACCGACAGCACCCCCGGGGAGCAGGTGGCCAAGGCGCTGGCCGGCTCCACCGGCGGCGCCAGCTCGGCCAACACCAAGGCCGAGGCGAGCACGTTCCTCAAGAGCCACGACGTCGACCCCGGCAAGGTGAAGTGGGTGTCGCTGCCGAGCCCGGCGGCGAACAAGGCCGCCCTCACCAGCGGCCAGATCGACTGGTTCATCACCTCCGAGCCGACACCGCTGTCCATCCAGCAGTCCGGGGACGGCGTGGTGGTGGTGGACCCGGAGCGGTTCCCCGACTGGACTGCCGAGCAGTCCGGATACGGAGAGCTGGTCGTCGCACGCAAGGACTACGTCGGCAAGAACGCCGCCACCGCCAAGAAGTTCGTCGCCGCGATCCAGGACGCCACGGCGTACATGAACGCCCACGTGGACGACACCGAACTGCTGGACATCGCGAAGAAGGCGATGCCGGGCACCGCGGACGAGGTGCTGCGGGACAGCCTGAAGCAGCCGGGCTGGCCGACGAGCGCCGCGATGAAGGACGAGGAGTGGCAGAAGACGCTCGACTTCGTCAACGGGCTCGGCGTGCTCACCAAGAAGATGACCGTCACCGCGGACGACTGGACCAACGAGTACGCGCCAGCGGGCGGCGGGTCGTGATCCGGCCGCCGCGAACGGAAAGGAACGGGACATGGTGACTGCCACAGGCCAACCGGTGAAGAAGCAGAGCCAGGTCGCCCCGGCGACGAAGCGCAGGAGCAGCGGCAGCCGGTGGCAGGGCCCGCTCACTCTGGTGGCACTGCGCCTCGCGGTGATCGCGCTCGCGCTGGTCCTCTGGCAGGTGCTCAGCGGGCCGGTCCTGCCCGAGTACGCGGTCAGCAAGCCCACCGACGTGGCGGACGCCCTCGGCAAGCTGCTCACCTCGTCGTCCGGATGGACCGACATCAAGACGACGGCGATCGAGGTGGCCGCGGGCTTCGGTATCGGTGTCGCCGTCGGCGCCCTGATGGGTCTGCTCCTTGGCTCCTTCCCGCTGGCGGGCCGGGTCCTCGAACCCCTCGTCGCGGCCTTCAACGGCATACCCAAGATCGCGCTGGCGCCGCTGTTCCTGCTGTTCTTCGGCATCGGCGTCTGGTCGAAGATCACGATCGCGCTGATCGGGCCTGCGTTCGTGATGTTCTACAACATCTATCTGGGCCTGCGCCTGAGGGAGCGGGAACTCGTCGAGGTCGTCCAGGTGATGGGCGGACGCCGGCACCACCTGCTCACCTACGTGACGATCCCCACGCTGGCGGCGCCGTTCTTCGCCGCGCTCAAGACCGGCGGCCCGCTGGCCATCCTGGGCGTCATCGGGGCCGAGTTCATCGCCTCCACCGAGGGCATCGGCCATGGCCTCTTCACCTCCGCGATGAACCTGGACGCGGCCACCGAATTTGCCGGCCTGATCGTCCTGGTCGTGATGACGCTCCTGTTGAACGGTCTGCTGACCTGGCTCGACAAGCTCGCCCTGAGGCGCCTCGGGCTCAGCGCGCGTCGCCGCCCCACGGACGACCGCACCTGACACTCGCCTGACACCAACCCCCCATCCAAGGCCGGGCCCTGGGTCACCCATGCCCGGAGCCCGGCCTGCGCACCGGCCATGGCACGAGTCCCCGCGGCCCCAGTCGTCCGCGGGTTCGTCAAGAAGGTCCCGGGAGAACCGGGATTCCACATGAAGGGAATCGGTACGGCAATGAGCAACCGAAGAACCGGCACCGGCAGATCCACCGGACACACGGCATCAACCGCGATGGGGCGAAGAGCGTTTCTGGCGGTCGGCGCGGCCTCCGTCGGCGCCGCGCTGTTGCCCGGGTCCTTCTCCGTGGCGGCCGCCGCCGACGGCAAGAAGGGGGTGATGCTCCTCAACCGCATCGGCCCGTCCGCGTCGGATCTGTACATCTCCGACATCGACGGTTCGAACGAGCGCAAGCTGCTGGCGAACCCTGGCTTCGACTACCACGCCGCCTTCGCCGCCGACGGCACGTCGGTGGTCTTCACATCGGAACGGACGGGCGACGGCAACTCCGGCCTCTACCGGGCCTCCGTCGACGGTACAGGCATCCAGCCCCTGGTGACCGGCACGGCGATGAACAACAGCGCCGCCCTGTCACCGGACGGAACCAAACTGGCCTTCGTCTCCACCCGCGGTGACCACAAGGCACACATCTGGGTGCTCGACCTCACCACCAACAAGCTGACGAACCTGACCAACAGCTCGGCGGTCGCCGGCGATCCCGCCAGCCCCGACGGCCACTTCCGCCCCTCCTGGTCGCCCGACGGCGCGTGGATCGCCTTCTCCAGCGACCGCAACACGCAATGGCAGGGGCACAACGACGGCCGCGGCTGGGAGCACACGCAGGAACTCAGCATCTACATCATCCGGCCGGACGGCACCGGCTTCCGCCAGGTCGCGACCAGGGAGGGGTACTGCCTCGGCTCGCCGAACTGGTCACCGGACGGCAGCAGGATCGTCTTCTACGAGATCACCGTCGAAGGCACCTGGGGCGCCCATCGCCCGGAGGCCATCGGGACGGTCGAGTCCCAGATCGTCTCGGTCGACGTCGCGACCGGTGAGCGCGTCGAGCACACCTCGGGTTCCCATCTGAAGGTCGCGCCTCAGTACGTGAACGACACCGACATCGGCTATCTCATCAAGGGCGGAGCCGACCAGGGCCTGGCCTACACGTCGGACGCGCTGCCGTCCGTCCAGCGGGCGCTGCGCTCACCGGTCTGGTCGCCGGACGGAACATCGGTGATCTACGAGAAGGTCAGCTTCACGCCGCGTCCGATGGACACCCCGCTGTACAGCTGGGACGAGGACTGGGAGTACCGCTTCTGCGACGTGTTCCCCGTCCTGTCCAAGCAGTGCCGCCTCGCGATCACGGAGAAGCAGCTCGGCAACTCCTCGATCGTCACCATGCGCCCGGACGGTTCGGACCGGCTCCTCGTCTTCGACACCACCGACAAGGGCCTCGACCCGACCCTGGTCGCGAAGGGACTGGCCGGCGCGTTCCGCCCCACGTGGTCACCGGACGGCGCATGGATCGCCTTCGGCCTGGGCGGCTGGTTCCAGGAACGCGCGACCCAGACGGCCGTGGTGGCGCGGGTCCGCAGCGACGGCTCCACCTGGGAGACGCTCACGGACGGGACGACCAACGCCGGTTTCCCGAGTTACTCCGCCGACGGCAACCAGCTCGTCTACCGGGTGTGGGGCGCGGAGGACAAGGGGCTGCGCGTCCTCGATCTCACCACCGGACAGACGCGCGTACTGACCACCGAGTACGACAACCTTCCGGACTGGTCGCCGGACGGCAAGCTCATCCTCTTCACCCGCAAGACGAGCGCGACCAATTTCGACGTGTGCACCATCTGCCCCGACGGAACCGGCCTGAAGGTCCTCACCAGCAGCGGCGCGAACGAAGGCCACGCTGTCTGGGACGCCGACGGGAACATCCTGTACAGCAGCGGCGAGTACGGCTTCCGGGACGAGGCGGCGTTGTACGACAACACCTTCCAGCCGTACGGCCAGATCTTCCGCATGAACGCGGACGGCTCCGGCAAGAAGATGCTCACCGACAGCCAGTGGGAGGACTCGATGCCGCTCTACCTCCCGCAGGACGTCCTCTCCCAGTGACGTCCTAGCCCCACGGCGTCGCCCTCGCCCGCACTACGTAACCACCTGCCCGCCGACCGGGATGCGGACAGGTGGTTACGTGCTGGACCGGGTCAGGTCCGGCTGCTCGTCAGTCGCTCCGTGAGCGTGCTCACGACCGCCGTCGGTGCGGCCCCGGGTGTGAAGACCTCCATGACACCGAGCTCCTTGAGACGGACGATGTCCGCCGCCGGGATGATGCCCCCCACGAAGACCGGGATGTCCTGCGCTTGACGTTGTTCCAGAGCTTCCAGCAGTCGGGCGCACAGCGGCATGTGGGCGCCCGACAGGATGGAGAGGCCGATCGCGTGCGCATCCTCCTGCACGGCGATGTCGACCACCTGTTCCGGGGTGTGGTGCAGCCCGGTGTAGATGACCTCCATCCCCGCGTCACGGAGAGCGCGGGCGATGACCTTGGCACCGCGGTCGTGCCCGTCCAACCCCAGCTTGGCGACCACGAAACGGAGGGGGTGATCCATGATGCGGGGTTTCCCTTCGATCCTCTGCAATTCCGGCTATGAATCTGGCCCTTGGTGATCAGAAGGCGTCCGAGGGCACGTAGGTCCCCCACACCTCGCGCAACGCGTTGCACACCTCGCCGACGGTCGCCCGGGCCCGCAGCGCGTCCTTCATCGGGTACAGGACGTTGTCCTCGCCTTCCGCGGCCTTCTTCAGGGCTGCCAGGGCCGAGTCCACCGCTGTCTGGTCGCGTTCGGCGCGCAGCTTCGCGAGGCGTTCGGCCTGCTGGGCCTCGATGGCCGGGTCGACACGGAGGGGCTCGTAGGGCTCCTCCTCGTCGAGCTGGAAGCGGTTGACGCCGACGACCACACGGTCGCCCGCGTCCGTCTCCTGCGCGATGCGGTACGCGCTGCGCTCGATCTCGTTCTTCTGGAAGCCGTGCTCGATGGCCGACACGGCGCCCCCGAGGTCCTCGACTTTGCGCATGAGCTCGACCGCCGCCGCCTCCACGTCGTCGGTCATCTTCTCGATGACGTACGAGCCCGCGAACGGGTCGACGGTCGCGGTCACATCCGTCTCGTACGCGAGGACCTGCTGCGTCCGCAGCGCCAGCCGCGCGCTCTTGTCCGTGGGCAGCGCGATCGCCTCGTCGAAGGAGTTCGTGTGCAGGGACTGCGTGCCGCCGAGGACCGCCGCGAGGCCCTGGACGGCGACGCGGACCAGGTTCACCTCCGGCTGCTGCGCGGTCAGCTGCACCCCGGCCGTCTGCGTGTGGAAGCGCAGCATCAGCGACTTCGGGTTCTTCGCGCCGAACTCCTCCCGCATCACCCT
>NZ_JBEOXO010000021.1:0-195401 GCF_040296605.1 Streptomyces sp. NPDC002088 | reverse complement strand
TGGTTGCTGTCTGTGATGGGGTAAAGGGCGAGGGAAAGGCGAATCGGTAGTATTAGACCCAATCGAGGAGCGAGGTCGAGTAAGCTCCGCGAGGGCTGTTCCGAGCTCGTTTCCGAGGGGTGAAGCGCGAGGCGAGGCCCGGGGGCCCCTCTCGTCATACCTGCGGGCATTCACGTCATACCTGCGGGCATTCACGTCATACCTGCGGGCATTCACGTCATGCCTGCGGGGCATTCACGTCATTGCCTGCGGGGCACTCACGCCGTCTTCAGCGCTCCGGCCAGCTTCGTCAGCCGGTCGAACGACGCCGTGCCCGTCACCACCGTCGTGGAGCCGTCGGCGTCCTGGAGCACGAGGGCGTCGTAGCGGCCGCCGGTGTAGCGGGTCCACGTCCGGCCGCCGATCTCCTCGGTGGCCTTCGTCGCCGTCGCGCCCTGGCTCGCCTCGTCGATGAACGTGGAACGCTTCTGAGTCGACTGCTCGACCGCCACGTACTCACCGTCGGGGTCCTGGAAGCCGAGGTGCCAGGCGTCGAACTTGTCGCCCTGGAAACGCACGGAGGTCGCCTTCCAGCTCTCAGGCAGGCCCTCGGGCGCGGCCACCGGGTACGACGCCGCACGGCGCGCCGTGAGCAACTCGACGCGGTAGTCGACCCGCTTGATGTCGGGAGCATGGTCGTCGTGCGGGATGAAGAGGTAGATGACGCCCGCCGCGATCATGATCAGGCCCAGGGAAAGAATCATGTCCCGGGCCGACTTCTGCTTACCGTTCGAACCTGCCACGCCCCTATCGTCGCAGGTGCCCGGTCCGCTCATCCGTAGGGGGCCCTGCTCATTTTGTTAACCTGACGATAGAGTCGGGACGAACACCCTCATCCGGCCGTCGTCGTATCAGAAAGGTGCGCTCCGATGACCGAGAATCATCAGCTGCCGTCCGAGCTCGAAGTCCCCTCCGAGGCCCCTGATCGCAACCTCGCCCTGGAACTCGTCCGGGTGACCGAAGCCGCGGCGATGGCGGCGGGCCGCTGGGTCGGGCGCGGTGACAAGAACGGCGCCGACGGTGCCGCGGTACGCGCCATGCGCACCCTCGTCTCCACCGTGTCGATGAACGGCGTCGTCGTCATCGGCGAGGGCGAGAAGGACGAGGCCCCGATGCTGTTCAACGGGGAGCGTGTCGGCGACGGCACCGGCCCCGAGTGCGACATCGCCGTCGACCCGATCGACGGCACCACGCTGACCGCCAAGGGCATGCCGAACGCGATCGCGGTCCTCGCCGCCGCCGACCGCGGTTCGATGTTCGACCCGTCCGCCGTCTTCTACATGGACAAGCTGGTCACGGGCCCCGAGGCCGCCGACTTCGTCGACATCGACGCGCCCGTGGCTGTGAACATCCGCCGGGTCGCCAAGGCCAAGCGGGCCACGCCCGAGGACGTCACCGTCGTCATCCTCGACCGGCCGCGGCACGAGGGCCTCATCAAGGAGGTCCGGGAAGCCGGAGCGCGCATCAAGCTGATCTCCGACGGCGATGTCGCCGGCTCGATCTACGCGCTGCGCGAGGGCACGGGTGTCGACCTGCTGCTCGGCGTCGGCGGTACCCCCGAGGGCATCATCTCGGCCTGCGCCGTGAAGTGCCTCGGCGGCACCATCCAGGGCAAGCTGTGGCCGAAGGACGACGCGGAGCGGCAGCGGGCGATCGACGCCGGGCATGACCTCGACCGCGTTCTGACCACGGACGACCTGGTCTCAGGCGAGAACGTCTTCTTCGTCGCCACCGGCATCACCGACGGCGAGCTGCTGCGCGGCGTGCGCTACCGCTCCGAGACCGCCACGACCGACTCCATCGTCATGCGCTCGAAGTCGGGCACGGTCCGCCGGATCGACTCCGAGCACCGGCTGAGCAAGCTGCGCGCGTACAGCGCGATCGACTTCGACCGCGCGAAGTAGCGGGGACGGGCGGTCATACGCCGTACCGCCGCGGTCGTACGCCGCAGCGCCGCGGCCGTGCATGAAGGGGGCGCTCCCGGTGCGGAGGGAGCGCCCCCTTCATGCACGTGTTGGCTAGCCCGCCGCCGCTATGCGGTTCGCCGCGCGGGCCTTGTTCAGTTCGAGTTCGCGGCGGCGGCGCCGGGCCAGGACCACACGGCGCTCGGCGGCGGTGAGGCCGCCCCAGACGCCGTACGGCTCGGGCTGCAGCAGCGCGTGCTCGCGGCACTCGACCATCACGGGACAGCGCGCGCAGACGCGCTTGGCCGCCTCCTCGCGGGAGAGCCGGGCGGCGGTGGGTTCCTTGGAAGGTGCGAAGAACAGGCCGGCCTCGTCGCGCCGGCACACCGCCTCGGTGTGCCAGGGTGCGTCTTGGTCCCTGTCCCGCACTGGCACCCGCTGGGCCGGTACGGCAGCTACCTGCAGGGACGAATGCGGCGGTTGCAGCACGGTCTACTCCTGACGACGGCTTCGCGAGCGAGAGACGATGCAGCAAGGCCTACCCGCTGTACGCGCGCCTATGCACTCAGTTCCGAACCGCAGGGTTTCGGGGCCTGAGCCCACCCGCGTCGCCCGCCCGCACCCCGGCGGTTCCGCCGTCGGCGCGTCCGCGTTCACAACCGTCAACGGTCCAGGTGTTTGCGCAAACTCTTGTCGACCTTGTGCTGAACGCGATCGAGGATGTCCGCGACGAGCCTGCCGCGCTTCGGCTTGCCCTCGATGTTGCCCAGCACGGCCCAGCCGTCGAGGTAGACGACGGGGGCGTCCGGGTCGGCCGCGTCCAGCGTGTCCACCTCGAAGTTGCCCAGCACGCCACCGCCGGTGCCCCGCAGCGAGACGTTCTCCGGGACCCGGACCTCGACGTTGCCGAAGACCGAGAGTGCCTTGACGACGACCTGCTGGTACTCGAAGAGCGCCTCGCTGAGGTCGATCTCGACGCTGCCGAAGATCGCGTACGCGTGGATACGGCGTCCGGCGCGCCAACGGCCCTTGCGGACGGCGCTGCTGAAGACCGCGACCACGTTCTCGTCGGGGTCGGCCGGGATCGCGCCCGCCGTCGGGCGGCTGGGGGCGGCCGCGTAGGCCGGGGCGGCTCGGTGGTGGGCGGCCGGCAGGTCCCGTATGAAGACCTCCAGTCCGCCGACCGTCTTGGCGGCGAGCACGCCCTCGACACGCTCGGCGTGCTCCTCGGCGGTCAGGCGGCCCTCGGCGAGGGCGTCGCGCAGGATGTCGGCGATGCGGTCACGGTCGGCGTCCGAGGCGCGCAGTTCGGCGACCCGGGATTCGGCGACCGGGGGTTCGGCGGCGCGCGGCTCGGTCTGCTTCTGAAGGTCCACGACAGCAGCGTAGCGAAACACGATAGATCGCGACACCCTAGAAGTGAGCCTTACCTCACAAGCTCGCCGCCAACGACAGGTTCTACGCTGGTGAGCGCTGCCAATGGAGGCCAGCAGCTGTCTGTCGAGTGAGGAATGGGCGAGATGCCTGAGTTCGCGTACACCGATCTGCTCCCGATGGGAGAGGACGCCACCCCCTACCGGCTGGTGACCTCCGAGGGTGTGTCCACCTTCGAGGCCGACGGGCGGACGTTCCTCAAGGTGGAGCCGGAGGCGCTGCGCAAGCTCGCCGAGGAGGCCATCCACGACATCCAGCACTACCTGCGCCCGGCCCACCTGGCCCAGCTGCGCCGCATCATCGACGACCCCGAGGCGTCGAGCAACGACAAGTTCGTCGCCCTGGACCTCCTGAAGAACGCGAACATCGCGGCGGCGGGCGTGCTGCCGATGTGCCAGGACACCGGCACGGCGATCGTCATGGGCAAGCGCGGCCAGAACGTCCTCACTGAGGGCGGGGACGAGGCAGCCCTCTCGCGCGGTATCTACGACGCGTACAAGAACCTCAACCTGCGCTACTCCCAGATGGCTCCGCTGACCATGTGGGACGAGAAGAACACCGGCTCCAACCTCCCGGCGCAGATCGAGCTGTACGCCACGGACGGCGGCGCGTACAAGTTCCTGTTCATGGCGAAGGGCGGCGGCTCCGCCAACAAGAGCTTCCTCTACCAGGAGACGAAGGCCGTCCTGAACGAGGCCTCCATGATGAAGTTCCTGGAGGAGAAGATCCGTTCGCTCGGTACGGCCGCCTGCCCGCCGTACCACCTGGCGATCGTCGTCGGCGGCACGTCCGCCGAGTACGCGCTGAAGACCGCGAAGTACGCCTCCGCGCACTACCTGGACGAGATCCCGGCCGAGGGTTCGGAGCTGGGGCACGGCTTCCGGGACAAGGAGCTGGAGGAGAAGGTCTTCGAGCTGACGCAGAAGATCGGCATCGGCGCTCAGTTCGGCGGCAAGTACTTCTGCCACGACGTGCGCGTGGTGCGACTGCCGCGGCACGGGGCGTCCTGCCCGGTCGCCATCGCGGTGTCGTGCTCCGCCGACCGGCAGGCCGTCGCGAAGATCACCGCCGAGGGCGTCTTCCTGGAGCAGCTGGAGACGGACCCGGCGCGGTTCCTCCCAGAAACCACGGACGAGCACCTGGACGAGTCCTCCGACGTCGTCAAGATCGACCTGAACCAGCCGATGGACGAGATCCTCGCCGAGCTGACGAAGTACCCGGTCAAGACCCGCCTCTCCCTCTCCGGTCCGCTGGTCGTCGCCCGTGACATCGCGCACGCCAAGATCAAGGAGCGGCTGGACGCGGGCGAGGAGATGCCGCAGTACCTGAAGGACCACCCGGTGTACTACGCCGGCCCGGCCAAGACCCCCGAGGGCTACGCGTCCGGTTCCTTCGGGCCGACCACGGCCGGCCGCATGGACTCCTACGTCGAGCAGTTCCAGGCCGCGGGCGGCTCCAAGGTGATGCTCGCCAAGGGCAACCGGTCCGCGCAGGTCACCAACGCGTGCGAGGCCCACGGCGGCTTCTACCTCGGCTCCATCGGCGGCCCCGCCGCCCGGCTCGCCCAGGACTGCATCAAGAAGGTCGAGGTCGTCGAGTACGAGGAGCTCGGCATGGAGGCCGTCTGGAAGATCGAGGTCGAGGACTTCCCGGCGTTCGTCGTCGTAGACGACAAGGGCAACGACTTCTTCCAGGACCCGGCGCCGGCGCCGACGTTCACGTCGATCCCGGTGCGGGGGCCGGGCCTGGTGTGATCCTGTGACGGAGGCCCGCCCCTGATTGGCGCAGGGGCGGGCCTCGTATCAGGTCAGGGTCCGGTCAGCGGGCGCAGAGGGTGATGCCGACCGTGTCGCCCGGCTTGACGATCTTCGGGGCGTGCGGGGTCACCGCGATCACCGAGCCCGGCTTGCAGCCCTTGACGGCCTTCTCAGTGACGGTGCCCAGCTTCGTCTGCGTCTTCGCGAGGACCTCCTTCGCCATGTCCAGGTTGTAGCCCGCGAGGTCGATCGGCACGTTCGTACCGTCGCTGAAGACGTAGAGCAGGGTGGTGGCGTCGCTGTTGGCCGCAGCCGTGCTGCTGCTGGTGGGGCTCGCCGCCGGGGTCGAGCCGTCGCCGCCCGCGACCGAGGTGGCCAGGGCCGTCCCGCCGCCCGCCGCGATGAGGGCGGCGGCGACGGCGGCGATGCCGACGGTCCTCCTGCGCCGGGTGCGACGCAGGATCTGGGGCGCGTCGAAGTCGGGCGCCTCTGCGGACTCCGCGTACTGGTTCATGGCGTTCATCAGTTCCTCTTCGAATGGTGAGCAGCCGGAAGGCCGTGCGTCGCCGTACGAAGTCATCGGATTCCTTCCGTTTGCTGTCGGGGTGTCGGGGCGGAGAGTGCGGGGAACTGGCTTCTGAGCTTCTCGATCCCCCGGGCGAGCTGGGAGCGCACCGTGCTCGGCGAGATGTCCAGGTCGGCCGCGATCTCGGCGTCGGAGAGGTCGTGGAAGTACCGCAGCACCACGACCGTCCGCATCCGCATGGGCAGTTGCTGCAGCGCGCGCACCAACTGGTCCCTGCTGTCGACCTGTCCGTACTCGTCGCCGGGGGCGGCCCGGTCCGGGCCGTCCGGCTGCGGAACCGTACGGCGGAAGCGGCGCCAGCGGTCGTTGGCCAGGTTCACCATGATCCGCCGCACATAGGCGTCCGGGGCGTCCTTTACGGCGACCGTGCGCCACTTACGGCAGGCCCGCTCCAGGGTCTCCTGGACCAGGTCCTCGGCCGCGTCGCGGTTGCCCGTCAGGACGAGTGCGCCCCGGAACAGCGCGGCCGACCGGGCGGCGACGAAACCGTCGAAGTCCGTCTCCACACGCTTCCCCCCTTCCTGTCACCCCTCCTCGACGCGAACGCCCCTCCGTCTGCTGCACGGCCGCCATGAGACCTGGGTCACACGAGAGCGGCACCCGGGTGGCCGAGCGCCCGGAACATCCCCACCGTCCCGATCGCTATACGGGCATGAGCGAATACCGCATCGAGCACGACTCCATGGGCGAGGTACGCGTCCCGGCGGACGCCAAGTGGCGGGCCCAGACGCAGCGGGCCGTGGAGAACTTCCCCATCTCGGGCCAGCGCATCGAGCGCGCCCACATCGAGGCCCTCGCCCGCGTCAAGGCGGCCGCCGCCAAGGTGAACGCCGAGCTCGGGGTGCTCGACAAGGACATCGCCGAGGCGATCCAGGACTCTGCCGCCGAGGTCGCCGCGGGTCAGTGGGACGAGCACTTCCCCGTCGACGTGTTCCAGACCGGGTCCGGGACCTCGTCCAACATGAACACCAACGAGGTCGTCGCCACCCTCGCGACCGAGCGCCTGGGCCGGGACGTGCACCCCAACGACCACGTCAACGCCTCCCAGTCCTCCAACGACGTCTTCCCCTCGTCCATCCACATCGCGGCCACGGCCGCCGTTATGCGCGACCTGATCCCCGCCCTGGAGCATCTGACGGCGGCCCTGGAGCGCAAGTCCGAGGAGTTCGCCGACGTCGTGAAGTCGGGGCGGACGCACCTCATGGACGCCACGCCCGTCACCCTGGGCCAGGAGTTCGGCGGGTACGCCGCCCAGGTGCGGTACGGCGTCGAGCGGCTGAACGCCTCCCTCCCCCGGCTCGCCGAACTGCCACTGGGCGGTACCGCCGTCGGCACCGGCATCAACACACCCCCCGGGTTCTCCGCCGCCGTCATCGAGGAGGTCGCCCGCACCACCGGGCTGCCGCTGACCGAGGCGCGCGACCACTTCGAGGCGCAGGGCGCGCGGGACGGGATCGTCGAGACCAGCGGGCAGCTGCGGACCATCGCCGTGGGCCTCACGAAGATCGCCAACGACCTGCGGTGGATGGCCTCGGGGCCGCGCACGGGCCTCGCCGAGATCAGCCTCCCCGACCTCCAGCCCGGCTCCTCGATCATGCCCGGCAAGGTCAACCCGGTGATCCCGGAAGCCGTGCTGATGGTCGTCGCGCAGGTCGTCGGGAACGACGCGACCGTGGCGACGGCGGGCGCGGCGGGCAACTTCGAGCTCAACGTCATGCTCCCGGTGATCGCCAAGAACGTACTGGAGTCGATCCGGCTGCTCGCCAACGTCTCCCGGCTGCTCGCCGACCGGACCGTCGACGGGATCGTCGCGCACCGCGAACGGGCCCGGGAGTACGCCGAGTCGTCACCGTCCGTCGTCACGCCGCTGAACAAGTACATCGGGTACGAGGAGGCCGCCAAGGTCGCCAAGAAGGCGCTGGCCGAGCGGAAGACGATCCGTCAGGTCGTCCTGGAGAGTGGGTACGTGGAGCGCGGGGACCTGACGGTCGAGCAGCTCGACGAGGCGTTGGATGTCCTGCGTATGACGCATCCGTAACCGATCGCGAACCGATCACGGCCACGGCGTGAACCGTGACACGCACCGCAGCGTCGTATGCCTATGACACCTAATATCTGTGCATGGCAGACGGTGGAGTGGTGAGACGCGTGGGGAACGGTGGTTCGACGGCCTTCTGGGCGCCCGGGAGTCAGGTCCTGTGGCGCTACCGGGAGAACGCCGGCGAGCGCTTCCACATCGCGCGGCCCGTCACCGTCGTGCGGGACGACGAAGAGGTGCTGGCCGTGTGGCTGGCGCCCGGTACCGAGTGTGTGAAGCCCGTGCTCGCCGACGGTACGCCCGTGCACGTCGAGCCGCTCCAGTCGCGCTACACCAAGCCGCGCAGCGTGCAGCGCGACCGGTGGTTCGGGACCGGGGTGCTGAAGCTGGCCCGGCCCGGTGAACCCTGGTCGGTGTGGCTGTTCTGGGAGCCGGGCTGGCAGTTCAAGAACTGGTACGTGAACCTGGAGGAGCCGTTGACCCGTTGGGAGGGCGGCGTCGACTCCGAGGACTACTTTCTGGACATCTCCGTCAACCCGGACCGCACTTGGGACTGGCGCGACGAGGACGAGTTCGCGCAGGCCCAGCGGGACGGGCTGATGGGCGCCGAACTCGCCGAGCGGGTGCGGGCGGCGGGGCGGGACGCGGTGGAGGTGATCAAGGCCTGGGGGCCGCCGTACTCCCAGGGCTGGCAGCACTGGCGCCCTGATCCTTCCTGGGCCGTACCGTTGCTGCCGGAGGACTGGGACCGCACGTCCGTGCACGTGTCCCCATGAGACCCTTGATGTGCCCCGGGGCAATAAACGTAGGATCGTCCTCCGCAAGGGCGCACAGCGGCAACTCCCGGAGCAGGCACCGAGTCTGACCGAACGTCACCGAGGGGCGGCAGGACGTGAGCGAGGGGTACGAGGGCAAGACCAGAACCGGCTTCGCCGTGGGCTCCGGCGGTGCGGGCACGAGCTCCGGCCATGCCGGAACGGGGTTCGCCCGGGCCGCCCGTGGCGCAGGAACAACCTCTGGTCGCGCGGGAATTCCGTTCCTGGGGCATGTATTCCGGGTATCGGGTTTCCTGCGGGACGAACTGCGCGCGCGGCGCGCAGCCCCGGACGGACGGATGCGACACGCGTGACGGAGCACCCCACCTCCTACGAACGCCCCCAGGGCGTCGACCCCACGGACCCCCGCGGGGCGCTCCTGCATACCCCGGCACCGGCCCGCACTCCCGGAGCCGCCGCCTTACCTCCCCAGTCCGCCCAGGCCCCCCAGGCCGCCCAGGCCCGCACCGGCGAAACGCCCGGTGCTACGACACCTGATACGACCACGCCCGGCAGGACGACTCCGTGCGCGAAGGGCAAGGATCCGGCCGGGGGCGATCCCGAGCACTCCCAGCCCGCCGTCGCCGAGACCGGCACCCACCGTCCGCGTCCCGTGCCCGAGGGCATCCCGGCCCAGCCGGGCGGCGCCGGGCCGGGGGCCGTCGAGAAGGACGCCGGGGACCAGCAGGACCGGCGTACGGGGCAGGGGGTGCCGCGCGGCCGGCCCACGCCGATGCGGCGGGACGGGGACCGGCTGCGGTTCGTCGGGGCCGCGACCCGGCGGATCGCCCGGGGCATCGACCTGGACGAGATCGTGATGGGGCTGTGCCGGGCCACCGTGCCGACCTTCAGCGACGCCATCCTCGTCTACCTGCGTGATCCGCTGCCGGTCGGCGACGAGCGGCCCACCGGCCCCCTGGTGCTGCGGCTGCGCCGCACCGACCGGATCCCACCGGAGCGGGACACCGAGAACGGGTTCGCGCCGGCGCCGCAGCCGGAGCAGCCGCCGGAGCTCACCGAGCTGTCGGCGGTCACCGCCGAGCTGTGCGAGGTGCGGCCCGGTGGCGCGCTCGCCGAGGTGCTGCGCGGGGTGCGTCCGGTGTTCGCCGACGCTCCGGCCGCCCGTGCCGCGCTGCCGGAGCTCCTGGGTGACGGCGGTGAGTTGGTCGTACCCAGTGGGCAGCGGGCGATCCTGGCCCCGCTGCGCGGCCGGCGTCGCGTGATCGGTGCCGCGGTGTTCCTGCGCCGCCCTGAGCGCATCGCCTTCGAGGCCGACGATCTGCTGGTCGCCGCCCAGCTCGCCACGCACAGCGCGCTCGGCATCGACAAGGCGGTGCTGTACGGGCGCGAGGCGTACATCGCCGACGAGCTGCAGCGCACCATGCTGCCGGAGACGCTGCCCCGGCCCACGGGTGTGCGGCTGGCGTCCCGCTATCTGCCCGCCGCCGAGACCGCCCGGGTCGGCGGCGACTGGTACGACGCCATTCCGCTGCCCGGGAGCCGGGTCGCCCTCGTCGTCGGTGACGTGATGGGGCACTCCATGACGTCGGCGGCCATCATGGGGCAGCTGCGCACCACCGCGCAGACCCTGGCCGGGCTCGACCTGCCGCCGCAGGAGGTGCTGCACCACCTCGACGAGCAGGCCCAGCGGCTCGGTACCGACCGCATGGCGACCTGCCTCTACGCCGTCTACGACCCGGTCTCGCACCGGATCACCATCGCCAACGCCGGGCATCCGCCGCCGGTGCTGCTGCACCTGGGCGGCCGGGCCGAGGTGCTGCGGGTGCCGGCGGGCGCGCCCATCGGGGTCGGCGGTGTCGACTTCGAGGCCGTGGAGCTGGACGCCCCGGCCGGCGCGACCCTGCTGCTGTACACCGACGGGCTCGTGGAGTCGCGGCTGCGGGACGTGTGGACCGGCATAGAGCAGCTGCGCGAGAAGCTCGCCGCGACCGCCCAGCTCACCGGGCCCGATCATCCGCCGCCGCTCGAGGCGCTGTGCGACGAGGTGCTCGACATGCTCGGCCCGGGCGACCGGGACGACGACATCGCGCTGCTCGCCGCCCGCTTCGACGGGATCGCGCCGAGCGATGTGGCGTACTGGTTCCTGGAGCCGGAGGACGCCGCCCCCGGCCGGGCCCGGCGGCTCGCCCGGCGTGCGCTGTCCCGCTGGGGCATGGAGGAGATGAGTGACTCCGTGGAGCTGCTCGTCAGCGAGGTCGTGACCAACGCCGTGCGCTATGCGTCCCGGCCGGTCACGCTCCGTCTGCTGCGCACCGACGTGCTGCGCTGCGAGGTCGGCGACGACGTGCCGCAGCTGCCGCGGCTGCGGCAGGCGCGGGCCACGGACGAGGGCGGGCGCGGGCTGTACCTGGTGAACAAACTGGCCAGACGGTGGGGAGCGACCCGGCTGAGCACGGGAAAGGTGGTCTGGTTCGAATTGAACCGCGGCTGAGGGGTACCCATGCGGGGCACCCCCGGCAGCCGCTCAGGACCGTACCGAATATTAGACCCCGTCCAAAAGTTGCCGACATCCCGTCGGCGGAGTTGACTGCTGGGGTGAGCGAAGCGACCTGACCACCCTCTTTGACGGGAGGACGCTCGTGACGCAGGAATCCCAGAAGGCTCCGTACACCACGAACAACGCCGGTGTACCGGTGGAGAGCGATGAGCACTCGCTCACCGTCGGCCCCGACGGCCCGATCCTTCTCCAGGACCACTACCTGATCGAGAAGATGGCCCAGTTCAACCGGGAGCGGGTCCCCGAGCGGGTGGTGCACGCCAAGGGCAGTGGCGCATACGGATTCTTCGAAGTCACCAACGACGTAAGCCAGTTCACCAAGGCCGACCTCTTCCAGCCGGGCAAGCGCACCGAGATGCTGGCCCGCTTCTCGACGGTGGCCGGCGAACAGGGCTCGCCCGACACCTGGCGCGACCCCCGTGGCTTCGCGCTCAAGTTCTACACCGAACACGGCAACTACGACCTGGTGGGCAACAACACCCCGATCTTCTTCGTCCGTGACACGATCAAGTTCCAGGACTTCATCCGCTCACAGAAGCGCCGCCCCGACAACGGACTGCGCGACAACGACATGCAGTGGGACTTCTGGACGCTCTCGCCCGAGTCGGCTCACCAGGTGACCTATCTGATGGGCGACCGGGGTGTTCCGAAGTCGTACCGACACATGAACGGCTACGGCTCCCACACCTATATGTGGATCAACGGCGCCGGTGAGCGGTTCTGGGTGAAGTACCACTTCAAGACCGACCAGGGCATCGACTTCCTCACCCAGGCGGAGGCCGACGAGCTGGCCGGTACGGACCCGGATCTGCACCGCAACGACCTGTACAAGTCGATCGAGTCCGGGAACGCGCCGAGCTGGAGCCTGAAGGTCCAGATCATGCCGTTCGAGGACGCGGCGGACTACCGCTTCAACCCGTTCGACCTGACCAAGGTCTGGCCGCACGGCGACTACCCGCTGATCGACGTGGGACGGATGGTCCTGAACAAGAACCCCGAGGACTACTTCATCCACATCGAGCAGGCCGCCTTCGAGCCGTCGAACCTCGTCCCCGGCATCGGGCCCTCGCCGGACAAGATGCTGCTGGGCCGGCTGTTCTCGTACCCGGACACCCACCGGTACCGGATCGGCCCGAACTACGCCCAGCTGCCGCCGAACCGGCCGCACGCCCCGGTGAACTCGTACGCCAAGGACGGCTCGATGCGGTACGTGCCGTCGAACGCGGCCCGGCCGTACGCGCCCAATTCCTACGGCGGTCCCGCGGCCGACTACGGCCGCTTCGGCGACCCGGCGAGCTGGGAGACCGCGGGCGAGCTGGTGCGCGAGGCGACCAAGCTGCACCGCGAGGACGACGACTGGGGGCAGCCGGGCACGATGGTCCGGCAGGTGCTGGACGACGCGGCCCGGGACCGGCTGGTGTCGAACGTCAGCGGACATCTGAAGGCCGGTGTCTCCCGGCCCGTGCTGGACCGCGCGGTGCAGTACTGGCGGAACATCGACAAGGAGATCGGCGACCGGATCGCCGACAACGTCAACGGCGGCTGACGCACTCCGCACACGGAGAGGGGCGCCCGGTGGATTCCGGGCGCCCCTCTCCTGCGGTCACGGGCCTGCGGTCACTGGCCGACCACTCCGCCGAACGGATCGCCGGTGTCGTCCGTCGGAGTCTCCGTCGGAGTCTCCGTCGGCGTTTCCGTGGGTGTCTCCGTCGGCTCTTCCGTCGTCGGGGTCTCCGACGGCTCTTCCGTCGTCGGGGTCTCCGACGGCTCCTCGGTCGTCGGGGTCTCGGACGGGGTCTCCGACACCGTCTGCGACGGGGTCGGCGTCGCGGTCGGCTGGACCGCCGCGCCCTGGTCGGTCTCCAGGTCGAACTTGGTGACCTTGGTCTGCACCCCGAAGGTGTAGTCCGCCCAGATCTGCGCCGGATAACCGCCACCGTTGATCCGGCCGACGCCCGGGATGAGGCCGGTCGCGCCGGTCAGGGTCACCTGGGAGCCGTCCTTGGCGCTCTCGCCGAACAGGCCGACCGAGGTCACGAGGCTCGGCGTGTAGCCGGTGAACCAGGCCGACTTGTTGTTGTCGGACGTACCCGTCTTGCCCGCGACCTTCTGGCCGTCGCGCTCGGGGTTGTCCCGCACGGACGTCTTCGCCGTACCGTCGTCGACCACTCCGGTGAGCACCGAGGTGACCGTGTCCGCGGCCTCACGGCTGATGACCTGGTCGCCGACCGGGTCCGGCATGGTGACCGTGCGGGAGATGTGCTCGACGGACTTGACCAGGGCCGGGGTGACCTTCTTGCCGTGGTTGTCGAGGGTCGCGTAGACGCCGGCCATCTGGAGCGGGCTGGCGCCCATGGTGCCCAGGGTCTGCGCGGGCACCGCCTTCAGGTCCGCGGTGTCCATGCCCAGGTCGTCGGCCACCTTGAGCACCTTGTCCATGCCCACGTCGACGCCCAACTGCGCGAAGACGGAGTTGACCGACTTGTTCATCGCCGTCTGCACGGTGATGTTGCCGTAGTCCTGGTCGTCCTCGTTCTCCGGGGCGAAGCCGATGTCGCTGCCCACGACGGGCCGCTTGCTCGTGCCGTCGTAGAGCGTGTTCGCCGTGATCGCCTTGCCGTCCTGCGTCTGGGCGCTCTCGTCCAGGGCGGCCGCGAGGATGACCGGCTTGAAGGTGGAGGCGGGCTGGTAGTCGGTGCGCGTGGCGTTGTTGTAGTAGTGCTTGTAGTAGTCGACACCGCCGTACATCGCGACGACCGCGCCCGTCTTCGGGTCGACCGAGACGGCACCGGCCTGGACGTCGCCGTCGACCGTGCGCTTCTTCTTGTCCAGCTTGCTGGTCAGCTGGTCCTTGACGGACTTCTCCAGCGCCGCCTGCTTCTTCTTGTCGATGTTGAGCGTGATGGTCCAGCCGCCGCGGCCGACCATGTCCTCGGCCTGCTTGGCGTTGTCGGCGACGCCCTGCGCGACGAGCTGCTTCTCCAGGGCCGCGTTGGCGGCCTTCACCAGGTAGCCCTTCTGGCCGCCCAGCCCAGGGGCGGGCTTGGGCGCCAGGGGCTTGGGGAACACCATGGCGTCGCGCTCGGTCTTGCCCAGCCAGCCCTCCTCGACCATGTTGTCGAGGACGTAGTTCCAGCGCGCCTGGACCAGCTTCTTGCCGGTGTCGGTGGCCACCGCCCAGTCGTACTGGCTGGGCGCCTGGAGCAGCGCCGCGAGGTACGCGCCCTGCGCGACGGTGAGCTTGTCGGCGTCGCGCCGGTAGTACGCCTGCGCGGCGGCCTGGATGCCGTAGGCGTTGCGGCCGTAGTAGCTGGTGTTGATGTAGCCGGCGAGGATGTAGTCCTTGGACTTCTCCCGGTCCAGCTTCAGGGAGATGACCAGCTCGTTCAGCTTGCGCGTGACGGTCTGGTCCTGGGTCAGGTAGTAGTTCTTGACGTACTGCTGGGTGATCGTCGAACCGCCCTGCGCGCCCTTGCCGGACAGCGTGTTGAGCAGGCCGCGCGCGGTGCCCTTGAGGTCGACGCCGGCGTCCTTGTAGAAGGACTTGTTCTCGGCGGCGACGAAGGTCTTCTGGACGTCCTTGGGGACGTGCGAGAGGTCCACGATCTCTCGGTTGACGTCGCCGTCGCGGGTCATGACCGAGCCGTCGCTGTACTTGTAGACGTTGCTCTCGAGCTTGGCGTCGGCGTTCCCCGCGGGTATGTCGATCATCATGTACAGCACGATGAAGGCGCCTATGCCGAGCAGGCACAGGCCGAGGAAGGTGCCGAGGATCTTCTTCCAGGTGAACATCCGGCGTATGAGGCTCTTCTTCGCGGCCTTCCCGCCCTTGCCCCCCTTGCCGCCCCTGCGGGCCGCCGCACGGCCCTGGCCCACGACCGTCGGCCCCTCGTCGACCGCCACCTGCGACGAGCGGTTGCTGGGCGCAGCGCGGCGGCCGCCTCGCTGCCGCGCTCGTCTCTCGTCCGCTCGTCCCATGAGTCTGCTCGCTCCGCTTCGTTCTCGGCTGTCACACCGGTGCCCAGGGCAGGTCAGCTCAGAAAGCTAACACCGCTCTCTATGACAAAGAGATCCCGATCCGGTCTTTTACGGACGTGACAATCAGCACCCCGTCCCAACGGAACCGACGTACGAGAGGGGTCCAAGGTTGCCGTGCCGCCCTAAAGTGTTAGCGGTGGCGCTCGCACGGTGGGCCGGGGACGAGCTGCGCTCGGCCAACGCGCAGCTCGAGCTCCTCCTGCGGAGGGCGTTGGCGGAGGGCGTTGGCGGAGGCCGGGCGGCTGCCCGGCGAGGCGGGGCCGCTCCCGCGCCGCGGGCGGCCCCCTGGGCGCTCCGGCCCCAGCCCCTCGTCCAGCTGAGCAGCCCCCGCACGTGTAGCAGAACCGTGACAATCGCCCCCCACCTGCGCCCTCGTATCGCCCCGCCACGATCTACACGCTCCGCGTATACACGCGGCGTATACACCGTGTGTAGAGTCATCGGCATGTCCATCGGTCACACCCTCCTAGGGCTCCTGGAGTCCGGGCCCCGCCACGGCTACGACCTCAAGCGGGCCTTCGACGAGAAGTTCGGTCACGACCGGCCGCTGCACTACGGCCAGGTCTACTCGACGATGTCCCGCCTGCTGAAGAACGGACTCGTCGAAGTCGACGGGATCGAGGCGGGCGGCGGCCCCGAGCGCAAGCGGTACGCGATCACCGACGCCGGGATCACCGACGTCGAGCAGTGGCTCGCTACGCCGGAGAAGCCCGAGCCGTACCTCCAGTCGGCCCTCTACACCAAGGTCGTCCTCGCGCTGCTCACGCACCGCGACGCGGCCGACATCCTCGACACGCAGCGGTCCGAGCACCTGCGCAGCATGCGGATCCTCACCGACCGCAAGCGCAAGGGCGACCTCGCCGACCAGCTGATCTGCGACCACGCGCTGTTCCACCTCGAGGCCGACCTGCGCTGGCTGGAGCTGACCGCCGCGCGTCTCGACAAGCTCGCCGCGGCGGTGACCGAGTGACCGCCCCCGCCGGCTCGCTGCTCACCGCCCAGGACCTGCGCAAGGCGTACGGGCCCACCACCGCGCTCGACGGCGCCGAGTTCTCCATCCACCCCGGCGAGGTCGTCGCCGTGATGGGACCCTCCGGTTCCGGCAAGTCGACGCTGCTGCACTGTCTCGCCGGGATCGTCACGCCCGACTCCGGGTCGATCCTGTACAACGGGCGGGATCTGGCGACGATGAGCGACGCCGAGCGCAGCCGGCTGCGACGCTCGGATTTCGGGTTCGTGTTCCAGTTCGGGCAGCTGGTGCCGGAGTTGACCTGTGTGGAGAACGTGGCGCTGCCGCTCCGGCTGAACGGCACCTCGCGCAAGCAGGCCGAGAGGACCGCGCTGTCCTGGATGGAGCGCCTTGAGGTCGACGACCTCGCGAAGAAGCGGCCCGGGGAGGTCTCCGGCGGGCAGGGGCAGCGGGTGGCCGTGGCGCGCTCGCTGGTCACCAGCCCGCGGGTGCTGTTCGCCGACGAGCCGACCGGCGCGCTCGACTCGCTCAACGGCGAACGGGTGATGGAGCTGCTCACCGAGGCAGCCCGGTCGACCAACGCGGCCATCGTGCTGGTGACGCACGAGGCACGGGTGGCCGCCTACTCCGACCGCGAGATCGTCGTACGGGACGGGAAATCGCGGGACATGGAGCGCGTCGTATGAACGTGCGCAGGGGGAACCGCCCGCGCGAGCGGAGCCGAGCGTGGGGGAGGGCCCAGGACCTGGTCCTGGGAGTCCGGTTCGCCTTCGCGGGCGGGCGGGAGGGGTGGGTCCGGGCCGTGCTGACGGCGGTGGGCGTCGGGCTCGGCGTGGCGCTGCTGCTGCTGTCGACCGCGCTGCCGAACGCGATGTCGGTGCGGCACGAACGCGAAGAGGCCCGCCTGGACTACTCGTTCCTGGCCGAGGACCCGCCCAAGGGCGACAACACCTTGTTGATCGCCAACACCAACACGACGTTCCGCGGCAAGGACGTGCGCGGGCGGACGGTGGAGCCGGAGGGGCCGCGCGCCCCGCTGGCGCCCGGGGTGGACGCGTGGCCGGCGAAGGGCGAGATGCTGGTCTCCCCCGCGCTGAGGAAGCTGCTCGCCTCGGACGGGGCGAAGCTGCTGCGCGAACGGCTGCCGTACCGGATCACCGGGACCATCGGGGAGAGCGGGCTGATCGGCTCGCAGGAACTCGTCTACTTCGCGGGCGCCTCCGGGCTCGCCGCGCACATGGACGACGCGAACATGATCCGGCTGACGAGTTTCGGGAACCCGAACCCGACGCCCCAGGAGTCCGACCCGGTACTGGCCCTGCTGAACCTCGTCGTGATCGTGATGCTGCTGATGCCGGTCGCGGTGTTCGTCGCGGCGGCCGTGCGCTTCGGCGGCGAGCGGCGCGACCGCCGGCTCGCGGCGCTGCGGCTGGTCGGCGCCGACGGCGGGATGGCCCGGCGCGTCGCGGCGGGCGAGGCGATGGCCGGCGCACTGCTCGGCCTGGTCCTCGGCACCGGGTTCTTCCTGATCGGACGTCAGGTGGCCGGTTCCATGGAAGTGATGGGCATCAGCGTGTGGCCCAGCTACCTCAACCCCTCACCACTGCTGGCCGCGCTGGTCGCGGTGGCGGTCCCGGCGGCCGCCGTGCTGGTCACCCTCTTCGCGCTGCGCTCCGTGGTGATCGAGCCGCTCGGTGTGGTGCGCGCGGCGAAGCCCGCACGGCGCCGCCTGTGGTGGCGGCTGCTGCTGCCGGTGGCCGGCCTCGCCATGCTCTTCCCGATGATCGGGCAGGGGCGGTCCAACGGCGACTTCAACCAGTACCTGGTGACCGGCGGCGTCCTGCTGCTCCTCATCGGCGTCACCGCGCTGCTGCCGTGGCTGGTGGAGCGGTGCGTCGCCCGGCTCGGCCCGGGCGGGGTCGCCTGGCAACTCGCGGTACGGCGGCTTCAGTTGAGCAGCGGCACGGCGGCCAGGATGGTCAACGGCATCGCGGTCGCGGTGGCCGCGGCGATCGCCCTGCAGATGCTCTTCGCCGGGGTCGACGACCAGTACACCAAGTCCACCTCCCAGGATCTCTCCCGGGCACAGATGCAGGTGGGCGTGCCGAAGGGCGCCCCGCTGGAGGCGACCGCCCGGAAGTTCACCGAGACCAGGGGCGTGCGGCACGTCACCGCCCTGTGGGAGGGCTACTTCGGCGACTCCTCCTGGAACAGCGAGAACGGCCCGAGCCACCTCGCCCAGCTGACCGTCGGCGACTGCGCGGCGCTGCGCGAGGTGGCGAAGCTGCCCTCCTGCGCGGACGGCGACCTGTTCGCCCTCGACGGCACGGACTACTCCGCCGACACAACGCAGCTGAACAAGCCCGGCAAGAAGCTGTACCTCGACGCCTCGTCGGCGGGGGCCGGTAAGGAAGCCACCTGGACGGTCCCGGCGGACGTCGTCGCGGCCCACTCGGTCAAGGACCCGACCGGCAGCCTGCGCGACGGCTTCCTGATGACACCGGCCGCGCTGCCGAAGAACCTCGAGAGCGAGGTCACCGGCGAGCTGTACCTCTCCCTCGACGCGTCCGTGCCCGACGCCGACGAATACGCCCGCAACACCGCCGCCGCGGTGAACCCGCTGGCCGACCCCACGCCCTGGACCGCCACGACGACGTCCGGCAAGTTCGACTCCATCCGCACGGGGCTGCTCGTCGGCGCGATCTGCGTGCTGGCGCTGATCGGGGCGAGCCTGCTGGTCTCCCAGCTGGAGCAGCTGCGCGACCGCCGCAAGCTGCTGTCGGCGCTGGTCGCCTTCGGCACCCGGCGGCGCACGCTGAGCCTGTCGGTGCTGTGGCAGACGGCGATCCCGATCGCGCTGGGCCTGCTGCTGGCCTCGGCGGTGGGGCTCACGCTGGGCACGGTGCTGCTGAAGATGACGGGTACTCCGGTGGGCGTGGACTGGGTGAGCGTCCTGTCCATGACCGGTTCCGGCGCGGCGGTCGTCCTGCTGGTGACGCTGCTGAGCCTGCCTCCGCTGATCCGGCTGATGCGGCCGGACGGCCTCCGTACGGAGTAGGGAGGGTCGTGGGCCCCTCCCCGACCAACGGGGAGGGGCCACACGCGTGCTTCAGAGGCTGTACTCCCGCACCACCCGCCGGACCTGGGCGAACAGCATGCCCACGTTCACGGACTTGCGGCACACCACCACGGCGACGACGTCCTGCTGCTCGTTCATGCGCACGAACAGGTGTGTGAGGTTCTCGCTGTTGACCAGGATCTCCTGGAAGAAGTGGTTGTCGCCGGCGATGCCGCGGCGCTCCTTGAAGACGTCCTCGATCATCACGACCGTACGGCCCTGGAACAGGTCGAGGGTCGCGCCCGCCAGCAGGTCCAGGACCTCGGGCGGGTGGTTGTCGACGGTCTCGTACGACAGCAGCATCCCGGTGGACATGTCGACCGCGCCGGAGGCGACACAGTCGGGGGCATCGGTACGCAGGGACTTGACCAGGCCCATCACCTGGTCGGAGAAACCTGGGGACATACGCTTCGTCGCCATCCCTTCACACTCCCTCGGAGGCTTTGGTGTCTTGCGATGTGATGTCCCGCGCCGTGAGGATCGAGCCGATCCGGGTCAGGGCCGGCTGGGTCGCGGTGTGCAGGCGGTCCACGTCCATTCCCTCGTCGCCGAGTACGACCATCAGCGCGGTGTCGCCGACGGCGTAGAAGGCGGCGCAGCCGTGGCTGCCGTACGTCACCGTCCGGTGCAGGGCGCCGCGGTCGGTCGCCTCGGCGGTGCGGCGGGCGAGTCCGAGGCCGGCCGCGGCGAGGGCGGCGAGGCCCTCCGGGTCGATGGAGTCGGCGGTGTCGGCCGCGATGAGCAGTCCGTCGGCAGCCGCCAACGCGGTGTCGGTGATGCCGGTCACCTGCTCTCGCAGGCCGCGCATTTCCTGCGCGAGAGCCTTGTGGTCCATGTATGCAACTCCCCTAATTCCGATCGCATTTGTTCTTCTTTTTCATGTGGGGGGACATGGGGTTCATTTCGCGGTGGGATTTCCTGCGGGGCAGAGAGAGGGGGCGCGGGGGCGGTTCGGGGGGCGGCTGTGCCTCGCGGGGGCGCACTCCCGGGCAGTCGGGCGGTAGCCGGACCGGAATGGGTACGGGTGCGTCCGCGCACTCCAGGAGCCCCTCGCCGAGCATCCGGGCGAGCTCGACGGTGACGGTGTAGACCCCGCGTCCGGTACGGAAGGCCAGGTCACGGGCGGTACGGCGGCCGTCGGCATGGGTGAGAAGCTCGCGCTGCAACGCGGTGAGCCGCGCTCCGGCGCGCGAGACGAGCGCGGGTACGGGCCGTTCCCGGTCGGGCCGTACGGGATACGGCAGCGCGGCGAGGGCCGCCAGTTTGCGGGTCGCTTCCTGCAACAGCCGGGCCGACGCCTCGCCCACGGCGACCGGGGCGGCGGGCGGCTCGGCGCCGTCGAGGGGTTCGCAGCCGTCGACCCGGCCCGCCACGACCGCGAACGCCGCGTCCTGCAGCGCCATCACGCAGACGACCCTGAGCTGGGCGGCTCCGGCGTACCCGTGCGCGATCAGCCCGCCGGCCGGCCAGCGCGACCCACCGGACTCCCGCACCAGCTCGGCCCACTGCTCACCGCTGACCCGGCCGGAGCGCAGCAGCAGTGCGCCGGGGCCGGGGGCGCCGGGACTCTCGACGCAGACGACGAGTCCGTTGCGCAGGTGAAAGGTGCCGCCGGGTGATCCGGCCACCCGCAGTTCCCCCGTGAACCACTCCCGCCCGCAGTCCGCCAACGCGCGTGACAACAGGTCGTAACCGACCCGGCCGAGGGAATCCCGAGTGCCCTCCCGAATACCCGACATCACTCCCCTTGGCCTTCACTGGATTTCGCACATACGGCTGATGCGTAGCACCGAGGGGGTATGTGTATCAGTCCGGGCGCATATTCCGGCCGGGGTCTTCCTACCTGTCTTCAGGTGACGGAAGTTGACGTGCGGGGCCGTTCAAGGAGCTTTGTTCGGCGCTCATTTGAACGATTGGGAGAGGTAGTTTTCAGGTGCTCTCGTCGAGCACTCGCACCGGCAGCGGTCGCAGCGCCTCCCGCAGTGCGGCCGCCAGTTCCTGGTACTCGGCGCCGCGCGCGGTGCCCGTCCGCATGGCGAGGGCGATCCGGCGGGTCGGGGCGGGGTCGGCGAAGTAGCCGGTGAGGAGTTGGGTGCTGCGGGTCGTCTCCACCTTGACGGCGGTCCGCGGGAGCAGGGTGCAGCCCAGGCCGCCGGCCACGAGCTGGACGAGCGTGGACAGGCCGGCGGCGGTCGTGGTCACCGGGGCGTCCACGCGCCCGGCCTCCCGGCAGATGTCGAGGGCCTGGTCGCGCAGGCAGTGCCCCTCGTCGAGGAGCAGCAGGTTCAGCTCCTTGAGCGCCTCGCGCGGGATCCCCTCCCGGCCGCCGAGCCAGTGGTCGAGGGGGGTGACGAGCACGAAGTCCTCGTCGAAGAGCGGGAGTTCGACCATACCGGGCACCCCGAGGGGCACCGCGAGCAGCAGCAGGTCGAGCCGGCCGGTGCCCAGGCCGTCGAGGAGGTTCGCGGTCTGTTCCTCGTGGACCTGGAGGTCGAGCTGCGGATAGCGGTCGTGGACGAGACGCAGGACGGTGGGCAGGAGGTAGGGCGCGACGGTGGGGATGACCCCGAGGCGCAGTACGCCGGTGAAGGGGGCACGCACGGCCTCCGCCTCCTCCATCAGCGCGCCGACCTCCTCCAGCACCGCCTTCGTGCGTACGGCGAGACGGGCGCCGGCCGGCGAGAGCAGCACCTTGCGGGTCGTACGCTCCAGCAGCGTCACCCCGAGCGTCTCCTCCAGCGCGGAGACGGCACCGGAGAGCGCGGGCTGGCTCATGCCGATCGCCGCGGCCGCGTCGCGGAAGTGGAGATGCTCGGCGACGGCGGCGAAGGCCCGCAGCTGGGCGAGGCTGGGCTGCCTCCTCTTGCTCCCATTACCAATGGTCACTAATAACCGCCTCCGATCAACACCACCGAGTGTAGCTATTTCCCTAATCAATGCACCTTGTGCCAACATCGACAGCGTCCAACCCATGGGAAACACCCTCAAAAGGGGTGCTTCCTCGCTGCAAGGAGAGCGTGTGCTCACTGTCGGTGACAAGTTCCCCCAGTTCGAACTGAACGCCTGCGTCTCGCTGGAGAAGGGCAAGGAGTTCGAGACGATCGACCACAAGACCTACGAGGGCAAGTGGAAGATCGTCTTTGCGTGGCCCAAGGACTTCACCTTCGTGTGCCCGACCGAGATCGCCGCCTTCGGCAAGCTGAACGAGGAGTTCGCCGACCGTGACGCCCAGGTCCTCGGCTTCTCCGGCGACTCCGAGTACGTCCACCACGCCTGGCGCAAGGACCACGACGACCTGCGCGACCTGCCGTTCCCGATGATGGCCGACTCCAAGCACGAGCTGATGCGCGACCTCGGCATCGAGGGCGAGGACGGCTTCGCCAAGCGTGCGGTCTTCATCGTCGACCAGAACAACGAGATCCAGTTCTCCATGGTGACCGCCGGCTCCGTCGGCCGTAACCCCAAGGAGGTCCTGCGGGTCCTGGACGCGCTGCAGACGGACGAGCTCTGCCCGTGCAACTGGTCCAAGGGCGACGAGACGCTCGACCCGGTCAAGCTGCTGGCCGGTGAGTGAGCAGATGTCCCTCGACTCCCTCAAGTCCCGCGTCCCGGACTACGCCAAGGACCTGAAGCTCAACCTGGGTTCGGTCATCGGCAACTCCGACCTGTCCGCCCAGCAGCTGTGGGGCACGGTCCTGGCGACCGCGATCGCCTCGCGCTCGCCGATCGTGCTGCGCGAGCTGGCGCCGGAGGCGAAGGCGAACCTTTCGCCGGAGGCGTACACGGCGGCGAAGGCCGCTGCCGCGGTGATGGCGATGAACAACGTCTTCTACCGCACGCGCCACCTGCTGTCGGACCACGAGTACGGCACCCTGCGCGCGGGGCTGCGGATGAACGTCATCGGCAACCCCGGTGTCGACAAGGTCGACTTCGAGCTGTGGTCCTTCGCGGTCTCCGCGATCAACGGCTGCGGTATGTGCCTCGACTCGCACGAGCAGGTGCTCCGCAAGGCGGGCGTCGACCGTGAGGTCGTCCAGGAGGCATTCAAGATCGCCTCGGTGATCCAGGCGGTCGGCGTCACGCTGGACGCGGAGGCGGTGCTGGCGGAGTAGCTCCGGCCACGGTTCGCTTCCGGGCCCCGTTCACCCTTGCGGTGGGCGGGGCCCTGGCGTTTCCGCCCCCGCCGCCGCTACCCGTCCCGTCCCGGGGGCGCCGCGGGCGCCGGAGGGGCTGGAGGTGCGAGAACGCCGTGAACGGCTACTGCTTCGGCGCGTCCACCGGAGCCGTGTCCACCGCTGTCGCGCCCCTCGGTTCGGGGGCCGTACGCAGGGCCGGGCCCTGGGAGTACGAGCGCAGGTAGCCGACGACCGTGTTCGTGACCGCCACCAGCGGTACCGCGACCACCGCGCCGCCGATCCCCGCGACCATGCCGCCCGCGGCGACGGAGAGGACCACCGCCAGCGGGTGGACCCGGACCGCGCGGCCCAGGATGAACGGCTGGAGGATGTGGCCCTCGATCTGCTGGACCGCGAGGACCACGGCGAGGGTCATGACGGCGGTGAAGACTCCCTGGGTGACCAGGGCTACGACGACCGCCAGCGCGCCCGACGCCACCGCGCCGACCAGCGGGATGAAGGAGAAGAGGAAGATGAACACGGCCAGCGGGACGGCCATCGGGACGTCGAGGAAGTAGATGCCCAGGCCGATGAAGATCGCGTCGATCAACGCGACTATCACCGTGCCGCGGACGTAGGCCGTGAGGGTGCGCCAGGCGCGCGGTCCGGCCCCGGCGACACCCGGACGAGCCGCCGCGGGCACCAGCTTCAGCGACCACTCCCAGATGCGCCGGCCGTCGTAGAGGAGGAACAGGGTCGAGAAGACGGTCAGGAGGATGCCGGTCAGGGCCTCGACCACGACCGTGACACCTTCCAGGCCCGCCGACGTGATCTGGTCCGTGTTCGCGCCGATCGCCTCGCGCAGGTTCTTGGCGATCTCGTTGATCTGTTTGTCCGTGACGTGGAAGGGGCTGTTCAGCAGCCACTTGCGCAGCTCGTCGATGCCGTCCTGGACCTGGTCGGAGAGATTGCCGATGTTCTCCATGACCTGCCAGGTCACGAACCATCCGATGAGCCCCATGATGACGAAGCCGAGGATCGCCGTGAGCGCGGTGGCCGGGCCCCGCGGCACGCCGAGGCGCCGTAGCCGCGCCACCGTCGGCTGGAGCAGGGCGGTGATGAGCAGCGCCAGCACGAAGGCGAGCACCACGAGCTGGACGGCGCTGATGACCCTCATCAGGACCCAGACGGTCCCCGCGAGGACCAGCAGCCGCCAGCCCGCCTCGGCCGCGACCCGTACACCCCAGGGCACCGCCTGCGCGGGATCCGGGCGGACGGCGACGGCAACGGGCGGGTGGTCGGCGGACGCCGACTCGTACTCGGCCGGTGCGGGTGACGGGGACGGCGGGGTGGGTGGGGAAAGTGAGGATGGCGCGGGCGGCGGTTCGGGGTCGGTGTGCTCCCGTTCGAACTCGGCGCGGCGCTCGTCGAGGCGCTCACCCATCTCGGTCAGTCTGGCGCCGACCCGGCTGAGCCACCCTGGCACTCGCGACATGATCCGTCCCTTTCCCCCGTCTCTCCCCACTACTCCCCCCTGGAGTCGTTGCGTCCGACCGTACATGGCGAAAGCCCCTCCCCCTAGGACGGGGAGGGGCTTCGCAAGGTTGAGCGTCGGCAGCCGGGGCCGGTCTCAGTACCAGCTGTTCGCCTGCCAGAACGACCAGGCCTCGCAAGGGCTGCCGTAGCGGCCGTTCATGTAGCTGAGGCCCCACTTGATCTGGGTGGCCGGGTTGGTCTGCCAGTCGGAGCCCGCGGAGGAGTACTTGGAGGCGGGCAGCGCCTGGAAGAGGCCGTAGGCGCCGGAAGAGGCGTTGACGGCGTGGTAGTTCCAGCTGGACTCGTGGTCCACGATGTTGCTGAAGCACTGGAACTGGGCGCTCGGCACCATCTGGCGCGCCATCGCCTGGATCTGCGCGGTGGTGTAGGAGCTCTGCACGGCGAAGCTGGAGGCGTCGCGAGTGCTGCGGCTGGCCGCTTCCTTCGCCTCGGCGCGCTCCTTGGCCAGCTTCTCGGCGGCCTCCTTCTTCGCGACCGCGGTCTCGGCGGCAGCCTTGCGGGCCGCCTCCTCGGCGTCCTTCTTGGCGCTTGCGTCCGCGGCGATGGCCTGTGTGTCGGCCTGCTGCGTCAGGGACGCGGTCTGCACCTGGGCCAGCTGGCCCGCGGGTATGTCAGCGAGGAGCGTCGAGTCGCTTGCCGTCGCCTCTGCGTCGTTGGGCTGCGCGGTGCTGCCCGAAGCAACGCCGACGACGCTTCCGACGGCGGTGACCGCGGTGGCCGAAGCCACTGCGAATCCCCGGACCGAGATCCGGCTCACACGGTTTCCTTCCAGCATCGCCCGCTTCGGTGACCCTGGCGGACGCAATCGTGCCCCTGGCGCTGGCCTCCCAACTACGGGGTCACGGGAGGCGCGGGCCCGGTGGGCAACTCCCGGCACGGGAGCGCCGCGTGGTGCTCGGGCGGCATACGACGACGCTGTGGAGTTTGCTGATGTTTCTGTGGTGCCGTACCTCCCCCACTACGAAAGTGTGGGGGTACCCCCAGGGGTACAGGTGTGTCGTATGCGGGGCCTGACAGGAGTGAGACTCTGCCGCAACCAGACGCCGCAAGGCAATTCCGAGTTGCGTGTGAAAGCTCACATCCTGTTTGAGCCCGGGGATTTCATGAAACGGCCACATGCGAAGGCGCCGCCCGACTAGGCTCACTGCCTTGGTCGGACGGCGCCAACTACCGCTTAACCGGACTCAATTGGACAACCGGGCAACGGTCTCTCAGATCTGTACGTCCTCCAGCATTTCGGTCACAAGTGCCGCGATCTGTGACCTCTCGGACCTGGTCAGCGTCACGTGCGCGAAGAGCGGATGCCCCTTCAGTTTCTCCACGACGGCGACCACACCGTCGTAGCGACCGACACGCAGATTGTCGCGCTGGGCCACGTCGTGGGTCAGAACCACCCGCGAATTCGCGCCGATTCGGGACAGAACGGTCAACAGGACGTTCCGTTCGAGCGACTGCGCCTCGTCCACGATCACGAACGCGTCATGGAGTGAGCGGCCGCGGATGTGGGTGAGCGGGAGGACCTCCAGCATTCCGCGCGCGGTGACCTCCTCGATGACCTCGCGGCTGGTGACCGCGGAGAGGGTGTCGAAGACCGCCTGGGCCCAGGGGCTCATCTTCTCGGCCTCGGAGCCGGGCAGATAGCCCAGCTCCTGCCCGCCCACCGCGTACAGCGGACGGAAGACCATCACCTTCTGGTGCTGGCGGCGCTCCAGGACCGCCTCCAGACCCGCGCACAGCGCCAGCGCCGACTTGCCGGTGCCGGCCCGGCCGCCCATCGACACGATCCCGATGTCCGGGTCGAGGAGCACGTCGAGCGCGATCCGCTGCTCGGCGCTGCGCCCCTTGATGCCGAACGCCTCGCGATCCCCGCGCACCAGACGGATGTTGCCCTCGGGAGACACCCGGCCGAGCGCCTTGCCGCGCTCCGACTGGATGGTCAGGCCGGTGTGCACCGGGAGGTCGGCGGCCTCCGGCGCATACACGTGCCCTTCCTCGAAGAGGATGTCCACCTGCTCGCCGGACAGGGTCAGTTCGGACATTCCGGTCCAGCCGGAGGAGTCCGTGATGGCGAGCTCGGCGCGGTACTCCTCGGCGAGGAGGCCCACGGACGACGCCTTGATCCTGAGCGGCAGGTCCTTCGACACGACGGTGACGTCGAACCCCTCGGCCTGCAGGTTGCGGGCCACCGCGAGGATGCGGGAGTCGTTGTCCCCCAGGCGGTAGCCGGAAGGCAGCACGCTGGGGTCCGAGTGGTTGAGCTCGACACGAACCGTGCCGCCGAGGTCCCCGATCGGGATGGGGGAATCAAGACGGCCGTACCGGACCCGGTAGTCGTCGAGCAGACGCAGGGCCTGCCGGGCGAAGTAGCCGAGTTCGGGATGGTGCCGCTTGGCCTCCAGTTCCGTGACCACGACGATCGGGAGCACGACCTCGTGCTCGTCGAACCGGGTCAGGGCGTTCGGGTCGGCCAGCAGGACGCTGGTGTCGAGAACGTAGGTGCGCCGGTCTGGCTTGTGGCGCTTTGTGCTGGTCACCACGGAAGGACGTACCCCCTCGGATGAGGTCGGGGAGCGACGAGAAGGAGCTGGACCGGTTGACGGCACCGTTGCACCACGGGCCGAGAACCGGCCCTCCGCGGCTTCGTCCGTGCCGAGAACGCACGGTCGGGCTGGTGCAAAGGGCCTCCCGGGCGGACGACCCCGAGCCGTCCGCTGAGATGCGGCACCCGTGGTTCGGGTGCCGACCTGCTTGCCTTATGCCCTCGAACACGCACGGCCATGCCACGGCATATGACGGCGCGCCGGTGAACTCCTCGTTACGTCCGCTTACGTCCGCGTCGGACGGGATCCCCAGGACCTCATGGGACCCCACGGGGGCGTACGTGCGGTCAGCCGCCGTAGCGGCGGTGGCGCGCCGCGTAGTCGCGCAGGGCGCGCAGGAAGTCGACCTTGCGGAAGGCCGGCCAGAAGACCTCGCAGAAGTAGTACTCCGCGTGAGCGGTCTGCCACAGCATGAATCCGGACAGCCGCTGCTCGCCGCTGGTGCGGATCACGAGGTCGGGGTCGGGCTGGGCGCCGGTGTAGAGGTGCCGGCCGATCAGGTCGACGCTGACGGAGTCGGCGAGGTCCTCGATCGAGGTGCCCTTGTCCGCCGCGTCGAGGATCATGGAGCGCACGGCGTCGGCGATCTCCTGGCGGCCGCCGTAGCCGATGGCGACGTTGACCAGTATCCCGTCGACATGGGCGGTGGCCTCCTCGGCCTCCTTCAGCGCGGTCTGGATGTGGGAGGGGAGGATGTCCCGCGTGCCGACGTGGTGGAGGCGCCAGCGGCCGTCGGCGGCGAGGGTGCGCACGACGCCCTCGATGATGCCGAGGAGCGGGACGAGCTCTTCCTTGGGGCGGTCGAAGTTGTCCGTCGACAGCAGCCAGAGGGTGACGACCTCGACGTCCGTCTCGGTGCACCAGCCGAGGAACTCCTCGATCTTCTCGGCGCCGGCGCGGTGGCCGTGCTCGGTGGTGGAACCCGCGGCCTTCGCCCAGCGTCGGTTGCCGTCCATGATGACGCCGATGTGCTTGGGCACCTGAGCGTGGTCCAGGTGGCCTTCCACCCGGCGTGCGTACAGCCTGACCAGAAGGCCGCGCAGCTTGTCGCGCAGGTTCACGTGATTGTCAGCCCCTCCGTACGGTGGCGGTCCCCGCAGGCGAAGCCTATCGCTGCGCGGCTCGGGCGAGGGTTTGGGGTGCGCGTCGGCGGGTTGGAGGTGCGCAGCTGCCACGCCAGGGGGTGGTTCGGCACGGGCTGTGGCGGGCGGGCACAAAAAACGGGCCGGTCCGTGGGGGGGAGACGGACCGGCCCGAGGGGGGGTTTCCACCATAACCCTTCGTAAGGGATGCTGCGTGCATCGGCGTGCCACAACTACTCTCCGAAGTCGGATGGCGACGCCTCGGTGGCCTCGGAAGGCAGGGTTCGGGACCCGCGCACGGCCGAAACAGGGCGGATTGCCAGGTGTTTCGCAGGGGATGCGGAGAGATCTGAAGGGTTTGGTGCGTCCGGGGAGTCCCGGGCGTGTCGCCTTGGGTCCACTGGACGGGCGACCTCGACCGCGAACGCCCACTTGACGCCGGAGCGCCGCGCGTCCGAACGGGCGCGGCACCGCGCAGCCCCCTCCACTGCGCGGTACCGCCGCGCAGCTTTGCTCACGCGAATTGCCTACGCAGAATTTACGTGAGCCCGGGGGGCGAAGCGAGCCACACCGATAACGATGTGGAAACCCTGTGAAGAGTCGATGGCGATCTGTCCACGGACAGGTGGATCACCCGATTTGCTCCACAGTGGAGAGTGCGCGCGGCTCGGCCGGCCCGGCCCAAGCGGACACCTGCTGACCTCATTCCGTCCTAGCGTCGCCGGCATGACCTTGAGGATCACGTGGGCCGAGGCCGGCGCGCGGCGGCTCGAACGACAGTTCCTGGCCACTTCTGGCGCGGGACCCGGGACGGCGCCCGGTAGGGCGTCCGATACGGCGCTCGCCGACGTCGTCAGTGCGATGTGCGGCGCGCACGCGCAGGTGTTGTCCGCCGCGGAGGTGTCGGTGGGCGTGCGGACCGAAGGGGTGACGCGGGCGGATGTGCGGGCGGCGCTGTGGGAGGACCGTTCGCTGGTGAAGACGCACGGCCCGCGGGGGACCGTCCATCTGCTGCCCACCCGGGACCTGCCCCTCTGGAGCGCAGCCCTGACCGCCGTACCGTCCGGCGCGAGCCCCTTCCGGCCGGACGTCCGGCTCACCGAGGAGCAGGCCCGGCAGGTCGTGACGGCGATCGGCGAGGCGCTGGACGGCACATGTCTGACGATCGACGAGCTGAGTGAGGAGGTCGTGGCGCGCACCGGCCCCTGGGCCGGGGACCTCGTGATGCCCGCCTTCCAGGGCCTGTGGCCGCGCTGGCGGCAGGTGACGCACCGGGCCGGGCAGTCGGGCGCCCTGTGCTTCGGCCCGAACCGGGGCCGCCAGGTGACGTACACCCGCCCGCCCCACTTCACCCCGCTGCCGCCGCGGGACGCGCTCGCGACCCTCGTACGCCGCTACCTCCACGCCTACGGGCCGGCCACCCCCGCCCACTTCGCCAAGTGGCTCGCGGCGCCGGACGGCTGGGCCGGTGGGCTGTTCGCGACGCTGGCGGCGGACGGGGAGGTAGAGGAGGTGCTGTTCGAGGGCGCGTCGGCGTGGGTGGCGGCGGGCGACACCGCGTTCCCGGACGAGCCCGTACGGGGCGTGCGGCTGCTGCCCTACTTCGACGCGTACGCCATCGCCGCGCAACCGCGTGAGCTGCTCTTCCCGGGGGCCGCGTACCGGCGGGCACTGGCCGGCGGCCAGGCGGGGAACTACCCGGTCCTGCTGGTCGACGGCGTGGTGTCGGGCGTCTGGCACCAGCGGCGCCGGGGCCGGCGCATGACCGTCACCGTGGAGCCGCTGGGGCGGCTGACCGCGCGGCAGGAGCGGGAGTTGGGCGAGCGGGCCGAGCGGGTGGGTGAGGTGCTGGAGGCAGCCCCGGGGTTGGTGGAGCTGGTGATCGGGGAGGTGACGACGGGGCCGCATGCCTGAGCGCTCCGCTGGAAGCGCGGTGACGATCGTGCGGGCCGGTGGGGGCTGGTCGCGCCCACCCGGCGGAGTCGCATATCGAGACAGCCCCGCGCCCCTTGCGTCGATCTGGCCCCCGTCTCAGGTGATCGGCGGTGCCGCAATGCCGATGTAGTTTCCGGCCATGGTCCGGATGCCCACCGACCACCCCAGCGCTGTGAGGTCGTCCGTGAGGGTCTGGGCATCGTGGAAGACCTTCACGATGCGGTACTGGCTGCCGTCATCGAGCCGGCGCAGGGCCGCCGGGGCAGGCTGGTTCGCGAGGACTTCCTCATGTACGGCTGCGGCAGGACCGTCGTCGATGAAGACCGCTTTGCCGCCGGGCGCGAGCGCGGCGGCGACGGTGTCCCAGAAGTCGGGCAACCGCGTCGGCGGGACATGGGAGAGCCAGAAGGCGAAGAACACGGTGTCGTAGCGTCGTGGCGGCTGCCACTCGAACAGGTCGGCCTGAAGGAACTGGACCGTGGGGGACGCGGTGCGCGCACGAGCGAGGGCCAATACTTCGGCTGCCGCGTCGACAGCCGTCACCGAACGCGCCCGCGCGGCGAGCCTCGGGGTCCACTGGCCCGTTCCGCAGGCCAACTCCAGCACATCCCCGGCAATCGGGAGGTCATCGACGACAGTCAGTAGCTTCTGCAGGTTTTCGTACTCTGCGTAGGGTCGGTCGTATTCGGCCGCGCCAGCCCTGTAGTAGGCCATCTGCTCTGTCAGGAGAGCGTCGTCATCCATGCGGGTTCCCCACATCCGGGTTCGGTCAGAGCCAGGCGCGCTCAGCTCGCCGGCTTGGTCGCCACGGACACTGTCGGCCTTCACCTTTGGGCAAGGTCAAGAGTCATGGCTGGTGAGTGCCTGGGGTGTGCCCGAAGGTACGGCGGAAGACGTCGATGAACGCGCTGACCGACGACCAGCCGCACAGGTGTGCCACGGCGGTCACCGGCGTGTGCTCGGCCAGCAGGACCAAGGCGTGATGGAGGCGTAGCTGGGTGCGCCACTGAGGTCATACCGAGGTCGCTCGTCAACTTGACCTGGCCCTGAAGGGCCGGGCTTGGAGGTAGTGCCTGGCTGGCTGCCGGGTGGACTCCTCCGTCCAGACACCCCGGGTTACGGGGTGGCAGGGACGCGTGACTCACGCCCCGCGTTCCACACCGCAGTGCCGCGTTGGCGGATGTTGTGGGAAGCGTTCCGGTCCGCGTGGGCAACGACCCCGCAGTTCCGGCAGGTGAACAGGGCCTGGTCGACCCGGTTTCTCTTGTCGAGGTGCCCGCACGCACTGCAGGTCTGCGAGGTGTAGGCGGGATCGACATGGACCACGGGCACACCGGATCGGCGCGCCTTGTACGCGATGAACTCTCCCAGCTGGGCAAAGGCCCAGGAGTGGAGCGTGACCCGTTGGGGCTTACGGAGCCGTACCCTCTGCCGGATCCCTGTGAGGTCTTCCAGGGCGATACCGGCCGAGGTGCGTTCAGCCTCGGTCACGATGCGTTTCGCGATCACATGGTTGGCGTTCTTGACATGCCGCGCTTCTTTGCGCGCACGTGCTTTCAGGCGGCGCTTGGCGGACTGGGTCTGCTTCTTCTGCAGCTTGGCCCGCAGCTTCTGCTGCCGTGCACGGTAGCGGTTCAGGCCACGCCCGGCGGCCCGGTAACCGGTGGACGTGGTGGCGATGTTGACGATGCCGAGATCGACACCGATGAAGGACTCGGGCTCATACTGCTTGCCCTCAGGGACCTCGCAGGTGGCAAGCAGGTAGAACACCCCGTCACGTTCCACCAGGTCCGATTCGCCCTGCCGGTGCTCGCGCAGCATCGTCAGCCCGTCGGTGGAACAGAAGAACCGCACACCCCGGACGCGTCCGGCGGTCGTCCAGATCGACACCGTCTGCGCGTCCCACTGCCAGGACAGACACCGGTCGTCGTACGCGTGGGCCGCCTCGGGCCGGAAGGTGATGGGCTTGGACTCGGCTTTCCGGCGCCGCTTCGAGCCCGGCTTGCCGAGGTTTCCGGCCTTGATATTGGCCTTGAGCGTCGTATAGGCGTCACGGACCTTCTTGATGGTGTGCTGGGCCGCTTGCGCCCCCAACCCCCGCGCCCTCAGCTGGGCGTAGGTGTGCTTGCGCAGCTCGTACTCACGCGGCACGCCCTGCTCGAACGCCACCGCCGACACCTGGTTCGCGGCCTCATTGACCGTGCGCAGGGTCGCAAGCAGTGCGGCGGCCTGCCCGGCCTCCGGCACCAGCTTCACCTGCACCACCAGCTTCATGACCAGCGAACCTACACACCCATGCGACAGCCCACCGTACGTTCCCCGATCATCACCCGAACCGGTGAACCAGACCGCACCACCAAGGCCCGGCTCCGCCAGGCCACGAACCCGTCCGCTCCGCGGCCGAACCCGGGCCACAAAGGCTGCGGCGCTCCGCGCCGCTCCACTCAGGATGCGATTCCTCCTGGGCGTGAACGCCCAGGCTTCCTCGCAAGATCACGCTGAAGAGACGGGAGAGGGTGCGCTCGCTCGCCCCGACCTCTCTGCCCAGCACGGCCAGCGTGCGGTCGTCGGCCGGATCGGCGCGCAGGATCTCGCACAGTGCCTGGAGTTGAGGGGCGGTCGGCGAGGGCAGGTGCAGCGGCTGCTGTGGTGAGGCCCGCAGCTGTCACGGAGTGGAAGCCGTGTTCGTGACCATGAACCTGCTGAACTGCGATCTTGCCGAAGCTCAACGAGCCTTCTTCAACGCCCCATGCCGCGACGCCGAACGCCGCTTCCACAACCACGCCATGGACCTGCTCGAAGAGGCCGCCGACAGCGACGCCTGAACAGCACCAGCGGCCCAGCAGAGGCCCTTGGCTCGGCCATCAAGACTCCGCCGACCTCTGCCACCCACTGCCATCGTTTCCCTTCGGCATAGGAGAGGGCAGCGTGTCAGGGCTGAGCAATGACAATGATTGTTTCCTTCTCCGCGATTGAGTGCTCAGGATGACCTCAAATGCAAGAATCCGAACAAGCTCAATGTCTGGTGTAGATCTAGGGCCTGGATCGAGATCGTTGGGAACGTCCGCTCACAGGGTCACACCTCGGCGAGGCCGAGTTGACGCAGCATGCCGAGTTCGTCGCTGCTGCCCCAGCGTTCGACGAGCTTGCCGTCGCTGCCGAAGCGGCTGATCTGCATGCCTCGGTAGCTCACCTTCTTGCCGGTCGCTGGTTGCCCCATCAGCGGTCCCAGATGCGTCCCGGTGATGGTGTAGGCGAAGGCCAACTCGTCGTCAGTAGCCACCAGATGCTCCACCTCGACGTGCAAGTCGGGAAAGGCTGCTCGCAACTCGCCGAACATGGCCTTATATCCTTCGGGCCCCGACGCCTGTCCTGGGGCAGGGTCATGGTCGATCGAGTCGGGTGCGACGATCTCGTCGAGGGCGTCGAGGTTGCCGGTGACGACCGCCTCTCCGAAAGCAGTCTGCGCGGCGATGTTTGTCTGCTGGGACATGGGCACTCCTCGGGCGCGTGTCGCCCACCGGCCTGTCCGCCGGCCGCGAAGCCCACGCGCCTACGCCGTACTGCGACCGTACACCGGCCACACGCCCCCGGCCTCCGGAGCAGCTGCTCTCCATCGGTCGACCACGTGATGGCGCCGCCGGGCCACGCTCGGATCGAACGATCAGGGCGCGGCACCCGGATCCACCGCCGCCGACCCCTTGCGCAGTCGCGCAGGCTTCGGCCGATGGCCTGACGTTCCCGTGACCGGCGAGGTGACGGCTGCCGGACCGGGTAGGGGAATGCGGGCGTTCACCGTCGATGCAACTCGACTACCGGGCGGCCGCGATTTCACGGGAAGTATGGAGATGATCAGCAGACGAGCCTTCGGAAAGGTCGTCGGTACGGGAGCGGTTGCGGCCTCGACGGCCAGCCTTTCCGTGGCATGCTCGACTGCCATGTCCGGCGAAAACAATCAGTTTCCGCAGACGGACGAGCTGCTCGGCGGCGGGGGCGACGTCGGCAGGGTGAAGGAAGACTCGGGGTTCGGCTCATTGAAGCAGGTCAAGGCCGGCGTCCTGAATGTGGGATACGCCGAATTGGGCCCGGCCCATGGGCCGGTCGTTGTTCTCCTGCACGGCTGGCCTTACGACATTCACAGTTACGTCGCTGTCGCGCCGCTGCTGGCGGAAAAGGGGTACCGGGTCATCGTTCCGTATCTGCGGGGCCATGGCACGACGCGCTTCCTTTCGAGCGGGACGTTCCGGAACGCACAGCAGTCGGTATTTGCTGTCGACATCATCGCTTTGATGGATGCGCTGCGGATCGACAAGGCGATCCTCGCAGGCTACGACTGGGGATCGCGGACGGCGGACATCATTGCGGCGCTCTGGCCGGAGCGGGTCAAGGGCTTGGTCTCCGTGAGCGGCTATCTGATCACGAACCTGGAAGCCAACAAGAAGCCGTTGCCGCCGAAGCTCGAGTGGGCGTGGTGGTATCAGTTCTACTTCGCCACGGAGAGAGGCCGGCTCGGCCTCGAACAGAACCGGCATGATCTGGCGAAGCAGATCTGGAAGTTCAACTCCCCGACATGGGATTTTAGTGACGCCACGTTCGATCGCACCGCGGCAGCGTTCCGCAATCCGGATTACGTCAGCATCGTGATCGACAATTATCGCTGGCGGCTGAGCCTGGCCAAGGGCGACCCCCGTTACGACGACCTCGAAAAGCGGCTTGCCGCAAGTCCCGTCATCACCGTGCCCACGATCACCCTCGACGGCGAGGCCGATCCCTTCACGCCTGCGGGCGGCGGCTCTTCCTATCGCGATAAGTTCACCGGTCACTATGCGCACCGAACCCTGAAGGGGATCGGTCACAATCTGCCCCAGGAAGCGCCCCGCGACTTCGCGCAGGCCGTCGTGGACGTCGACCTTTTTCCCGCAGCCGGGCGGACGTCATCTTCATGACGGCGGGGTCGCGGGCCCGCATGCCCGGTGGTGGTGATCGTGGCAGGGCGTTGTCAGTGGGCGCTGCTAGTTTCGGCGGCATGACGCAATCTGACGCTCCTCATGTTGCCGGTGATGTCTCTGGTGGGGCCTCCGGAATGCCGTACCAGGGCTCGGAGAAGGAGACACTGCGCGCGAGCCTGGACCGGCACCGGGATGCTGTGGTGTGGAAGCTGGAGGGGCTGGACGACGAGCAGCTGCGGCGGCCGATGACACCGTCGGGGACCAGTCTGCTCGGCCTGGTGAAGCACCTCGGGGCGGTGGAGTACGCCTGGTTCATGGAGACCTTCGGCCGCGAGGTCGAACCGCTGTGGTTCGACCCGGGCGAGGACGAGGACATGCGCGCGGACCAGGGCGAGACGACCGAGCAGATCGTCTCCTTCTACGCCCGCGCACGCGCCGCCGCCGACCGCACGATCACCGAGCTGTCCCTGGACGGCCTGGGCCGGCCGTCGTGGCGGGACCATACGGTGTCGCTCCGCTGGGTCCTCGTCCACATGATCGAGGAGACGGCGAGACACGCCGGGCACATGGACATCGTGCGGGAGCTGATCGACGGGGCCACGGGGGATCGTCGGCCGGAGTGAGCGCGGGCGGCGGTCAGCCGAGCAGCGGCCGTACCTCCTCCGCCGTGAACCGTACGAAGCCCTCGGGGTCGGGTTCGTCCCCCGTCGGCTGGAGGATCACCGTGTCGGCGCCGGCGTCGGCCAGGCTTTGGACGGCCTTGGCGACGGCGGTCGCGTCTCCGGCGACGCCCAGGTCGGGGACGGCGGCGAGGCCCTCGTACTCCAGCTCGGCGCGCAGGCGGGCGGCGGCGTCGGGGCCGGTCGCGGCGAGAAGGTAGACGACGACCTTGTGCGGGTCGGTGCGACCGGCCGACTCCCGGCCCTCGTCGATGAGGCGGCGGGCCCGGCGGACGCCGTCGGGCGGGGTGGCGGCCGTAAGGACCGTGCCGTCGGCGGCCTCGCCGGACAGCCGCAGCGTGCGCGGCCCGGTGGCACCGGCCAGCACCTCGACGGGGGCTCCCGCCGGCGGCCAGTCGAGGCCGACGTCGTCGAGCTTGACGTACCGTCCGTCGGTCGTGAGCCGCTCCCCGCGCAACAGGGCGCGTAGCGCGTGCAGATGCTCGCGCAGGAGGGTCAGCGGGGACTCGGCGCGCGCCCCGACCTGCCCCATCCAGTCCTGCACGCCGTGCCCGACGGCGAGGACGGCGCGGCCTGGGAACATCCGGTGGAGCGAGGCGGCCTCCATCGCGGTAATGGCGACGTTCCGCAACGGCACGGGCAGAAGGCCGACCCCGACGCGCACCCGCTCGGTCCACGCGAGCGCGGCCGCCGCCGTCGAGATCCCGCCCTCGCGGAAACAGTCCTCCCACAGCCAGAGCTCTTCGAGGCCCGTCTCGTCCGCGAGGCGGACCACCGCGCGCAGTCGCTCGGGAGGAAGTTGGGGACGGAAGACAGCACCGAGTCCAGTCATGCAAGCTTCCTATCCGGCACCGGCCCGCCCCACAACTCCTTTACGCGTCGGCCCGATCGGCGCGCTCATACCTCAGAAGTACGACGCCGTTGCCGAAGGTACGGGTCTCGACGTGCCGCAGTGCCGTGGTCGTCGGCGACTGCGGGAACATGGGCGTGCCGCTGCCGACGAGCACCGGATGGACGTACACCCGGAACTCGTCGACGAGGTCGTGTCGCAGGAACTCCGCGGCGAGGTTTGCCCCGCTGAGCGCCAGGTCGCCGCCCGGCTGCTCCTTGAGCGTCCTGACCTCCTCGGGGACGACGTCACGGACGATCGTGGTGTTCCAGTCGGCGTGCGTCAGGGTCCGCGAGTAGACGATCTTCGGCTTGTCCCGCCAGATCCCGGCGAACTCGGCCATCGGGGCGGTGACGTCGGGGTCCGCGTCGGCCGTGGGCCAGTAACCGGCCATCAGCTCGTGGACGACGCGGCCGCTGAGGAAGGCGCCCATGTGGCGGAGGAGGTCGTTGAAGTGCTGGTGCACCGCGTCGTCGACGCGGTGCCAGCTGATGTCGCGGTCCGGGCCCTCCATGTAGCCGTCCAGGGACACGGACATCATCAGGACGATGTTGCGCATGCGGTGCTCGCTTCCGTCACGTCGTTGTGAGGGGACCACGGACTTACGGTCTCATGCGGGTGGGCGGCAGGCGGTTACCGTCGGACCGGAACGGGGGAGGTGACCGGCATGGGGCAGCGCTGGCGGGACGGGCGGGGAGTGCTGGTGGTACGGCGTGAGGGGGACACGATCACCGTCCCGTTGGAGATCGCCACCTCGTACCGCGCCCGTACGAAGGGCCTGCTGGGCCGGGACTCCGTCGACGGGGCCGTCTTGCTCTCCCCCGCAGGCAGCGTGCACACCTTCGGCATGCGCATCCCCATCGACGTCGCCTACGTCGACCGCCGCCTGCGCGTCATCGCCGTCCGCACGATGAGGCCGGGGCGGCTGGGGCTGCCCCGGCTACGTTCCCGGCATGTGCTGGAGGCGGAGGCCGGGGCGATGGCGGGGTGGGGGCTGCGGGTGGGGGCGCGGGTCGAGGTGCGGCCCGCTGACCAGTGACCGTCGGGCGGATGTAACAGTTCACTCGAAACTGTCACGTTGTGCTCAAGGCTGCCCGTCGCTGAGGTAGGCGCAGGCGCCTGTCCGTGGCAGTACCGCCCACATACGCGTGCCCCGCCCGGTTCGCGGGCCTCGCCGAATCCCCAGTCCCCGCCGCAGGCCCGTACTACGCAGGCCAGCACGCGCAGGTCCGCGCGGCGCCGGGTGTCGCAGGCGTCGGCGAGGCGGGGGTGGGTGTGGCGGGGGTGGCCGATCACCTGCTGTAGGCCCGCCCGCCCTCAGCTCCCCGAGCGCGGGAACGAGACCTCCACCCGTCGGTTCTTCTTGCGGCCCTCCTCCGTCGCGTTCGACGAGATCGGGTACTGCTCGCCGTAGCCGCGTACCTCGAAGGTGATGTTCGGGTCGTTCAGGTCCTGGGAGAGGACGTCCTGTACGGCGTTGGCGCGCTGCTTCGATAGGACGTCGCCGTGGGCCGAGCTGCCAAGGTTGTCGGTGAAGCCGAAGACGCGGATGTTCGTCGCGTTCTGCTTCTTGATCTCCTCGGCGATCGCGGCGATGCGCGCCTTCGCGTCGGCGCTCAGCTTCGCGCTGTCCTTGCCGAAGAGGACCTCGGCCTGGAGGGCGAACTTCACGGACGAGTTGGTGTCTTCTCGGCGTTCGTCTCCGGACTGGTCTTCTACGACCGACTTGATGTCCAGGACTTTGGGGGTGGCGAGGGTGGCGCCGTCCGGCAGCTTCAGGTCGGGGTCGTTGGGATCGACTTGGACAGGGGCCGAGGCACTCGCTTCGATGCCCGGCGGAACGCTGGGGCTGTCGTCGGCGTGCGCGGTTGCTGCGCCGACGACGTTCGCAGCGACCATGCACGACGCAGCGGTGAGGGTGAGAAGCAGACGCGGCATGACGGGCCTCACCCGGAGATCTGAATGGTCGCGGTGGGGAAGCCGGGCAGCTGGAAGCCGACCTCAGTGGTACTGGTCGGAGGGGATGGGAACTGCATGAACACCGGGATCGACTCACCGGCCTTCAAAGCCGGCAGGCCCGTCGTGGTGAGCGGGCGCCCCTCGGTGTCACGCAGGACGTAATAGCGCTTCTTCCCCTTGGAATCCACCAGCGTGGCGCCACCCAGTGAGCTGCCGTTCCTGATGATCTCGGTCTCGTTGCCGCTCAGATTGGACGGAATGACGACCGTGCCGGATCCGTCGTTCTTCATGTTTCCGTTCACTGTGACAAAACCGCCCGAGTCCCGCGCCGCTGAGGTGATTTGCAGGAGCAGGCCCTGTGGCCCCTTCAACTCGGCCAGCGGCTCTTCAGACTGCCCCTCTTGAGCACTCGGGTTGGATCCGTTGCCCTTGGTGGCGGAAGCCGAGGTCTCCGGCTTCTTGTCGTCGTCGCCACCTCCGCCGCAGCCGGCCACGCCAAGAGCCAGGCCGGCCACAACAGTCAACGCGACCATCCCGCTGCGGGCCTTCGCAGTGAACCGAATGCTCATAGCTCTGCTTCCTTCACTCGTCGTTCGCATGTCAGTCGGCCAGGTGGACGTCGAAGAGATCCTCGGGTTCCGGGAGCGTCGCGCTGTCGTCCGGGTCCAGGTCCCAGTTCCGGTCCTTGCAGGTGAGCTGCGGCAGTACGTCGTCACCGGCGTCCTCGCCCGGGAGCTCGAACATGCAGAGCGGCTCGATCACGGCAGTGGCGGACGCCTTCGCGTACGTGTCCTCCGTACCGGGAACGACGGAGTCTCCGACCGGCTTGTCCGTCTGGACGTCGACCGTGTAGCCGAGAAGACCATCGGGACCGCAGCCGGTCACGTGGGCCTCATTCTGCGCGGCCAACTGATAGGCCCGCCAGCATGAAGGATCGACCGTCACATTGCCGTCGAAGACGTCCTGCCACTTGGTCGGGTCGAGGACGTCATCGAGCCATTTGCCCGCAAGCTGGTCTCGGGTGTCCTGGGCCGCCGCGAGCGCCGCCGCGTCGGCTGCCGTCTGTGCTCCGTTCCGGTTCGCTGCCGCTTGGCCGACCGCGAGGTAGGCGAACGCAAGAAAGAGCAGGCCCGCCACCACCGTGATGTAGATGGGGAAGGCCTGCCCTGCGTCACCGCGCCCGCGCGAACGCATCAGGTGATTTCGGTGATCTTCGCCTTGATCTTGTCGAGGATCGTCTGCCCGATGTCCGTACCCGTAATAGCCAGCACGATCGCCACAACCACCGCGATGATGCCCAGATACTCGACCGCGGTCTGCCCCTTGTCGCCGGCCCGGCGTCGCATCGCCTCCGCCGTCGTGTTCTTCCAGCCGTTCACGCGGACCTTGGCCGCGACGGCCGTCTTCAGCATGAGGTCGCTCATGGTGTGCCCCTCCAGGTGTCGCGTCACGAGGAACGTATGCCGACGTGTCCGGGCCGCCGAAGGGCCCGAGGGCCCACATCCGGGCCCAACTTCCCCCCCACCCCGTCACTCAGGCCACCCCCAGCCACTTCGCGACCGCCTCCGAGCGGCTTGTGCTGTGGAGCTTGGCGAAGATGCGGTTGATGTGGTTCTTGACCGTCTTCTCGCTGATGAAGCACGTGGCGGCGATCTGCTGGTTGTTCATGCCCGACGCGATCAGGTCCATGATCTCCGCCTCCCTCACACTGAGTTGGGACGACTGTCCCATACTTGGTTGCACTTGCGAAAGGTTTTGTGGAGAAGTCTTACGGGGCAAAGGACGAGGCGCCGCCCCATCGTGTGCAATCGCATCCACTCCACGCAGCTGAGCCAGCAGTGCGTCCGCTGCCGTCGCTGTGAAGTGGGCCCGCCCGTCCCTGATGTCCCGTACCGCCGCGACCAGTTGGTCCACCGTGAACTCGCCGTGGACCAGATAGCCGCCCGCTCCCCTCAGCAGGGCCTCACGGACGATCTCCGACTCCCGGGTGTACGTCAGCATCATGACCGGGGCGATCCGCACCAGGTACGGGAGCGCCGAGATGCCGTCCACTCCGGGCATGCGGACGTCCAGGAGGACCACGTCGGGGCGGTGGCGGTCGGCCGCCTCGCAGGCCTCGTGGCCGTCGGCTGCCTCCGCTACGACCGTGATGTCCTCGCGGCCGGAGAGGAGGGCCGTGAGGCCCGCGCGGACCACGGGATTGTCGTCCGCCACGACGACCCGCAGGGGTTTCGCGGGCACGCGAGGTGGTCGGTCCGTCATCGTCATCGGGGGGCCTCCTCTCGGGTCGGGGCCGCCGTCAGCTCCAGTTCCAGACTGACCTCGGTACCCCGGGTGTGGCCGCCGCGGCCGATGTGGATGCGGGCGCCTACCGCTGCCGCGCGTTCGACCATGCCGAGCAGGCCGAAGTGGCCCTCGCGGCGGAGTCGTTCGAGAGTCGTTTCGGGGGGCAGGCCGCGGCCGTCGTCGTAGACGCTGATGCGCAGCAGGTCGCCGTGGACGCCCGCACGGACGTCCACGCGGGTCGGGGCCGCGTGGCGGTGGGCGTTCTCCATGGCCTCGCCGGCGATGGTGAGGAGTTGGCGGGCCACGGCGGGCGGGAGAGGCGGAGCGGCCGCCACCGGGTCACCTGTGGGGTGGTACGTGGCCGGGAGGCCGGTTCGGGTGCTGAAGTCACTTGTCCTGGTGGCCAGTTCGCCCAGTACGTCGGTGGCGTCGAGGGCGGTCCTGTCGCGCAGGTCGGTGAGGAGTTCGCGGGACTCGGTCGCAGCACGGCGGGCCGAGCGCGCCACCAGTTCCGCCTGCTGCCGCACCAGAACGGGGTCCATCCGCTCCGTGCCGGCCGTGGTGGCCAGGGCCTCCGCCGCCAAAGCCACCCCGTGCAGGGTCTTCGCCACCGAGTCGTGCATCTCGCGTGCCAGGCGGGCCCGTTCGGCGGCCACCGCTTCCGTCACGGCCAGGCGGGACTGCACGGCGGTCAGGGCGTGGGTGGCGGCGCCGAAGCGGAGCAGCAGGCCGCGCAGGGTCGAGCCGAGGGCGCCGGTGATGACGCAGAGGCCGGGGAAGAGCAGGGACTCGGAGAGGCCGGCGTGCGGGTCCTTCGTCGACGCGTAGACCAGCAGGAGGATCAGCGACTGGAGGGAGGCGAAGCAGGCCGCGCCTCGCCAGCTGTAGACGATGCCCGCGAGGAGGGGGGTGCAGACGCTGACGTAGGCGAGGGTCGTGTCCGGGCCCGCGGAGATCAGGAGCAGGGAGCCGAAGAGGGTGTCCACGGCCAGGAGGGTGGGGTGGCGCAGGAGGAGGGGGCCGAAGCGTTCCCAGTCGCGGAAGAGGACGTAGCTCGTCATGAAGGTGACGACCACCGCTGCTCCCACCAGGCGGGCGCCCAGGCCCGGTTGGGCGTTGAGGAGGGCGGATGGGGTGGCCAGGGCGATCATCGCCAGGCGGAAGCCGAAGACCTGGCGGCACATCGCCTGGAGGGCGTTGACCTGGATGGGGATCGTCGGGGGCGAGACCCCTTTCGCCGCCTCTGCTTCCGCCCGCTGCGTCCGGCGCCGCCACCGGAAACCCCGTCGCCTCGTCATCTCCGTCACCGTCACCCGCCCGCCTACTTCCCCGTGATCGAGCCGAAGTCCGTGCCCGAGCCCAGCAGCAGGCCCGCGCCGAGCAGGAGCATCGTGGCCGGGACCATGAACGTGGTGATCACCAGCGTGGCCCGGGGTACCGCGCGCGCGGCCTTGCGGCGGGCGTTCTGCGCGTCCGTACGGCGCATGTCCTTGGCGATGGCGACGAGCGTGTCGACGATGGGTGCGCCCAGTTCCTCGCCCTGCTGGAGCGCCGTCACGAACATGGCGACCTGCTCGGAGTCGTTGCGGCGGCGCAACTCGGCGAAGGCCTGGCGGCGGCTCATGCCGAGGTCCATCTGGCGCAGGGTGATGCGGATCTCGTCCGCCCATGGGCCCTCGTACCGGGTCGCCACGCGGTCCAGGGCCTGGCGGAAGCCGAGGCCCGCGCCGACCACGACGGCGAGGACGTCCAGGAAGTCCGGCAGCGTCCGTTCGATGACGTCCCTGCGGATACGGATCGCCGCCCAGATGCCGACCTCCGTCCAGAACGCGCCGAAGGCCAGCAGCAGGAGGGCCACGAAGTACTGGCCCCGCAGAACGAACACCAGTGCTCCGAAGCCGCCGAGCGCACCGTAGACCGCGCGGCGCGCCGCGTAACGGTCGATCGTCAGGCCGCCCGGGTTGCCCGCCAGGTCGATCTTGCGGCGGTAGCGGGCGACCATCCTGGGGCCCATCAGGCGCAGTACGGCGGGGGCGTACCGCATGCCGAGCCGGTCGACGAGGGAGTCGACCGCGCCGGTCCGGGTGGCGCCGACCTCCAGGGCCAGCACCAGGTCGCTGGGCAGTTTGACGTCCGCGCGGTACATGCGGATGCCCGCGAAGATGCCCCAGACGCTCAGGCCCATGAGCAGGGCCAGAGCGAATGCCATTCCTTGTCCGGTCATGAGTTCGTCCCCTCCCCGGCCTCAGACGTCGATCCGGGACATACGACGGATGAGGACGAACCCGACCGTGTACAGGGCAAAGGCGATGATCACGCAGGCCTGCCCGGCGGTCGAGCCGGTCATGCGGTCCAGGGCGCCGTCCTTGACGCCGTTCATCAGGAACAGGGAGCCGATGCCGAGGACGGGGACGGCGTACGACGTCATGTTGACCTGGGAGAGCTGGGTGCGGATCTCGCGGCGGGTCTCCTTGCGTTCCTCCAGCGTCTCGGTGAGGTTGCGCAGCGCGCCCACCACCTGGCCGCCCGCCCGGTTGGACAGCACGAGGGTGGTGACCAGGACGACCAGCTCGCGCGACGGGAGCCGGTCGGCGAGCTCGCCCAGGGCGTCGTCCATGGACTGGCCGAGCGCCAACTGGTCGGCGACCTTTCCGAGTTCCTCGCCGGCCGGGGCCTCCAGTTCCTCCGCCGCCATGCCGATCGCGGTGCGCAGGGCGAGGCCGGCCTGGGTGGCGTTGGCGAGGATGCGGGCGAGTTCGGGGAGTTGGTTGATGAACTTCTCGATGCGTTTCTGGCGTTGCCAGTTCAGGAACTGCAGGGCCGCCCAGATGCCGAGGACGCCCGCGATCGGGCCGAAGAAGGGGGCGAGGGAGGCCTGGCCGACCAGGAAGAGGCCGGCCACCGTCGCCATCATGTAGGCGAAGAACTCGCCGGGGGTGACGTCCAGGCCCGTCGCGGCCAGTCTCAGTTCCAGTTTCCGGCCCGCCTTCGTACGGCGCAGGCGGCGGTCGAGGTTGCGGAAGCGGCGCCGGCGGCCGGTGAGGGGAACCTGGCCGGTGTGCGACAGACGCTCGACGAGTGCCGCCCGCTGGGCCCGGCCGGTGGCGTAGGCGTGCAGGCCGAGGACGGCGAGGGCGCAGGTCAGCAGGGTGACGCCGGTGGTGAGGGTGATGCGCGTCTGGAGATCCATCGGGGGGTCCGTCCTGTCTACCGTCTACCGGTCTACCTGGTTACCTGGCTTCTCGGATGGCCAGCTGGTCCGTCGTGTGGGCGACGCCGAAGGCCTGGGGGATGGGCTGGCTCGCCATGTAGAGGCGGTCGGCGGTGCGGCGCGGGAGCGGGAAGTACTGGAAGGCGCCGTGGACGCGGCCGTCGGCGGCCATCGGCCGGGCGTCGAAGCGGACGGCGGTGGTCAGCCGGTAGGGCTCGCCGCCGTGACTGTCGAGGAGGGCGATCTCGGTGACGCGGCGGGCGCCGTCGGCGAACCGGGTGAGCTGGATGAGGACGTCGACGGCACTGTTGATCTGGTCGTGCAGCGCGACGAAGGGGACCTCGACGTCCGACATGGAGGCCAGGGTCTGGAGGCGGGTCAGCGCGTCCTCGGCGCTGTTGGCGTGGACGGTGGCGAGCGACCCGTCGTGGCCGGTCGACATCGCCTGGAGCATGTCGAGGGACTCGCCGCCGCGGACCTCACCGACGACGATCCGGTCGGGCCGCATGCGCAGCGAGTTGCGGACCAGGTCGCGGATGGTCACCTGGCCCTTGCCCTCGACGTTCGGGGGCCGGGACTCCAGGCGGATCACGTGTGCCTGCTGGAGCTGGAGTTCCGCCGAGTCCTCGATGGTGATGATGCGTTCGCCGCCGGGGATCAGGCCGGAGAGGGCGTTGAGCAGGGTGGTCTTTCCGGTGCCGGTCGCGCCCGAGACGATGATGTTGAACTTCGCCTGCACCAGCCCCGCGAGCAGGAACAGCATGTGCTCGTCGAGGGAGCCGAAGGAGACCAGTTCCTGGAGGGTGTAGGAGCGCGGGAAGCGGCGGATGGTGAGGGTCGGGCCGGTCAGGGACAGCGGCGGGATGATGACGTTGACGCGCTCGCCGGACGGGAGGCGGGCGTCGACCATCGGGTTGGACTCGTCCACGCGGCGGTTGACGGTGGAGACGATGCGTTCGATGGTCTGCATCAGCTGGTCGGCGGAGGCGAAGCGGAGGGGCAGCTGCTCGACGCGGCCGCCGCGTTCCACGAAGATCGCGTCCGGTCCGTTGACCATGATCTCGGTGATCGACGCGTCTTCGAGGAGCGGTTCCAGGATGCCGAGCCCGAGGGCCTCGTCGACGACCCGGCGGATCAGCTGCGAGCGTTCGACCGTGGACAGGACCGGGCCCTCGCGGCTGATGATGTGCCCGAGCACCCGCTCCAGGCGTGCCCTGCGTTCGGCCGCGGCCAGCGAGCTCATCTCCGCGAGGTCGATCTCCTCCAGGAGCTTGGCACGGTACGAGGCGACCAGGTGGCCGTCCTCGCCCCGGCTGCCGTTCTCCTCGGGGGAGTTGATACGTGCCCGCAGGCTCATCGTCCCTTGCTCCTTGCTCGTGCGGTCCTTGCTCGTACGGTCCTTGCTCGTGCGGTCCTCGCTCGTGCGGTCCCTACGCGGTCGTCGGTCAGTCGGTCCCTACGCGGTCGTCGGTCAGTGGTCCTTGGGCATCGTCGCCGTCCTGCTCGCCCGCCCGAAGTCCCAGCCGGGGACGACGGAGGGGATGTCGATCTCGGCGGTGACGCGTACGGAGTCGCCCAGGTCCGCGCTCGAACAGGACGTGCCGTCGGCCAGCCAGTCGCTGACCGCGTTCTGGCAGGCACCCTGGTAGCCCCCGTCGAGCGAGGCGCTGCGCGCACCGGCGCGGGCCGCGGTGCCGGCCTGCTGGGCGGTGTAGGCGACCATGCCGAGCTGGATGCCGGCCAGGGCGACCAGGAGCAGGATCGGGATGAACCCGAGGTACTCGATGGCGACCTGGCCGCGGTCCCGTGGCCTGACGTCGTACGGCATCTCAGTCCTTCGCCTCCTCCACCGCGCCCGCGCTGCCGTGCACGGTGAACGGGAAGGCGACCGCGCCCGGGAAGAGAACGGGCACCTTGAGGGAGACCGAGGACCTCACATAGCCGCCTCCGGTGGTGCAGTTCACCTGGGCGCCCCCCTTCCACGCGTCCGACAGCTTGTCCAGGCCGGCCTGTTCGCACGCCGCCTGCCGCTCCCCCGGGTGCGCCGCCGTGCCCGCCCGCACCGCCTCGTCCGCAGCATTCCCGGCGAGCGTGAACGTGTATCCCACGAGCACGAACTGCCACAGCAGCACCAGCGTCACGATGATCAGCGGGGTCATACCGAGGAACTCGATGGTGACCTGGCCCCGGTCGCGCACGAAGACCCTTCGGCTCCTCCTCATCCCCCGCCGCCCCTCCGCCGCCGCAGACTCGCCGACCCCCGGTCGCCGCCCCGCAGCCGGCCGGCGCGGTGGGTGCCCTCGGCGGCCTTGACCAGGCCCAGTTCGCCGGCGAGGGTCCACAGGGCCTGTTTCACCGTGCTGCGGTTGTCGAGGGCGTGGATACGGCCCGCGTCGACGGCGGCCTGGAGTTCCTTGAAGTTGGCGGGGATCGCGGTGGCGGCGATCGCCGTGCCGGTGATCTTCTGGATGAGCGGGGGCTGGATCTCCGTACCGCGGGTGTGGCGGTTGACGACGACCGTCGTCTCCTCGGCCTTGCGGATCTGGAGGCGGTCCCACATGCGGACCATGCGCTTGGCGCCCCGTACCGCGACCACGTCGGGGGTGGTGACCAGCAGCGCGGTGTCGGCCATCTCGACGGCGGCCGCGCCGGGCCCGCCGAGCTGGGCGCCGCAGTCGATGACGACGACCTCGTAGCGGGAGCGCAGGGCGCTGATGAGCTGGCGGGCGGCGCGGTCGGTGACCTCCTCGCCGCGTTCGCCCTCGCCGGGGGCGAGGAGGAGGGCGACTCCGGTGTCGTGGCGGAAGACAGCGTCGGCCAGGACGCGCGGCGAGATGTCGCTGATGGTGGCGAGGTCGACGACCGAGCGGCGGAACTGCACGTCGAGGTAGGAGGCGATGTCGCCGGCCTGGAGGTCCATGTCGACCAGGGCGGTGCCGCGGCCCGACGCCTGGGCGGCCAGGGCCAGGTGGACGGCCGTGAGGGTGGTCCCGACGCCTCCCTTCGCCCCGCTGACCGTGACGACCCTGCCGCCCACACCGGGCAGCACGTCGGCGCCGCGGCCCAGATGGCGTCGTACGCCCACCGACCACTGAGCCACCGCCTGGACGCGGCTGGCGAGTTCCTCATAGCTCAGCGGCAGGGCGACCAGGCCGCGGGCGCCCGAGTCCATGGCCGCGGAGAACAGGCCGGGGCTGGCGTCGGTGCTGACGAGGATGACGCCGACCGCCGGGAAGCGCAGGGCGACTTCGCGGATGAGCTCCAGGGCGGGGACCGGGCCTATGCGTTCGTGGACGACGACGACCTCGGGGAGTTCGTCGACCGACTCGGCGGCGAGCCGGGCGAGGGTGTCGACGAGCTGCGTGGAGTCGACGACCGGGGCGACCGGTTCGGCGTCCGGGAGCTGGCTGAGCAGGGTCGTGATCGACCGGACCGCGTCCGCGTCGCCGACGGCCGGGAGGATCCTCGTGGGCATGGGGGGCCTCCTACTTGTCGGTCGCGAGTTCGTAGGTCCGGTCCTTGTCGGGGACCGTGGTGTCGGTGCCGGGCGCCACGAGCGCGAGCCGGACCCGCTTGGCGAAGGACTCGGCGTAGGTGATGCGCTGGGCGTCGATGGTGGACAGCGCGAAGGTGATGGGGACGGCGTCGGTGGGCTGCTGGGTGCGGTTGTCGACGTCCGGTTCCAGGGCGGTCAGCTCGCCGACGTCGAGAACCTTCGCGTTTGTTACGATGATCTTGGACTGGGCGGGGTCACCATCCCGCTCACCCTCGAAGGTGGCGTACACGTTGACCGTGGAGCCGGGCGTGATCTTGCCGGCGACACCGGTCGCCGCATCGATCATGATGGCGACCTCCTGCTGCCCGGGCTGCAGGGCGGGCTGGTCCACAATCATGTCGCTCTGCAGCAATGAACCCTTGCGCAGCGTGGTGACCGCGATCTTGCCCCGGATGTCGGCGAGATCGGTGACCGCGTTCGCCGACAGCCAGCGCTCGGGCATCCTGACCTTCTTGAACTGGCCCGCGCTGAGGGTGGTGTAGGGCGCCACGTTCGACTTGAGCTCGTACGCCGTTACCTCTGGGCCGACCTTGGACTTCACGTCGCTGATGACGGACAGGACGCCGGCGAACGCGCCCAGGGCGCAGACGGCCGACAGGAGCAGGAGAAGCACGCCGCGGCGCTGACGGGAGTTCATGAACCGTGCAACCTCATTGGGGGAATCGGTCGAGCGGGCTACTGGAGTCGGCGGGAGCAGGGCGGTCGGGAACTGGGCGGTCGGGAACTGGGCGGTCGCGAGCTGGGCGGTCGCGAGCAGGACAGTCGGGAGCTGGGCCGTCGCGAGCGGGCCTCACCCGGCCGGGACCGGAAGGTCGTGGACGGGGGGCGTGGCGGAGCAGAACACGCAGCGGTCGCCGATGACGTCGATGCCGCACCAGTGGCAGGCGGTCTGCCGCACCGAGGTCACCAGCTGATAGAGCACCGACAGATCGGGCAGGTGGGCGCAGAACTCGACCAGCTTTCCCGTACCCCACCACTCGGCGGACTCGGCCGGCAGCGGGGCTTCGCGCAGCCCTTGGGCGTTCCAGGCCGGGGCGAGGGTGCCGGTGACCCAGTCGGACGGGAGCTGCCCCTTGGCGACCAGCAGCGAGGTGGCGAACTCGGGGCCCGCCAGCGTGACTCCGGGGCCGATCCGCACCAGCTGCGGGGCGGGGTGCGCGAGCACGGCGAACTGGCTGCCCGGCATCCAGGACCTGGCGTGCGCCTTCAGGTCGACGGGGACGCGGTCGAGCTTGGCGACGGAGCCGAGGAGCGCGCCGGTGTGGATGTAATGGGTGAGGAGCCGGCCCGCGGAGGCGAGTACGCCGGGGCTGAGGTCGCAGGACGCCAGCTGCCGCAACTGGCGGGCCAGGACGGCGATTCCGAGCGGGGGCAGCTCCGGGCGGAACAGGGCGATCCGGTCGCTCTCCAGGAGGGATCGGATGGTGTGCAGCCGCTCCGTCACGGCGGCGGGGGCGGCCCGCGAGCTCAGGACGATCACGTGTCCGTGCTGCTCGATCAGCGTCTGCACGCCCGACAGGGCCTGGTCGAGCGGCTGCCGGTCCAGGTCGTGCAGCACGGCGGCGGGCAGGGTCCGCTCGTCCTGCGCCGGCAGCGCCATGTCGGCACTGGTCACGGCAATGGCAGTTGGCACGCGCAGCTCCCCGTCCCTCACGCCTGTCGGTCCACCGGTGTTACTCCGGTGCACCGAGGCGACTTCATTGCGTGACTACCTGAGCACTGTATCCACGGCCCTGTGACCGGAGAACAGCGTTTGTGTAGCTGAGAGGGAACTGCTGTTGCACAAGTCGCGCCAAAACGGGGCAGGTTGTGCATCGCGTCGGACAACGGCGGGCCCGTCGGCGGATTTGGTCTGGACCTCTTGACAAGCCAATTGGTCTGGACCAACTTGTATTCCCAGCGGTGGCCACCGTCTTCCCGTCCTCCCCCTCCCCCACTTCTCTCCCCACCGGAGGCCTCAGTGGACCGCGCACCAGCCCCACCCAGACGCACCCGCCTCTGGGCGGCCACCGCCGTGACCGCCCTGTCTCTGACCCTGGCCACCACAAGCGTGGCGTCAGCCGCTGAGATCAACAACGCCAAGAACGCCGGCTTCGAGTCGGGCCTGACCAACTGGACCTGTTCCGCGAGCAGCGGTACGACCGTCTCCTCGCCGGTGCACGGCGGCTCGGCCGCGCTGAAGGCGACGCCGGCCGGGCAGGACAACGCCCAGTGCACCCAGACGGTCGCCGTGAAGCCCAACTCGACGTACACACTGAGCGCCTGGGTGCAGGGCGGCTACGCCTACCTGGGCGCGACCGGCACGGGCACGACGGACGTGTCGACGTGGACGCCGGACTCGACGTCCTGGAAACAACTGTCGACGACGTTCACGACGGGCGCCTCGACGACCTCGGTCACGGTCTACACGCACGGCTGGTACGGCCAGCCGGCCTACTACGCCGACGACATCTCGGTCTACGGCCCCGACGGCGGCGGAGGCGGCGACCCGGCCCCCACGGTCCCGTCCGCGCCGGGAGGCCTGGCGGTGTCCGGTACGACGTCCTCGTCCGTCTCCCTGGCCTGGAACACCGTCTCGGGCGCGACGGGCTACAACGTCTACCGCGACGGTACGAAGGTCACGGCGGTGACCGGCACCTCGGCGACCGTGACCGGACTCGCGGCGGCCACCTCGTACTCCTTCCAGGTCACCGCGACCAACGCGGCGGGCGAGTCGGCGAAGTCGACGGCGGTCACGGGTACCACGGCCTCCTCGTCGAGCGGCGGCGGCAGCGCGCTCCCCAAGCACGCCGTCACCGGCTACTGGCAGAACTTCAACAACGGGGCCACGGTCCAGAAGATCTCGGACGTCCCCGCCCAGTACGACATCATCGCGGTGGCGTTCGCGGATGCGACGACGACACCGGGCGCGGTGACCTTCAACCTGGACTCGGCGGGCCTCGGCGGCTACACCGTCGACCAGTTCAAGGCGGACATCAAGGCGAAGCAGGCGGCCGGGAAGAAGGTCATCGTCTCCGTCGGCGGCCAGAACGGCACCGTCTCGGTGAGCGACTCGACGTCGGCGGCGAACTTCGCCAACTCGGTCTACTCCCTCATGCAGACGTACGGCTTCGACGGCGTCGACATCGACCTGGAGAACGGCCTCAACGCGACCTACATGACGCAGGCGCTGCGCTCGCTGTCGACGAAGGCGGGCTCGTCGCTGGTCATCACGATGGCTCCGCAGACCATCGACATGCAGTCGACGTCGAACACGTACTTCCAGACCGCGCTGAACATCAAGGACATCCTCACGGTCGTCAACATGCAGTACTACAACAGCGGTTCGATGCTGGGCTGCGACGGCAAGGTGTACAGCCAGGGGGCCGTGGACTTCCTGACCGCCCTCGCCTGCATCCAGCTGGAGGGCGGCCTCTCCCCGTCCCAGGTGGGCCTCGGCCTGCCCGCCTCGACAAGCGGCGCGGGCAGCGGGTACGTGTCGCCGACCGTGGTGAACAACGCGCTGGACTGCCTGGCCAAGGGGACGGGCTGCGGCACCTTCACGCCGTCGAAGACCTATCCCGACCTGCGGGGCGCGATGACCTGGTCGACGAACTGGGACGCGGCGGCGGGCAACGCGTGGTCGAACGCGGTGGGACCGCACGTGCACGCGCTGCCGTAACGGCGTGCCCGACGTCCGGCCGGCCGTCCCATGGGCCGCCGGCCGTCCCACCGGCCGCCGGCTATCCCATCGGCCGGTAGTACCCCAGCACCGGGGCCAGCTGCGCGAACCACTCGCGCAGCCGGTCCCGGCTCTTCGCGTCGACCACACACTCGTAGACCCGGCCGTCGTACGGGATGACGGCGACCATGAGGACCTTGCCGTTGGGGCCGGCCTGGTAGTGGACGCTGCGGATCTCGGGCCAGGGGAAGTCGACGTTCAGGCCGTATGCCTCGAAGGCGACGCCCGACTCGTCGACCACGACCGAGTTGTTCTTGTCGACGGCGAGGAACTCCGGACCGGCGGGGGCCGGCTGGGCCGGCGGAGGCGCGTACGCGTACTGCGGGGGCGGTGGGCCGAACCCCGTCGGCGCGTACGGTGGCACGGGTGGGGGAGGCGGCGCCGACGGCGGGCCCTGGGGCGGCGGCTGGCTCATCGGGTCTGTCGTCATCGTCGGTCCTCGCGTGTCGGTTTGCTCCCGGCGGCAACCTACCGGGCGGGTGAAGGGATCCCCACCGCGCTCCTGTGCCCCGACTGTGAGCCAGATCTCAGCAGGCGGTGCGCCGCCCTTGAAACATTCCGCGTACCCCACCGCATCAATGAGGTGAGGGCGGCAAAGCCCGGGCGAGTACGGAAACAGGGGGGCGTACATGAGGCAGGTCCGCGCGGAGGAGTACGCGGAGTTCGCTGCGGCACGCGCGGGACATCTGTACCGGTCCGCGTGCCTGCTCACCGCAGGTGACACCCACCTCGCCGAGGACCTGGTGCAGGAGACCCTCGGGCGGCTCTACGTCCGGTGGGGCCGGGTCTCCAAGGTGGGCAACCCCGCGGCCTACGCGCAGACCGTGCTCACCCGTACGTTCCTCGCCCATCAGCGGCGCCGCAGCAGCAGCGAGCGCGCCACGGACGTCCTGCCCGACAGAGCGGACGGCGCCGCCGACCCGTCGCTGCGGCTCACCCTGATGTCGGCGCTCGGCCGGCTGCCCGTCAAGGACCGGGCCGTGGTCGTCCTGCGCTACTGGGAGGACCGCTCCATCGAGGAGACCGCCGACGCGATGAACGCCAGCTCGGCGGCGGTGCGCACGCGGTGTGTGCGGGCCCTCGCCCGGCTGCGCGAGCTGCTCGGTGAGGACGTCGGCGAGTACGCCCGCCCCTGACCCCTCCGGCCGTCACCTCCCTTCCAACTCCTAGACCTCGCGGAAACGGTGATTCGTCATGCCCGTCGACCAGCACAGCGACCCGTCCGGCAACCTCCCCGGCAACCCCTTCGAGGACCGGCTCTCCGCCGCCCTCCACGAGGCCGGCGGCACCTTCGACACCGACCGCGCCGCGCTCGCCGCCGGCGGTGCGGTCCGCGGACGGCGGCGGCAGCTGCTGCGCCGGACCGCCGTCCTGGGCGGCGCGGCCGGCATCGCGCTCGTCGGCGTGGGCGGTGCGCTGCTCGTGCCGTGGGGCGGCAAGCCCGACCCGCAGCCGACGTCGGTGGCCGCCAAGCCGCGTCCGACGAAGGCCACCGCCACCCCCGGTCCCTTCTCCGGTGACGACATGATCCGTACGCTCGAAACGCTGCTGCCCGAGGGCAAGTTCACCAAGCAGCAGGCGCGCGGCACGGACGACTCCCAGCTGCCGCCGTACGCAACTGTCGTCTACGACGACGGCAAGGGCGCCTCGGCCATCTCCGTCGGTGTGAGCAGGATCCAGCCGGGCAGCGACGAGGCACGGCAGACGATCCAGTGCCCGGACAAGGTCTTCATCCCGTCCGACGGTTGCGCGACGACGCGGCTCGCGGACGGATCCGGGGTCATGGTCCACCGGGGATACGAGTACCCCGACAAGCGCGTGGACACGAAGTTGTGGAGGGCCGAGCTGATCACCCCCACGGGGCAGCACGTGTCGGTGCAGGAGTGGAACGCGGCGGCCGAGAAGGACGCGCCCGTCACCCGCCCGGAACCCGCGCTGTCCGTGGACCAGTTGAAGCAGCTGGCCGCCGCGAAGGAGTGGCGCGAGATCGCCGACACCCTCCCCGCGCCCCGGCCGGCGGCCACGCCCACCGCTCCGGCGGGCGACGGCAAGGCGCTCGTCCGGACCTTCACCAGTCTGCTTCCCAAGGGATTGAAGGTGGTGGACCACAGCGGCGAGGACACCGAGTACGGCTACCTCGTCGTCGACGACGGCAAGGGCCCCAGCTTCGTCCAGATCAACGTGCAGCCCGACATGTCGGACGTGGCCGGCGACCTCTTCGACGCCGACTCGGAGACCCTGGCCGACGGCACACGGATCGCGACCCACCAGGGTCCGGGCGAGAAGGGCGGCTCGGGAGTCGTGATGTGGACCGTGGACACCATGCGGGCCGACGGACGGCGGGTGGTGATCAGCGCCTTCAACGCCGCCAGCCAGATCACCGACGCCAACCGCTCGACCCCCGCCCTGACGATGAAGCAGCTCCGTGAGATCGCGCTCAGCCCGCAGTGGCTCAAGCTCGGCTAGAAGGCTCGTGAAGATCCTGGGTCATGGCCCCGCCGCATGAGCGGCGGGGCCGGACTCGTTTCGTGGTGGTGGGAGAGTGGGCCGGGGAGACGGGCCGCAGCGATCCGAACGTACCGCCACGGCCCAACCCGGCGGAGCGCTACGGCTGTCGCCGACCGCAGCCGTCGCATCCGCAGGTGCCGAGCTCGAACCAGACGGTCTTGCCCGGCCCGTCCTGGTGACAGCCCCAGCGCCGCGCGAGCGCCTCCACCAGGAACATCCCACGGCCGCTCTCCGAGGTGCCCGCGTCGAGCACCCGCGGGGTACGGGGGCCGGAGTCGGAGACCTCGCAGCGCAGGATGCCGTGCGCCGCGAACAGGGTGAGCCGGAAGCGGCTCGCCGAGTGCAGCACGGCGTTGGTGGCCAGCTCGCTGACGAGGAGCTCGGCCGCGTCCACCAAGTCACCCCGCTCCGCGAGCCCCCACCGCTCCAGCTGCCTGCGGACCTCCGCACGGGCCTCGCGGACCACCGCTGGGCAGGGGTCGTACTCGACACTCAGATGGCCCGCTCCTATGGGCGGCTGGAGGGATGCGCCGAACTGAGGATCCGGGTCCGGGCGATGTCCCCCGTCGAGTTGCAGCATGTGATCCAAGGTGCCCTCCCCGGCCGCGGCCCACACGGGGAGGACTACCCGATTCCATACCTGCACAGCCGCACTCACGCGGGTACGGCTCACGCGTATTGCAGGCGCACGGTCGCTCCCTCGCCGTCGTCGCGCACGTCGACGTAGGCGCACACCTGCCGGGCGAACCACAGGCCCTGGCCGGGTTCCAGTTCGCCGGCGGGTGGCGGGACGAAGCCGGCGAGCGGGTCGTCGACGCGGCGGGCCAGGCTCAGTTCGACGACGCAGCCGGGTGCCTCGCCCCACAGCAGGGCTCCGGTGACCGGGCCGAGGGCGGTGGCCTCGGCGACGGCCTCGGCGAACAGCTCTGCGTCCACGAGGGGCAGTCCGCGGGCGTTCGCCCAGGTGCGTACGGCATCCTTGGCCACGCCTCCGGCGATCCGTCGTGCGTCCGCCGGGGCCGGCGGCAGCGGTACGGCGTCCAGTTCGGCCGCCAGCCGGATGGGGTCCTCGTAGACCTCGGTGTCGGGGTGGGCGCGGCGGGCCGCGGCGACCACGGCGGAACCGGCGGTGCGGGCGTCGTAGACGCACAGAGCTGTGGTCGCCATCGGCGCGAAGAGGAGGTTGGCGAGGGCCTCGTAGCGGATCCACTCGGCGCTCTCGCGCACCGAGCGGCCGGCCCGGCCGCCCCACACGGGCTCCATCAGGAGGTGGATGCGGCCGCCGGGCGCGGCGTGGGCGGCGAGGTAACCGGCGCCCTGCGCGACGGCGTTGGCGGCGGAACCGCTGTACCAGTCGGTGTGCTCGATGAAGTTGACGTCCTTCGCGTCACCGCCGAGGGCGTCGCGCAGCACGTCCAGGTTGCCTGGGGCGGCGATGGCCACCGGCGGCGGTTCGTCCGGGGCGGCGAGGCCCTCGGCGAGGAAAGGCAGGGCGGCGGCGATGAAGTCGTCGTCCGAGCCGAAGACCGCCATGCGGTGGTCGAACGGCGTCGGGGCGGTGCCGGATCGGGTGCTGTTCATGGGTCCCCCATGGTCGAGAGGTGACGGGTGGTGTCAGCGCTGGGCGGTCACCCAGGCTGCGATCTGGCTGCGGTTGCTGAAGCCGAGCTTGCTGAGGATGCGTTCCACATGGCCTTCGGCGGTACGGCGGGCGATCACCAGACGGTCGGCGATCTGCTGGTTGGCGAGGCCCTCGGCGACCAGTTCGGCGACCTCGGTCTCACGGCGGGTGAGGTGGACGCCCTGGGAGGCGCCGGTGGCGGGCGCGGGCAACGGCTTTTCGGCGGCGGGGGGTTCGGGCTCGGGACGCTCGCTCAGTGCGTAGCCGACGATCTCCGTGAGGCCGAGGGCGGCGCCACGCTCGTACGCCCGCCGGTACGCGGCGTCCCCCACGGCCTCGCGGGCGTCGGCCTCGCTGCCGCGGCGGGCCGTGCCGAGGATCGCCGAGCCCCAGCGGTCGCGGTCGACGTCGGCCCACACCCGGTCGCCGCCGCCGAGCAGGACGGCGACGCGCTCGTGGACGCCGGCGTAGGACGCGATCCGGGCCAGCAGGTCGAGGGTGAGACCGATACCGATGACGTCGGAGACGACGAGCTTGCGGCGCAGGGCGTCGCGGGCGTGCCGCTCCGCCTGCCGCAGGTCTTTCTTCACGGTGTGGGCGAGGGCGAGCATCCGCAGCACGTACGACAGCACCCACTCCTCGCCGTGCTCCTCGCACATGCGGAGGGTCTCCTCGCAGACCGCGATGGCCTGATCGGCCTCGCCCAGGAAGCTCAAGGCGCAGGAGAGTTCGACCCGGTCGAGGCCGGCCAGGCTGAGGTGCTGGCCGGGGACACGGCCGCGGGCGACGGCGGCCCGGAAGTGCTCCAGCGCGGCCGGCATGTCGTCGCCGAAGAGGGTGGCGACGCCGATGACGTACTCGGCGTGGGCGGCCTCGGCCTCGTCGCCCAGACTGCGGGCCAGGTCGCGGGCCTCCTCGGCGCGTCTGCGGCCCCGGGTGACGTCCTCCGGGCAGCCGGCGAGCAGTCCGGCGGTCCACAGGGCGCGGGCCCGTTCACGGGTGGGCTCGGCGTCGGCCTCCAGGGCGCGTTCGAGCCAGTAGCGGCCTTCGCGGGGGGCTCCGCAGGCGTGCCAGTAGAACCACAGGGTGCCCGCGAGGCGGAGCGCGGCGCGGGCTTCGCCGGGGGTGGTGAGGCTGAAGTCGAGGGCGGCGCGCAGGTTGTCCCGGTCGGCGCGCAGCCGGGCGACGATCTCCCGCTGGCCCGGCCCGAACCAGGCCCGTTCGCAGCCCTCGGCCCGCTGCTGCATCCAGTCCCGCTGGCGCCGGCGCGCGGCGGTCTCCTCGCCGCGCAGGTCGCGCAGCCGGCCGAGGCCGTAGTGGCGCAGGGTGTCCAGGAGGCGGTAGCGCAGCGCGCCGCCGGCCGTCTCGCGGCACAGCACGGACTTGTCGACGAGTCCGGCGACGGCTTCGAGGACGTCGCCGGAGTGGACGTGTTCGCCGTCCGCGCACACCGCCTCCGCCGTCTCCAGGTCGAAGCTGCCGGCGAGGACGGACAGCCTTGCCCACACCGTCTGTTCGCGGTCGGTGCACAGGTCGTGGCTCCAGTCGACGGCGGCCCGCAGGGTCCGGTGGCGGGGCGGGACGGCCGGGCTGCCGGCGGACAGCAGGCGGTAGCGGTCGTCGAGGCGTTCGAGGAGCTGCTCGACGGTGAGGACACGCATGCGGACCGCGGCGAGTTCGATGGCGAGCGGGAGGCCGTCGAGGCGCCGGCAGAGGCGGGCGACGGCGGCGCGGTTGGCGGGGGTCAGGCGGAAGCCGGGGACCACGGCGGCGGCGCGGTCGGCGAACAGGGCGAGGGCCGGACTGCCGTCGGCGGCGGACAGGTCGCCGTCCGGGTCGGGTACCGGCAGGGGGCGCACCTCCATGAGGTGTTCCTCGGTGAGGCCCAGGCGGTGGCGGCTGGTGGCGAGGACGCGCACCCCCGTCGTGCCGCGCAGCAGGGCGGCGGCCAGTTCGGCGCAGGCGGGCAGCAGGTGTTCGCAGTTGTCGACGACGAGGAGTACCCGGCGGTCCCGTACCTGCTCCACCAGTGCGTCCAGCGGCGGCTGTACGGAGTGGTCGTGCAGGCCCAGGGCGTCGGCGGCGGCGAGCGGGACGAGCGCCGGGTCGTGCAGGCCGGAGAGGTGTACGAAGCGCACGCCGTCCGGGAAGGCGCGGGCGACACGGGCCGCGACCCGTCCGGCCAGGCGTGTCTTGCCGACGCCGCCCGGTCCGGTCAGCGTCACCAGCCGTGCTCTGGTCAACAGCTCGCGACCGTCGGCCAGTTCACCGCGCCGGTCGACGAAGCTGGTCGTCTCCACCGGCAGATGGCAGTCCCGCCGTGGCGCTGATCCGCCCATGATCAGCCAGTCCTCTGGGGGGTGGGGGGTCCGCGGAGCCGGAGGTACGACTCCTCTGAGGCCCTGTCGGGCCGCGCGCGGACCCTCACTCTCCCCCGCGCCTCACATATATGCACGCCCGGATCACACCACTGGGTGCACTTTTCCGGGGTCCGAGCCCCGGGGGCCGGCCACGCGTACACTGCGCGGCCGTTGCCCGGCACGGGTTTACGCCACTACCGGGCGACCGGGAAGGAAGCACGGTACTGCGGCTGGTTACTTGGCGTCGGCCTCGGTGTTGTCCTCGGCGTCGGCCTCGGTGTCGGCCTCGGTGTCGGCCTCGGTGTCGTCCTTGGTGTCGGCCACGGCGTCGTCCTTGGTGTCGGCTTCGGCGTCGTCCTCGGCGTCCTCTTCGAAGTAGGCGTCGAGGACCGCGTCCAGCTCGGACTCCCACTCCTTGAAGCGCGCCCTGGCCGTCGCCTCGATCTCGATGGGGAACCAGCGGCGGTCAGGCGTGTGCACCGTGATGGTGAACCGCTTGCCGAAGCGAGGGGTCTCGGTCTCGACCGCGCCGATCTCGTCCCAACGGAACTCGCACTCCTGGTCGTCGAGGCTCAGGCGTACGCCCTTGGCGTCGGCGACGATCTTCGCCCGGCGGTCGGACGCCTCGAAGACGGGGCCCTCGGAGGCCTGTTCGTCTTCGGAGGTCTCCTCCTCGTCCGCGGCGGACTCCGCGGAGGCGGTCTCCTCCGAGGCGGGTTCCCCCTTGGAGACCACCTCGGCCTCTACGGCGCCCTCCGGATCGGCGTCCTCCGGATCGGCGTCCTCCGGCTCGGTGGACACGGGTGACGTGAGCCCGGGGATGAAGGCCGGGTCGAATCCGGCGCCCTTCAAGGGCTCGCCCTCCAGGGGCTGGCTGCTCGAACCTATGCGCTGCTCCACAGCGGGCAGTATGGTCGACGATCCTGTGCCGGACACAGCCAGCCCCCAACTTCGTTATACGAAGATGCTCAAGACGGCGGCCACCACGAACCCCACCACCGAAAGCACCGACTCCAGCACGGTCCACGTCTTCAACGTGTCCCGCTCACTGATCCCGAAGTACTTGGCGACCATCCAGAAGCCGCCGTCGTTGACGTGCGAGGCGAAGATCGAGCCCGCCGAGATGGCCATGATGACGAGGGCGACGAAGGCCTGGGAGTGGTGGCCCTCGGCGAGGAGCGGGGCGACGATGCCGGCCGTCGTCACGATGGCGACCGTCGCCGAGCCCTGGGCGACCCGCAGGACCACCGAGATCAGGTAGGACAGGACGAGCACCGGCAGGCCGACGTCGTTGAAGGTGTCCGACAGGGCCTGGGCCACTCCGCTCGCCTTCAGTACGGCGCCGAAGACACCGCCCGCGCCGACGACCAGCAGGATGTTGCCGACCGGCTTGAGGGACGCGGTCGAGACGGTCTCCAGGGACTTGCGGGACCAGCCGCGCCGGATGCCGAGGAGGTAGTAGGCGAGGAGCAGGGCGATGGTGAGGGCCACGAACGGGTGGCCGAAGAACTCGATGACCGAGCGGCCCGTGGAGGGGTCGAGCGCGATCGAGGAGAAGGTGGCCGCGAGGATCAGGATCAGCGGCGTACCGATGATGCCGAGGACCGTGCCCAGCGGCACCGGCTTCTCCCGCGGCTCGACGCCCGCCGCCCGCTGCTCGTTGACGACCGCGAGCTTGGCCTCCGCCGCCGCCTCGACCATGTCCTGCGGTACGGCGACGAAGATGCGGCGGCCGATCCAGGCGGAGTAGGCCCAGGCGGCGAGTACGGCGGGGATGCCGCAGACGATGCCCATGAGGATGACCCAGCCGAGTTCGACGTGCAGCAGACCGGCGGCGGCGACCGGGCCGGGGTGCGGCGGCAGGAAGGCGTGGGTCATCGACAGGCCCGCGAGCAGGGGCAGGCAGTAGAGCAGGATCGACTTGCCGGAGCGCTTGGCGGCCGCGTAGACGATCGGCGCGAGGACGAAGATGCCGACGTCGAAGAAGATCGGGATGCCGAAGATCAGGCCGGTGAGGCCCATCGCGAGGGGAGCTCGCCGCTCGCCGAACAGCTTCAGCAGCCGCGACGCCAACACCTCGGCACCGCCGCTGACTTCGAGGATCGCGCCGAGCATGGTGCCCAGGCCGATGATGATCGCGATATGGCCGAGGATGCCGCCCATCCCGGACTCGATGGTCGAGACGGCGTCCGAGCGCTGGACGGTGCCGAACAGTTCGGTGACGGACAGGCCGGACAGCAGGCCGACGGCTATGGAGACGGCGAGGAGGGCGACGAAGGGCTGGAGTCTCGCCTTGATGATCAGGAAGAGCAGGAGCGCGATGCCGATGGCGGCGACCGTCAGCAGTCCGGCGGTGCCGTCGAGCAGGAGGAGCAGACCGCCGGTGTGGGGCGGGGTCTCGGTGGGGGTGGATGCCGCGAGCGGATAGGACATTCGGGGGTCCTCTGCGTAAGAAGTACATACAGCTTTCGGGCAGGGGGGATCGCGGCGCGGCGCCCAGGAGGTGACGGGCGCCGCGCCGTATACGGGGTGCGGGAGTTGAGGGAGCGTCAGCCCAGTACGGCCAGGACGTCGATCTCGATGAGGAGTCCCGCCGGCAGACCGACGTAGACCGTCGTGCGGGCCGCGGGGGGCTGGGTGAGGCCCTGCTCCTCGAAGTACGTGTTGTAGATCTGGTTCATCTCGGCGAAGTGGTCGACGTCCGTCAGATAGACGCGGATCATCATCGCGTCGTCCCAGCTCGCGCCGCCCTCCTCCAGGATCGCCTTGACGTTGGCGAGGGTCTGGAGGGTCTGTTCGCGCAGGGTGGGGCCGGCGGGCGTGGGGGACTTGCCCTCCTCGGCGGGGAGGAAGCCCACCTGGCCGGCGACCTGGAGGATGTTGCCCTTGCGGACGCCGTGCGAGAACTTCGCGGGCGGGGTGGTGTGGGTCTTCGGGGTGAGGGCGATCTTGTCGGTCATGCGGGGTCCTTGCCTGGGTCGCGTACGGGCGTCCTGCCGGAGTACTCGCCGCTGATGGCGTCCGCCGTACGGCGCACGAGTGGGAGCAGGGTGAGGAGTTCGTCGGCGGTGACGACGACGTTCGGCGCGGAGACCGACATCGCCGCGACCACCCGGCCGTCGGCGCCGCGGATGGGCGCGGCGACGCAGTTGATGGACTCCTCGTGACCACCGAGGTCGGTGGCCCAGCCCTGTTCGCGCACCTTCTCCAGCTCCCGCAGGAACGCGGGGGCGTTGGGTGTCGAACGGGCCGTGTACAGGGGGTAGTCGAGCTTCTCGGCGAGGGCGCGGCGCTCGGCTTCGGGGAGGTCGGCGAGCAGCAGCTTCGCCACGGCGGCGACGGTGAGGGCGACGGGCTTGCCGATCCGCGAGTACATGCGCACGGGGTACCGGCTCTCCACCTTGTCGATGTAGAGGACCTCGTTCTCCTCGTGCACGGCGAGGTGCACGGTGTGCCCGCACTGCTCGTTCAGCCGTACGAGGTGGGGGTGGGCGATCTCGCGGATGTCGAGGTTCTCCATCGCCTCCTGGGCGAGGGCGAAGAGGCGGGCGCCGAGGCGGTAGCGCTGGTCGGACTGGCGGAAGACGAGGCCGTGCTCGTGGAGGGTGCGCAGCAGGCGCAGGGCGGTGGACTTGTGGACGCCGAGCCGGTCGGCGACCTGCCCGAGGTCGGCGGGGCCCTCGGCGAGCAGCGGCAGGATGCTCAGCGCACGGTCGACGGTCTGGCTCATGGGGTGCGTACCTCCTCCGGGGCCCGGTGCACGTCCTGGGTGGTCCAGCCGGGTCCGAGTCGAAGTCTCCCCCACGTCTCGTCGTCGAGGGCGGCGAGACGGTCGGCGTGGTCGCGGGAAGGGGGCGTGGCGAGGTCGCCGGGGACGGTGAGGGCGGCGGCGGCCATGAGGTGGCCGTGGCGCAGGCGGTCGCGGACGGGCAGCCCGCGCAGGGTGGCGGAGAGGAAGCCGGCCGCGAAGGCGTCTCCGGCGCCGACGGGGGCGACGACGGTGACATCGAGGGCGGGGACGGCGGTGACGCCCTCCCGGTCGAAGACCGTCGCCCCCCGTTCTCCCTGCTTGACCACCAGCACCGACGGCTGCGGCAACGCCTCCCGGACGGCCGCCGGGCCGCCCTCGATGCCCCAGGCCTGCTCCGCCTCGTCCTCGCCCACGAACACGATGTCCGCCCCGCGGGCCAGCTCCAGCAGTACCCGGGCCTCGTCCGTGTCGTGCCACAGCCCGGGCCGGTGGTTGACGTCGAAGGAGACGAGCGGGCGGCCGGGACGGGGGCGCAGGAGTTCCCGCAGGAGGCCGAGGCAGTCGCCGGACAACGCCGCCGTGATCCCGGACAGATGCAGGACGCGCCCCGCGCGCACCGCCGCCAGGTCCACCGAGCCGACGCCCATCGCCGAGGCCGCCGAACCGGCCCGGTAGTACGCGACCTCGTGTGCGTCGGTCGCCCGGTCCCCGGCCGTGCGGAAGTAGATGCCGGTCGGGCGGGCCGGGTCACGCCGTACGGACGCGACGTCGACGCCGTACGCCCCGATCGCCTCGACCAGGTGATCGCCGAAGGCGTCCGCGCCGACCCGGCTGACCCAGCGCGCGGAGTGCCCGGCGGCCGCCAGCACGCAGGCCACGTTCGACTCGGCGCCGCCGATGGCGCGGTCGAAGGAGGGGACGTCGGCGAGGCGGCCGGGCCGGGCCGGCAGGAAGGTCACCATGGACTCGCCGAGCGCTACGACGTCCACGACGTCGGGGGCATTGCGGGGTCCGGTGGCGGCCACGATCGTCGTAACTCCTCGGCTCGGGGGGCGCAGCGGCTCCGTTGACCCCGCGTCGGCCGAGATGTTAGACAGCAGTGAGCGATATACGCAATGGGTGTTGCACATGATGCAACAGACCAGATCAGGAGGCTCCATGAGCAGCGAGGCACTCGCCCGCCTGGCCGAGGAACGCGTCGACCACCGCTTCAAGGGCCTCCCGCCGGACGCCGACGGGCTGACCGTCGCCGAGCTGGCCGCCCAGCGCCGCAACCTCTTCACCGGCGGATTCGCCACGCCGGTCCTGGCTCTCTCCGCCGAGCGCCTGGAGCACAACCTGAAGCTCATGGAGACGTACGCGGCCCGGCACGGACTCGCCTTCGCCCCGCACGGCAAGACCTCCATGGCGCCCCAGCTCTTCCAGCGCCAGATCGAGCACGGCGCCTGGGGCATCACCCTCGCCGTGCCGCACCAGGCGCGGGTGGCGCGAGCCTTCGGTGTCGAGCGGGTCTTCCTCGCCAACGAGCTGGTGGACCCGGCGGCCCTGCGTTGGATCGCCGCCGAACTGGCCGCCGACCCCGACTTCCGGTTCATCTGCTACGTCGACTCCGTGCGCGGGGTGGAGCTGATGGACGCGGCGCTGACGGGGGCCGCGCGTCCGGTGGACGTCGTGGTGGAGCTGGCCGCCGGCGAGGGCGCGCGTACCGGCGTCCGTACGGAGGCGGAGTGCGCGGCCGTAGCCGACGCGGTGGCGGGCACGGAGACGCTGCGGCTGGTGGGTGTGGCGGGCTACGAGGGCGAGGTCCCGCAGGCGAGCCCGGAGCGGGTGCACGCCTGGCTGCGGCGCCTGGTCGCGCTGGCCGTCGACTTCGACAAGGCGGGGCGCTTCTCCGCAGTGGACGAGATCGTCGTCAGCGCGGGCGGCAGCGCCTGGTTCGACGCGGTGGCCGACGTGTTCGCCGAGATCCCCGGCCTGTCCTCCCCCGTACTGAAGTTGCTGCGCTCGGGCGCGTACGTCTCGCACGACGACGGCCACTACCGCAAGCTGACGCCGTTCAACCGCGTCCCCGAGGAGGGCGCCCTGGAGCCCGCTTTCCGTCTGTGGACCCAGGTGGTCTCCCGCCCGTCCGCCGAGCAGGCCTTCGTCAACGCGGGCAAGCGGGACGCGGCCTACGACCTCGACCTGCCCTTCGCGCAGGTGGTCCGGAGGCACGGCGTCGAACGGCCGGCCACCGGCATCGAGGTCACCGCCCTGTCCGACCAGCACGCCTGGCTGCGGACGGCCCCGGATGCGGATCTGGAGGTCGGCGACTGGGTGGGCCTGGGCCTGTCCCATCCGTGCACGTCCTTCGACAAGTGGCAGCTGATCCCGGTCGCCGAGGCGGACGGCACGGTCGTCGACTACATCCGTACGTTCTTCTGAGGAGGGGGGCCGGCATGGAGAACCTCGTCATCCGGGACGCGGACGTCGTGGACGGCACCGGCGCGGACACGTACCGCGCCGATGTGGTCGTGGACGACGGCAGAATCGTCTCGATCGTCAAGGAGGCCGCGGCAGCGGGCTGCCAGCGCCCCCGCGCGAGCAGGGAACTGGACGCCGAGGGCCTCGTCCTCTCCCCCGGCTTCATCGACATGCACGCCCACAGCGACCTGGCGCTGCTGCGCGACCCCGAGCACACCGCGAAGGCCGCGCAGGGCGTCACGCTCGAGGTCCTCGGCCAGGACGGGCTGTCGTACGCCCCCGTCGACGACCGCACGCTCGCCGAGGTGCGCCGCGCGATCACCGGCTGGAACGGGTACGGCGACGACATCGACTTCGACTGGCGGTCGGTGGGCGAGTACCTCGACCGGCTGGACCGGGGGATCGCCGTGAACGCGGCCTACCTCATCCCCCAGGGCACGGTCCGCGCGCTCGCCGTCGGCTGGGAGGACCGCGAGGCGACGCCCGCGGAGCTGGACCGGATGCGGCAGCTGGTCGCGGAGGGGCTGGAGCAGGGCGCGGTCGGCCTGTCGTCCGGGCTCACGTACACCCCCGGCATGTACGCCAAGGACGCCGAACTCACCGAGCTGTGCCGGGTGGTGGCGCGGTACGGCGGCTACTACTGCCCGCACCACCGCTCGTACGGCGCGGGCGCCCTGGCGGCGTACGCGGAGATGGTCGAGCTGACCCGGGAGGCCGGCTGCGCGCTCCACCTCGCCCACGCCACCATGAACTTCGGCGAGAACAAGGGCCGGGCACCCGAGCTGCTGTCGCTCCTCGACGACGCGCTGGCCGCCGGCGCGGACATCTCCCTCGACACCTACCCCTACACCCCCGGCAGCACGACCCTCGTGGCCCTCCTGCCGAGCTGGGCGAGCGAGGGCGGCCCGCAGGAGATCCTGCGGCGGCTGACGGACGACACGACCGCCGAGCGCATCCGCCACGACCTGGAGGTCACCGGCGCGGACGGCTGCCACGGGGTTCCGGTGGAGTGGGACACGATCGAGATCTCGGGCGTGACCGACCCGACGCTGGGCGACTTCGTCGGCCGTACGATCCGGCAGTCGGCCCAGCTGCGCGGCGAGACCCCCTGGGCCACCGCCCGCCACCTCCTGCTCGCGGACCGGCTGGGCTCGACGATCCTCCAGCACGTGGGCCACGAGGAGAACGTCCGGGCGATCATGCGGCACCGCGTCCACACGGGCGGCTCGGACGGCATCCTCCAGGGCACCAAGCCGCACCCGCGCGCGTACGGCACCTTCCCGCACTATCTCGGGCGGTACGTGAGGGAGTTGGGCGTGCTGTCGCTGGAGGAGTGCGTCGCTCATCTCACCGGACGCCCGGCGGCCCGGCTGCGCCTGCCGGACCGCGGACTGGTCCGCGAGGGGTACCGGGCCGACCTGGTGCTGTTCGACCCGGCCACGGTGGCGGCGGGCTCGACGTACGACGCCCCGCGCACGCTGCCGACCGGCATCCCGTACGTCCTGGTCGACGGCCGCTTCGTCGTCGAGGACGGGCGCCGGACGGACGTGCTGGCGGGGCGGGCGGTCCGCAGAACTCCCCTGTGACCGCCCGCCGTCAGCGCACCGGCCGCCGCTACGGCTTGGGCAGGGTGCACCCGCTCGCGCTCAGGTTGAGCTTGTTGCCGGTCGTGAAGCAGGCCGGGATCTGGTAGATCTCCTGGGCGTAGTTGATGCCCTCGCGGACGGTCACGTTGCCGCTCGCGTCGACCTCGCAGGGGTTGTTCTCCGTGCAGGTCTCGCCGTCCTCGTTGCCCGTGTTGTTGACGGCGACGACCTTGCCGGTCGCGTTGTCGATCACCGGGGAGCCGGAGGTGCCGCCGATGGTCTGGCAGGCGGAGGTGTAGCGGACCGAGTCCTTCCAGGTCCAGTCGCCCTCCTTCAGGCGGTACACGAACCCGTCGATGTTGCAGCTGTAGTACCGCTTCCAGTACCCGGAGGCGACGGTGATGGCGGTGCCGGCGACCGGGTGCGTGTCGGCGACGGTGAGCGGGCTGATGCCATACGAGCTCTGGATCTGCGCGTAGGTGCTGGTGAGCTGGTAGATCGTGACGTCCGTGTCCGTCATCGTCGAGTAGGCGACCTTGCTCGCCCGCAGCGTCGCCACCCGCGTACCCGCGGAGTTGAGCAGCCCGAAGGTGCGGCTGGACGCCTGGTCGACGATCACCTCGCCGGGCTCCGGGAAGCCGGTCTCCAGGCAGTGGCCGTTGGAGAGCACCAGCGCGGGGTCCGTGCTCGCGGAGTTCGGGAAGCGGATCACGGAGCCGGAGCAGTTGCTGAGCGAGACGGTGCCGGCGAAGGTGACGGCCTGGAGCGTGGGGGCGGCGGCCTGTGCCGAACTGTCGGCGATCTTCGCCGACACGGACACGGACACGGACACGGATGCGGACGAGGGCGCAGACGCGGGCGCCTCGGGCGCTGGGGCCGCGACCGCGGGTGCCGCGCCCGCCCCGGCGATCACCAGAGCGAAGAGTGCGGCGACGAGAGGCTTTCTCATGTGGGGGTCCCCTCTTGCGACAGGGCGACCGGAGATCTTCCGGCCGCCCGCTGTTTTGTCATGCGCATTGTGATCGCAGAGGGGTGGGTGAGCAAAGAGTCGTTTCCGGCCGGGGGTTGGCCGGATCCGGCAGATGCGCCGGGCTCCTAACCGGACTTGCCGCCGTGGCCGCGCCCGCGGCCACTGCCGGAGTTGCCCGGGGCGGAGGTACTCGCGGTGGAGGTCGGCGTAGTGGCGGCGGCCGACGCGCTGGTGACGGAGGGCGTGGGCGAGGACGGCGCGGTGCTGTCCGGGGACGCCGTGGAGCTGTTCGACGCGCCCGCGGAGGGCGTGAGGGAAGCGGAGGGCGCGGCCTCGGCCGGGTTGCCCGACGCCCCGGCCGAGGCAGTCACCCCGTCGGTGTCCTCCGTGGGCGCCACGGACTCCCCGGTCGTACGGTCCTGCCCGCCCCGCCCGCCACCCGACGACGACCCGGAGGACGACCCGGAGAAGGAGAACCCGGCTATCACCGCCGCCACGGACACCACCCCCACCGCACCGGCGACGACCGCCGCACGACGCTTCCGCGCCGTCCCCTGCTTCCGCCGGGCGCGCCGGCCGGGACCGGAAGGCGTCCCGGGCGCCACAGGCCCCCCAGGCCCCCCAGGCTCCCCGGCGACCACGGCCGGCAGCTCGCGCGTCTCGTCGTACGCGTCCGTCCACCCGTGCGCGGCCGCGGGATCGACGTACTCCTCGTACGCGGGGGTCGCCGCCGCCTGCGGGTGGTACACGTTCGGGTGCGCCGGGGACCCCGCGCCAGGGTGGGCGCCGGGAGCATCGATCGGACCGCTTGCGGCATTCGCGCCGTATGCCCCGCTCTGGCGCTGAGATGGGGTGGACATGACCGCGAATTCTAGAGACGGGTGGGGCTCCTGAGACAGCTACCGGCGATAACCGCACAAACCGCCGCGTCTCACGTGGCGGAAAACACGGCCCATGAGTCGTTACCGGGCCGTAAGCTCACGGACATGCAGGTGATCCAGTCGACCAAGCTCGCCAACGTCTGTTACGAGATCCGGGGCCCGGTACTCGAGGAGGCGATGCGGCTCGAGGCGGCAGGGCACCGCATCCTCAAGCTGAACACCGGCAACCCGGCCGCGTTCGGCTTCGAGTGCCCGCCCGAGATCCTGGAGGACATCCTCCGCAACGTGTCGTCGGCCCATGGGTACGGGGACGCGAAGGGTCTGCTGGCCGCCCGCCGGGCCGTCGTCATGCATAACCAGACCCTCGGGATCGAGACGGACGTCGAGCACGTCTTCGTCGGCAACGGCGTCTCCGAGCTGATCGTGATGGCGATGCAGGGACTGCTGGACGACGGCGACGAGGTCCTCGTACCGGCGCCCGACTACCCCCTGTGGACCGCCGCCGTGTCCCTGTCCGGCGGCACCGCCGTCCACTACCGCTGCGACGAGCAGTCCGACTGGATGCCCGACCTCGCGGACGTGGAGCGGAAGGTCACCGACCGCACCAAGGCGATCGTCATCATCAACCCGAACAACCCGACGGGCGCGGTGTACGACGAGGCGATGCTCAAGGGGCTGACCGACATCGCCCGCCGCCACAACCTGCTGGTCTGCTCGGACGAGATCTACGACAAGATCCTCTACGACGGCGCCACGCACACCTCGACCGCCGCGATCGCGCCCGACCTGCTCACCCTCACCTTCAACGGCATGTCGAAGGCGTACCGGGTCGCCGGCTACCGCGTCGGCTGGATGTCGATCTCCGGCCCGCGTGCCCACGCCGACTCCTACATCGAGGGTCTGACGATCCTGGCGAACATGCGCCTGTGCGCCAACATGCCGGGCCAGCACGGTGTCGTCGCCGCGCTCAGCGGGCGCCAGACCATCAACGACCTTGTGCTGCCGGGCGGGCGCTTGAAGGAACAGCTGGACACCGCCTACGAGCTGCTGACCCAGATCCCGGGCGTGACGTGCGTGCGGCCGAAGGGGGCGCTGTATCTCTTCCCGCGCCTCGACCCCAAGGTCTTCAAGATCAAGGACGACCGGCGGATGGTCCTCGACCTGCTGCGCAGCGAGAAGATCATGGTCGTCCACGGCACCGGCTTCAACTGGCCCGAACCGGACCACTTCCGCGTGGTGACCCTCCCGTCGGTCGGGGACCTGCGGGACGCGGTGGGCCGGATCGGCAACTTCCTGGACGGCTACAGCCAGCCCTGACGCTCACGCTGCGCGTACAGCGCACTCCCCCTCTGCGAACCACTCAACTTTAGACGAAATCCAAGCTAGGATGGTTTCCTGTCAGAGCACAGGAGGCCATCCCATGTACGAACCGATCCGCACCAAGTCGGTCCACAGCACGATGGCCGGCGCCACTTCCGACTTCCCGCACCGCTCCCGCGAGGAGGAGCTGGACATCCAGCTCGCGGGCCATCTCGCGGCGCTGCTCGCTGTCACGGACGAACTGCGGGGCTCCGCCCCGTCGGCCGACCTGGACGGCGCGGCCGAACGGCTCGCGCGGCAGGTCGCCCGGCTGCGCGGAGGCCGCGCGCCGGTTCGCGCGTCAGTGACCCCCGTCGGCGGCGAGCCGCGGCAGACGGCGCTGCACGAGCGGGCCCACGCCCTCGCGGGCCGCGCCCTCGTCGTCGCGGCCTCCCGCGCCGACACGGCGGCGGCGATCCTGGCGGCGGAGCGCATGGACGCGCATGCCGCCGCCCTGGCGGAGCGGCAGGAGTTCAGCGCCGCCGGCTGACGCCCCCTCACCGGGGCACCTCGAACGGCCCCGGTCCGCGTGCACCCGCAGCGACGCGCGGACCGGGCGCCACACACTGCGTTGGCTTGAGCCGCGGTGCCTGTTCGCCGTTCGGGTTCTTGTAGTTCTGCGGCTGCTGGTTCGTTGTGGCTTGTCGCGCCGTTCCCCGCGCCCCTTACGGTGTTGCAGGGCCCGTGTCGATCCGGGACCGGTATGACCGAATCGCGGGAATCGTCCTCGCGGTGCCGCTGATCGGCGGAGTGGTGGCTGCCGTCGTCGCGGGCCGGGAACACGAGGACAAGGTGGGCGAAACAGGCGAAGGCCTGTCGCCGGGTTCCCCGTCGGGGCGGACGGGGACGTGGCGACAGGCCCAGGGCTGAGCACGCCGTTGTGCGCAGCCTCGCCGGTCTGTGGTGCTTTCACCGCGGCCGGCCGTGACGATACTGCTGGTCAGGGCACGATCGGAGCCGGCCGCGGCGTCTTCGGGGGCGGTCAGCCCAGGCGCTGCACCAGAGCGCGGTACTCGTCCCACAGCTCCTTGGGCGTGTGGTCGCCGAAGGTGTTGAGGTGCTCGGGGACCAGGGCGGCCTCCTCGCGCCAGACCTCCTTGTCGACCGTGAGCAGGAAGTCCAGGTCGGAGTCGGACAGGTCCAGGCCCTTGGTGTCCAGGGCGCCCTTGGCCGGCAGGATGCCGATCGGGGTCTCGACGCCCTCGGCCTTGCCGTCGAGGCGGTCGACGATCCACTTCAGGACGCGGCTGTTCTCGCCGAAGCCGGGCCAGACGAACTTGCCCTCGTCGTTCTTGCGGAACCAGTTGACGTAGTAGATCTTCGGGAGCTTCGCCTGGTCCTTGTCCTTGGCGACGTCGACCCAGTGGCCCATGTAGTCGCCCATGTTGTAGCCGCAGAACGGCAGCATGGCGAAGGGGTCGCGGCGCAGCTCGCCGACCTTGCCCTCGGCGGCGGCGGTCTTCTCGCTCGCCACGTTGGCGCCGAGGAACACACCGTGGTTCCAGTCGAATGACTCCGTCACCAGCGGCACCGCTGTCGCGCGGCGGCCGCCGAAAAGAATTGCCGAGATCGGCACGCCCTTCGGGTCCTCCCACTCCGGCGCGATGATCGGGCACTGCGCGGCGGGGACGGTGAAGCGGGCGTTCGGGTGGGCCGCCGGGACGTCGGACTCGGGCGTCCAGTCGTTGCCCTTCCAGTCCGTCAGGTGGGCCGGAGTCTCCTCCGTCATGCCCTCCCACCAGATGTCGTTGTCGTCGGTGAGGGCGACATTGGTGAAGACGGAGTTGCCCCACAGGGTCTTCATCGCGTTGGCGTTGGTGTGCTCACCGGTGCCGGGCGCGACGCCGAAGAAACCGGCCTCGGGGTTGATCGCGTAGAGGCGGCCGTCCTCGCCGAAGCGCATCCAGGCGATGTCGTCGCCGATCGTCTCGACCGTCCAGCCGGAGATCGTGGGCTCCAGCATGGCGAGGTTCGTCTTGCCGCAGGCGCTCGGGAAGGCGGCGGCGACGTACCTGGACTCGCCCTGCGGCGGGGTCAGCTTGAGGATCAGCATGTGCTCGGCCAGCCAGCCCTCGTCACGGGCCATGACGGAGGCGATGCGCAGGGCGTAGCACTTCTTGCCGAGCAGCGCGTTGCCGCCGTAGCCGGAGCCGTAGGACCAGATCTCGCGGGACTCCGGGAAGTGGGAGATGTACTTCGTGCTGTTGCACGGCCACGGGACGTCCGCCTCGCCCTTCGCGAGGGGAGCACCGAGGGTGTGCACGGCCTTCACGAAGAAGCCGTCGGAGCCCAGCTCGTCCAGGACCGGCCGACCCATGCGGGTCATGGTGCGCATGGACACGGCGACGTAGGCGGAGTCGGTTATCTCGACGCCGATCGCGGAGAGGTCCGAGCCCAGCGGGCCCATGCAGAACGGGACGACGTACATCGTGCGGCCGCGCATCGAGCCGCGGAAGATGCCCTTCTCCCCCTGGAAGATCTCCCGCATCTCGGAGGGCGCCTTCCAGTGGTTGGTCGGGCCGGCGTCCTCCTCCTTCTCCGAGCAGATGAAGGTCCGGTCCTCGACCCGGGCGACGTCAGTCGGGTCGGAGGCCGCGTAGTAGGAGTTCGGGCGCTTGATCGGGTCGAGTTTCTTGAAGGTGCCCTTGGCTACCAGCTCCTCGGACAGCCTGTCGTACTCAGCCTCGGATCCGTCACACCAGACCACGTTGTCCGGCTGCGTCAGTTCGGCGATCTCGTTGACCCACGAGATCAGTTCCTGATGGTTGGTGGGAATGACGGGAGCCGCGATGTCGAGCGCCACGATTGCTCCTAAAAAGAGGGGATTTTTTGTTGGAGGCCCCGTGGGGGCTGCGACCCGGATGCTGCACCGCGGAACCACGTCCGCTCATCCGGTGCCGACCGCACTCATTTGATCATCCGACGAGTCCGCCCATATGTCCAGAGGACGCCACAAGTGAGCGGAGTGACCATCGCCACGTGTAACCGCGCTTCTTTGCGTCCACATGAGGTTCGACTGAAGGTCTTTTTGCGTTGCGCAAATCGCGTGAGATCATGGCCACTCGGGGCGTCGTACTGATACGTAACTTACGGTTCCGTAGGTACGATGCCCCGCATGACTGCGCCCGTCCCCGACGCGCCCACGGACACGCCGGCCGCAGGCCGCGGCCCCGTCGGGCTCTCCCTGCCGCACCCGGTCAAGCCCAAGCTGCGCGGCTGGCTGCATCTGGGCATGTTCCCGGCCGCACTGATCTCGGGCCTGGTCCTCACCGCCCTCGCCGACTCACCCCGGGGCCGCATCGCCTGCGGGATCTTCGCACTGACGGCGTGCCTGCTGTTCGGCGTGAGCGCGCTGTACCACCGGGGCAACTGGAGCCCGAGAATGGACGGCGTCCTGCGCCGTCTCGACCACGCGAACATCTTCCTGATCATCGCGGGCACCTACACCCCGCTGACCATGCTGCTGCTGCCGGAAGCCAAGGGGCAGTGGCTGCTGTGGGGCATCTGGGGCGCGGCCGCCGCGGGCATCATCTTCCGCGTCTTCTGGGTCGGCGCCCCGCGCTGGCTCTACACCCCCTGCTACATCGCGATGGGCTGGGCGGCCGTCTTCTTCCTGCCGGACTTCATGCGCACGGGCGGCATCGCGGTCCTCGTCCTGGTGATCGTCGGCGGCCTCCTCTACAGCGCGGGCGGTGTGATCTACGGGATCAAGCGACCCAACCCGTCACCACGCTGGTTCGGCTTCCACGAGGTGTTCCACTCGCTCACCCTCGCCGCATTCGTCGTCCACTACGTCGGCATCTCGCTGGTGGCGTACCAGCACGCGTAACCCCGCTCCCCCCTGATGGCCACGGCTTGCGAGCCGTGGCCATTTCTCTATGCCGACAGGCCACCATTGACAGCCTCACCCTTTTGAGAGTTACTCTCATTTCATGGTCACTGTCACTCAGTTAGAAGACGAACGGCGCGACCCGCGCCGCTGGTGGGCCCTAGGCGCCCTGGTCGCGAGCATGCTGGTGCTCGGCTTCGACACGACGATCCTCAACGTGGCGCTGCCGACGATGGCGAGCGACCTGGGTGCCACCACCGGCGAGCAGCAGTGGATGGCGGACGCGTACGTCGTCGTCTTCGCGTCCCTGATGCTCCCGGCGGGCCTCCTCGGCGACCGGTTCGGGCGGCGGCGGATGCTGATCTCCGGGCTCGGGATCTTCCTCGCCGGTTCCGTTGTCGGCGCGCTGGCCGAAGACGTGACGTGGGTGATCGTCGCCCGGGCGGTCATGGGCGTCGGCGCGGCGCTGATCACGCCACTCGCCATGTCCGTGCTGCCGTCGCTGTTCACCCCCGACGAGCGCGGCAAGGCCATCGGCCTGGTCTCCACCGGATCCGCGCTCGGCCTGCCGCTGGGCCCGATCATCGGCGGCTGGCTGCTGGAGCACTTCTGGTGGGGCTCGGTGTTCGTGCTGAACGTCCCGATGGTCGCGATCGGCATCGCCGCCTGCGTCTTCCTGCTCCCCGAAACCCGCGACCCCGCCTCCCCCAAGGTCGACACCCTCTCCACCGCGTTCACCGCCACGGGGCTCGGCGCGCTCATCTACGCGATCATCGAGGCCCCCGAGCGCGGCTGGGGCGACCCGCTGCTCCTGGGCATGTTCGCCGGGTCCGCGGTCCTGATCGCCGGGCTGGTGCTGCGCGAGCGCCGGGTGGAGCGCCCCATGCTCGACATGACGCTGCTCGCCGACCGCGGCTTCCTGCTCAACACCATCGCCGCGACCCTGGTCATGTTCGTGCTGTCCGGTCTGCTGTTCGTGCTGCCGCCCTACCTCCAGGCCGTCCTCGGCAACGACACCCTCGCCACCGGCGTCCGGCTGCTGCCGATGATTCTCGGCCTGTCCGTCGCCGCGAAACTCGCCACACCGGTCGTAGCCCGCTTCGGGGCGCGCGCCTCGGTCAGCGCGGGACTGGTGGTCCTCGCCTTCGCCGCCCTCCTCGGCAGCCGTACGACGATCGACTCCGGCTACGGCTTCACCGCGCTGTGGCTCACCGTCGCCGGCCTGGGCTTCGGCTTCGCGCTCGTGCCGGCCATGACCGGGGCGCTGGCCACCCTGCCCGCCGACCGCGCGGGCAGCGGCTCCGGGCTGCTGCTGACATTCCGCCAGGTCGGCTCCGCCGTCGGCATCGCGCTGCTCGGCAGCCTGCTCTCCAACGTCTTCCGCGACCGCCTCGACGTGACCGGCCTGCCCGCCGGGGCCGCGGACACCGCCGGGGACTCGGTGGTCGCCGCGCACCTGATCGCCGAGAAGGCCGGTTCGGCGCACCTCGCCGCCTCCGCGAACGGCGCGTACGTCCACGGCATGACCCTGATCCTGCTGGTGTGCGGCGCCTCGGCCCTGGTCTCGGCGCTGCTGGCGGCGGCGTTCCTGCCGGGGGTGCCCGCGGCAGGGCGTACGGGGAGCGGCAGCACCGACATGGCCGCCGTCACGGAGGATGCCCGACAATGAACCCCATGACGGCCGCACACCCCACCTCCCCCGCCGATCGCCCCCAGCTGAGCCTTCGTGAGCGGAAGAAGATCAAGACCCGCGAGGCGATCCGCACCGCGACCTACGCGCTGATCAAGGAGCAGGGGTACGACGCCACGACGATCGACCAGATCGCCGAACGCGCCGAGGTGTCTCCGTCGACCGTCTTCCGCTACTTCCCGACCAAGGAGGACATCGTCCTCACGGACGAGTACGACCCGATCCTCCTGGAGCTGCTGCGGGCCCGCCCGGCGGACGAGCCGTTGCCGGAGACCATGCGGTACGTGATCCGGGAAGGCGCCCGCGTGGGTATCGAGGAGGACATGGAGGTGGCGCGGCTGCGTACCCACCTCATGGTCACGGTTCCGGCGATGCGCTCACGAATGATGGAGAGCATGTCGGTCACCGGCCGCATGCTCTGCACCGCGATCGGCGAGCGTACCGGCCGCGACCCCGACAGCCTGGAGGTCCGCGTCTACGCGATGTCCTTCCTCGGCGGCCTGATGGAGACGTCCCTGTACTGGGCCGAGCGCGGCCACAAGGACGACTTCGAGGGCCTCCTCGACCGCACACTGGACGTCCTGGAGCACAGCATCGGAAAGGAAAACCCCTGAGACCCCGTCCCTCCCCCGTGCCATCCTGACCAGGTGAACGCACCCGAGATCCGCGTCGAAGTCGCCGCCGAGCTGGCTCTGTTCGTCCCGCACGCCCGACGCGGGGCCGTCACCGCCCTCGCCGTCGACGGCGTCTCGACTCTCGGCCATGTCGTCGAGTCCCTCGGAGTCCCCCTGACGGAGGTCGGCGCCCTCGTCGTCGACGGCCGTGAGGTCCCGGTGTCGCACATCCCGGCGGACGGCGAGTCGGTGACCGTCCGCCCGGTCGCCCGCCCCCAGCAGGTACCCGGGGCCCCCCTCCGCTTCCTCCTCGACGTCCACCTCGGCACCCTCGCCCGCCGTCTGCGCCTGCTCGGTGTGGACACCGCGTACGAGTCGACCGACATCGGCGACCCGGCCCTCGCCGCCCGCTCGGCAGCCGAGCAGCGGGTCATGCTCAGCCGCGACCGGGGCCTGCTGCGCCGCCGCGAACTGTGGGCCGGAGGCTTCGTCTACAGCACCAACCCCGACGACCAGCTCCGCGACGTCCTGCACCGCTTCGCCCCCGAACTGCGCCCCTGGACCCGCTGCACCGCCTGCAACGGCGTGCTGAAGGAGGCCACCAAGGACGAGGTCGCCGACCAGCTGAAACACGGCACGCACCGGTCGTACGACGTCTTCGCGCAGTGCCGGGAGTGCGGGCGCGCGTACTGGAAGGGCGCGCACCACGAGCAGCTGGAGGCCATCGTGGAGCGCGCCCTGGCGGAGTTCGCGGGCGACCGCTGAGCGCTCCGCCGGAAGCGCGGTGACGAACCCGCGGGCCGGTGGAGGCTGGTCGCGCCCACGCGGCGGAGCCGCATAGCGACACAGCCCCGCGCCCGGGGAGTCGGCGAAGGAGTGCACGTGCGCGGAGGCGTCCGTGGCGCTCAGGGCCGCTGGGCCCTGGAGGTGGACCCGCTTGCAGCCACGCCGAAACAGCCGCCCCACCTCTGGTTTCAGCCGTTCAGCGCCCCGCGCAGCCGCTCCGGATCGGTGGTCGGAGCGTCACATGTGAAGTTACGGCAGACGTACGCGGCCGGTTCACCGCCGACGAGCGGGCGGTCCGCGAGCAACGGAAACTCGTCACTCTCCGGAGCGCCGACCGCGACGACGGCACCGGGGGCGGTGCCGAGAAGTGCCGTACGGTGCAAGGTCCTTGTGGCCGGATCGTCGAGCGACGGCCCGACGACCGCGACCTCCCGTGGCCCGTCGAGCAGCGCCTCGGCGGCGGCGAGCCCCCAGCCGATGAACCGCGGGACGCGCGGCCCGAGCGCCTTCACCACGCCCAACGCCCGCTCGGCGGCGGCGCGATGAGGCTCGGCACCGGTGTGCGCCGCATAGCTCAGCAGGGCGCCGGCCGCGGCGGTCCAGCCGGAGGGGGCGGCATTGTCGGTCGGGTCCTGCGGCCGGCGGATCAGCTTCTCGGCGTCGGCGGCGGTGTCGTACAGCGAGCCCGACTTCGGATCGACGAAGCCGGTCAGCACATGGTCGAGGAGGAACCCGGCGAATTCGAGCCACACCCCCTCCCCGGTCACGGACGCGAGCGCGAGGAAGCCCTCGGCGACGTCGGCGTAGTCCTCCAGCACCCCCGCGTTCGCGCCGGCCCGGCCGTCCTTGCTCGTGCGGGCCAGCCGCGCGTGGTCGTCCAGGTGCAGCCGTACGAGGAGATCGGCGGCGGAGACGGCGGCCTCGACCAGGTCGGGGCGGTCGAAGTAGGCGCCGGTCTCGGCGAGGGCGGCGATCGCGAGGCCGTTCCAGGCGGCGACCACCTTTTCATCCCGGCCGGGAGCGGGGCGCTCCGCGCGTGCAGCCAGCAGCCGCTCCCGGACGGACGCGATCCGCTCGGCGTCGAACACACCTTCCTGCTGCGGAAGCTGGAGGACCGACCGACCCTCCTCGAACGTGCCCTCCGCAGTCACGCCGAAGTGGGCGGCGGCGAGTTCGGCGTCCTCGGCACCGAGGACCTCGGCGAGCTGCCCGGGCGTCCACACGTAGTACGCGCCCTCGACGTGCTCGCCCGTCCCGTCGTCACTGTCGGCGTCGAGCGCGGAGGCGAACCCGCCCTCGTTCGTACGGAGTTCACGCACCATGAAGTCGGCGGTTTCGAGGGCGACCCGGCGGGCGAGCTCGGAGCCTGTGGCCCGCCAGAGGTGCGCATAAACCCGACAAAGCAGCGCATTATCGTACAACATCTTCTCAAAGTGCGGCACAACCCAGTCCCGGTCGACGGAATAGCGGGCGAAGCCGCCGCCCAGCTGGTCGTAGATGCCGCCGCGGGCCATGCGCTCGCAGGTGTCCTGCGCCATCTGGAGCGCGCCCTCGGAGCCGGTGCGGGCGTGGTGCCGCAGCAGGAACTCGACGACCATGGACGGCGGGAACTTGGGCGCCCCGCCGAACCCGCCGCGCTGGGCGTCGTACTCCCGGGTGAGCCCGAGCAGTGCCCGCGCGAGCTCCTCCTCGCCCGGGGCCTGCGTGTCGCCGTAGGAGATCTCGCGAGCCGCCAGGTCCCGCACGATCTTCCCGGCGACCTCGGCGACCTCGTCGCGCCGGTCGGTCCAGGCGCTGCGCACGCCTTCCAGTACCTGCTGGAAGGAGGGCATGCCGTGCCGGGGCGCGGGCGGGAAGTAGGTGCCGAAGTAGAACGGCTCGGCGTCCGGGGTGAGGAACACGGTCATGGGCCAGCCGCCCTGCCCGGTCGCCGCCTGCACGGCCTCCATGTAGACGGCGTCGACGTCGGGGCGTTCCTCGCGGTCGACCTTGATGTTGACGAAGTGATCATTCATGTAGGCGGCGGCCGCTTCGTCCTCGAAGCTTTCCCTGGCCATGACATGGCACCAGTGGCAGCTCGAATAGCCGACGCTGAGCAGCACCGGAACGCCCCGCTGCCGCGCCTCCTCGAACGCCCCTTCCGACCAGGGCCACCAGTCGACGGGGTTGTCGGCATGCTGAAGCAGATACGGGGACGTTTCATGAGCCAGTCGGTTCGGCATGCCTCCATCCTGCCCCAGTACCCCCGGAACTCCAGACAGCGCGGGTACGGCGCGGCCCGGCTGTCCGCCCTCTCCCCTCCACTCCGCATCCGCCGCACACTTGGCCAAGAGGAACACCGTCGCCGCCGGAGGGGGACCTGGCATGCGGGACAGTCACAGGGCGGAGGCCGAGCGGTTGATCGCTCGGGCCGTCGAGGAGGAGGTGCGGCGGTCGGGCGGCCGTACCGACGGGCAGGCGCTCGGGACGCGGGCGCTCGCCGCGCTGGACGCCATGGCGCAGACGGCCGCCGAGGAGTACGGGGCGTATACGCGCGCGCTCGACGAGGCGGAGGCCGGCACGCTCAGCTTCGGCCAGCGCTACGCACGGGAGGGTGGCAAAACTCCCCTGTTGGTGGCCGCCGTCGCCGCGGTCGCCGCCGCCGTCGCCGACCTGGCCCTCGGCACCGATGCGGGCACGGCGCTGGGCGCGGGGGTCGCCGTGGGAGTCGTCGGCGCGGCGGCCACGGTCGTGAAGGTGGCCGGCTCTCATCTGCCCGCCGCGCATCACCGGGCGGGAGCCGTAGGCCAGCCCGGTGGCCCGGAGCAGCTGCGGTTGCAGTGGCTGACGGCGCTGGAGGTGCGCGGGATCCGCCCGTTCCTGGACCAGCAGCGGGTGCTGAGCGCGTCCACCGGTCCGAAGGCGACGGGGCCGCAGCTGCGCGGCGCGGACAAGAGCGCGGCCGCGCGGGGGCGGAGTGTGCTGGAGCAGTCCTTCGGGCAACTCCCGGAGCCTGTGGGGCCGTTCGCGGGGCGGCGGGCGGAAATGGCGCGGATCCGGCAGTGGGTGCAGGCGGCCCGCGCGAGCACGGAGACCCGGCCGGCGGTCGTCGTCCTGCACGGAGCGCCCGGCAGCGGTCGTACGACCCTCGCGGTCCGTGCCGCCCACGACCTGCGAGACCAGTTCCGGGGTGCGTGCGTGGTCGATCTGCGCGGCGCCAGCCCGGAGGAGCCGCCGCTGCCCACCCGCGACGCGCTGCTGCACCTGCTGAACCGGCTCGGCGCGCCCCGCGAGCAGCTGCTGTTCCGGGAGCGCTCCTCCGCCGAGCAGCAGGTCAAGCGGTTGAGCGAGCTGTACCACCAGCACCTGACCGGGCTGCCGGTCACCGTGGTCCTGGACGACGCCTCGGACCCCGAGCAGGTCCGCACCCTCGTCCCCGAGCGCTCCGACAGCCTGGTCCTGGTCACCGCGCGGGAGCCCCTCGACCTGCCGGCCGACCTCCCGGCCTGGGTGCACCAGCTTCCGGTGCGGGCCCTGGAGGCGGCGGGCGCGGAGGAGCTGCTGGACGCGGCCGCGCAGGACAGTTCGGGGCCGTACGACGCCGAATCGGCGGATCGGATACGGGAGTTGTGCGGTGCGTTGCCGCTGGCGCTGCGCATCGCGGGCTCCGCGCTCGGCCCGCGTTCGCCCCGGCAGCTCGCCACCGATCTGGACGCGTACGGCCCGGTCGAGCCGGTCGAGCGGGTGCTCTGGCTGCGCTACACCGACCAGGCGGACCCGGCCCGGCGGCTGCTGAGAAGGCTCGCCCTGGCGGGCCGGGCCTCGCTCGGCGCGGCGGCCGCCGCCGCGCTGCTGGCCACCGACCAGCAGGAGGCGACCCGGCACCTGGCCGCACTGGCCCGGGCGGGCCTGATCGACCACGTGCGGGGCGACCGCTACCGCCTGCACGACCTGGTCCGCGCCTTCGCGCAGGCCCGCCTCCTCGACGAGGAGGAGCCGGCCGAGCGCACGGCCGCGCAGGAACGACTGATCGCGAGCTACGCCGACCTCGCCGACTCGGTGCTGCGGCTGGTCGACGGCAACATGTCGACCCGCTCGGACCGGTTCAGCCCGCACGGCTTCACCTCCCTCGACGAGGCGCTGCGCTGGCTGGACGACGAGTCGAGCTTCATCACGGCGACCCTGCGGCAGGCGGAGGGCGTGGACCAGGCGGCCGTGCTGAACCTGCTCGGCGCGCTGTGCGACTACTGCCTGCTGCGCGGCGACCTCTACCGCCTCGGCGAGATCAGCGAACTGGCCCAGGCCGTCGACCAGGGCCTGCTGGTCCGCTCGGTGCAGTGGCGCACGGGCATCGCGGCCCGCCATCTGGGCGAGCTCGACAAGGCACGCACGACGCTCGCCTCCGTGGTCGACCTCTATATGGAGGCCCACCACGACGCGGGCGCCGCCCGCGCCCTGTGCTCGCTGGGCATCACGCTGCACCACCAGGGCAACCTGACGGAGGCGGAAGCGAAGCTGAGGGAGGCCCTGGACCTCCAGGCTGCCCCCCAACTGGCGACGGACCGCGCCTGGACGATGCACGCGCTGGCCGCCGTCCAACGGGACCGCGGCCGCGTCGCCGAGGCCCTGGACCTGCTGTCCCGCTCCCTGGTACTGCACCGCGAGGGCGGTTCGGTGCACGGCGAGGCGTGGGCCCACTTCCAGCTCGGCCAGCTGAGCCTGCGCATGGGCGATCCGGCGCGTGCGGAGGCGGAGTTGCGCGAGGCCCTCGACCTGTACGGCCGTACCCGCGACGCCCGGGGCGAGGCCTGGGCGCTGACCCAGCTGGCCCGGGCCCGGCTGGTGGCCGGCGACCCGTCGCCGGCGGTGGACGGCCTGCGCGGGGCGGCGGCCCGGCACCGCGACAACGAGGACGCGCGCGGCGAGGCCTGGACCCTCTACTACCTGGGCCAGGCCCTGGAGGAGACGGGCGACCTGGACCGCGCGGTCCGCGAACTGGAACGCTCCCGCACGATGTTCTCCCGCATGCGCGACGTCTACGGCCTGGCGTGCGCCCGCCACCACTCGGCGCGCGTGACCCGGGACCAGCGCGCCGCCCAGACGGGCTCGCTGCGCAACTCCGGCTTCGCCCGCCAGCTGCTGATGGACGCCCGCGCCGACTTCCAGCGCATCGGCGTCGTCCACGGCGAGGCCTGGACCTGTCTGGAGCTGGCGGTCGTCGACGCGGGCAACACCCGTACCCAGCAGGCCCTGGCCCTGTGCGACGAGGCCGCGGCTCTGTTCGCCTCGTACGGCGACCGCCGCGGCGCCGACTGGGCCGGCTTCCTGCGCTGCACCCTGCTGCCGTACGCCGCCCCCGGCGGCGTCGAGATCGGCACCGCGGTGGCCCAGGAGGAACTGGCCCAGCTGACCCGCTCCGGCCATCCCCTGCGGGACGAGAAGCTGACCGACTACGTGGAGGCGTACCGGCTCCTGCTGGAGCGAGGCGTCACCCTGGAGACGGGCTGGCAGGCCTGGCGCCTGGGGATGGTGCCGAGCCGGCATGCCCGGGAGGTGATGGGGGTGGCGGTGCCGGCGGGCCACGGGTGAGGACACGTGTTCCCCTCCCCATGTGCGTCGCGGGCTGGGATGCTGGTTCCTCGGGCGCATGACGGCTCCGGCAAGGCCAGGCGGACCGGGGAACTGGGGGGATCGTGGACGACTTACTGCGCACACCCACACCACTGCCGGGCACACCGGAACCGTTCGTCGGACGCACGAGGGATCTCGCGGCTCTCGAGGGACACCTCGGGATGATGGAACGGCGCTACGCCTTCGACGATGGGCCTGCCCGGTACCTCCGGTCGGCACGAGTCGGAACACCCGACGCGATCGTCCTGCACGGTCCGGCCGGGGTCGGCAAGTCGGCGCTGGCCGCCAGGTTCGCCAGGTTGTTCACGCGGGCGGGCCTGAGATGGGTGCCCGTGGGCGAGACCTCCGACGCACGGACGGCGTTGCTGAGGCTGCTGGCCCAGACCGCACTGGAACGTCGGGAGATCGTCACGGCGGCACTGGACCGCGACGAACAGAGACTTGTTCAGCGGATGCTGTCCCAGCTCGCCCCCCAGACCTGGCGGCGTGGCGTGATCGTCCTCGACGCCGTTCAGCCCGATGTGGGGCTGCGGTTGCTGCCGGTGTTGCGCGAGGCGGGAACCTCGGTGCTCATCACGTCCCGGGAGAAGGACGGCTGGGAGTCCGGCCAGGTACAGCTCCATGAGGTCCGCCCACTGGGACGGAAGGCAGCCGAACAACTGGCCACGGCCGTCGCGACTCGGCAACGGCCGGGCCGCGACACCGACACCGACGCCCGACGCCGTCGGGGACTCGTCCGCGCCGCCGGGGGGATCCCCGCGCTGCTGCGGATCGCCGGCGCGATGCCGCCCGAGGTGGTCAAGGGCCCCGGGCAGCAGGTCACCGACCCGGACGAACTGGTCTCGCTCGCTCTCGCGACCGTCCCCGTCGACACGCAGGTACTGAGCACGGTCGTCGCCCAGCCGCAGGTCGCCCTCACCACGCGCATGGTCGAGGCGATGGTTCCGGCCGCCCGTGCCCCGGGCGAGATGCTGGCCACTCTGCGCACTCTGGCGGCGCGCGAGCTCGTGCGGGAGACCCGCGATGAGGTCTTCGAGGTACCGTCACCGACCGGCGACATCGCACGGCGCCTGACACCCGATGGTGCCGCGTCGGCCGCCGAGGCGACCGCCCGTCTCCGTACGGCCGCCGAGTACAGCCTGGAACTCGCCACAGCCCCGCTCTCCGGGAAAACGGCCCCTACCGGATCCGCTCCCCCTGTCGTATTCGGGACCGGCGAACTGCTCCAGGACATCGACACGTTCATGGAACTCGCCGTCGGCGCGCCCCCGCGGCAGGCGCAGTCGCTCGGCCGGGCGCTCGGCACGCTCCTTTCCGTGCGTGGAGACGCCCACCGCCTGGTCGCACTCCACTGGTCGCTGAACACTCCCGCGACCTGGCGGGCGCTGGCCGAGACGGCCTGCGCACTCGGCAGCCCGCTGCGCACGGCGCGCCTCCTCACCGAGGAGCACAACACCCCGGAGACCGGGCTCGACCGAGCCGCCGCCTGGTATCAGTCCGGACGACTGAGCGAGGCGATGGCGGTGCTGGACGAGGTTCCCGTGGCCGCCGCCGTCGACGCGGCGCGGCACCTGATGCTCCGCGGTGCGGTCACCTGCGACCTGGGCAGACCGCGTGAAGCCCTTGATCTGTTGGGTGCCGCCGTCGAAGCGCACCGATCCGCCGGCTTTCCGCGCGGACGCGGCTGGTCCCTGTTCCACCTGGCGCGCGCGCATCTGCTGCTCGGCGAGCACCAGCACGCGGGGCACGCCCTGCGGCAGGCGGACCAGGTCTTCAACACGGTCGGGGACGCCCGCGGCCGCAACTGGGTGGCCACCGAAGAGGTCCGGGTCCACCTGCTGCGCGGCGACAACGAGAAGGCGCTGTCCCTCGCCCAGCGTGCGCTCACCGCCCACCACGAGGCCGGGGACATTCGCGGGATGGGGTGGACCTGCCACTACCTCACGCTCGTCGACATCCAGGCCGGCCACGTCGACGAGGCCCAGGTCGCGCAGTGGACCGCGGGACAGCACTTCAAGGACTGCGAGGACGAGCTGGGAGCGGCCTGGGCGCGGCACCGGCTGGTCGTACTCGCCCCGGACCATGACGTCACCGAGGAACTCGGCGCCGTTCTCGCCGCGTTCGGCAGGACGGGCTGCGCCCTCGGTGTGGCCTGGACGCTGCTGGAACTGGCCCTGCGTTCGCGGGGACCGCTGTTCGCGGGGGACATGGTGAGCACGGCCGAGAAGCGCTTCCTCGAGCTGGGCGACCGGGTCGGTCTGGCGTGGGCCGCGACGATCCGCGCGAAGTACCGGTTGCGCCCTCGGTCGGCCGCGGCTTCGGCGTGGGAGCCCGCGGAGTCGCTCCTGCACCGGCTGAGGGAGGACGAGGCGGAGTTCGACCGCTCCTGGCGTCCGTCTCCCGACGGGACGTCGCACGCGAGGATCCCCTTGCGGGCTCGGGAGGTCGTCGCCCCGATGGCGCCCGACCCGTCCGATGCCCTGGCGCCCCCCGTCCCCGCCTCCCACGTCCGGCTGACCCTCCTGGACGAGAGCCCCGACGTCCACGGCAGAAGGCACATCCTGCTCCGCGTGGTCCCCGAACCCGACCACCCGTGGGCGACCGGCATCGACGAACGCCCCTGGCTCACCGCCGTCGCGGTGCCCCTCACCCATGCCACCATCGAGCCGGCCACCGCGCTGCTCCGTCCCTCCGCGAAGAGCTCCGAAGGCGCCGAGTTCGCCTTCACCCCGAACCGCCCCGGTCTGCACCGCATCCGGTTCACCATCGCACTCGAACGCACGGGCACGGTCCTGCAGCAGATCGAGACGGAGATCGACATCCTCGAGACGCACGCCGCTTCCACCCTCGCGGCTCCGCACGCGACGACGGCCCGGAGGCGATAGCAAGGATGAACACCGAGCTGCCCTTCCGTGTCGTCCAGGATCCGAGTCACGGTTTCACCCGGTTCCCCGACGAGTCGGCGCCGGCCCCGGACGTCACCGTGTGCCTGGACGTGCTCGGAGACGGACGGATCAGGGCAAGGCTGTACGGGCCCGCCGTGACCTCGGCCCCGGGCTCCGAACACCGAGTGGACCTCTTGGTGCACGCCTCGGACATCTGGGACGCCTCGGCGGACCTGTGCCGGTTGTGGAAGGAACTCCTGGTCGACTTCCGTCCCTTGACCGTGGACGGCGACCTCCCGCCGGGCGAGCCCGAGTATCCGTACGCCTCGCTCGTCGACCTGCGCTCCCGCCCGCCCGGAGAGCTGCGCGGAATCGTCGACGAACTCACGCTCGCCGGTTCGGAGTTGCTGTTCGGCACACTGCTGGGCAGCACGGACCCGCGGGTCGACCGCTTTCGCACGTATCTGGCACGGGCGTTGTCCGAGAACGAGGGCCTTCGTGTCCGTTTCGACTCGGAGCTGTACGTTCCGTGGCCGATGGTGTGCTTGCGTCCCGAGGATCTGCCGATGCCGGAGCCGGACGAAGGCCCGGCCGTGCTCTTCCGCCGGTTCCTCGGACACCGGCATCAGATCGAGCAGACGGGCGGTGCCTACCCCTGGCTCGACAGTCGTCAGGAACAGTTCGACATACCGACCGTCAGCCTGAACCACGACAAGCGGATGGACCGCAAGGGCCGCACCCGGGCCGCGGAGGTGGCCGCGGTGCTCGCCAAGGACACCCACTTCGTGGAGCGCACCGACCGGGCGCAGTTCGTCCAGGCGCTGGCGAACCCCGAACTGTGCGAGCACCTGATGTACTTCTGGTGCCACGGTCACTTCGTGCCGAACGGCACCCGGCCTGCCCGTCTGGCGTTGCGACTGACCGACGTCACGGCCATCGACGCACGGACCGTGCGCGACGGCCGGCGGCGCTTCGGGAACAACAGCCGATTCCAGCCGTTCGTCATGCTCAACGCCTGTCACGCCGGAGTTCCCCAGGGCGGGGGCGACCTGGCGTTCCTCGGCGGCGCGCTGATCCACGCGGGGGCGCGAGGGGTCCTCGGGCCGCAGATCGAGATGCCGCAGGCCTTCGCCGCCGAGTACGCCCTGGAGTTCGTGACCCGCTATCTGGGCGGAACGGAGACCGCCGGCGCCATCGCATACGACATCGCCCGCCGCTTCGCGGACGAGCTGCACAACCCGCTGGGCTTCGCATACGCCCTGCACTGCGGCATGGACACGAGCCTGGGACGCGCGGAGGCCCCTCTCGACACGGACAACCAGGAACTCACCGTATGAGCGCTGGGAGCAGTCCTGTGGCGACGGTGACTCTGGACGGAGACGGCCGACTCCTGGAGGACACTGCGACCGGCCCCCGCCCCGTGCCTGCCGACCGGCTGCTCGACCACTTCGCCGAGGAGCTCACCCCACCCGACTGGGCCACCGACCTGGTGGTCTACGCCCACGGCTGGCGGACGGACGCGGAGTCCGCCCGCGCCATGGCCGACGGCCTGCTGACGCTGGCGGCCGTCCAGTACGAGCAGCACCGGGAGGTCTATCCCGAGCTGCCGGAGTGGCAACCGTGGACGGTGGTGGTCTGCTGGCCCTCTCTGACACGGCGGACGCCCGGCGCGTACCGCCGCGTGCGCGACAGCGCCCACATCCTGAGTACGCGAGGGCACGCGGCCCGCGTCGTCGGGCGGCTGCTGGGATACCTGGACTCCCGGCGCGGCGATCCGGCCGCACCGCCGGTCCTCGCCAACCGCGACGGGCAGTACCTGCACCTGGTCGGACACTCCTTCGGCTGCCGTGTCCTGTGCGAGGCGGTGCAGTGGGCGGCCGACGAGCCGGTCACCCTCGGCTGGAGCACGCCCCGGCCACCGGACCGGCCGTTCACCGTCGACTCCATGCTGCTCTTCCAGATGGCGGCGCCACGTGACGCCTTCACGGGCCTGTTCACCGCGCTGGCCGAGGCGCCGCTGCACGGCCCCGTCGTGGCGACGTACTCCCGGCACGACCTCGCCACCGGGATCTGGCACTGGGGGGCCGAGCAGCGCGTGGGCGTCGGCCGCGCGGGCATCGGTGCCACGCCCTCACCGGTCTCCGGCATCAGGATGCGAGGCGTCGCCGACCCATATCCGCACACCGACCTCGACCATCGCTTCGTCAGCGTCGACGCCGGCGACGTGTTCGTGGACAGACGCGGCTGGTCGGGCGCCCACTCCGACCATGTGCGGCCGGAGTCGGCACATCTACTGCTGTCGCTGGCCGATCACTCCAGGTGACCCGGGGAGCCGGTGCGGGCGTCCGCCGGGTCCGCCGCGATCCCGGTCTCCGGCGACCGCTGCCGCGCCCGCGGCTCAGCCCTTCGCGGGCGAAGCCTTCCCGGCCCCCGGGGCTCCCTCGTCGGAGGCCTTCGCGTCCGGGGACTCCTTGAAGTCGACCTTGCCCATGTGCTTGCTCATGGACTTCATCAGGGCCCACACCGCCAGCGCCATCGCCGCGAAGACGATGAAGCCGAGGACGCCGGGGGTGACCTTGTTCTCGTCGACCTCCTTGGCGAGGGGAACGAGATGCGTCATTGCCAGGCTCACGCTTGCGCTCATATCAGGCATTGTCGCGGATGCCCGCAAAGAGGTCGTCCTCGGGGAGGGTCGTGTCCACGAGGGACTTCGCGAGCTCGTACTCCTCCGTGGGCCAGACCTCCTTCTGGAGCTCCATCGGAACGCGGAACCAGCCACCGTCGGGGTCGATCTGCGTGGCGTGCGCGATCAGCGCCTTGTCGCGGACCTCGAAGAAGTCGGCGCACGGGATGTGCGTGGTGAGCGTGCGCTCGGTGCGCTCGATCTCACTCCACCGCTTGAGCCAGTCCCCGTACGGCGACTCCAGGCCCCGGTCCAGCATCGCCCGGTGCAGCGCCTCGGTGCGCGGACGGTTGAAGCCCTGGTTGTAGTACAGCTTCAGCGGCTGGTAGGCCGGGCCGTACTCGCTCTCCGGGTACTTCTCGGCGTCCGCCGCGCCCTCGAACGCCACCATCGAGATCTTGTGGGTCATGATGTGGTCGGGGTGCGGGTAGCCGCCGTTCTCGTCGTAGGTGGTGATCACCTGGGGACGGAAGGAGCGGATCTGCCGCACCAGCTCGCCGGCCGCCTTGTCGACGTCCTCCAGGGCGAAGCAGCCCTCGGGAAGCGGCGGCAGCGGGTCACCCTCGGGGAGGCCGGAGTCGACGAAGCCCAGCCACTCCTGCTTGACGCCGAGGATCTCGCGGGCCTCGTCCATCTCCTTCTTGCGTACCTCGTGGATGTGCTCCTCGATGTACGTGTCGCCCTGGAGCTTCGGGTTGAGGATGGAGCCGCGTTCCCCGCCGGTGCAGGTCACGACCAGCACGTCCACCCCCTCGGACACGTACTTCGCCATGGTGGCCGCGCCCTTGCTCGACTCGTCGTCGGGGTGCGCGTGAACGGCCATCAGTCGCAGCTGGTCAGTCAAGACTCAATCCTCAGTAAGTCGGCGCCCGGTGTGAACGGGTGCAATTCAGCGGTTGTCGCCCCGCAGGGACGACGTCGAGGGGTGGCGGTCGGGCGGCGGGCGGGCGGCTTCTATAGTGACGGAATCGGGGGGCGAATAATTCCGGGGCCCCGCCCCGGAGCCCACTTTCGGAGCTTCATCCGACGCTGCCGAGGCCTTGCCGAGAGGACGATCATGAGTACGGCGAGTACGCGACTGCCCGAGGGCCGTTACGGCCGTTCCTCGGACGAGCGCGCCGACCGCACGCTCAAGGTCATCGGGGCTGTGCTCGGCGCCGCCCTGCTCGCCCTGATCGGCTTCCTCGGCTACCACTACGTCGTCCAGAACGACATCAGCGCCCAGGTGATCACCTTCGACGCCTCGGACGACGCGGTGAAGATCCATCTCGAGGTCCACAAGGACTCCGGCACCGAGGGCTACTGCACCGTGCGCTCACAGGCCGCCGACGGCTCCGAGGTGGGCCGGGCGGACTTCCGCTTCACCGGCTCCGCCACCCGCATCGACAAGGTCGTCACGCTCCGTACGACATCCCGTGGCACGACTGCCGAACTGCTCGGCTGTCACGCCGGCTGATATCGGCCGATACTGGCTGACGACGTGAACATCGTCCGGAATGCGTAGCCGCTGACCTGCGTTGACGTGATTCTGATGGCTTATGTCCTCCCCCTACGGCCACTGAATTGTTAGGCTCGTGGTTTCGCCCATCCGTGAGGGACCATTCTTCTTGGTAGGGCGATGCTTTGTATTCCCTGTACCGACGAGGAGCACCCTGTGACCCAGACCAGCGAGAACGTCACCTGGCTGACCCAGGAGGCGTACAACAAGCTCAAGGACGAGCTTGAGTACCTTACTGGTCCTGCGCGCACGGAGATCGCCGCCAAGATCGCGGCCGCGCGCGAGGAGGGCGACCTGCGCGAGAACGGCGGGTACCACGCGGCCAAGGAGGAGCAGGGCAAGCAGGAGCTCCGTGTGCGCCAGCTGACCCAGCTCCTGGAGAACGCGAAGGTCGGCGAGGCCCCCGCCTCGACGGACGGTACGGTCGCGCCCGGCATGGTCGTCACGATCGCCTTCGACGGTGACGAGGACGACACGATGACGTTCCTGCTCGCCTCACGCGAGTACGCGAGCGCCGACATCGAGACCTACTCGCCGCAGTCCCCGCTGGGTTCCGGCGTGATCGGCAACAAGGTCGGCGACGACGCGGCCTACGAGCTGCCCAACGGCAAGAAGGCCTCCGTGCGCATCCTGAAGGCCGAGCCGTACAGCGGCTGACCCCACACACATCCTGGACGGGCCCCCGGCGTCCCCGTGACGCCGGGGGCTTTGTCATGCGGCCGCCGAGCGGTACTTCCGTACCGCCGGCGTCCTCAGCACGACGAGGGCCGACCCCGCCACGATCGGGTGAACGCGGTGCCCGTGACCTCAGCCGATGACCGTGTACCCCGCCTCACGCAGGGCCCGGCCGACCTCGGCGCAGTGCTCCGTACCCTTCGTCTCCAGGTGCAGCTCGACCTCCGCCTCCGCGAGCCCGAGCCGAGGGTCGGTCCGGACGTGGCTCACGTCGAGGACATTGGCGTCAACCACCGACAACACCCCGAGCAGCGCCGCGAGGGCGCCCGGCCGGTCCGTCAGGCGCACCCGTACCGCCAGGTAGCGGCCCTGCGCGGCCATGCCGTGCCGCAGGATGCGCTGGAGCAGCAGCGGGTCGACGTTACCGCCGGACAGCAGCGCCACCACCGGGCCCTCGAAGGCCCCCGGCTCGCTCAGCAGCGCCGCGACCGGGCTCGCCCCGGCCGGCTCGACGACCAGCTTGGCCCGCTCCAGACACAGCAGCAGCGCGGTGGACAGCGCGTCCTCGCTGACCGTGCGCACCTCGTCCACCAGCTCGCCGATGATCCCGAACGGCACGTCACCGGGCCGCCCCACCTTGATGCCGTCGGCCATGGTCGCCGGGTTCGCGATCGACACCGGGTGCCCGGCCGCCAGCGAGGGCGGGTACGCCGCCGCGCCCTCCGCCTGCACACCCACGATCCGCACGTCCGGCCGCAGCGCCTTCACCGCGACCGCGATGCCCGCCGCCAGCCCGCCGCCGCCGATCCCGACGACGATCGTGCGCACCTCCGGGCACTGGTCCAGGATCTCCAGGCCCACCGTGCCCTGGCCCGCGATGATGTCGGGGTGATCGAAGGGGTGGATGAACACCGCGCCGGTCTCGGCCGCGTACTCCTGCGCGGCGGCCAGCGTCTCGTCGACCACCTGCCCGTGCAGGCGCACCTCGGCGCCGTAGTGCTGCGTCGCGCTGATCTTCGGCAGCGGAGCACCCTTGGGCATGAACACGGTGGAACGCACGCCGAGCAGCGAAGACGCCAGGGCGACGCCCTGCGCGTGGTTGCCCGCACTGGCGGCGACGACCCCGGCGGCCCGCTCCTCGGGCAGCAGCCCGGCGATACGGACGTACGCGCCGCGCAGCTTGAACGACCCGGTCCGCTGGAGGTTCTCGCACTTGAGGTGCACCGGCGCGCCCACCAGGTGCGACAGGTGCCTGCTGCCCTCCATGGCGGTCGCCCGGGCCACGCCCGTGAGCATCTTCTGGGCCCCGCGTACGTCATCCAGGGTGACCGGCGGCAAGGGGTCGGCCTTGCGGTAGTTCATGACTCAAGTCTCGCAGTTCACATGCGGGGCGCGCCGCTTGTGATCAACCACCGAGACGGGTTTCCGCAGCGCCGGTACGGCCCGCGTCCCGGCCGCGTACCCTGTCCCCCACATCCAGCACCCTTCATGAAGTGAGCCCCCGGCCATGCCCACTACACCTGAAATGTCGATGGACATGACGACCAGCGGTGACACCGGTCTTCTCGACACCCTCCAGCACGAGGTGGCGGTGTTCGCCCGCCGTGCCGAACAGACCCGGCTCGGCGGCGTCGGGCAGGTGCGCAACTCCATGGACCGCGCCGCGTACCTCCTGCTCAACCGGCTCGACAAGGAGGGCCCGATGGGCGTCAAGGCGCTCGCCGCGAGCATGGGCATCGACTCCTCGACCGTCACCCGGCAGGTGGCTCCGCTGGTCGACAGCGGCCTGGTCAAGCGCACCTCACACCCGGAGGACGGGCGCGCGGTGGTGCTCCAGCTGTCGCCGCGCGGGCTGTCGCGGCTGACGGAAGTGCGTTCGTCGAGGCGTCAGTTGATGGCCGAGCTGACCCACGACTGGGCGCCGGAGGAGCGCGAGGCGTTCTGCACGCTCCTCACGCGCTTCAACGGCGCGCTGTCCGCCCGGATGGGCACCCAGGGGATGCCGGGCGCGGAGCCGCCGTCGGCCTCCTGAGCCACGGCGCGTGGGCCGCGTTTCCCGACGGTGCGCGGCTCGCGTTTCCCGACCGTGCGCGGCTCGCGTTTCCCGACCGTGCGCGGCTCTTGACCGAAAGGCCGCCCCTGGCCTCAGATGAGATCGGGCCTCCGTCGCACACAGCGGCGGCCCGTTTCCCCAGGGTGACTGTCAGGCGGGAGGCGCGGTGCGAGAACGGCATGCGTCCCAAGGCGCCCGCCGCACCCGCGAGTTCGAGGCGTTCGTCGCGGGCGCGGGCGGGCGGCTGCTGCAGACCGCCACGCTGCTCACGGCGGAGACACCGGACGACAACCCACGCGCGCGACGCCTGCTGACGCTGGCCCTGGCCCACACGTACGCGTGCTGGGACCGGCTGCGCGGCGAGGACCCCTACGACCGCGCCCGCCAGTATCTGGCCACCCGCTTCGCGCATGGAGCGTGGCACCAGTACGGCGGTATCGGCAGCGGCCGCCGCGCCCGCCGGCACCCCGCGGGTGCCCTGGCCGTCCTCACTCCGCAGGAGCGCCTGATCCTCGTCCTGCGGTTGTACGAGGGGGTCGCGGAGGAGCAGGCCGCCGCCCTGCTGGGTCTGCCCGTCGAACGCGTCCACGCGATCTGCGACCGGGCTACGGCCACCCTCCTGCACCCGCCGCGGGACCCGGCTCCGGCGGTGGCGGGAGCGAAGGTGGCGCCGTCGTGACGGACGTGGAGTCGTGACGGACGTGGAGTCGTGACGGGCATGGAGACACGGCGGCCGAGTCGTGGGAGGTGCGGGTGAACCGGCCCGAGCGGGAGGCGGCGGCGCGGCGGATCATGGAACAAACGCCGGCCCAGATGCCACCGGACCTCTACGTCGACGCCATACGTCTCGGCGGCCGCATGCTGCGCCGCAGGACGCTCGCCCGCCGCCTGGGCTGGCTGCTGCTGTCCGCCGCGGCCCTGGCGTTCGCCGTCTGGGCGCTGACGGCCCGGCCCTGGGTGGAGCCACCCTCGGACACGACTCCACCGCTGACCGGGTGGTGAGCTCCCCCTCCGGGGGAGCTCACCCCTGGAACTAGCCCAGGGCCTGCTGGAGGTCCTCCAGCAGGTCCTCGACGTTCTCGATGCCCACGGAGAGGCGGACGAGGTCGCCGGGCACCTCGAGGGCCGAGCCGGCCGCGGAGGCGTGCGTCATGCGCCCGGGGTGCTCGATCAGCGACTCGACGCCGCCCAGGGACTCGCCGAGCGTGAACACCTTGGCGCGGTTGCAGACCTCGACCGCCGCCTCCTCGCCGCCCTCGACCTGGAACGAGACCATGCCACCGAACGCCTTCATCTGCTTCGCGGCGACCTCGTGACCGGCGTGCTCCGGCAGCCCCGGGTACAGGACGCGCGTCACGCGCGCGTGCCGGGTGAGCATGTCAGCGATCTTCGTGGCGTTCTCGCTGTGCCGGTCCATGCGCACCGACAGCGTCTTGGTGCCGCGCAGCACCAGCCAGGAGTCGAACGGCCCGGCGACCGCGCCCATCGCGTTCTGGTGGTACGCGAGCTCCTCGCCCAGCGCCGGGTCGCTGACGATCAGCGCGCCGCCGACGACGTCCGAGTGGCCGCCCATGTACTTGGTCAGGGAGTGCACCACGACATCCGCGCCGAGCGACAGCGGCTGCTGCAGGTACGGCGTGGCGAAGGTGTTGTCGACGACCAGCCTGGCACCCGCGTCACGGGCGATCTGGGCGACGGCGGCGATGTCGGTGATGCCGAGCAGCGGGTTGGAGGGGGTCTCCACCCACACGGCCTTGGTCCTCGGCGTGATGGCGGCCCGTACGGCGGCGGGATCACTGGTGTCGGCGACCGACCATTCCACCCCCCACCGGGAGACGACCTTCGCGAAGAGACGGAACGTGCCGCCGTACGCGTCGTTCGGGATGACCACGTGGTCGCCGGGGCTGAGCAGCGTACGCAACAGGCAGTCCTCGGCCGCCAGTCCGGACGCGAACGCGAGGCCGCGGCGGCCGCCCTCCAGGGCGGCGAGGTTCTCTTCGAGGGCGGTGCGGGTCGGGTTGGCGCTGCGGCTGTACTCGTAGCCGCCGCGCAGGCCGCCGACGCCGTCCTGCTTGTAGGTCGAGACCTGGTAGATCGGCGGGACGACGGCGCCGGTGAGGGGATCGGCGGTGTTGCCCGCATGGATCGCGAGGGTCTCGAAGTGCTGACTGATGTGCCTGTCGCTCATGTGCACCGAGCGTAGTGCGCTCGCGGGGCGGGTGCCGGACGGCGGGGCGCGGGAGGCCGTACTGCCGGGTTTTCCCTCAGTTCCGGGAGGGCCCGCCGCCGGGTTGTCCACAGATCCGCCGATCGGGTTGGCCAATTGTCGGTGGCGTCTGGAACGCTTGAGGCATGGAATTTCTCTGGGTCCTGATCGCGCTGGTCATGCTCGGCTTCGTACTGCTCCCGGTCGTGCGGCGCAGGCGGGGCATGATCGAGCAGGTCCCGGCCGGCCACCCCGACGCCGCCGACCCCGCGAACTACGGCTTCGTGCGGGAGGAGGAGCTGGACATCCGCATGCCCGGCCCCGACCACGACCTCCTGGACGTCCTGGACCTGGTGCAGCGCACGCAGGACTACCGGGCGGCGCAGCAACTGCTGGCCGGCACGGAGTCGGAGGGCGAGCTGCGCTGGCAGCGCGTGCAGGCCTTCGCGGGTGCGGCGTCACTGGAGCTCCAGCAGCGCCCCGGCGGGGTCAGCGAGACGCCGGGCGGACAGTGGCTGCGGGTGTGGCGGGCCGAGCAGCTCAAGGACGCGGGCGGCGCGGCGGTGCACGCCGAGTTCCTGGTGCAGCAGGCGTGGCGGACGTCGACGCCCGGGACGGACGAGTTCCGGATCATCATGGAGGAAGCGAAGGACGCCTGCGGACAGGCGGCGCTTCTGGCTCCCGGCGACCCCATCCCGTACATCATCGAACTGTCGGTGGCCCGCGGACTGGCGTATGCGCAGCCGGAGTTCGAGCAGTTGTGGCTGAAGATCCTGGACCGCGCCCCGGCGCACATGGGCGCCCACCTGGCGGCACTGCACTACTGGTGCGAGAAGTGGCACGGCTCGCGCGAGCTGGCGTACTCCTTCGCGGAGGCCGCGGCAGCCCGGGCCCCCCGGGGTTCGCTCCTGGCCGCCATGCCCCTCTTCGCGGTCTTCGAGCACCTCCCCGAGGTGAACCTGGTCAGCAGCTTCTACCAGAGCGAGGTCGTGACGAAGGCGATGCACGGCGCGCTGTTCGCGGTGCATTCGGCCCGCCCCGACGACCCGATGCTGGCGCACGTCCGTCACCTGCTCATCTTCTTCCTGGTCCGCGCCGAGCGCTGGTCGGAGGCCATGAACCAGCTGATACACGTCGACGGCCATGTGGGCGCCCTCCCGTGGACCCTGTCCGGCGATCCGGCCGCCGAGTTCGCGGTGTACCGGGCACTGGCGGTGGCGGGCTACGAGGCGAACGGCGGCAACCCGGCGACACTGCCGCACTGAGCGCCGGCACCGGAATTCACCGAAGGCCGCACAGGTGGACATGACCGGACCGGACCCCGCGTCGGCAGCCCCCTTTTTTTTGCGGGCCGCATCCGCTTTCGCCGTAGGAGGAGACCGGGAGACCGTCGGCGAAGCCTCGGCCGGACTCCGCCTTCCGCCGGGCCGCCTCGCGGTCAGCCCTCCGCGCGGGCGGGCAGCCGCCATCCGGGGCGCGGGAAGTGGCAGGTGTAGCCGTCCGGGTAACGCTGCAGGTAGTCCTGGTGCTCGGGCTCAGCCTGCCAGAAGGGCCCGACCGGCTCCACCTCGGTGACGACCTTGCCGGGCCACAGCCCGGAGGCGTCCACATCCGCGATCGTGTCCTCGGCGATCCGCTTCTGCTCGTCATCCACGTAGTAGATCGCTGAGCGGTAGCTGAGGCCGATGTCGTTGCCCTGGCGGTTCTTGGTGCTCGGGTCGTGGATCTGGAAGAAGAACTCCAGGATCGCGCGGAAGTCGGTCTTCGCGGGGTCGAAAAGGATCTCAATGGCCTCCGCGTGCGTGCCATGGTTACGGTACGTCGCGTTCGGCACGTCACCCCCCGTGTATCCGACCCGGGTCGCCGTCACGCCCGGGAGTCGGCGGATCAGCTCCTCCATCCCCCAGAAGCATCCCCCAGCCAGCACGGCCCTCTGCGTCTGCGCCGCCATTACGGCCCCTCCAATGTCTGTCAGCTCGTTCACTCGGGCTGCTCGGCTCGCACACCACCGGCATCCCATTCCCACTGGGCTCAACGCGCGAGGGTTCCAAGCGATTCCGTGCCCGTCCAACCCGCCCTGCGGCCGGCGCTCTCCGTCGCAGCGAACGGCAGTCGAAAATCAGTGGCCGCCTGAACCGGCCGACTCCACGCTGTACGCCATGGAAGAACCGCAACGCAGGATCCGTGCGGCCCACTCGGAATCCACGATCACCGTCTACCAGGCGTACTCCCCGGAGATCGGCCTGCCCGCCGCCCGAGAGGGCCGTTTCCCCGCCGTGTGGAAGCGGGACAGGATGACGTGGATCAAACCGTCGTTCCTGTGGATGATGTACCGCTGCGGCTGGGGCGCCAAGGCAGGGCAGGAGACCGTTCTCGCTGTCGAGATCACCCGAGACGGTTTCGAGTGGGCGCTGCGCCACGCCTGTCTGTCGAGCTACACCCGAGGGGTCCACCCCGACCGCGCAACCTGGCAGCGTCAGTTGAAGCGCGCGCCCACCCGTGTGCAGTGGGACCCGGAGCGGGATCTGCGCCTGCAGCCCCTGCCCTACCGGTCCCTGCAACTCGGCCTTTCCAGTGAGGCCGCACGACGCTACGCGGACGAGTGGACGGTCGCCATCCGCGATGTGACCTCACTCGCCCACGAGATCCAAGCCCTCATCAGCAGTGGGGACCTGGACTCCGCCGCCCGGCTGCTGCCCCAGGAACGCCCCTATCCCGTTGGAGACGAGCTTCTTGCCCACCTACGCGGATGACGGGCTGCTCCACCCGGCAGCCGGCTCCGGCCCATGCGTCACATGGCAGCACGGGCTCGCCGGGACGGGCGTCAAGCCAAGTGACCTGTTCGGGACTGACTCGGGAGCGTCCTGCCCGACAGGCATCGCCCCTGTTCCGATCGAGGAACAGGCACCTGCGCCCGCTTCGACGGTGTGACCTTCTGCCCTCTGCCGGACCGCGGAAAGCCTGCACGAGCGGGCGCCGGCCTCTGCCCGGACCGCGATCAGTCGGCGCCAGGCTCCTCGTAGGGGATGCGGCTCAAGTGCAGGACCGCGCCCAGAGTGCCCCATTCATCGCCGCCGAGCTTGGTGAGCGGGCGCAGCAGCTCGCTGTTGGGACGATCGTCGACGAGGTATTCCTCGTGCGCAGCGGCACGGACCACTCGTCCGAAGACCAAGGTGGAGTTGCCCATGCGGAGGGTGGTGTGTGAACGGCACTCCAGAACCACATGGGAGGAGGCCACTCTGGGAGGCCGTACGCATTTGCTGGCTTCGCGCTCGACACCCGCGGTGTCGAATTCGCTGACCGACCGAGGGAAGTCGATGGCGGTGGCGTTGATCAGCTCCAGCAGTGGTTCGGACGAGAAGTTGACGACGAATTCCCCGGTGTCCTCGACGTTACGGAGGGAGTCCTTGCGTCCGATCGAGGTGAACTGGACGATCGGGGGATCGGTGCTGGCGATGCTGAAGAAAGAGTGCGGGGCGAGGTTCTCGGTGCTTCCATCCGAGGTGATCGTGGAGACCCAGGCGATAGGCCGGGGAACAACGGCTGATGTCAGGAACCTGTAAAAGGCGGTTCTGCCCATCGTTTCAGGATCGAATTCAATGCGCATGCGTTTCAGTATTTGACCCCGACGCGCTTGGGGCATCTTCAGGCTGCGGTCCTATGTCACGCCGACGGTGCGGGCAAGGTGGTCGAACGGAACCACTGATCAGCCCCGTCCCTCGCCCGCTCGGCGCGGTCGCGCATTCGGCCTACTCGAACCACCCATTGAGCACAGCGTGTGATGGACTGATGACACAGAGCGCAGGGAGGGGTGGCACAGCCGCTGCGCGAGAGGGCCCGGCTTACGGCTCGGCGGTCGGGAGGCCGCCCGACACCGTCTGGGCGCCGGGTGACCTCGGGCCCGTCGTGAAGTCCCATCCGGCAGGCCCCCGGATCGCATGGCCGTACGAGGAGGCGTGGCGATGGTCCCTGTCCGAGACGCTGACCGAACACCCGGCATGGGCCGAATACCCAGACGGAGGCTGCGCGGCAGGGTGGCGATGCTGGGTGTCTGCGGGCTGCTGCTGACCGCCCTGTATGCCGGCTCGCCTGCCGCAACCCGCGTCGTGACGCGGTCGGCCGGGGCGGACGGCGCCGCCACCGACGCGGCCGTACCGCCGGAACTGCTGCGCTACTACCAGCAAGAGCTCCGCTGGGAGCCCTGCCCTGACACCCCTTCGTTCCAGTGCGGCACCATGAAGGTGCCCTTGGACTATGCCCATCCGAACGCGGGCGACCTTCTCCTGAAGGCCCTCCGGAAGAAGGCCACCGGGAACGGCGCCCGGATCGGCGCGCTGCTGGTCAACCCCGGCGGCCCCGGCGCATCCGCGATCGACAGCCTGGTGACCACCGCCGACAACTTCCCCTCGTCCGTGCGCGCCTCCTACGACCTGGTCGCGGTGGACCCCCGCGGCGTGGGGCACAGCACCCCCGTGGACTGCAAGACCGACACGCCCACGACGCCCATGGGGTCCGGCCGGCGCCTCTCGGCCGGCCAAGCGGAGACCGACGCCACTGTCCAAGCCTATGACGCGTACTTCAGGCAGGTCGCCGACGCGTGCGCACAGCATGCCGGGTGGCTGCTGTCCCATGTCGGCACCCTGGACACGGCTCGGGACACGGACGTGCTTCGTGCGCTCCTGGGCGATGACCGGCTGCACTACCTCGGCTACTCCTACGGCACCTACCTGGGCGCGACCTACGCCGGACTCTTCCCGGACCGGGTAGGCCGGATGGTGCTGGACGGCGCCGTCGATCCCGCTCTCGACGGGTACCGGCAGTTCCTGCAGACCGCAGCCGGCTTCCAGGTGGCCTGGAAGTCCTTCGCCGCCGACTGCGCCGCCCGCACCGACTGCCCGCTGGGCCGCTTCGTCGACGAGATCAGCCGCAGACTGGACACACTGCGGCGCGCCCTGGATCGCACCCCCCTGAAGCAGGGCAAGGACATCACCGTCAGCGGGGACGACCTCCTCAGCGCGGTCACGACGGCGCTGAGTGCTGGGACTGCCGCATGGGAGCAACTGCGCGCCGCGTTCCGGGGAGTGCTGACCGGTGACACCACCGCGCTGCAGCGCCTCCTTGGAGCCGCCGAAGACACCTCCGCCAGTGTCGGCGACGCGTTCTACGCGGTCGGGTGTCTGAGCGACCCGTTCGCCCCGCGGCTCAACCCCGCGCAGACCCGGGCGGCGCAGCCCCAGTTCCTGCGGGCCTCGCCCGAGTTCGGCGAGTTGATGGTGAAAGATCTGATGCAGTGCACCCATTGGCCGGTCCGGCCGACGCAGCCCGCGCGCCCCATCACCGCGCCAGGTGCCGCTCCGATCCTGGTCGTCGGCACCACTCGCGACCCTGCCACCCCCTACCCCTGGGCCCAGGCGCTCGCCCGCCAGCTCTCCTCCGGCCGCCTGCTCACCTACGACGGCGACGGGCACGCCGCCTACCTCATCCACGGCAGCACCTGCATCGACACCACCGTCGACCGCTATCTGACGCAAGGCCAGTTGCCACCCGTCGGCAAGGTCTGCACCTGAAAGAACCCCACCCCCGCCCGACCCCGGCATGCCGCCCCGGCATCAGGTGCTCGGCCGCACAGCAGGCCGGCTGCCGGGGGGCGGCAGTCGGCCTCTCCCGCGGGCGTTGCGTTCCACCGCGATAGCCTGGTCCGGCCACAACGTACTGAGCGGGCTGGCGCACTCCGCCGCAGGCCCTGGCCTCGACCGCACCCTGTCGGCGGAGGGAGAGCGCGGCCTTGGGTGGTAATGGATCCGTATGGATACACAATCACCCTCGGGGCCTCCGCCCGGCCCGCTTCTTCCGCCCCCGCCCCCGCCCCCTGGAAGCGAGCCGGAGCAGACTCGGAAGCCGCAGCGGAAGACGATGCTTCTGATCATCGGTGGTGCGGTCGTGGTGGTGGGGCTCGTCGGGACGGTCGTCGCATCGCTGGTGGAGGGTGGTGGCGGCGACCGGACGGTGCATTCGCCGCCGTTTGCCGTGAACTCCGCCTCCGCCTTCGCCTTCGCGGAGGCTCGCGCGGTGGCCGAACGTCTGCCTCTGAGCCCCGCGGACTGGGGCTCCGGATTCATGAAGGACAGCACGCTGTACGAGCTCAGCCCCGTGAACGAGACCGAGGCGGGGAGCGACTGCCGTTTGACGGGGAAGCTCGGTCGGCCCGGCACGCTTACCACCCTGAGGCGCTCCGTCACGAACACGGATGACGGTGTCATCGGGAATTCGGAAGCCCGTGTGTACAGGGACGCGGCCACCGCCCAGCGATATGTGGACGACGTCGCGGACAACATCCACCGCTGCCCGTCCCAGACCGACGGAAAACTGCGCTGGAGCGGTGTGCGCGAGGCCACGCCTCCTCGGCTGACCGGCTTCGACGTGCTTCTGTCGGAGGAAGGCCGGCAGGTCGCGGATATGCGAGGCCTCAAGACGGACTTTCCCTATGTCGTCCTGACCGGCCGCCTGCGCAACACCGTGATGAGCGTGTACGTCAACGGCCAGAAGGGCTCGGAACAGCAGATCCGCACATACGCCCAGGGCGGTCTCGCGCTGATGCGGTCCCGGTTGCAGGAGCCGTCCGGCACGGCAAATTCCTGACTGATCGGCGCCTTCTGACTCGCCGTCACCCCTCCTGACGCCCCCTCACCCCCGTCATCCTCCGCTCCCGTACGGCCTCGTGAGGATCTCCAGACGGTGGCCGTTCGGGTCGTCGAAGTACGCGCCCCGGCCGCCGTCGTTGTGGTTGATCTCGCCGGGGCGGCTGTGGAACGGGTCCGCCCAGTAGGTCAGGCCGGCCTCGCGGACGCGGGCGAAGATCGTGTCGAAGTCGTCCTCCGACACCAGGAAGGCGTAGTGCTGCGGCGTGACGTCCCCGTCGGTGTCCATGTAGTCGAGGGTCACGCCGTTGGGTATCGCGACCGGAGCGAAGGGGCCGTATTGCGGGCTCACTTCAAGGCCGAGGATGCGGGCGAGGAACCGGGCCGAGGCCTCTTTGTCGTGTGCGGCGACGATGGTGTGGTTCAACTGCACGGTCATCGTGTGAACCTCCTCATGACCCAACATACTCCGACGGAAAGTTAAGGTAAGCCTTGCCTTAGTTAACGATCGGAGTAGTCGTGCGTGCGGTCAACTCCTCGCCGTGATGCTGCTGTCGGCGTGCGTGGGCCAGACGTTCGTGGCGCCGGCCGACGTGTGGCGCTCGCTGCGCGGGACTCCGACGCCGTACGACCTCGTCGTCATGGAGTTGCGGGTGCCGCGGATCGTGCTCGGGGCGCTGGTGGGCGCCGCGCTGGGGCCGGCCGGGGCTCTCGTGCAGACGGTGACCCGCAATCCGCCGGCGAGTCCGGACGTGATCGGCGTGGGGCACGGGGCCGCGGCGGCGACGGTGCTCGCGCCGGCCACCGGGACCGTGAGGTCGCCGGGCGCGATGCCCGCCGTCTCCGTCGTGGGCGGGCTCGGCGCGGCGGCGCTGGTGTACGTACTGGCGTGGCGGCGGGGCATGCAGCCCAGCCGGTTCGTGCTGACCGGCGTCGGCATCGGGGGCGCGCTGTCGGCCGTCGTGCAGCTGGGGCGGGACACGGGCGGGGGCCGGGCAGCGCGGTGAGGTGAGTCGACCGGGCTGCCCGGTGAGGTGAGCCGGCTCTCAGATCGTCGCGGTGTCGATCACGAACCGGTAGCGCACATCGCTGGCGAGCACCCGCTCGTACGCCTCGTTGATCTCGGACGCGGCGATCAGCTCGATCTCGGCGCCGAAACCGTGCTCGGCGCAGAAGTCCAGCATCTCCTGGGTCTCGCGGATGCCGCCGATGCTGGAGCCGGCCAGCGTCTTGCGGCCGCCGATCACCGAGAAGAGGTTCAGGGAGATCGGCTCCTCGGGGGCGCCCACGTTCACCAGCGCGCCGTCGGACTTCAGCAGGGACAGGAACGCGCCGAAGTCCAGCGGTGCCGACACCGTCGAGACGATCAGGTCGAAGGTGCCGCGCAGCTCCTCGAAGGTCTTCGGGTCGCTGGTGGCGTAGTAGTGGTCGGCGCCCAGCTTCAGGCCGTCGTCCTTCTTGCGCAGGGACTGCGACAGCACGGTCACCTCGGCGCCGAGCGCGTGCGCGATCTTGACGCCCATGTGGCCGAGGCCGCCCATGCCGAGGATCGCGACCTTCTTGCCGGGGCCGGCGTTCCAGTGCTTGAGCGGGGAGTACAGGGTGATGCCGGCGCACAGCAGCGGCGCGGCCTCGTCGAGCTTCAGGCCGTCGGGGATGCGGACGACGAAGTTCTCGTCGACGACGACCTTCTCCGAGTAGCCGCCGTAGGTGGGCTGCCCGTCCTTGCCGACGCCGTTGTACGTCATCACGTTGCCGCCGGTGCAGTACTGCTCCAGGCCGGCCTTGCAGTTGTCGCACTCGCGGCAGGAGTCGACCATGCAGCCGACGCCCACGCGGTCGCCGACGGCGAACTTGGTGACGCCGGGGCCGACCTCGGAGACGACGCCGGCGATCTCGTGGCCGGGCACCATCGGGAAGATGGCCTCACCCCAGCCCTCGCGGGCCTGGTGGATGTCCGAGTGGCAGATGCCGGCGAACTTGATGTCGATCAGCACGTCGAACTCGCGGACCGCGCGGCGCTCGATCGTGGTGCGCTCCAGCGGCGCCTTGGCGGCGGGTGCGGCGTAAGCAGCAACGGTGGTCATGCGGGGGGTCTCCTAGCTGATGATTCTGTGCCGGCCCTGTTCGGCCGGGCACGGTACCCAGCGTGCCCGACGCGCGGACATCCACCCAGACCACGCTTCTGCCTACGACCGGTGTTCCTACTACTGGCGGGGTCAGGCTCGGGGACGTAGGACCACGGACCGGCCGTGAATACTGGACGTATGGACGTACAGCCCGAGCCCGTACAGCAGGAGGCCGAGGCGGGCGCTGCCGTGCGGCAGCCCGCCGAGGCGGGCGGTGCCCTGGACCGGCGGGCCGAGCTCAGTGAGTTTCTGCGCACGCGGCGGGCCCGGCTGAAGCCGGAGGACGTGGGCCTGCCCGCCTTCGGGCGGCACCGCAGGGTGCCCGGGCTGCGGCGCGAGGAGCTGGCGCAGCTGGCCGGGGTGTCCGTGGCGTACTACACGCGCCTGGAGCAGGGCAACGGGCGGAACGTGTCGGCGGAGGTGCTGGACTCGATCGCCCGGGCGCTGCGGCTGACCGACGCCGAGAACGCGCATCTCACGCATCTGGCGAAGCCGAAACAGCACAAGAAGAAGCCGGCGGCGCGGCAGCAGCAGGTGCGGGGCGCGCTGCGGCAGCTGCTGGACAGCATGGAAGGCATCCCGGCTTACGTCACGGGCCGACGATCGGACATCCTCGTGTGGAACCGGATGGCGGCGGCCGTGTTCGGCGACTGGTCGGAGCTGCCCGCGCAGGAGCGGAACTGGGCGCGGCTGGTGTTCCTCAGGCCCGACTACCGCGAGCTGTTCGTGGACTGGGACCAGAAGGCGACCGACATCGTGAGCTATCTGCGCATGGACGCCGGCTGCCACCCGGACGATCCGCGACTGTCGGCGCTGGTCGGCGAACTCTCCGTGAAGAGCGCGGAGTTCAGGCGGTTGTGGGCCACGCACGACGTCAAGGAGAAGAGCCACGGCACCAAGCGCCTGCGCCATCCGCTCGTCGGCGACCTCACTCTCTCCTTCGAGTCGTTCAACCTGATCGACGACAGCGAACAGAACCTGATCACCTACCACGCGGAACCGGGCTCACCGTCGGCGGAGGCCCTGCGCCTGCTGGCCAGCTGGGGCACGGACGCGACGCGCGTCCCGCAGGCCTGACCCGGCGGGGAAGCGCTCAGCCCTGATACGGCGGCGCCGCCCCCCAGTTCCACTTCGGCACCGGCTGCTCCGCCGGCGGCTTGGCGTCGGGGCCCGAGAAGTACAGGGCCAGCCTCGTGCCCCACTCCACGTAGGCGAGGAAGGCCGAACGGAACTCCGCGTCCGTCGGCAGGCCGGCCTCGTCCGCCGCGTCCTGGATGAGGTTGACCCAGCGGCGGCGCTGCGGCTCGGTGATGTGGCGACCCAGGTGCTTGGCGACCATGTGGCCGTGGCCGCCCTGGGTGGCGGAGTAGGTCTTCGGGCCGCCGAAGACCTCGGCCAGCCACAGGGCCACGTGCTCCGCGTGCTCGGGAGCCAGTCCCTCGAACAGCGGCGCCAGGCGGTCGTCCTTCACCACCCTCGCGTAGAAGGCATCCGTCAGCCGGGAGAATGCCTCGGCGCCGCCCGCCCAGTCGTACAGGCTCGGCACCGCGGAGCCCGGGCCGTGCACCGCGGTCGGCCGGTAGTGGCGCATCTCGTCGATGTTCTCGACGTACGGGCCGATCTCGGCGAAGAACGCGGGGAACAGGTCGGACGTGCGGAAGCCTTCGAGGTGGTCCTCGGTCGAGGTCCAGGTGATGCGCAGAATGTAGTGCTCGAAGTCCTCCTCGCAGCGGCTCAGCTCGTAGTCGACGCAGTGCGGGGACGCCGCGAGGTAGGGCGCGGCACGGGTGTAGGCGGCCAGGAACTCCGCCGAGCGGTCTTCGGGGATGCGGTACCGGATGTATTCGGCTGTGTGGACCGTCATGGCCTCACGGAAACACGGACGACCCGCCGGAAGCTGCTGTTCCGGCGGGCGGATCGCTCATGTCAGCGCACGGCGAAAACGATCTTCTCTGCCATCAGTGGCTTGGCACAGAGCAGGTGCCGTTCGTTCTACCGGCCGGAAAGGGACTGGCTAGCGGCGGGAAGGGCTGACCGGCGAGGTCTGCCAGGGTGTCCAGCTCACGGGCGACGGCGTCTGCCAGCAGGCGGGCGTCGCCGGGCCGGGTGTGACTGACCACGCTGAGGGTGAAGGCATCAGCGGTCTGGAAGAGAACGAAGTTCGCGGTCCCCGGCCGGTGCAGCGGCGGGAGCGCGGCGATCCGGAGCAGGGGCCGGCCGGCCAGGGAGCAGGGCACATGCCGCCACTTGAGAGCGGTGCAGGCGGATGCCGCGTAAGCGGGTGAGTAGCCGTGTGCAGCGAGCGCTTTCAGTGTCCATGGCCCCAGTCGTGCCGCTGCCTGGAGGACGGGGATGCACGCCTGTTGGGCCCTGCTCCGGGAGGGGATGGTGGCGGCCAGCTCCTGGCACGCCACCAGTCGGGCCGCCGGAGCGTCCAGGTCGACCGGAAGAGGAAGGCGGACGGCCAAGGCGAGGTTGCCCAGTTCCTGTGCGGTCTCGGGAATGCGCAGGTCCACCGGCACCGAGGCGTGGACCGGCGCCGAGCCCTTCGGCCGGCGGGACAGCGGGCCGTAGCAGTCGCGTAGGGCCCCGGCGACCGAGCTGAGGAGCAGTTCGGTGAGGGTCGCCCCCCGGCCCTCGGCCGGGAGGCGGCGGGCGGCTCGCACGGCCTGTGGGCGAAGGTCGGTCAATGCCACCGACGGATGCGCCTCCCCGGTAGGGGGAAGGGGGATGGCCTGGCCGTCCACCAGTTGCGCACGGAGTTCGTCCCTCACCTTCCGGTTCTGCTCCCGCTTCCGGACAGCCGGCTGCCGTCGCCCCGAGACGGGCAGCCGTATCGCCGGAGCGTCGTCCATCAGCAGCCGGAACAGTGTCATCAGGGAACTGCCGTCAAGGAGGGAGTGATGCGCCAGCAGCGCCAGGGTGAAGCCGCCGCTTTCCGGCCCGTGTCGTACGACGTGGAGCCGCCAGGGCGGCAGGTCGAGGGGAAGCGAGCGGCAGACGTTGTCGGCCAGCAGGTCTTCCAGCTCCTGGGAGGCGGGGACGATGTGGGCTGCCGGATCGAATCCGCCGGCGGCCACCCACTGGTGGCGCGCGATGAGGCGCCGGTAACCCCTGGGAACTCCGTCGGGCGGTGACTTCAGCACATGGCTCAACCGGAGCAGCGCGCCCCACCGCTCGGCGACCCGAGTCCGCATTTCCTCGATCCCGGGCGGTTCCCCGGAGAAGGTCGCGGCCACCCCAATGGTTTCCGGCAGGCCATTGAGGGCAAGCAATTCATCCGCAAGAGACAATGCTTCAATACGATGATCCATCAATATCCTTGCGTGCTGGGGTTATGCACTTTCTGCCGTGGCGAGTACCATAGCGCCCCATCATGCAGGTTTTTCCGTGGCAAAAATTCAGCCTGACCCTCGCCGGAACTCTCGGGGTGCGACTCGACAAGCCCGAGGGGCGACGCTGGAGAGTCTCCTCCTGGCTCGGAATGGTCACCGTCTATTACCTCGTCGATCTCTTGTGGATCAGATCGAACGGGACCCCTGAGGCGGCATTACGAGAACTGGCTGTCTGGTACGCCCTGACCGTGTGGGTGGTGTATTACGGAGGCATCATCCTGACGCTGGGGACGCTCCTGAAGCGACGGCTTACCACCCGCTTCGGGGAAGAGCGTGCCTATTTGGTCTACGAGGTGATCCTCGGCATCGTCTTTCTCAACCAGGGGTTTTCACAGGCTGTGCTCATGTTCGCCTTCGGCAGCAGCTTTCCCGATGCCGTGCCCGTGTGGGCGAGCTGTGCGATCGGCGCCGTGCTCGTCGCCGTCGGGGTCGTGTTCAAGTTGTGGGCCGCCCATCGGGCAGGTCTTGACACCTTCTACTGCCGTGACATGTTCCTCGACCGGCGCATCGACCACCCGGACCAGAGCGGCCTGGTGACCGACGGCCCGTACCGCTGGTTCAAGAACCCGATGTACGGCATCGGGACCGTGCACGCATACGGCGGCGCCATCTGGTGCCGTTCGCTTGAGGGCCTGGCTGTCGCAGCACTCTTCCAGTGCAGCATCTACCTCTTCTACGCCGTCGCCGAGCGGCCGTTCGTCAAGCGGGTCTACGCACCGTGCGCCCCGTCGACCGTCTGACCCTCGGCTACCTCGCGGTGGTCGCCGTCCTCGTCGCGACGTCACCGGCCCGAGTGGACGGTGCGCTCGGGCTGCTGCTCGGCTTCGGGGCCTGCGGGGCGCTGGTGGTGGCGAGTGCGGCGCTGGCGCGCCGCCTGCCGGAGAACCGTCTGGTCGTCTATGTGAGAGTGGGCATTTTCCCGGCCCTGACACTCTTCCTTTATCCGGCCGTCGAGCGGTACGCGCTGGTGCTGCGCGGCCGGTTCATGGACGATGACATCAACACCTGGGAGTCATGGGCCTTCGGCGGCCCTCCCAATGTCCTGCTGGACAGCGTCGCCTCGCCGCCACTCACCGAGGCCATGATGGCCTGCTACTTCTCCTTCTACCTGTTCGCCCTTCTGCCGCCGTTGTGGCTCGTGGCCCGTGCTCGCCCCCGCGACGCGGAGCGCTATCTGTACAGCCAGATGCTGGCCGTCTATCTCTGCTACCTGGGCTTTCTGCTCGTACCCTTGCGTGGCCCGGCCAGCGCACTGAGCGGCGAATTCAGCACCTCGCACCTTTCGGGCTACGGCATGACCACCCTGCAGACTCTCATCATGACCCAGGACCCGGTCGGCGCCTGTTTTCCGTCCGCTCATGTGGCCACTGCCTGGGCCGGGCTGCTGGCCATGCGTCGAATCATCTCGCCGACCGCCTTTTACACGTTCCTCCCCCTGGTTTGCGGCATCACCGTGGCCGTGGTCTACAACCGCTACCACTATCTCAGCGACGCACTCGCCGGGCTGGCCGTGGCATTTGTCGCCACCACGGTCGGCCGTCGGTTCGAGCCGTGTCCCCCGCCTCCCACTCTCCACCGGAGTTCGCCCCATGGACATCTTCGATCAGTGCCGTGAATTCGATTTCATCCGCGCATATGGCGTGGACGGCGTCCCGGCCTACTTCCGTCCCGTCCAGCCCGCCGACCGTCCGGGCGAAGTGGAGATCGACGGCCGCTCGGTGGTGATGGCCGGGTCGAACGACTACCTCGGGTTGGCCCAGGACCCCCGGCTGACGGAGGCCGTGGTGCGCGCCGTACGCCGACTGGGCAGCGGCTGCTCGGGATCCCGTCCGCTCAGCGGAACGCGTGACCTGCACGAACAACTGGAGCACGCCTGTGCGGCGTTCCTGGGGCGGGAAGCCGCCGTCATCGCACCCTCCGGCTTCCAGACCAACTTGATGCTGGCCGGGTTGCTCGGCCGGGGCGACGTGGTGCTGGGCGACCGGCAGAACCACGCATCCCTCGTCGACGCGGTACGGCTCTCCGGCGCGCGCTACCACCGGTATCGGCGCGGCGGCGTGGACCAGATGGAACAGCTACTGGCGGAGGCCGGTCCGAACGCCGGGAAGGTCATCGTCACCGACGGTCTGTTCTCCATGGAAGGAGACCTCTGCGACCTGCCGGGGATCGTCGCACTCGCCCGCCGCCACCGGGCTCGTGTGGTGGTCGACTGCGCACACGACCTGGGTGTGCTGGGCGCCTCGGGCCAGGGCGTGCCGGAGCACTTCGGCCTTGAGGACCAGGTCGACCTGGTCACCGCGACCTTCTCCAAGAGCCTGGGCTCGATCGGGGGGGTGCTGGCCGGTCCGGCCCAGGTGATCGACTTCGTCAAGTACACCGCCCGGGCGAGTGTGTTCACCGCGGCCATGGCCCCGCCCGCCGCAGCAGCGGCGCTGGCGGCTCTGGAGATCGTCCAGGCAGAGCCGGCCCGCCGGGCCCACGCGCTGGATGTGGCGGAACGGATGCACAACGGCCTGCGGGCACTGGGCTTCGACACCGGTCACTCGGTCAGCCCGATCATCCCGGTGACCGTCGGAGACCGGGAGACCTGCCTGTTGCTGTGGCAGCGGCTCCTGGACGGCGGCGTGTACGCCAATCCGATCGTCGCTCCCGGCAGGCCGGCCGGGGAGGAGATCATCCGGGCCTCCTTCACCCCGGCACACACCGACGCCCAACTGGACCGGGCACTGGAGGCGTTCGCCACCGCGGGCCGTGCCGCCGGCGTCATCCCCCGGACCCCGCCTGCCTCCTGGACACCGGTGCGCATCGCCCGTCCGACCGCCGGACCCGACACGGGGCCCGAGCCGGGCCCGAGGCCCAGCGCCGGAATCGCCCCCCAGCGCCAGGCCCCGGTCGCGACCGTACCGATCCGCTGACCGTCTCCCGAAAGGCCACCCCGTGTCCCTGTCCCTGTCAAACCCGCATCGCCCGGGAACCCGCCCGTTCCCTGGCGGTACCGTGCCGCTCACCGTCTCCCCCGTCGTCGGCCGTGCCGACCTCACCGCCTTCATCCGGCTGCCGTACGGTCTCTACGCGGCCGTCCCGCACTGGACCCCGCCGCTGGAGAGCGAGCACCGCGCCTTCCTCGACCCGCGCCGCCGCCACCCCTTCCACGACATCGCCGACGTGCAGCTGTTCCTGGCCCGCCGGGGCCGCGAGACGGTCGGCCGGATCGCGGCCGTGGACGATCCCCGCCTCACCCAAGGCGTCTTCGGGCTGTTCGAGTGCGTGGACGACAGCGAAACCGCCGCCGCCCTGTTCGACACAGCGTCCGAGTGGCTGCGCTCGCGCGGGCGCGACACCCTGCTGGGGCCGCTGAACCTGTCCACCAACCACGAATGCGGGCTGCTGGTCGACGGATTCGACACCCCGCCGGTCATGCAGATGCCATACAACCCGCCCTACTACCCAGGGTTGTTCGAGGCATACGGGCTGAAGGGGGCCAAGGACCTGTGGAGCTGGACGATCGACCTGACCGCCCCGATCCCCGCCCGGCTCACCCGGCTGCGTGACCGCATCGCCGAGCGCCACGACCACACGCTGCGCTCCCTCGACCTCGACCGCCTGGACAGCGAGGCCGCTGTCCTGCAGCAGATGTACAACGACGCCTGGTCGGACAACTGGGGGTTCGCCCCCATGACCGAGCGCGAATTCCTGTACGCGGCGCGGGATTTCACACCGCTGCTGCGCCACAGTGTCACCAAGATCGTCGAGATCGACGGGCGGCCTGTCGGCTTCGGCATGATCCTGCGGGACGCCGCCCCCGCGCTGCGCGCCGCGGGCGGGCGGCTGTGGCGGTACGGGCTGCCCCTCGGCGCCGTGCGGATGGCCCGCGCCCTGCGCCGGACGACCGGCGGACGGGCCCTGCTCATCGGGGTCCTGGAGGAGTACCGGAACCAGGGTGTCGACGTGCTGCTGCGGGTGGCCGGACTGGAGGAGGCCCGCGCGCTCGGCATGCGCACCGTCGACGCCTCCTGGACGCTGGAGAACAACACCTCCGCCAACCGGGGGATCGCCGCCATGGGCGGGGTCCGCGGCGTCACCCACCGCCTCTACGAGCGCCCTCTGTGAGGCGGTAGACATGCACATCCTCCTCACCGGGGCGACCGGGTTCGTCGGGCAGCGTCTGGCCCGGCACCTGATCGGGCAGGGGCACACCGTGACCGCCCTGGTCCGGGCCGTCTCCTCACCGCCCGCCCTCCAGCGGCTGCGTTCCCTGGGCGTGAGCTGCACCGTCACCGAGCTCCAGGAGAGCCGCACCCTGAGCTGCGCCCTGGGAGCGGCGGACGCGGTGATGCACCTGGCCGCCGTCACCAGGGCCGCCGATGCCCGGGACTACCACCGGGTCAACGCCGGGGGCACCCGCGCTGTGCTGCGGACCGCCGCCGCCCTCGACACGCCGCCGACAGTGGTGTTCTGCTCCTCGATCGCCGCCGCCGGCCCCTCGACCCCCGGCCGGCCCCGCACCGAGACGGACGCCCCCGCCCCCGTGTCGCACTACGGCCGCAGCAAACTCGCCGCCGAGGCCGTCGTACGTGGCCATGCCGACCGTGTTCCCGCGACCATCGTGCGCCCCCCTGTGGTCTACGGCCCCGGGGACCCGGGCCTGTTCCCCACTCTGGCGGGGATGGTCCGGGCAGGCGTCGGCGTACGACCGGCGCCCAGCGGCGCGCACTACTGCCTGGTCCACGTGGACGACCTGTGCGCGGCCCTGCTCACCGCCCTCACCGCAGGACGGCGCCTTGGACCGGAGGAGCCCGGCGCGGGGGTGTACCAGGTGTGCGACGGCACGCCCCGGAGCTGGCAGGAGATCTGCCGGTCGGCCGCCCGCGCGCTCGATCGGAAACCGCCACTGCTGCTGTCGCTTCCCCGGGCCGCCGTCATGGCCGCCGCGGCGGTCGCCGAGGCCGCCGCGCGCTCGCGCGGCGGACAGGCGCTGCTCAACCGGGACAAGGCCCGCGAGCTGGTCCAGGCGTCCTGGACCTGCACCAGTGACCAGGCCCGGGCCGAGCTGGGCTTCGTGCCCGTGCGAACGGCGCTCGACCGGGAGTTCCGCGCCGCTCTGGCCGACCCCTGAACCCTTCTCGGTCCCCTTGTACCTTTCTCAGCGCCTTTTCAGCGCTGCACCGGGGCCAGCACGAGGCATGCGTTGTGCCCGCCGAAGGCGAAGCTGTTGCTGATCACCGGCCCCGCGGGGAGCTTGCGCGGAGCCCCGCTGACCAGGTCCAACTCACATCGGGGGTCGAGCTGCGCAAGGTTCGCGGTCGGCGGCGCCAGCCCCTCGGCGACGGACAGTGCGGCGATCACCGCCTCCAGCGCCCCGGCCGCGCCGATCGCATGCCCGGTAACCGCCTTGGGCGCGGTCACCGGGACCGCGCCCGCACCGAAGACAGCGGTGATCGCCCGCGCCTCGGCCAGGTCGTTCAGCTCCGTCCCCGTGCCATGCGCGTTCACATGCACCACTTCTTGCGCCGCCACGCTCGCATCAGCCAGCGCCAGCTCCATACAGGCCCGCGCCCCTGCCCCCTCGGGATGGGGCGAGGTGAGATGGTAAGCGTCGGAGTTGCGCCCGTAGCCGGTCAGCTCCGCGTAGATCCGTGCCCCTCGGGCCCGGGCCGCTTCCAGCCGCTCCAGCACCACGAAGGCGGCCCCCTCGGCCAGGACGAACCCCCGCCGCCCCGCGTCGAACGGCCGCGAGGCCCCAGCCGGATCGGCGAACCCGGTAGCCAGGGTGCCCGCCCGGCAGAAGGCCAGCAGGTTCGTGGGCGTCAGCGAGGCTTCGTGCCCTCCGGCCACCACCACATCGGCGCTCCCGGCCCGGATCAGCTGCATGCCCTCGCCCACCGCGTGCCCACCCGAGGCACACGCGGTGGAGATCGTCAGGCTGGGGCCGCCGATGCCGTGCTCCGTCGTGATCCAGAAGGCCCCCGCGTTGGACATCATTTTCGGCACGTACAGTGCGCGGGGCCGCCCGATCCCCTCCTCCTGCGTGAGGACGCCGCCGTACGCGGTGCCGGTGACCACCGCTCGGCGCTCCGGCACGGCAGCCAGGCCACCCGCGTCCCGGACGGCGTCCGTGGCGGCGCAGAGCGCGAACTGCACCGACCGGTCGGTGCGGGCGACCTGTTTCGGTGTCAGGTAGCCCGCCGGGTCGAAGCCAGGGATCTCGCAGGCCACGTCGACCGGTAGTGCGCTCGCGTCGAAGGAGCGGATGGCTGCCGCCGCGGGCCGTGGCTCCAGCAGCGCCTTCCACAGAGCCTCCGGCGTGGTCCCGGCGGCGCTCCGCACCCCCAGGCCGGTGACTGCGACCCGTCGGTCCTTGCTCATGCGAGGGCTTCTCCGGCGGGGGTGCCCGCCCGGAGCGCCACGATGAGTTCGGCCACGTCCCCGACCGTGACCGCCCCCTGGATCCGGGAGGGCTCGGGGTCAATCCCGAAAACATCCCGGACGATCGCCTCCAGCTCGGTGAAGTCCAGGCTGTCGGCCCCCAGATCCCCCACAAGACGCGCCTGCGGCACCACCGACTCCTCCGGCACGGACATCACCCTGGCGCACAACCCGCGCAACTTGTCCAGGACTTCCTGCTGCTCCATCGGCATCCCTTCTCGCCCCCCTCCTCAACCCCTCCGCCAACTACTCTCGGTATCATACGCGTTGCACTAAGTAGCTGATCTGTTCGCTTCCGGGAGACGCTGATCGTCAGCTACGCCACCATCTCCGCCGCCACGACTTCGACGTCCGTCTCACGGACCGCGGCCGCACAACACGCGGGTCGAGGTCGCCGACCCCGACCCGCGCGCGCTCCCCGTGCTGCTTCAGACAGCCGCAGCGGACGAATCCGGCCGCGGCCTCGCCCTCCTCGACGCCCTCACGGCCGTCTGGTGCGAGCTGGAGGGCTACTTGCCGTAGTACGCGTTGTAGATCGTCACCGTGGACGTGTTCCCCTTCTTGTCGACGACCTTGGCGCGCAGGGCGATGCCCTTGCCCGCCGCTGGGTTCTTCACGGTGATCGTGCCGTTCTTGACCTGGACCTTCTTCCAGGTCTTGCCGTCGTACGCCACCCACACGGTCAGCGACTTGAGGTTGCCGCCCTTGGCCGCGCCCTCGACGGTGACCGGGTAGGTGACCGTCTTGCCCGCTGTCACCCTGCTGTCCAGGCCCGTCTTCGCGTCGAAGCGGACCGTGGCGGCCGGGAGGGTGACCGGCAGGTCGGAGGTGGTCTTCTTGGAGCGGAAGGTCCAGCTCGCGTCGATCCGGGTGGAGGCGTCGGCGACCTCGGTGCTGCGCCTGACCGAGGTGGTCAGCCGGTACGCGGCATCGCCGGACGGGACCGTGAACGCCTCCTCGCCGAACAGCGGGTCCTTGTTGGAGCCGACCTTGGTGCCGTTGCGGTACAGGGTCGTGGTCGCCGAGGTGAAGTCCGACGAACCCGCGTGCTTGCTCGAGTCGGCGAACAGCGGCAGGTAGCCGTAGATGCTGTTGCCGTCGCGGAAGAGGCCGTAGTACGGGTTCAGATGCGGGCCGAAGACCGCCGTGTTGAAGGTCTTCGTGTACTTCTGGCCCGCCTTGAACGTCTGCGGGTCGCCGAGGGTGTAGTAGGCGTCCGCGACCGGGAAGCCTTCGGCGTCCTTGCCGGCGTACTGCTCGAAGTCGAACGACCACTGGATCTTGTCCACCGTCGACAGGTACAGCGTGCGGATGCCCGGCAGCTGCTGCTCGACGGGGAAGTTGATGACGAGGTCATCGGGGAGGAAGCCCCAGGTGGTGAGGCCGCCGGTCTTGCCGGGGGCGGACGCACCGAGGTCGTTCTTCACCGTGGCGAGCTCGGCCGCCTTGAAGTGGTGGACTTTGGCGCCCTGGATCTTGGTGGCCTTGGCGCTGGTGGCCACGTCGTACTCGGTGCCCGCCCCCTTGGTCCACTGGCCGCTCCAGGTCTGGACGAGGCCGCTGGAGACGGCCGGGCCCAGGTGTGCCATGCGCAGGTCGGCGAAGGAGGTCAGGCCCACGCCGATAGCGACGCCCGCGGGCTCGTACATGTAGTCGATCGCCGCGGACACCGGTGTGGCAGTTGCGTCCGGGACCGTGATGTCGGCCGGCTTGGCGGTACGGGCGTCGATCGTCACCGTGGTGTTCTTGGTGACGCTCAGCTTCGGCTGGACCAGCCAGTCGAGGCCGCCCTCCAGCTTCACGAAGTCCTTGGCGATCCAGGCGTCCAGCAGGTACGTGCCCTTGGGCAGGCGCAGGGTCGTCGTACCGGAGTCGACGACCGGGACCTGGTAGCCGCGGTCCTTGCCGAGGCCCGAGTAGCCCAGCAGGACCGTGTTGTAGCTGTTGGTCGGCCGGCCGTCCTCGCCGATGTGCTTGACGGTGACGTTGTACGACTGCACCTCACGCTGCACCGCCGCGGCCGTACGGACCGTCTGGCCGCCGCCCGTCGCCGTCACGTACGCGGAGTACGCGCCGTCGACGGTGCCGCCGAGCTTGGTGTTGACGGTGACGTCGACGGAGGTCTTGCCGCCGGCCGGGACCTTGACCGTGGTGGCGCCGAGCTTGAAGAAGCCGGCCGGAGCCGCCTGGCCCTTGGGGTTGGTGGCGGTCGCCGACAGCTTCAGGGTGATGTCGGTCGTGCCGAGGTTGCGGTAGGTCAACTGCTTGGTGACCGGCTTGTCGTCGGTGTGCGGCCACTGCTGCACCCCGAAGCCCACCGACACCGGGTCGGCGACGACGGTCTGCTTGATGGCCTTGTCGACCTGGATACGGCCCGAACCCTGCTGGAACGGCGTGTACTTGCCGCCCTTCGCGGAGCCGGTCAGCGCGCCCTTCAGCTCGGCGTAGCCCCAGTCCGGGTGCTCCTGCTTCAGGATCGCCGCCGCGCCCGCGACATGCGGCGTCGCCATCGACGTACCGGAGATGGTCAGGTAGCCCGGGGGCTTCTCACCGACCTCCTGGTCGATGGCGCTGCCCTTGGCCGCGGCGGCCGTGATGTCCACGCCGGGCGCGGTCACGTCCGGCTTGACGGCGCCGTCACCGGCCCGCGGGCCGGTGCTGGACCAGGGAGCGAGGACGTCCTTGTCGTCGACCGCGCCGACGGTGATCGCCGCGTCCGCGCTGCCCGGCGAACCGACCGACTCCGGCCCCTCGTTGCCCGCGGCGATCGCGAAGAGGATGCCCTTCTCGGCGGAGAGCTTGTTGACCTCCGCCTCCAACGGGTCGAGCTCGGGTGTGTCCTGGCCGCCGAGGCTGAGGTTGACGACGTCGGCGCCCTGCTCGGCCGCCCACTCCATGCCGGCGAGGATGCCGGAGTCGTCACCGGAGCCGGTGTCGTCCAGGACCTTGCCGCTGAGGATCTTGGCGCCGGGTGCGACGCCCTTGTACTTGCCGCCCGACTTGGCGCCGGTGCCCGCGGCGATGGACGCGACGTGCGTGCCGTGGCCGACCTTGTCGGTGGCGTCGGCGGCCGTGGAGAAGTTCTTGGCCTCGATCACCTGGTCCTTGAGGTCGGGATGGGTCGCGTCGACCCCGGTGTCGAGTACGGCGATCTTGACGCCCTTGCCGTTGTAGCCGGCCGCCCACGCCTTGGGGGCGCCGATCTGCGGTACGGACTTGTCGAGGCTGGCCTTGCGGACGCCGTCGAGCCAGACGTGCGCGACGCCGGAGGCGGTCTTGTCGCCGTTGGTGACGGCGTCCCACAGTTCGGGCGTGTCCGCCTGCGGGGTCTGTAGCGCGTCCGCGTTCAGGGACTTGAGGGTCCGGCGGAGCGTGCCCGCGTCGCGGACGTCGGCCTTGGCCGCGGTGGCGGCGCCGGTGTAGCCGACGATGACCTTCAGGCCGTGCTGCTGGGACTTGCGGGTCGCGGACTTGTTCAGCTCGGAGATGTCGAACAGCCGCTGGTCCAGCTTGCCGGTGGCGACCAGACGGACCGCGTCGGCCGGGATGACGAGCGTGTGCCCGTCGGCCTTGCGGATCTGTACGGGTATGTTCTGGCGGCCCTTCGCCCGCTCCAGGCCGACGACCCGGCCCTGGGTGTCGACGGCGACCCGGTCGCCGGTGATCAGGGTGATGTGGTGCCTGGCCGAAAGCTGGGTCGCGGTGCTCGCGCGCTGCTCGGGCTTCGCCGACGCCGGGCTGGTCATACCCGCGGCGAGAGCAACTGCGGCCGCCGTGGCGACGGTTGCCGCGCACGCCTTTTTCACTTGTCTGCGCAAAACTCCCCCTGGTACTGGAGTGCCGGGTGATTTCCCCTCTCCCCCGGCCAGGGGGCATTCCCGTACGCATACGCGCACACCCCCCGGAATACGCAGTATGCCGGGGGGCGATCAGGCACCTCAATAGACAGGTACCTCACAGATTCGGCCTGTTGTGAGGCGCGGTCTCCTGTGCGAATTCGGCGGCCTCCGCTACGAGTTCGCGTTCTCCTTGATTGTGATCTTGCCCTTGCGGATGGTCGCCAGGCGCGGCGCCTTCTTCGCGATCGCGGAGTCGTGGGTGACCATGATGAAGGTCAGCCCGTGCTCCTTCCACATGCGCTCGAGCACCTCCATGATCTCGTCGCGCATGCTCTCGTCGAGGTTGCCGGTGGGCTCGTCGGCGAGCAGCACCTTCGGCTGCTTCACCAGCGCGCGGGCGATGGCGACGCGCTGCTGCTGACCGCCGGACATCTCGCTGGGCAGGTGCCCCAGCCGCTCGCCGAGTCCGACCGACTTCAGTGCCTCGGCGGCCCGTTCACGCCGGTCCTTCACCTTCACGCCGAGCGGTACGAGGGCGGTCTCGACGTTCTCCTGCGCGGTCAGCGTCGGGATGAGGTTGAACGACTGGAAGACGAAGCCGATGTTTTCGCTGCGCACCTTGGTGAGCTTGGCCTCGGACAGCTTGGCCAGATCCGTGCCGTCGAGGACGACCTCGCCGGAGGTCGGCCGGTCGAGTCCGCCGAGCATCTGCAGCAGCGTGGACTTGCCGCCGCCGGTGGGGCCCTGGATGACGAGCCGGTCGCCGTCGGCGATGGTCAGGTCGATGCCGTCGAGCGCGTGGACGGTGTCCTTGCCCCGCGTGTAGCGCTTGGTGACGCTTTTGAGTTCGTACATGGTGGGCAACTCCTGGGTGAAGGATGGGGATTGGGGCCCGCCTCACAGAGGGCGGGCCCCAGGGCCGCGGGAACCGTGCGGGGTGTCGGCTACTCGACGCGGCGCAGGGCGTCCGCCGGGCGCAGGCGGGAGGCGCGCCAGCCGCCGAAGGCGCCGGCGACCAGGCCGCCGGCGACGGCCAGGCCGACCGCGAGGACGACGGTGGTGACGCTGACGGGTGCGGTGAGCGCGACGTCGAGGGTCTTGGCCGCGGCCTGCCGGCCACCGCCGCCGAAACCACCAGCGCCGCCGGGGCCGCCCGCGTTGCCGCCGCCTCCGCCGCCGCCCGTCTGGGCCTCGAGCGTCGGGCTGATCGCGGTGACGACATACGCGCCCGCCAGGCCGAGCGCGATACCGAGGGCGCCGCCGAGCAGGCCGTTGACCATGGCCTCGCCGATGACCTGCCGGGTGACGCGGCCGGACTTCCAGCCCAGCGCCTTGAGCGTGCCGAACTCGCGCACGCGGCGGGAGACGGCCGAGGAGGTCAGCAGACCGGCGACCAGGAACGCGGCCACGAGCACCGCGATGGACAGCCACTTGCCGACGTTGGTGGCGAGGCTGGAGGCGGTGGACAGGGAGCCGGAGACGGTGTCCGCGAGGTCCGCGGAGGTCGTGACGGTCGTACCGGAGACGTTCTTCTGGATCGTCGACTTGACGCTGTCGATCTTCTGCGAGTCGGTCGCCTTGACGTAGATCGTGGTGACCTTGTTCTTCGAGTCGCTGATCGTCTGAGCCTGCGTCAGCGGGATGTAGACGTTGGCCGCGGAGTCACCGCTGTCGGCCGTGGCGACGCCGATCGCCTTGAACTTGACGCTCTTGATGGTGACGGTGGAGCCGACCTTGAGCTTCTTCTCCTTGGCGTACGCCGAGTCGAGGACGGCGACCTTGGCGTTGGACTCCGAGGTCTTGAACGTACGACCGCTGCTGATCTTGGAGGAGGTCAGCGGGCCGAGCGCCGGCTTGGTGACGTCGGTGCCGTAGACGGAGTAGTTGTTGACGTCGAAGTTGGCGCCGCCGCCCTGGACCTCGCCCTGCGGCTGGCCGTTGCCCTCGCCGCCGCCGGGGCCGCCCTGCTGGTTGCCGCCACTGTCGTTCTGCTGGAACTGGCCGCGGGTGAACTGGCCGCTGACCTTGATGACCTGGAGGCTCAGCCCGCCGACCGCGTCCGAGACGCCGCTCTGCTTGCCGACCTTGGTCACGGTCGAGGTGGCCAGGGTCTGGAAGCCCTGGACCATGACGCGGTCGGTGCTCTGCTCCTCGTCGGAGTCGTTGTCCTGCGCGTCGAACTGGAAGCGCGGACGCTCCGAGGTACTGGTGGCGGGCGCGGCGGCCTTGGTGACCGTCATGTCGGTGCCCAGCCCGTAGAGCGACTGGAGGACCTTGTCCTGGGCCTTCCCCATGCCGGAGGACACGGAGTTGACCACGATGACCAGCGCGATGCCCAGCGCGAGTCCGGAGGCGACGACGAGGGCCGCTTTTCTGCGGCGGCGCAGTTCGCGCCTCAGGTAGGTGAAGAACATGGCCGCAAGCTAGGTACGGCGCGTGATGACTGGATAAGGCCGAAATAAGAGAACGATGAGAAGGCTGTGTCCAGACCCCAAAAATCCTTTGCCCGGCCCCAGAAGAGCTGTGAAAACACCGATGCCGCCCTGTGGGGCGGCATCGGAGAGCTGTGAGCGGGCGGTGTCGGACGCGTCAGGCGGCCGAACCCGCCTTCCACTGCGCCCAGTCCATGTTCCAGCCGTTGAGGCCGTTGTCCGGGGAGACGGTCTTGTCGCCGGTGTTCTGGACGACCACGACGTCACCGATGATGGAGCTGTTGTAGAACCAGGCCGCCGGGGTGCTCGCGTCGTTGGCGCCCTTGGTGTCGGACAGGCCCACGCAGCCGTGGCTGGTGTTCACGCTGCCGAAGATGGACTTCGCGCCCCAGTAGTTGCCGTGCACGAAGGTGCCGGAGTTGGTCAGGCGCATGGCGTGCGGTACGTCCTTGATGTCGTACTCGCCCTTGCCGTCGTCGTCGGTGAAGCCGACCGTCGCGCCGTTCATCCGGGTCTCCTTGAACTTCTCGGAGATCACCATCTGGCCCTCGTACGTCTTGTTCTCGGGCGAGCCGGCCGAGATCGGGATGGTCTTGACCGTCTGGCCGTCCTGCGTGACCTTCATCTGCTTGGTCTTCGCGTCGACGTAGGTGACCTGGTTGCGGCCGATGTGGAAGGTAACCGTCTTCTGCTGCACACCGTAGACACCGGAGGCGCCCTCGACACCGTCGAGCGCGAGCTTCAGCGTGATGGTGGAGTTCTCCTTCCAGTAGTCCTCGGGGCGGAAGTCGATGCGGTTGGCGTTGAACCAGTGACCGACGACCTCCTGACCGCTGCTGGAGGTGACCGTGATGCCCTTCTGGACGGCGGCCTTGTTCTCGATCGCCTTGTTGAAGTTGATCGACACCGGCATGCCCACGCCGACGGTGGAACCGTTCTCCGGCGTGAAGTTCCCTATGAAGCTGTTGGCCGGGGAGACCGTGGTGAACGAGGCGTTCTCGTGGGCCGCGCGGCCGTCGGAGTCCTTCGCGCTGGCCGCCACCTTGTAGGTGGTGGAGCGCTCCAGCTGGGCGCTGGGCTTCCAGCTCGTCTTGTCCGCGGAGAGCTGGCCGGCGACGGCGGTGCCGTCGGCGGTCGTCATCGACACATCCGTGAGCGTGCCCTTGCTCACGGTGACGGCCGCCGAGTTGTTGATGGAGGCGTTGGACGAGCCGTCCTTTGGTGTGATCGTGATCTGTGCCACTGACGTCTTCTGGGCCGCCGCCTCGTCGACCTTGGCCTGCGAGGTGTCGCCACCCCCGGACGCGTCCGCGTCGCCGGAACACGCCGTGAGCACAAGCACACCGCCGAGCAGTGCGGACGCGGTCATCAGCCTGCGCCGCTTACTGTCCGTCATCACACGCTTCTCCATCGTTGCCGATTATCCAAATCCCCGAGAACCCCGTTAGAACACCCAACGCTACGACCGGTTCGTCCCATTTCACATAGTTCTCATGTGTGGGTCGCACCACGTCCGCCAGGCGGTCGCCCGCCGGGGCCCGTGGTGCGGGTGTCGGTCAGTGCGCCCCTTGAGGGACCAGTGCGCCCCTTGAGACGACGAAACCCCGGGCGGCGGTTGCCGCCCGGGGTCATGAATTCCCCAAGCCGCTCAGCCGATGCCGGACACGCGGTCGTCATCGTCGTCCTCGACCACATCATCCTCGTCGAGATCCCAATCAGGCGAATCCGGGTCGTAGTCGATCTGCTCGCTCGACCAGGAGGCCTGCTGGAGCTCCACTCCGGGCACCCCGCTGACCAGGTCGAACGGGTCCACGAGATACGCGAGGGCCTCCGCGGTGTCTTCCGTCACAGCGCTCTCGGCGTGCGCCCGCTCGTCGCCCGGCAGTTCGACGTCATCCGCGATCCGCCGCAGCGCCGCCTCCGTCACGGCGTCCGCGTCGTCCACTTCCACAACAAGTTCCACGCGAAGCCGTACAAAACGTGATGTCTCTTCATTGCTCATGCCCGGAGCGTACGGCTCCGTCCTCCCGTAGCTTTCCCGCGACCCGCGACTTTCATTAGCATCGCCCTACACGGCCAATTCACCAGCGCCACAAGGGGATCGATATTCCGTGCCATCCGTTCGCCGTCCGTTGCTGACCGCCACCGCCGCGGGGACCCTCCTGGGTGCCCTCTGGTTCGTCCCGTCCGCGAACGCGTCCCAGGACAGCCCGGCGAGAACGCAGCCCTCGGTGACCGCGCCCGCCCAGGCCACCACGCAGGCGCGGGCCGCGTCCGCGGCCACGACCGAGCTGGGGAGCGAGACCCAACTCGCCGACACCGGAAGCTTCGACACCACCCCTTACGTGGTGGGCGGAAGCCTCTTCCTCGCCCTGGGAGCGGGTTTTGTGGTGTATTCGGTACGCCGCGAACGCCTGGGCTTTTAAGCAGCTTGACGTTTCTTTGACTCAACCTTCATAGTCCGCTCATGAAGAGATCATCGGGGGCGCGTATCGGCGCCACGGCTGCCGTGAGCGTGTTGTCGCTCGCCCTCATCACGGGCTGTTCTGACGAGGGGTCGGACGACTCCAAGGGATCGGGTTCCTCCTCCTCGTCGCCCACCGCCCAGGCCGCGAAGGCGCTCACCACGGCCGAGTTGAAGAAGCTGCTCATCGCCCAGGGCGACGTCAAGGGATACAAGGTCGAGGCGACCGACGAGTCGTACCCGACCTCCAAGAGCGCGGTGAAGGTCGACAAGGCCGAGTGCCAGCCGCTCGCCTACACCATGGGCGGCCTCGCGCCGGGTGACACCGACGCGAGCGTGAGCATCACCGCCACCGAGGAGAAGTTGCCCACGGGCAACTCCACGTCCCTGGAGGACATGACCGAGGACGACCTCGCCAGCGCCTTCGACGCCGACACGACCCTCGTGAGCCTCTCCTCCTACGAAGGTGACGGCGCCGAGAAGACCTTCAAGTCCGTTTCCGACGCGGTCGCGAGCTGCGCCGGCGGGTTCACCATCTCGGCGCAGGGCGAGGACCAGAAGCTCGCCAAGATCGCTCCGGAGAAGGCTTCCGGCACCGGCGACGAGTCGGTGGCGTTCGCCGCGTCCGGCGCGATGGAGGAGGGCGGAACGGGCGACGTGCACACCGAAGTGGTGCGGCACGGCAACACCATCGCCACGTACTACACGCTCAACCTCGGCAAGCTGACGTCCGGCAAGCCGTACACCGTCTCGTCCGTCGTGGTCGACGCCCAGGCGGCCAAGCTCAAGTGACCTTCGGGGCCCCGCCGTACGACGGCGGGGCCCCGAACTGTCCTACTGCAAGGGCCCGGTGACCGTCTCCACGGCCTCCACCAGCCGGCCCGCGCGCACGAACGCGTCCGCGGCGGCGAGGTCGGGCGCGAGGAACCGGTCCGGACCGGGACCCTGCACACCCGCCGCCCGTACGGCGTCGATGGCCGCCTGCGAGGCCGGCGCCGGGGCGAGGCCCTCGCGCAGCTCGATGGCGCGGGTGGCCGCGTACAGCTCCACGGCGAGCACGCGCGCGAGGTTGTCCACGGCCGTGCGCAGCTTGCGGGCCGCCGACCAGCCCATGGAGACGTGGTCCTCCTGCATGGCGGAGGACGGGATCGAGTCCGCCGAGGCGGGCACCGCGAGCCGCTTCAGCTCGCTCACCAGCGCGGCCTGCGTGTACTGGGCGATCATGAGCCCGGAGTCGACGCCGGCGTCGTCCGCCAGGAACGGCGGCAGACCGTGGCTGCGGTTCTTGTCCAGCAGCCGGTCGGTGCGGCGCTCGGCGATGGAGGCCAGGTCGGCGGCGGCGATGGCGAGGAAGTCGAGGACGTAGGCCACCGGGGCGCCGTGGAAGTTGCCGTTGGACTCGACCCGGCCGTCGGGCAGGACCACCGGGTTGTCCACGGCCGACGCCAGCTCGCGCTCGGCGACCAGCCGGGCGTGCGCCATGGTGTCCCGGCCGGCGCCCGCGACCTGCGGGGCACAGCGCACCGAGTAGGCGTCCTGGACGCGCGGGGCGTCGTCCTGGTGGTGCCCGGTCAGGCCCGAACCCTTCAGCACGGCCAGCATGTTGGCGGCGGCGGCTCCCTGACCCGGGTGCGGGCGGATGGCGTGCAGCTCGGGGGCGAGGACCTTGTCGGTGCCGAGGAGGGCTTCCATCGACAGCGCCGCGGTGACGTCGGCGGACTTGTAGAGGGTGTCGAGGTCGGCGAGGGCCATGATCAGCATGCCGAGCATGCCGTCGGTGCCGTTGAGGAGGGCGAGGCCCTCCTTCTCGCGCAGCTCGACGGGCGCGATGCCATGCTCCGCGAGAAGCTCGGCGGCGGGACGGACGACCCCGTCCCGCCCCTCGGCGTCGCCCTCACCCATGAGCGTCAGGGCGCAGTGGGACAGCGGTGCCAGGTCGCCGGAGCAGCCGAGGGAGCCGTACTCGTGCACGACCGGGGTGATGCCGGCGTTCAGCACGTCCGCCATGGTCTGCGCGACCTCGGGCCGCACACCGGTGTGCCCGGAGCAGACGGTCTTCAGCCGCAGGAACATCAGGGCCCGTACGACCTCCCGCTCCACCCGGGGTCCCAGACCCGCGGCGTGCGAGCGGACGATGTTGCGCTGGAGCTGGGCGCGCAGTTCCGGGCTGATGTGCCGGGTCGCCAGCGCGCCGAAGCCGGTGGAGACGCCGTAGACGGGCTCAGGCTTGGCCGCCAGCGCGTCCACGATCTCGCGGGCCGCGGCGAGGGCCGCCACCGCCTCGCCGGAGAGCTCGATCCGGGCGCCGTCGCGCGCCACGGCGAGAACGTCGGACGCGGTGACCCCGGACGTCCCCACCACCACAGTGTGCATATCCATATTCAGGAGCGTACGCACTGAATTCCAGGATGTCACCAGTGGATGGCCGGTTCACCCCTTACCGATTCGGTCACACGCCCGGGGCGTCAGCGGCGCCCACGGAAGCGGCGGCGCTCCGGGGTCGTCTCCCGCGAGGGCTCGTCCGCCAGTCGTACGACGGGATCGTCGGGGCCCTCCCGCCCGGCGACGACCGGCTTGGCCGCCCGGACGGCCTTGGCCTGGTACTGGGCCGCGTCGGCCAGCCGGAACAGCCGACGGGCCGAGTGGACGGGCCCGATGGCGTTCTCGGTGGACGCGACCCCGCAGGCGACCCCGTCGCCGAGCTCCAGCTCGGCCGCGCGGCGGCACAGCTCGCCGGCGATCTTCACCACGTCGTCGGCGGGCGGGCCGACGGCGAGGAGACAGAACTCGTCCCCGCCGAGCCGGGCGGCGAGGGCGCCGGGCAGCATCGCTCCGCACAGTGACAGGACGGACCCGAACCGTTCGAGGAGCCGGTCGCCGACGGCGTGCCCGCGGGTGTCGTTGACGCGCTTGAGGCCGTTGATGTCGCAGACGACGAGGCTGACCGGCGCACCGTCCCGCCGGTGCCGTTCGATCGCCTCGTCGAGGTGTGCGTCGACGGCACGGCGGTTGGCGAGCCCGGTGAGCGCGTCGGTGAACGCGAGCCTGCGGGCCTCCTCCAGCTGCTCGATCTGGGCGATCCCGGCGGCGACGACGGAGGCCAGGACGGTGGCGAAGTCGGCGTCAGCGCGGTCGAAGACGGGATCGTCGGCGGAGCGGGCGACATAGAGCTCACCCCAGGCACGCCCGTGCAGCACGATGGGCGCAACGACACAACACCCACGCCCCCGCCGACGCAAGGCAGCGACCCGCTGATGGCAGTAACCGAAACCACCGGAGGCGGGGCCGAAGGCCGTCTCGACCCAGGCGTCGGGCTCACCGCCCGCGGCCCAGCGCTCGTGCAGGAACTCGGTGATCTCCGGGAACTGGTGCACCGGATAGGCCTCCCCCTCGGGGAACTCCTCCTCGTCCGGCGCCCGGTCCCCCACGTTCACGAGAACCCGCAGCCGGCCGAGCTCCCGCTCCCACGTCGACAGCGCGGCGAAGTTCCCGGACAGCGCCCGGCACGCCCCGAGGGCCGCCGCCCGCCATGACTCACGCGGGTCGTGGGCCGCCGCCATGCCCTGCGCCAACGCCACTACGGCCGCGAGCCGCCTGTCCTCACCCATCACTCCAGGTTAGGGAGGTTTGATGCCAATCGGGACATTGATACGGCGAACAGGTGGACGGTCGAGAACAGGTGGGCCGCCGGAACACGGAGACCGAAACGCGGACGGCCGAAACGCGGAAACGAGCCCCTGCCACGCCCCGGACCCGACCCCGGACCCAGCCCCAGCCCCGACCCCGACCCCGACCCCGACCCCGACCCCGACCCAGCATGGATGATCAGCCGTCCCGCTCCCCCGTCCCGCTCCTCCGGCTCACTCCCCCGGCCACTCCGGCTTCCGCTTCTCGTTGAACGCCGCCACGCCCTCCGCCCGGTCCCCCGAGAACGCCACCGACCGCCACGCCGCGTCCTCGACCTCCAGCCCCGCCCGCAGATCCAGCCCGTGCCCGAGCCGCAGCGCCCGCTTCGCCGCCCGCAGCCCCACCGGCGAGTTGGCCGCGATCCGGGACGCCAGGGCCAGCGCCTCCTCCCGGTCCCGCCCCTCCTCCACCAGCACGTCCACCAGGCCCAGCTCCCGCGCCTCGACGGCCTCGACCCGCCGCGCCGTGAAGATCAGCTCGGCCGCCCGCGCGGCCCCGATCCGGCGGGGCAGCAGCTGCGTACCTCCACCGCCCGGAATCACGCCCACGGACACCTCCGGCAGCCCCACCACCGCCGTACGGTCGGCCACGATCACATCGCAGGACAGCGCGAGCTCGAAGCCCCCGCCGAGCGCGAACCCGTGCACCGACGCGACCGTCGGCACCGGCAGCTCCAGCACCCCGGTGTACGCACCCCGCGCCACCGGCCGCTGCCGCACCAGCTCGGCGTCGCTGAAGGAGTTGCGCTCCTTCAGGTCGGCGCCGACGCAGAACGCCCGCTCGTGCGTCGAGGTCAGCACGACCACCCGTACATCCCGGTCGGCGCCCAGCGCGGCGCACGCCCCGGCGATCGACCGGGCCATCTCGGTCGAGACGGCGTTCATGGCCTTGGGCCGGTCGAGGGCGAGCTCGGCGACGTGCCCGTCACCGTGCCGCTTCACCAGCACGAACTCCCCGAACCGCTCCTCGCTCATAACACCCTCCGGTTAACGCGGGTTAACAGCCGACATCGCCCCGATCATCGCAGCCGGGCCCCGCGCGGGAAAGGGCGAGCGCCCACGAGACCGGTTCCCGTGTCACCTACCGATTCCCCGTTCGAGTGACATCCCGCCCAACTACGACCCCACCGCCCACGGGAGCGCATAACGTGCGCTCCGCCACGGCGCATCGGGGGCACGAGCGCATCGGGGAGGGGATCACCATGACGGACACAGCGGTCGAGAAGATCACGGACAGGGAAGCCCCGGGCGCGGAAGCCGCGGAGCCGTACACCCCGGCCCCCCGCGGACGCGGCCGTCACCGCAGGCCCCGCCCCCGCAAGGTACTGCTCGCGGCCGGCGGGCTCGCGCTGGCCGCCGGTGTGCTGAGCCTCGTACGGATGGCGCCCGATTCCGGTGTCGGCGGAGTCGGCACGGCGGAGGCGGACCCCGGCCCGGACGCCGGCGGGGACCGGTCGACCGGCGCGGCCGCCACCGTCGCGGCCGTTCCCGGGGTGAGTCCTTCGTCGACCTCCGTCCTGGGCGCGGTGAGCACGACCCCGCCCCCCGGTGTCAGCTTCACCCCCGCCTCGTCGGCGTCGGCGACCGCCGTGCCCTCGGCCGCGGCTCCCGCCGCCGGCACCCCGACCGCACCGACGCCCACGACCGCACCCCGTTCTCCCGCCACGAGCGCCGCCCCGCAGCCGACGCTTCCGGCCCCCGCGCCGTCATCGACCACGGCCTCCCCGGCCCCGCAGCCGGAGCAGCCGGGCGGTCCGGGCCTGTGTGTCCCGATCATCGGCCTGTGTGTGGACCCGCTGACCACGGCCGCCCACTGACCCGGGCCCGGGCCGCCACCGCTGGTCGTCTACTGCCGGCCGTCGTCCCGGCGCGTGAGCAGCCACGGCTCGACCACGCCGAGTCCGCGCACCGGCCGCTGCCACATCGGCCGCAGCGCGCAGTGGTACGTGGGCGGCTCCTCGCCCTCCTTCTCGGCGGCGGCCGCGGCCTCCGCCGCCTCCGCCTCGGAGACCGGCGCCTCACCGGTGCGGATCAGCTCCTGGGCGAAGGCGCCGTCGACGAGGACGGCGTCGCGCGGAGCTATCGACGTCAGCCGCGAGGCCAGGTTGACCGTCGTACCGAAGACGTCGCCCATCCGGGTCGTCACCGTGCCGAAGGCCATGCCGACACGCAGCTCGGGCATCGTCTCGTCGTTGGCCATGGTCTCGATGAGCCGCAGCGCGATCTCGGCGGCGACACCCGCGTCGTCGGCGGCGAACAGCACCTCGTCGCCGAGCGTCTTGATGAGCCGGCCACCACGTGCGGCCACCAGGTCGGCGGCGGTCGTCTCGAAGGCCTCGACGAGTTCGCCGAGCTCCTCCTCCTCCATACGGCGGGTCAGCCGCGTGAACCCGACGAGATCGGCGAAGCCGACGGCGAGCCGCCGGTCGACCATCTCCTCGTCGTCGGTGGCCTGCACGACCCGCCCGGCCGACGCGGCGAGCTGCCGCCGCCAGACGTAGACGAGGAACTCCTCCAGCTCGGGCAGCAGCAGCTCGACGATGGGGTACGTCACCTCGGTGCGGGTCATCCCCGGCTCGGGCGGCTCGGTCAGGCCCTCCAGGAAGGAGTCGATCTGCCACTCCGCCAACCGGGCGGTGGTCTGCCCGGTGGAGCGCGCCACCTGCACCGCCATCGCCTCGCTCAACAGCCCCGCCTCGACGAGACCGGACAGCCGCCGCAGCGCGAGTACGTCCGCCTCGGTGAGCGCCTTGGCCTGGCCGATGTCGGCGAACCCCATGGCCCGCCAGAAGCGCGTGGCCAGCTCCACGGAGACGCCGGCGCTGCGGGCCGCCTGAAAGGGGGTGTAGCGCCGCTCGGCGCCGAGGATGAGCTGCTCCAGGCGCAGGGCGAGCGGGTCCTCGCCGGATTCGGCGTCGGCGTCCGCGGCGTGGGTGTCCCCCCGCTCGTGCGAAGTCGAGAGTGGGGGAGGGTCCACCCGGCCGTGCGCGCCCGTGCCGGAGCCCGTGTCGTCGACGGTCACGCCTGCTGCCCTTCCGATCTGTCACGGTCAGGTATCGACCGGCCTTTACTCTACGGCAGGTGTGCGCCAGCTCACTCCGTCAGTCACCGACAGCCCTACGAGCTGGGCCTCCCGGCCGAGCGAGTCGGGCGGCGGACGGGCGAAGACCGGAGCCCGGCGCGAAGCCCCCGGCGGCTGAGCGCTCCGCTGGAAGCGCGATGACGAACCCGCGGGCCGGTGGAGGCTGGTCGCGCCCACGCGGCGGAGCCGCATATCGACACAGCCCCGCGCCCCTTACGGGGCGCGATACCGCACCCGTCTTCGTCAAGGCTGCTTAGGCCGACCGGAGGAGTCCGGGGCGAAGCCCCCGGCCCCCAGACCCGACCGGAGAAGCCCGGAGCAGAGCCCCCAGCCTCCTGAGCCCACCGAAGAAGCCCCGGGCGAAGCCCCCCGCGCCCCGAGCCCACCGAAGAAGCCCAGGCGAAGCCCCCCGCGCCCCGAGCCCACCGAAGAAGCCCGGGGCGGAGCCCCACGCGCCCTAAGCCGGCCGGAGGTGGACGATGTCGCCCGCGCCCACCGGCTCCTGTACCCCTTCGCCCGTGGCCAGCACCAGCCGTCCGTCCCCGTCGACCGCCACCGCCTCGCCGACAATCGAGCGGTCGCCCGGCAGCTCGGCCCGTACGGTCCGGCCGAGCGTCGCGCAGCCCGCCGCGTACGCCTCCTGGAGGCCGCTGGCCGCCGGATCGCCCCCGGCGGCCCGCCAGCGCCCGTACCAGTCCTCCAGGGACCGCAGCACGGCCCGCAGCAGCGGATCCCGGTCGGTGGTCACTGCCCCGGCCAGGGCCAGCGAACCCGCCTGCGGCACGGGCAGCTCCTCCGCTCGGAGGGTGACGTTGATGCCGACCCCGACGACGACCCCGTCGTCCCCGGCGCGTTCCGCGAGGATCCCGCCCGCCTTGCGCTCCTCGCCCCCGATCGTGACCAGCAGGTCGTTGGGCCACTTCAGGGCCGTGTCCACGCCGGCCGCGCGGGCCAGCCCCGTAGCCACGGCCACTCCGGTGAGCAGCGGCAGCCAGCCCCAGCGGGCCACCGGCACGTCGCTGGGCCGCAGCAGCACGGAGAAGAACAGGCCGGAACGGGCCGGCGCCGTCCACTGGCGGTCCAGGCGGCCGCGCCCGGCGCTCTGCTCCTCCGCGACAAGGACCGCACCCTCGGCCGCCTTGTCCCCGACGGCCCGGGCCACCAGATCGGAGTTCGTGGAACCGGTCTGCTGCACCACCTCCACCTCTGTCCACAGGCCTCCCTCGCGCACCAGCGCGCGGCGCAACGCGGCCGCATTGAGGGGCGGACGGTCCAGATCGGACCAGCGGCTGTCATTTCCGTCTGAGGCATCTCGCGGCGTCATGCAAGCCACCCTAGGTGTGGTAAACGCCGCACTGCCGATTGGTAGGCACGCCACTACGCTACGGATGAGTAACCGTCCCCCCTTTTGAGCAGGCAGGGAGCCGCATCCCGATGTCCGAGCCGGAAGAGATCGACATCCACACCACCGCGGGCAAGCTGGCGGATCTCCAGCGCCGTATCCAGGAAGCGACGCACGCCGGTTCGGAACGTGCCGTCGAAAAGCAGCACGCCAAGGGCAAACTGACGGCCCGTGAGCGGATCGAGCTGCTGCTCGACGAGGGCTCCTTCGTCGAGTTCGACGAGTTCACGCGCCACCGCTCGACGGACTTCGGCCTGGAGAAGAAACGCCCGTACGGCGATGGCGTCGTCACCGGCTACGGCACCGTCGACGGGCGCCCCGTGGCCGTCTTCTCCCAGGACTTCACCGTCTTCGGCGGCGCCCTGGGCGAGGTCTACGGGCAGAAGATCGTCAAGGTCATGGACTTCGCCCTGAAGACCGGCTGTCCGGTCATCGGCATCAACGACTCCGGTGGCGCCCGGATCCAGGAGGGCGTCGCCTCGCTGGGCGCGTACGGCGAGATCTTCCGCCGCAACACGCACGCGTCGGGCGTGATCCCGCAGATCAGCCTGGTCGTGGGCCCGTGTGCCGGCGGCGCCGTCTACTCGCCCGCCATCACCGACTTCACGGTCATGGTCGACCAGACCTCGCACATGTTCATCACCGGCCCGGACGTCATCAAGACCGTCACCGGCGAGGACGTCGGCTTCGAGGAGCTGGGCGGTGCCCGCACCCACAACTCCGTGTCGGGCGTGGCGCACCACATGGCCGGGGACGAGAAGGACGCCGTCGAGTACATCAAGCAGCTGCTGTCGTACCTGCCGTCCAACAACCTCTCCGAGCCCCCGGTCTTCCCGGAGGAGGCGGACCTGTCCGTCACCGCGGAGGACCTCGAACTGGACACGCTCGTCCCGGACAGCGCGAACCAGCCGTACGACATGCACACGGTGCTCGAACACGTTCTGGACGACGGCGAGTTCTTCGAGACGCAGCCGCTGTTCGCGCCGAACATCGTCACCGGCTACGGCCGGGTCGAGGGCCACCCGGTGGGCATCGTCGCCAACCAGCCGATGCAGTTCGCCGGCTGCCTGGACATCAAGGCGTCCGAGAAGGCCGCCCGCTTCGTGCGGACCTGCGACGCCTTCAACATCCCGGTCCTCACCTTCGTGGACGTGCCCGGCTTCCTGCCCGGCGTCGACCAGGAGCACGACGGCATCATCCGCCGCGGCGCCAAGCTGATCTACGCCTACGCCGAGGCCACCGTCCCGCTCATCACGGTGATCACCCGCAAGGCCTTCGGCGGCGCCTACGACGTCATGGGCTCCAAGCACCTGGGCGCCGACATCAACCTCGCCTGGCCGACCGCCCAGATCGCCGTCATGGGCGCGCAGGGCGCGGTCAACATCCTGCACCGCCGCACGATCGCCGACGCGGAGGCCACCGGTGACCTGGAGGCGACCCGGGCCCGGCTGATCCAGGAGTACGAGGACACCCTCCTCAACCCCTACATCGCGGCCGAGCGCGGCTACATCGACTCGGTGATCATGCCGTCGGACACCCGCCGGCACATCGTGCGCGGCCTGCGTCAACTGCGCACCAAGCGGGAATCCCTGCCTCCGAAGAAGCACGGCAACATCCCCCTCTAGACCCTGGAGCGGTTGTGACGATCAAGGTCGTACGGGGCAATCCGACCCCGGAGGAGCTGGCCGCCGCACTGGCGGTGGTCCGGGCGCGCGCCGCGGCGGCGGCAGCCACGCCGCCCGGCGCGCCCGGCCCGCGGGACTCCTGGTCCGACCCGGCCCGCATCGCCGGCCACCCGGTCCCCCGGCCGGGCCCGTCGGCGTGGGCCCGCACGTACTGGCCCGGCTAGCCCACGGAGCAGCCACAACGGCGGCGGCCACCACCGGACCCCCGGTGGTGGCCGCCGCCGTACGGGCAGCCGTACGGACAGGTCGCGGGCAAGTTTGAGTACGCGTACTCAGGCGCTCCGTGCCGAATCGCCGCAGGCTGGGACACATGCTGTGGTCCGACCCCGAGAACGAGCCGCCGGAGGAACTGCGCGAGACGCAGGTCATGTTGCGGCGGCTCGGCGTGCTCATGGCGCTGGCCATGGTGCTCGCGATGATCGTGATCGGGCTGAGTTGAACCGGACCGAGGTGAACAGGTCGGCCGTGCGGGCGGCCCCGCCGATACGCTGGTCGCATGACTGATCAGCCGCGCCGCCGACTCGTCCTCGCCTCCCAGTCCCCCGCCCGGCTCGGACTGCTGCGGCAGGCCGGACTCGACCCCGAGGTACTCGTGAGCGGCGTCGACGAGGACGCCGTCACCGCGCCCACCCCCGCCGAGCTGGCGCTCGCCCTCGCCGAGGCGAAAGCCTCCGTCGTGGCGGCCAGGCCGGACGTCCAGGGCGCGCTGGTGATCGGCTGCGACTCAGTGCTCGAACTGGACGGCCAGGCGCTCGGCAAGCCCGCCGACGCCGAGGAGGCCACCGCCCGCTGGAAGGCGATGCGCGGCCGGGCCGGAACCCTTCAGACGGGCCACTGCGTCTGGGACACGACGGCCAAGCGGTACGTGGCCGGCGTCGCGTCCACCGTCGTCCGCTTCGGCGACCCCACCGACGACGAGATCGCCGCGTACGTCGCCTCGGGCGAGCCCCTCCACGTCGCCGGGGCGTTCACCCTCGACGGCCGCTCGGCGCCGTTCATCGAGGGCATCGACGGCGACCACGGCAACGTGATCGGCATCAGCCTGCCCCTCGTGCGGCGGCTGCTGGCCGAACTGGGCATCGGCATCACGGAGTTGTGGACGTCCCGGGAAGGCTGATCAGGTCGCGCTGGGCGCGGGCGGCGGGGTGAGCGGGGAGCCGTCCTGGGGTTCCTCGGGCTTCCCGGGCTCCTCGGCCGCGGGTCCCTCCTGACGGTCGTACGTCATCAGCAGCAGCACGATCAGCGCGAGCACGACCAGCATGAACACGAAGGGGGTCACGCCGAGCAGCCCCCACGCGAACGCGCCCAGCAGGCCGTGCACCACGGCCGCGCTGATCAGCAGGACCCGCCCGAAGCCGGCGGGCGCCCGGTTCCGCAGGGCGACGAGCAGCGCGACCAGGCCACACAGTGCGAAATACAGCCCGAAGACGATCCCGCCGATCTTCGAGGACATCGACATCACGTCGGGGTCCAGGCCCGCCAGGGACATGTTCTGCCGGTCCACGACGACCCCCATGAACCAGTTGACCGCCGCGATGCCCAGGGCCTCCACGAACAGCACGACCGCCAACACCCACGCCACCGGTCTTCGCACCACCGGCCCACCCACTTTCGACCGCCGTCCGAGCAGGACTGCTGTTACCCCTAGTACGTTCGGGAGCGAACGCTACTAACGGGTAAACCCCGGGACAAGGGTTCGGGCGAGGGCAAAGAATCATTGGGCCATTCGTAGGGACTCCACAAAGAAACGGAGTGGGCCGCAGCACGCTCTCACAGAGACCTTGACCACACCGGAGGGCTAGGGTTTCCGGGAGGAGTCCTGCGTACCGAGGTGCGACAAGGGATTTCATGGGTCGAGCGAGCCTCGCATCACGCTCCGTGTGGGCAAGCTCACCATTGGGGATGGGTCGAAGTGCCGTGTCGGCAGTCCCTAAACTCGGCTTGTTTCAAGGAGGGAGCCTCAATCGTGCGCAAGGTGCTCATCGCCAACCGTGGCGAAATCGCTGTCCGCGTTGCCCGGGCCTGCCGGGATGCCGGTATCGCGAGCGTGGCCGTGTACGCCGACCCGGACCGGGACGCTCTGCATGTCCGCGCCGCGGATGAGGCGTTCGCCCTGGGCGGTGACACGCCGGCGACCAGCTACCTCGACATCGACAAGGTGTTGAACGCGGCGCGCGAGTCGGGCGCGGACGCCATCCACCCCGGGTACGGCTTCCTCTCGGAGAACGCCGAGTTCGCCCAGGCCGTCCTCGACGCCGACCTGATCTGGATCGGTCCGCCGCCGCAGGCCATCCGTGACCTCGGTGACAAGGTCGCCGCCCGGCACATCGCCCAGCGCGCCGGTGCGCCGCTGGTGGCCGGCACGCCCGACCCGGTCTCCGGCGCCGACGAGGTCGTCGCCTTCGCCAAGGAGCACGGGCTGCCCATCGCCATCAAGGCCGCCTTCGGCGGTGGCGGGCGTGGCCTGAAGGTCGCCCGGACCCTCGAAGAGGTGCCCGAGCTGTACGAGTCCGCGGTCCGCGAGGCCGTCGCCGCCTTCGGCCGCGGCGAGTGCTTCGTCGAGCGCTACCTCGACAAGCCGCGGCACGTGGAGACGCAGTGCCTCGCCGACAGCCACGGCAACGTGGTCGTCGTGTCGACCCGTGACTGCTCGCTCCAGCGCCGCCACCAGAAGCTGGTCGAGGAGGCGCCCGCGCCGTTCCTGTCCGACGAGCAGGTCGACCAGCTGTACACCGCCTCCAAGGCCATCCTCAAGGAGGCCGGCTACGTCGGCGCGGGCACCGTCGAGTTCCTCGTCGGCCTCGACGGCACGATCTCCTTCCTCGAGGTCAACACCCGCCTCCAGGTCGAGCACCCGGTCACCGAGGAGGTCGCCGGCATCGACCTCGTGCGCGAGATGTTCCGCATCGCCGACGGCGAGGAACTCGGCTACGGCGACCCCGTCCTGCGCGGCCACTCCTTCGAGTTCCGCATCAACGGCGAGGACCCCGGCCGCAACTTCCTCCCGGCCCCCGGCACGGTCACCGTCTTCGACGCGCCTTCCGGCCCGGGCGTCCGCCTGGACGCGGGCGTGGAGTCCGGCAGCGTCATCGGCCCGGCCTGGGACTCCCTGCTGGCGAAGCTGATCGTGACCGGCGCCACCCGCGAGCAGGCGCTCCAGCGTGCGTCCCGCGCTCTGGAGGAGTTCCAGGTCGAGGGCATGGCCACGGCTATCCCGTTCCACCGCGCGGTGGTCAAGGACCCGGCGTTCGCCCCCGAGCTGACCGGCTCCGACGACCCCTTCACGGTCCACACCCGCTGGATCGAGACCGAGTTCGTCAACGAGATCAAGCCCTTCGCGGCCCTCGCCGACGGCGAGGCCGAGGAGGACGGGGACCGCGAGACGATCGTCGTCGAGGTCGGCGGCAAGCGTCTCGAGGTCTCCCTCCCGTCCTCACTCGGCATGACCCTGGCCCGCACCGGGCTCGCGGCGGGCGCCAAGCCCAAGCGCCGCGCGGCCAAGAAGTCCGGCCCCGTCGCCTCCGGCGACACCCTCGCCTCCCCGATGCAGGGCACGATCGTCAAGGTCGCCGTCGAGGAGGGCCAGGAGGTCAAGGAGGGCGACCTGGTCGTCGTACTCGAGGCGATGAAGATGGAGCAGCCGCTCAACGCGCACCGCTCCGGCACCATCAAGGGCCTGACCGCCGACGTCGGCGCGTCCGTCACGTCCGGCGCCGCGATCTGCGAGATCAAGGACTGACGCCCTCGTACGTCGAAACGCCCCGCGGACCGGAGCAGTCGGTCCGCGGGGCGTTTCGTTTCCCCCGTCCCCCGTGCCGGTGGTTCAGGGGGTGCGTGTCCAGCCGGTGCCGTGCCGTACGACGACGAGGCCGGCGGCGCCGAAGCCGGTCGCCAGCAGCAGGAACGACAGGACGGTGACGGGCATCAGGCTGCCCGCGTATCCGGCCACGTTGATCGGCATGGCCAGGATCAGCGACCAGGCGGCCCAGGCGGGGATCACCCGGCCGCGCAGCAGGGCGGTGCCGAGCAGGATCGCGCCGACGACGTGCGCCGCGACGAAGTACAGGGTCGGGACACCCACGACCGGCAGCGCGTACGTGCCGTCCGTGATCTTCACCAGGGCGTCCTGGCTCACGCCCTTGTCCAGGCCGCCGAGGGCCACCACGTCCATCGACGGGGTGAAGGAGATCGCCAGCAGCCCGGTGCCGAACAGCAGCAGGCCCCACAGGCCGAGTTTCGGGGAGTACCGCATCGCGAGCAGGCCGACCACGAGGATGCCGACCACCAGGGCGAGCCCGCCGAGCATCCAGCCCCAGGCGCTGACTTCGGTGAGGGTGCGGTGGGCGGCGATGTCCTTGACGATGTCCTCGTCGGAGTCGCCGGTGCCGTACGGGACGATGCCGGTGGCGATGGCCAGCAGCAGCGGGCCGAGGACCGCGGTGAGCCCCAGGACGATACGGCCGACGCCCGGTGCCGGGCCGGGGTCCGTGGTGGCTGCTGACTGTGCGCGTGGCGGCGTGGTGGTCATGGGAGTCCCCCTTGCGGCCTGCCCCCGTGCGGGGGCGCCTTCCGTCAGTGAAGCGGCGGGGTGTGGCCGATGACCATCCGTCAATTCTGACGGGTCGCGACATGTCGTGTCGGGTCAGTCCGTGAGCAGCCCGAGGTCGCGTCCCCGGCGCAGCAGCGCGGCGGTGTGGCCGACCTCCAGTTTGCGGTGCAGGGAGGCGATGTAGCCCCGCACGGTGGTCGGCGAGAGCCCCATCCGGTGGGCCGTCTCCGTCGCCGTACGGCCGCTGTGGAGGTGGCGGAGGGTGCGGTGCTCCTGCTCGGTGACGCCGAACAGCCGGGCCACGGCGCGGCCGCGGGCGAGGTCGCGCAGGACGAGCAGGGCGGGGCGTCCGGGTGCGGCCGGGGGGATGTGGTGCACCTCGACGTCGCGGGTGGTGAAGGAGGTGCCTCCGGTGAGCCGGGGGTCGTCGTGCACGGCGGACAGGAGGTCGGCGGCGACGGCGTTCAGGGGCTGGGGGCGGCCGGATTCGTCGATCAGGGCGAGGCCGCAGCCCTGACTGCCGGCGAGTTCGAGGGCGGCGGCGGAGAGCGCGAGCAGGCGCTGCCGGGCGGTCAGTTGCCGTTCCAGGCCGGCGAACTGGAGCTGGGCGAAGCTCAGCAGATCGCGTTCCCGTTCGGAGAAGTCGCTGCCGCTGCGGTTGAGGGCGTAGCCGTCGGCGAGGCCTGGCCGGGCGGCGGCGTTGGCGATGATCTGGCGGCGCATGCCGAAGGGGCGGAAGTCGAGGTTGTAGCAGTGGGTGCCGTACCACTGGCGGTCACTGGCGACGTCGCTCACCCGCCAGGCCTGCGGCTCGGTCGTCAGCAGCAGGGCGTCGGTGAGCGGATGGTCCTCGGGGTGCTCGTGGATGGCGTTCGGGTCCGGGTGGAAGGTTTCGTACGGGACCGCGAAGAGGGACGCGGTCGGCGGCTCGAGGGAGAAGGAGTAGCGCTGTCCGGAGTCGGCGGGCACCAGTTCCATCACCGCGGACAGGGCCCGCCCCCACATCTCCTCCGTACTGGTGGCGTCCTCCAGTTCACGGCTCAGCTCCAGCACGCGCCGCGCGTCAGCCCCGCTGATCTCCATCACACTCTCCCGGCGCCGCTCCCGCCCGAAGCCCTGAGACGACGGTACGGCGTCCGAGCGCCCCGGGAAGCCTTCTTGCGCGAGCTCACCGGGAGGGTGAGACACGAGAGAAGCGCAGGTGGGAGCAGTGGGGGCGGCGGCACAGGGGAGGCTGCGGGGGCGGTGACGGCAGGGCAGGCACGGAGATCCGCAGGGCGGGGGCGGGGGCGGGGGCGGGGGACGGCAGGGCGGGGATGAAGGTCCACAGGACAGAGACGGGGGACGGCAGAGCAGACACGGAGGACCGCAGAGCGGAGATGGAGGACGGCAGGGCGGGGATGAAGGTCCACAGAGCGGAGACAGGGGACGGCAGGGCGGGGACGGAGGGCCGCAGGGCGGAGCCGATGGCCGCACACGCGGAGGCGGAGGCCGCAGAGGCGGAGCGCCGCGCCCCCCTCCGGCGCCGCAGGTCTCAGCGGCGTCGCAGGTCCGCCACGCGGGCCCGTTCCGTGGCCGGTGTCTGGTCGCCCAGGACCGCGGCGGTCCTCAGGCCGGGGCCCGCACCCGGGACCTGGCCGCGGCGGGGGGCGGGGAGGGGCACGTCCCGGCGCTGCTGGCGCGCCGGGACCGCATCACCCCCCGGGCTTCCCGACGCCCCGGCCACGGCGATCTGCACCCCCTGGTCTGCGAGGGCCTGGAGCTCGGTGGCGGCACGGTCGTCGTGGCCGGGGGGTTCGTCGGTGATCAGGCGGGTGATCAGGTCGGTGGGGACGGTCTGGAACATGGTGTCCGTACCCAGCTTGGTGTGGTCGGCGAGGACGACGACCTCCGCTGCGGCCTGGACGAGCGCCCGGTCGACGGACGCCGACAGCATGTTGGACGTGGACAGCCCGCGCTCGGCGGTCAGACCACTGCCGGAGAGGAAGGCCCGCGAGACCCGCAGCCCCTGCAGGGACTGCTCGGCACCACTCCCGACCAGGGCGTAGTTGGAACCGCGCAGGGTGCCGCCGGTCATCACGACCTCCACCCGGTTGGCGTGGGCCAACGCCTGGGCGACGAGGAGGGAGTTGGTGACGACGGTCAGCCCGGGGACCCGGGCGAGCCGGCGCGCCAGCTCCTGTGTGGTGGTTCCCGCCCCGACCACGATGGCCTCGCCCTCTTCCACGAAGTTGGCGGCGAGGTCGGCGATGGCCGTTTTCTCGGCGGTCGCGAGATGAGACTTCTGCGGAAAGCCGGACTCCCGCGTGAATCCGCCCGGCAGTACCGCACCGCCGTGCCGGCGGTCGAGGAGTCCTTCTGCCTCCAGTGCGCGCACGTCCCGCCGTACGGTCACTTCGGAGGTCTGGACGACGCGGGCGAGCTCACGGAGCGACACGGCCCCGTTCGCTCGCACCATTTCGAGGATCAATTGGCGACGTTCTGCAGCGAACACGAAACTGACAGTAACCCCAACGACCGTCTGCTTTCAGCAGTTTGCGCCGAATAACAGAAGTTGTTCGCATGGCAGGGCACGGAGTGGTATAGGGCCTAGTCGCGCCGACTATGCCGTACGAATGCTCGACAACTCCCCGTGACCAGCGGGGAGTCGCTTTCGGCCGTCAGCCCTCGTCGCCCGACTTCCGGGTGTGCAGCTGCCGTGCCACCTCGGCGATCGACCCCGAAAGGGAGGGGTACACGGTGAACGCGTTCGCGATCTGTTCGACCGTCAGATTGTTGTCGACGGCGATCGAGATGGGGTGGATCAGTTCCGAGGCGCGCGGCGCCACGACCACACCGCCGACGACGATGCCCGTGCCCGGACGGCAGAAGATCTTGACGAAGCCGTCCCGGATGCCCTGCATCTTGGCCCGCGGGTTGCGCAGCAGCGGAAGCTTCACGACCCGGGCTTCGATCTTGCCGGCGTCGACGTCGGCCTGGCTGTAGCCGACGGTGGCGATCTCGGGGTCGGTGAAGACGTTCGAGGAGACCGTCTTGAGGTTGAGCGGGGCCACCGCGTCGCCGAGGAAGTGGTACATGGCGATACGTCCCTGCATGGCGGCGACGGAGGCGAGGGCGAAGACGCCCGTCACGTCACCGGCCGCGTACACGCCGGGGGCGGTGGTCCTGGAGACCTTGTCGGTCCAGATGTGCCCGGAGTCGCGGAGCTTGACCCCGGCCTCCTCCAGACCCATGCCCTCACTGTTGGGGATGGCGCCGACGGCCATGAGGCAGTGCGAGCCGGTGATGACCCGGCCGTCGGCGAGCGTGACCTCGACGCGGTCGCCGACGCGCTTGGCGGCGGAGGCGCGGGAGCGGGCCATGACGTTCATGCCGCGGCGGCGGAAGACGTCCTCGAGGACGGCGGCGGCGTCCGGGTCCTCGCCGGGCAGCACGCGGTCGCGGGACGACACGAGGGTCACCTTCGAGCCGAGCGCCTGGTAGGCACCGGCGAACTCGGCACCGGTGACACCCGAACCCACCACGATGAGCTCCTCGGGGAGCTCGGTGAGGTCGTAGACCTGGGTCCAGTTGAGGATGCGCTCGCCGTCGGGCTGGGCGTCCGGCAGCTCGCGCGGGTGACCGCCGGTCGCGATGAGGACGGCGTCGGCGACAAGGGTCTCCTCGGTGCCGTCGGCGGCCGCGACGACGACCTTGCGCGAGCCGTCGAGAGCCTGCATGCCCTCCAGCCGGCCGCGCCCGCGCATGACCCGCGCACCGGCACGCGTCACGGAGGCCGTGATGTCGTGCGACTGCGCGAGCGCGAGCCGCTTCACACGCCGGTTGACCTTGCCGAGGTCCACGCCGACCACCCGGGCGGACTGCTCGATGTGGGGGGTGTCGTCGGCGACGATGATCCCCAGCTCTTCGTACGACGAGTCGAAGGTGGTCATCACCTCGGCCGTAGCGATAAGAGTCTTCGACGGCACGCAGTCGGTCAGCACCGACGCTCCGCCCAGACCGTCGCAGTCGACGACGGTCACCTCCGCGCCGAGCTGCGCTGCCACCAGCGCCGCTTCGTAGCCGCCGGGTCCGCCACCGATGATCACGATCCGAGTCACGTACTCCATTCTCCCGCACGGTTCGAGGTGCTACTGCCCGGGGGCCCGGGCGCGGGGTACCGAGGGGTACGGCCGGGACGGGAGTGACGCGCGTGGCGGCTGCCGTACTCTCGACCCATGTCGCTCTACACCGCGTACGCCGGCAACCTCGACGCGCGGCTGATGTCCCGCCGCGCCCCGCACTCGCCGCTGCGCGCGACGGGCTGGCTGAACAACTGGCGACTGACGTTCGGCGGCGAGCAGCTGGGCTGGGAGGGCGCGCTGGCCACGGTCGTCGAGTCCCCCGGCGCGCAGGTCTTCGTCGCGCTGTACGACATCGCCCCCATGGACGAGGAGTCGCTGGACCGCTGGGAGGGCGTGGGCCTCGGCATCTACCGCCGGGTGCGGGTGCGCGTGCACACGCTGGACGGGCAGGAGTCGGCGTGGGCGTACGTACTGAACGGCTACGAGGGCGGACTGCCCTCCGCCCGCTACCTGGGTGAGGTGGCGGACGCGGCGGAGTCGGCGGGGGCGCCGCACGACTATGTGATGGAGCTGCGGAAGCGGCCCTGCTGAGCCCTGCCGAGCCTCGCTCCGGAACCGTTCTCCCGAACCCTCGCCCAAAACGCCCCCACGGGGCTGTTCGTTGGAAACGACAAGACAACGATCGCCATCCGGTGAGCTCCGTCATCTACGCGCGTAGGCCTGAACCGGCTACCCTCATCGCGTGAACGCATCTCTTCTTCCGGACGACATCCAGGGCGACCCCCACGCCGCCGCCGACGCGGCCGCCTCGCGCCTGCGCGAGCTCACGGGCGCCGAGACCCACGACGTCGCCCTCGTGATGGGCTCCGGCTGGGCACCGGCCGTCGACGCCCTGGGGGCTCCCGACGCCGAGTTCCAGGTCACCGAGCTGCCCGGATTCCCGCCGCCGGCGGTCGAGGGGCACGGCGGCAAGATCCGCTCGTACAAGATCGGCGAGAAGCGCGCACTCGTCTTCCTGGGCCGCACGCACTACTACGAGGGCCGCGGCGTCGCCTCCGTCGCGCACGGCGTCCGCACCGCGGTGGCCGCGGGCTGCAAGACCGTGGTCCTGACCAACGGCTGCGGAGGTCTGCGCGAGGGCATGCGTCCCGGGCAGCCGGTCCTGATCAGCGACCACATCAACCTCACGGCGACGTCGCCGATCGTCGGCGCGAACTTCGTGGACCTCACGGACCTCTACTCCCCGCGCCTGCGCGCCCTGTGCAAGGAGATCGACGCCAGCCTGGAGGAGGGCGTCTACGCGCAGTTCCCCGGCCCGCACTACGAGACTCCGGCCGAGATCCGCATGGCCCGCGTCATCGGCGCGGACCTCGTCGGCATGTCGACGGTCCTGGAGGCGATCGCGGCGCGTGAGGCGGGCGCCGAGGTGCTCGGCATCTCGCTCGTGACCAACCTCGCGGCGGGCATGACGGGCGAGCCTCTCAACCACGAGGAGGTCCTCCAGGCCGGCCGCGACAGCGCCGCCCGGATGGGCTCCCTGCTGGCCCAGGTCCTGGGCCGCCTGTAGGGAACCCGACGTACCCCTCGGCCTCCGCCTCTCACCCAACCGAGTCGAGTCGGGTGGTGGGCGGGCATGGGCCGGGGGTCCGGGGGCAGGGCCCCCAGGGCCGCGACCGCCCATGCACCCGCACGCACTCGCACGAAGAAGACGAGAGGTTGGACCGAACGTGCACGACGATCTCATCGCACGGGCCACGTCATGGCTGGCCGAGGACCCCGACGCGGACACCCGCGCGGAACTCGCCGAGCTCATCGACGCGGGGGACCACGCCGAGCTCGCCGCACGCTTCAGCGGCACCCTCCAGTTCGGCACGGCGGGCCTGCGCGGCGAACTCGGCGCCGGCCCCATGCGTATGAACCGCTCGGTCGTCATCCGTGCAGCGGCCGGCCTCGCCGCGTACCTGAAGAAGAACGGCAGCACCGACGGCCTCGTCGTCATCGGCTACGACGCCCGCCACAAGTCCGCCGACTTCGCCCGCGACACGGCGGCCGTGATGACGGGCGCGGGACTCCGCGCCGCCGTACTCCCCCGCCCGCTCCCCACCCCCGTCCTCGCCTACGCCATAAGGCACCTCGGCGCGGTCGCCGGAGTCGAGGTCACCGCCAGCCACAACCCGCCCCGCGACAACGGCTACAAGGTCTACCTCGGCGACGGTTCGCAGATCGTTCCGCCCGCCGACGCGGAGATCGCCGCCGAGATCGACGCGATCGCCTCCCTGAACGACGTCCCGCGCCCGGAGGCCGGCTGGGAATCCCTCGACGACAGCGTCCTGAACGCCTACCTGGCCCGCACGGACGCCGTCCTGTCCCCCACTTCCCCCCGCACCGCCCGCACCGTCTACACGGCGATGCACGGCGTCGGCAAGGACGTCCTCCTCGCCGCCTTCGCCCGGGCCGGCTTCCCCGAGCCCGTCCTCGTCGCCGAGCAGGCCGAGCCCGACCCGGACTTCCCGACCATCGCCTTCCCCAACCCGGAAGAGCCCGGCGCCATGGACCTGGCCTTCGCCAAGGCCCGCGAGACCGACCCCGACCTGGTCATCGCCAACGACCCCGACGCCGACCGCTGCGCCGTGGCCGTCAAGGAGAACGGGGCCTGGCGCATGCTCCGCGGCGACGAGGTCGGCTCGCTCCTCGCGGCGCACCTCGTCCAGCGCGGAGCCACCGGCACCTTCGCCGAGTCCATCGTCTCCTCCTCGCTCCTCGGCCGGATCGCCGAGAAGGCCGGTCTGCCGTACGAGGAGACCCTCACCGGCTTCAAGTGGATCGCCCGGGTGGAGGGCCTGCGCTACGGCTACGAGGAGGCCCTCGGCTACTGCGTCGACCCCGACGGCGTACGCGACAAGGACGGCATCACCGCCGCCCTCCTCATCACCGAACTGGCCGCCGAGCTCAAGGAGGAGGGCCGCACGCTTCTCGACCTCCTCGACGACCTCGCCGTGGAACACGGCCTGCACGCCACGGACCAGCTCTCGGCCCGCGTGGAGGACCTCTCGGTGATCGCCGACGCCATGCGACGGCTCCGCGAGCAGCCGCCGACCGAACTGGCCGGCCTGCCCATCACCCGCGCCGAGGACCTCACCCGGGGCACCGACACGCTCCCGCCCACCGACGGCCTGCGCTACACGCTCGACGGCGCCCGCGTCGTCGTCCGCCCCAGCGGCACCGAGCCCAAACTGAAGTGCTACCTGGAGGTCGTCGTCCCCGTCGGCACTCACGCCGACCTCCCGGCGGCCCGCGCCCGGGCCGACGCCCTGCTGGCGGACATCAAGCGGGACCTGTCGGCGGCGGCCGGCATCTGATCCCTACGCGCCGGGGCGCTCCCGCTCGCCCAGCCTGGAACTGGCCTAGAACCACAACTCGCTGCCCACTACCGCCGTCATCCACAGCAGGGCGAACAGCACGGCCAGCGGCCACAGGGGGCGCCCCCGCTCGCGTTCCTCGCTGTCGCCGGTGGGGCGCAGGGCGGGGTCGGCGTGCATGGCGGTGACTTCGGCGGCCAGGGCGTCGTACGGGTGGGTCAGGCCGCGCATGCGCTGGAACCGGGCCCAGCGGGGCGCGGAGACCGCCCAGGACTCGCCCCCGCGCCGGCGCAACTTCAGCTCGAAGGACTCCCGGCGGACCGAGCGAACGTCGTCCCACGGGATGTGGGTGGTCCCGCGCAGGCCGTTCAGCCAGAGCCCGGTGCGGTCGGCGGTGATGCGCCAGCACAGCTTCACGGGGACGCGGGCCGCGCCGAACAGGCCCAGGATGGCGGTGGCGATCTGCTGCCAGTGCCACAGGCTGGTGTCCGCGTCGGTGAACGTCCCCCAGCAGCCCCAGACGCCCCACTGCACCATCAGAAAAGCGGCCAGCCAGTCCACCGCGCCCGCACGCCAGCGCCGTACCGGCACCGTCTTCGTCAAGCGCGCGGCCGCCACCAGGCCGAGGTGCTGTTCGTCGTCCGCCGCGGCCCGGGCGGCTGTTCGCTTCTCCCGCTTGAGCCGGCGCCGTACGCCGCCCTCCGACAGCGGTCGTACGGGCCCGGACGACCGTTCCGCCACCGGCGGGTCGCCCGGCTTCACCGCGGCGCTGACGAGTACGACCTCGGCGCCCTCGTACGGCGCCCCGTACAGGACGGCCTCACGCAGTGGCCCGGGCTGGTCGTCGTCGAGCCGGTCGAGAACCTCCTCCAGCTTCGCCCTGTCGTCCGCCTCGTCCTCGTCGTCATCCGTGTCGTCGTCCAGCTCGGTCGTGGCGACGGTGAACAGCGGTCGCAGACCCGCCACGTCGTCCGCCGCGAAGACCTCCGCGTCGGCGTGCTCGTCCTCGCGCATCAGGACGCGCAGGACGGGCGCCGGCGCGGCGCGCAGTGCGGTGGCCCGCCGCCGGCCCAGCACCCCGGAGAGCAGCGTGGTGGCGCCCAGCCCGGCCACGAAGAAGCCGGCGACAGCCGCCGCCTGTCGTTGCTCCGACACGTTCCACATCCCGGCGGTCGCGATCAGCGGGGCGCCCGCCAGGATCAGGGCGATCCCGAGCCCGGAGAGGAGCCGGCCGCGCCCGAGGGGCCGATCCGCGTCCGGCAGCGGGGCGGTCACGCCGCCGGCCGCGGCCAGCGCCGCCTCCCGCTGCGCCGCCCGCGCCCGCAGCCGCAGTGCGGCGATCGTCCAGGAGCCCCCTGCCAGCAGGAGCGCACCGGCGACCACGGCAAGCACCGGCGCGGGACGCTGGACGACGGCCACGAGGGCCAAGGCCGGCGCCGACACCCGTACGATCTCGGGCCGCAGCGGCAACCAGACGAGGTGGAGCGCGGCGAGCGCCGCGAGGTACTCCGGCAGTCCGGCCTCGGTCAGGCCCAGGGCGGCCAGCGCGCCCGTCAGCAGCACCACCTTGAGGACCGGCAAGCCGACCCATCGCACCGGCACCCACCTCGGCGGCAATACCTGTATCCACCGGCGTGCCTGTTCCCCGTTCCAGGGGAGACAGCCGTCGGGTATCGCGGTGGCGGGCAGCGACCGCCGGACGTTCGTACTCATCGCTTCCCAGACACTCGGACCACGAGGGTGGTTGTGCAGCGGCCCTCGGTTCCGTCTCCGGGTGGGGGAATGGCGGTCGCGGCCGAGGCGGGGAGCAGATCATGGCCGAGGAACCTGTGAGTTCACCGACCCGGGCGGCCCCGCCTCAGTCGGGGCTCACTCCCGGATGCCTCGCGGATGACCCGCGCTCACTTGACCGCGAGCAGAACCGCCAGCAGCACCGCTCCGACCACCATCGGCCCCATGACCTCGTACGCCCAGCGCACGGTCACTTCCCCCTGCGAGGCCGTGGCCTTCTCCCGCGCCTTCAGCATCTCGCGCAGCTCGTCCATGATCTTGTCGGTCTCGGCGCGCACCGGACCCACGTCAGCCGCCGGCCCGCTCCCCGCGCCGCCCGTGAGGTCCATACCGCCCAGACCGCCCGCCACACCGCCACCGCCGAACAGCCCGCCCCGGCGTCCGCCGGACTCCGCCCGCGTCTGCTGCCGCACCGCCCGCTTCCGCGCCCGCAGCGACACGGGCACCGCCCACAGCTGGTACTTGGTCCCGGACTTGGTGACCACCTCGTTGGAGTACGCGGAGCGCAGCGAGGCGACCTCGCCCCAGGGCACCACGACGACCCGGAAGGGGTTGCGGACGCGCAGCCGGTCGTTGTTGGCGAAGACGGCAGGCCGCAGCGTGAAGGCGACCACCAGCGGCACGAAGAGGATCATCGCGGCGAGCGCCAGCCACGGAGTGCTGCCGTGCCCGCTGAAGAGGGCGTCGATGCCGAGCCAGCCGCCGAGGGCGAGCAGCAGGACCCCGCCGACCAGGCCCTGGGCCGACCGGTAGATGCGGTCCCTGGACCCGGGTACCGAGGGCTGCGGCGCTGGTGACTGATGCTCGGGGGTCGTCATGGTCCCGATTCTGCCCGACGCCCGCGACGGCGCTCGTCCGCGGTGCCTCCGCTCGAGACGAGCATCCGGGGGTGTACAGCTGCTACGCGCGTAGATATGCTCGTCTGGTGACCATGCCCATCACTGCACCCACAGCACACGCTCTCGCTGACGCCACCGCGTCCGACAGCTCGCTGCGCCGCTTCCTCCACGGGCTGCCCGGCGTCGACGCGGTCGGCCTGGAGGCGCGCGCCGCCTCGCTCGGCACTCGATCCATCAAGACCACCGCGAAGGCGTACGCCATCGACCTCGCCATCTCGATGGTCGACCTGACGACGCTGGAAGGCGCGGACACCTCGGGCAAGGTCCGGGCGCTCGGCGCCAAGGCGGTCCACCCGGATCCGACGGACCGGACGACCCCCGCCACGGCCGCCGTCTGCGTCTACCCCGACATGGTGACCGTCGCGAAGGAGGCCGTCGCCGGCTCGTCCGTCAAGGTCGCCTCGGTCGCCACCGCCTTCCCGGCGGGCCGCGCCGCCCTCGACGTGAAGCTGGCCGACGTGCGCGACGCCGTCGCCGCGGGCGCCGACGAGATCGACATGGTCATCGACCGCGGGGCGTTCCTCGCGGGCAAGTACCTCAAGGTGTACGACGAGATCACCGCCGTGAAGGAGGCCTGCGGGACGAACGCCCGCCTCAAGGTCATCTTCGAGACCGGCGAGCTGTCGACGTACGACAACATCCGCCGCGCCAGCTGGCTCGGCATGCTGGCCGGGGCCGACTTCATCAAGACCTCGACCGGCAAGGTCGCCGTGAACGCGACCCCCGCGAACACCCTGCTGATGCTGGAGGCCGTGCGCGACTTCCGCGCCCAGACCGGCGTCCAGGTCGGCGTGAAGCCGGCCGGCGGCATCCGCACCAGCAAGGACGCGATCAAGTTCCTCGTCCTGGTCAACGAGACCGTCGGCGAGGACTGGCTGGACAACCACTGGTTCCGCTTCGGCGCCTCCTCGCTTCTGAACGACCTGCTGATGCAGCGCCAGAAGCTGGCCACCGGCCGCTACTCCGGCCCCGACTACGTGACGGTGGACTGATCCATCATGGCTTCCGCATTTGAGTACGCACCGGCGCCCGAGTCCCGCTCCGTCGTCGACATCGCCCCCTCCTACGGGCTCTTCATCGACGGCGAGTTCACCGAGGCCGCCGACGGCAAGGTCTTCAAGACCGTCTCCCCCTCCACCGAAGAGGTCCTCTCCGAGGTCGCCCAGGCCGGCACCGAGGACGTCGACCGCGCCGTGCGGGCCGCCCGCAAGGCCTTCGAGAAGTGGTCGGCGCTGCCCGGTACCGAGCGCGCCAAGTACCTGTTCCGCATCGCCCGCCTCATCCAGGAGCGCAGCCGCGAACTGGCCGTCCTGGAAACCCTGGACAACGGCAAGCCCATCAAGGAGACCCGCGACGCCGACCTCCCGCTGGTCGCCGCGCACTTCTTCTACTACGCGGGCTGGGCGGACAAGCTCGACCACGCCGGCTTCGGCGCCGCTCCGCGCCCGCTGGGTGTCGCGGGCCAGGTCATCCCCTGGAACTTCCCGCTGCTGATGCTGGCGTGGAAGATCGCGCCCGCCCTCGCCACCGGCAACACGGTGGTGCTCAAGCCCGCCGAGACGACCCCGCTGTCCGCGCTCTTCTTCGCGGACATCTGCCGCCAGGCCGGCCTGCCCAAGGGCGTCGTCAACATCCTTCCGGGCTACGGCGACACGGGCGCCGCGCTCGTCGCCCATCCGGACGTCGACAAGGTCGCCTTCACCGGCTCCACGGCCGTCGGCAAGGAGATCGCCCGCACGGTCGCCGGCTCCCGCAAGAAGCTCACCCTCGAACTGGGCGGCAAGGGCGCCAACATCGTCTTCGACGACGCCCCGATCGACCAGGCCGTCGAGGGCATCGTCAGCGGCATCTTCTTCAACCAGGGCCAGGTCTGCTGCGCGGGCTCCCGTCTCCTGGTCCAGGAGTCGATCCACGACGAGCTGCTGGACTCGCTCAAGCGCCGCCTGTCGACCCTGCGCCTGGGCGACCCGCTGGACAAGAACACGGACATCGGCGCGATCAACTCCGCCGAGCAGCTCTCGCGCATCACCTCGCTCGTCGAGCAGGGCGAGGCGGAGGGCGCCGAGCGCTGGTCCCCCGCCTGCGAACTCCCCTCCTCCGGCTACTGGTTCGCCCCGACGCTCTTCACGAACGTCACCCAGGCGCACACCATCGCCCGCGACGAGATCTTCGGCCCGGTGCTGTCGGTCCTCACCTTCCGTACGCCCGACGAGGCTGTCGCCAAGGCCAACAACACGCAGTACGGCCTCTCCGCCGGCATCTGGACGGAGAAGGGCTCCCGGATCCTGGCCGTCGCGAACAAGCTGCGCGCCGGTGTCGTCTGGTCCAACACGTTCAACAAGTTCGACCCGACCTCGCCCTTCGGCGGCTACAAGGAGTCGGGCTTCGGCCGCGAGGGCGGTCGCCACGGCCTGGAGGCGTACCTCGATGTCTGATCGGCTCAGTGTCTTCAAGACCTACAAGCTGTACGTGGGCGGGAAGTTCCCGCGTTCCGAGAGCGGCCGGGTGTACGAGGTGACGGACTCAAAGGGCAAGTGGCTGGCCAACGCACCCCAGTCCTCACGCAAGGACGCCCGTGACGCGGTGGTCGCGGCCCGCAAGGCGTTCGGCGCCTGGTCGGGCGCGACCGCGTACAACCGCGGCCAGATCCTCTACCGCGTCGCGGAGATGCTGGAGGGCCGCAAGGGACAGTTCGTCCACGAGGTCGCCGACGCCGAGGGCCTGTCGAAGTCGAAGGCCGCCGACCAGGTGGAGGCGACGATCGACCGCTGGGTCTGGTACGCGGGCTGGACCGACAAGATCGCCCAGGTGGTCGGCGGCGGGAACCCGGTCGCGGGCCCGTACTTCAACCTCTCCTCCCCGGAGCCGACCGGCGTGGTCGCCGTCCTGGCCCCGCAGGAGTCGTCCTTCCTGGGCCTGGTGTCCGTCGTCGCCCCGGTCATCGCGACCGGCAACACGGCGGTCGTGATCGCGTCCGAGAAGTCCCCGCTCCCGGCGCTGTCGCTGGGCGAGGTACTGGCCACCTCCGACCTCCCCGGCGGTGTCGTCAACGTCCTCTCGGGCCGTACGGCGGAGATCGCGCCGTCCCTCGCGGCACACCAGGACGTCAACGCGATCGACCTCGCGGGCGCCGACGACGTACTGGCGAAGGAGCTGGAGATCGCGGCGGCGGACAACCTGAAGCGGGCACTCCGTCCACAGCCTGTGGATTACTCGGCGACCCCCGGCACCGACCGCATGACGGCCTTCCTGGAGACGAAGACGGTCTGGCACCCGACGGGTTCGCTGGGCGCGTCCGGGTCCTCCTACTGACCTGCCCGCCGCCAGAGACCGGAGAGCCGCGCCTCCCCTCCGTCCGGGGGAGGCGCGGCTCTCTGCCTGCGGCTCTCTGTCTGCGGCTCTGCCTGCCGTGGTCAGCCGCCGAGCAGCAGCCCCATCGCCTGACCCGCCACCGGAACGCTGCGGACCGACTTCGCCTGCGCCACCGGCCGGGTGACCGCCTGCGAGGTCACCGGCTGGAAGTCGGCGACCTGGGTGCCGACGCCGTTGTCGAGAGGGTCGACGCCGGTGTCCGCAAGGGGGTTGGGCTTGAGCTCCTGAACCGGGCCGGTGACGTACCGCACCGAGCCGCGGACACCCTGCAGGCCCGCCTGGGGGTCGAGCCGGCCGGCCGACGTGGGCTTCGCGCCTGCCCCGTCGGCCACCGGGTCGGCGGCCGCGGCGGCCGTTGCCGCGCCCGCCCCGAGGGCCACCCCCGCGGTCGCGAGGGCGACCAGGACGCGCCGGCCGGTCGGGGAGTGGGGGAAGTCGTGCAGTGCCATCGCTGGTGCCACCTTCTCGCTGCGCAAGGTAATGCGAACAACACGAAGGGTAGTTGAGGTGTGACGCGTGCTTCAAAGCCGACCCGCGGGGTCGGCAGCAGGGCGCACCATGCCTCAAACTGGTGTTCCGTGAGCCCTCATCCCCCGTCACCCGCCCGCGTCGTCCTGCTCTGCGGCCCCTCGGGCTCGGGCAAGTCCCTTGTCGCCGCCCGCTCCGGGCTGCCCGTGCTGCGCCTCGACGACTTCTACAAGGAGGGCGACGACCCGACACTGCCTCTGGTGGCGGGGAGTTCCGACATCGACTGGGACCACCCCGGATCGTGGGACGCGGACGTCGCGATCGAGGCCATCACCCGGCTGTGCGCCACCGGCTCGACGAGCGTGCCGGTGTACGACATCTCGCTGAGCGCCCGCACCGGCGCGGAGACGCTGAGCATCGGCCGGACCCCGCTGTTCATCGCCGAGGGCATCTTCGCGGCCGAGATCGTGGAGCGCTGCCGGGAACTGGGCGTCCTGGCGGACGCCCTGTGCCTGACCCGCGGGCCGCTCACCACGTTCCGCCGCCGCTTCCTGCGCGACCTCAAGGAGGGCCGCAAGTCGGTGCCGTTCCTGCTGCGTCGCGGCTGGCGCCTGATGCGCGCGGAACGCTCGATCATCGCCCGCCAGACCGCCCTGGGTGCGTACGCCTGCGACCGGGACGAGGCCCTGAGCAGGATGGCCGCCGCAGCCGTGGGCCGGAACGTGCAGGCGAAACCGGCGACCTCAGCACCGTAGGACAGAACAAAAGCGGGACTGGACGGACCCCCCGGCCCTCCAGTCCCGCTTCCCTTGTCGCTCCCCCGCGTCCCCCGTTACCCGCGCGGCAGAGCTCCCCCGTGATTTCCCCGCTGATCCCCCCCGGATCCCCCCGGTACCGCTCCCCGCACCCCCCGGTACGGGCCCCCCGGTACTTCTCCCCCATAACCCTCAGGCGACAAGCTCCCCGAAGGCGTCCTCCTCGTCACGGCCGAAGCTGAGGACCTCGTCCTCGCGCAGCCGGCGGAGCGACCGCCAGATGCTGGACTTCACCGTGCCGACACTGATGTCGAGGATCTCCGCGATCTCCGGGTCGGTCCGGCCCTCGTAGTAACGCAGGACCAGCATCGTCCGCTGAAGCTCGGGCAGCCGGGCCAGCGCCTGCCACAGGACCGCGCGCAGCTCGGTGCCGCGCATCGCGTCCGTGTCACCGGCCGTCTCCGGCAGTTCCTCGGTCGGGTACTCGTTCAGCTTGCGGCGGCGCCACGCGCTGATGTGCAGATTGGTCATGGTGCGGCGGAGGTATCCGCCGACCGCGGCCTTGTCACTGATCCGGTCCCACGCCCGATACGTCGAGAACAGCGCGCTCTGCAGCAGGTCCTCGGCCTCGAAGCGGTCGCCGGTGAGGTGGTACGCGGTTGCGTACAGGGAGGCGCGGCGCTCCTGGACGTAGGCGGTGAACTCCGCCTCCGACAGCGAACGACGCTCCCCCGTGTCCTCCCTGTACGCGGCTCCCCCGTGAGCCGCTTCCCCCGTGTGTGCGTCGACCACCGTCATGAACCCGGTGTGCTGACGCCCGGCGCCGCGAGCGCACCCCCGCCCGCTCACGGCGCCGGACTTCTCGGAACCCCGGGTGACGTCGTGCAGACGCGTGATCACTGCGCTGGTGCTGGTGCTGTGCAGCTTGTTCATCTCGCGCCCCCCGTCGTGGACTTCCGGTGTTCGGCTTGTCGCGTCTTGCTTTCTTGCCTGTGCCGAAAAGCTTGCCCGGGCCACTTCATGGCCGTGTCCGCCGACTGTCACAGACCTGTCACAGGGGTCCCTCGTGTGTACGACACAGCGCTGCCACAGAGGCGCGCGGTAGGGCTCCGCGGGCGCACGCGCGCCCTTGATCACTTGCGGGAGATGTGTGCGAGCGCTCCAGGTGTCGAAACCCCACCCCACCATGGGCCAGAATGAGCCCCGTGCCTTCCCTGTTGCTGATCGAGGACGACGACGCCATCCGTACGGCCCTGGAGCTCTCACTGACGCGCCAGGGACACCGTGTGGCGACCGCTGCCAGCGGTGAGGACGGTCTGAAGCTGTTGCGCGAGCAGCGGCCGGACCTGATCGTGCTGGACGTGATGCTGCCCGGCATCGACGGGTTCGAGGTGTGCCGGCGCATCCGGCGCACGGACCAGTTGCCGATCATTCTGCTGACCGCGCGCAGCGATGACATCGACGTGGTGGTCGGGCTGGAGTCCGGTGCCGACGACTACGTCGTCAAGCCGGTCCAGGGGCGGGTGCTCGACGCCCGGATCCGGGCCGTGCTGCGACGCGGCGAGCGCGAGGCGAACGACGCGGCGACCTACGGGTCCCTCGTCATCGACCGCGCGGCGATGACCGTGACGAAGAACGGCGAGGACCTCCAGCTGACCCCGACCGAGCTGCGACTGCTGCTCGAGCTGAGCCGGCGGCCGGGGCAGGCGCTGTCGCGGCAGCAGCTGCTGCGGCTGGTGTGGGAGCACGACTACCTCGGTGACTCGCGGCTCGTGGACGCCTGTGTGCAGCGGCTGCGCGCCAAGGTCGAGGACGTGCCGTCGTCCCCGACGCTGATCCGTACCGTGCGTGGTGTCGGATACCGCCTGGACGCGCCTCAGTAATGACGAGTGCGCAAGGGGGGGTCCGCGGCTGGGTCGCGGCTCGCAAGGGAGCCTGGTCGCGGCTGCGCTTCACCAGTCTGCGGCTACGGCTAGTCGTGGTCTTCGGGCTGGTGGCGCTGACCGCCGCCGTGTCCGCGTCCGGAATCGCCTACTGGCTCAACCGCGAGGCGGTGCTGACCCGCACCCAGGACGCGGTGCTGCGCGACTTCCAGCAGGAGATGCAGAACCGCGCGGGTACGCTGCCGGAACACCCGACGCAGGACGAACTGCAGCACATCGCGGGCCAGATGGCCAACAGCAGCCAGCGCTTCAGCGTGCTGCTCGTCGGCGAGGACGCGAGCGGCAAGGCCGTCTACGGCAACTCCGGCGGCCTGAACGGCTTCTCGCTCCAGGAGGTGCCCGCCTCGCTGCGCACCGCCGTGAACAAGGAGCAGGACGTCACGGCAGGCAACAAGTCTCCGTACCACCTGTACTGGCAGCGGGTCGTCGACGACGGCACGCCGTATCTGGTCGCCGGGACGAAGGTGATCGGCGGTGGTCCGACCGGCTACATGCTGAAGTCGCTGGAACCGGAGGCCAAGGACCTCAACTCGCTGGCCTGGTCGCTGGGCATCGCCACCGGTCTCGCGCTGATCGGCGCCGCGCTGCTCGCGCAGGCCGCCGCCACGACCGTACTGAAGCCCGTGCACCGGCTCGGAGTCGCCGCGCGCCGGCTCGGCGAGGGCAAGCTGGACACGCGGCTGCGGGTGTCGGGGACGGATGAACTCGCCGATCTCTCACGGACGTTCAACCGGGCCGCCGAGGCCCTGGAGAAACGGGTCGCCGACATGGCCGCGCGGGACGACGCGTCGCGGCGGTTCGTGGCGGACATGAGCCATGAGCTGCGTACGCCGCTGACCGCCATCACCGCCGTGACGGAGGTGCTGGAGGAGGAGCTGGAGGCGGAGACCGGGAGCATGGATCCGATGATCGAGCCGGCGGTGCGGCTCGTCGTCAGCGAGACGCGGCGGCTCAACGATCTCGTCGAGAACCTGATGGAGGTCACCCGCTTCGACGCGGGCACCGCCCGGCTCGTCGTCGACTACGTCGACATCGCCGACCAGATCACCGCCTGCATCGACGCCCGTGCCTGGCTGGACGCGGTGGAGCTGGACGCCGAGCGCGGCATCCACGCCCGGATCGACCCGCGCCGCCTGGACGTGATCCTGGCCAACCTCATCGGCAACGCGCTCAAGCACGGCGGTTCGCCGGTGCGGGTGTCGGTGCGGGTGGCCGGCGGGAGCGGGGACGAGGGCGCGGACGGGAACGAGGACGGGGGCGCGGACGGGAACGGCGGCGAGCTCGTGATCAGCGTGCGCGACCATGGGCCCGGCATCCCCGAGGACGTCCTGCCGCACGTCTTCGACCGGTTCTACAAGGCCAGCGCCTCCCGGCCGCGCTCCGAGGGCAGCGGGCTCGGGCTGTCCATCGCCCTGGAGAACGCGCACATCCACGGCGGCGGGATCACCGCCGCCAACTCCCCCGAGGGCGGCGCGGTGTTCACGCTGCGGCTGCCGCGGGACACGTCCGAGCCGGTGCCGGAGGCCGAGAAGGCCGAGGAGCCCGAGGAGGACGGCTCGGGCTCGAAGGGGGACGCCTCATGACCGTACGCACGACCGCCCGCCCCGTAGGCCGGCTGCTCGCGCTGTCCGGGCTCGCCGTGCTGCTCGCCGGGTGCGGGATCCGGTCCACCGAGGTGCCGACCGACTTCGGTCCCGCGCCCTCGCGGGTGCGCTGCACGCTGTCCGAGCCGGACACGTCGACGCAGACCTCGCCCGGCGTCCCGGTGCAGGTGTTCCTGCTGTGCGGCTCGTCGCTGGTGGCCGTCGACCGGTCCGTGCGCGTTCCGGACGGTACGGCCGACTCGCAGCGCCGGGTGCTGGTGGCGCAGGGGCTGCTCGACCAGCTCGCCGAGACGCCGTCGTCCGCCGAGAAGGCGGCCGGGTACACCACGGACGTGCGCGGCGGCATGTCGGTGCGCGGCCCCGCCCCTAAGGACCCGGACGACACGCTGCGGCTGAGCACCGCGCCTCGCGACCTCACCTCGTACGCCCTCGCACAGCTCGTCTGTACGTTCTCCGACTCGGCGGCGGCCGAGGGCGACGGCTCGGTGATCCTCGGCGGGCCGGCCACCGGCGGCGAGCCGCTGCGCCGCTACGAGTGCACGGACGAGGTCCGTTCCCGGCCCGGGAGCCAGGAGCCGCCGTCGTCGGAGGTCACGGGCGGCTGAGCCACGGGTGTGGCGGATGCCTCATCCGGGTGCTGGGCGGTATCCCGGAACCGTTCGTGCCGAGGGGCGCGTCTAGGGGGGCGTGCAGCGTCAAGGCTCGGGCGGCGGCAGCGCCGCGTTCCGCATCCGTGTGGCAGGGGGTGTCCTCCTCGTCGCGCACCTCGCGTTCGTCGCCTGGTTCACGCTGCGGCCCCTGGACGTTCCCTGGGTGATGCCCGCCAACCTGCGGCCGTTCGCCGGCCTCCGCGCCGACCTGGCGCTGGGCTGGCCGGAGGCGGCCCGGCCTGTCGGTGAGGGGCTCGCGCTGCTCGCGCCGCTGGGCGTGCTGCTGCCGCTGGCGCACGGCCGCCTCGCCGTCTCCCCGCCGGCGTCCCTGCTGCGTACGGTCACCGCCGGGGCCCTGCTGTCGCTGGGCATCGAGCTGTTGCAGACCGGCGTGCCGGGGCAGGTCGTGGACGTCGACTCACTGTTCCTGAACACCGTGGGGGTGGCCCTCGCGCATGTCGCGGTCGTGCCCGCGGCACGCTCCTGGCTCCGCCGCAGGACGGAGCACCGGCGCCGGGCGGCCGTCCGCAGGCAGGAGGCGGCTCAGGGTCGGACCCCGACGATTCCCAGGGTCGGGATCGCACCATAGAGCGACGCTTGGTCCGCTTCGTCTCCGTAGCGTTGTAGGCAGATGAGGCAGCCACACGGGGAGGCCTCGGACCGACGCTCACGAAGGAGCCGACATGACCGCCCTTGCCCGCCCCACCGAAGGCCGCATGATCGGCGGAGTGTGCGCAGCGCTGGCACGGCGCTTCGGCACCTCCGCGACGACGATGCGTGTGGTCTTCCTGGCCTCCTGCCTGCTGCCGGGCCCGCAGTTCCTGCTCTATCTCGCGCTGTGGTTCCTGCTGCCGTCGGAGGACAAGGCCCAGAAGGTGGCCTGGTAGGCAGCAGCCGCCGGTGAGGGGCTTTCGTGCGAACGCCGTTGGGGCGCACCCGGTGCTTCCGGGTGCGCCCCAACGGCGTGTGCGCCTTGCTCAGCCCAGCGGGATCCCGTTCACACCGATGCCCTGAGTGGGCTTCCCCTTCAGCGGCAGACCGCCGAGCAGCGTGGAGGCCTGGTCGGCCGGGCCGCCGGCAAGCGTCTCCGTGGCGGCCGGGGCGGCGGCCAGGCCCGCGTCGAGCGCCGGCTTCGCCTGCGTCAGCGCCTCACCGGCACCCGGCAGCGCCTTGGCAGTGCTCTCCGCCGGCAGCGTCTTGGTAACGGTGTCCAGGGCCTGAGAGGCGTCCGGAACGGCCGGAGCGGCGTTCGCGGCGCCCGCGCCGACAGCGGCGAAGGCGGCACCGAGGGCGGCGACGCCGAGGGTCTTGGCAGCAGACTGCTTCATCGTAAATGCGTCCTCGAAATGGGATGACGGGGATATGAGCGGTCCACGACCGTAAACATGCCACGCCGCCCGCCGCAAACACGGAAATGCGGACGGATTGTGAATGCCCGTCCGCATTTCGCGTACCCCGACAGCGCCAGATCAGCCCTCCGTAGCCACAGAGCCGCTGGTGGAAGCGGTCTGCTGGAACAGCCATTCGGACTTCAACTCTGCATATCCGGGCTTGACGACGTCATTGATCATCGCCAGTCGTTCATCGAAAGGAATGAACGCTGATTTCATCGCATTGACGGAGAACCACTGCATGTCGTCGAGCGTATAACCGAACGCCTCGACAAGGTGCTCGAATTCCCGGCTCATGCTGGTGTGGGACATCAGCCGGTTGTCCGTGTTCACCGTCGTGCGGAAGTGCAGCCTTCGCAGCAGCCCGATCGGGTGCTCGGCGTACGAGGCCGCCGCCCCGGTCTGGAGGTTGGAGCTGGGGCACATTTCGAGCGGGATGCGCTTGTCCCGCACATAGGAGGCGAGCCGTCCGAGCCGGACGCTCCCGTCGTCCTTGACCTCGATGTCGTCGATGATGCGCACGCCGTGGCCCAGCCGGTCGGCGCCGCACCACTGGAGGGCCTGCCAGATGGACGGCAGGCCGAAGGCCTCGCCGGCATGGATGGTGAAGTGGTTGTTCTCGCGCTTGAGGTACTCGAACGCGTCGAGGTGCCGGGTGGGCGGGTAACCGGCCTCGGCACCCGCGATGTCGAAGCCGACGACGCCCAGGTCGCGGTAGCGGTTGGCGAGTTCGGCGATCTCCAGGGCGCGGGCCGCGTGCCGCATGGCGGTGAGCAGGGCGCCGACGCGGATGCGGTGACCGTTGCCCCGGGCGATCCGCTCCCCCTCCCGGAAGCCCTCGTTGACGGCCTCGACGACCTCTTCGAGGCTCAGCCCGCCCTCGAGGTGCTGCTCGGGGGCGAAGCGCACCTCGGCGTAGACGACGCCGTCCTCGGCGAGGTCCTCGGCGCACTCCGCGGCCACCCTGACGAGCGCCTCGCGGGTCTGCATCACGCCCACAGTGTGGGAGAACGTCTCCAAGTACCGCTCCAGCGAACCGGAGTCGGCGGCCTCCCGGAACCAGATGCCGAGCTTGTCGGGGTCGGTCTCGGGGAGTTGGGAATAGCCCGTGGCCCGGGCGAGGTCGACGATGGTCCCCGGGCGGAGGCCGCCGTCGAGATGGTCGTGCAGCACAACCTTGGGCGCCCGGCGGATCTGGTCAGAGCTCGGGGTGGTGCCGGTCCGGTCAGTCTGGCTCGTCATTTCCGCACTCTAACTCCTACGCGCGTAGATCGCCGGATGTACACAGCCGCCGATACGTAACGGTGACCCCACAGACGGGTGGTGTACACCATGACTTCTGACACTGTTCTGTCATGGCACAGCAAGCGACACCGGTTCGCACAGCCCGGCTGGGTCGGGCGCTCGGTCCGGAGCCGACGTCGGTGAGCGGGGTGGTGCTGCTGCTCCCCGGCGGTGAGGAGACCTCCTCCCGCAGACCCGCACCCATGCTCGCGGCCGCCTCCGTACGGGCGTTGGGGCGCCGCCTCGCGCGCGCGGGCCGGGAGGAGGGCCTGGCCACGCATGTCGTCCACTACCGCTGGCGCGGCTGGAACGGCAGCGAGGCACACCTGGCGCGCGACGCGTCCTGGGCCGCCGACGAGGCCGTACGACGCTACGGGGACGTCTCCGTCTGCCTCGCCGGAGTCGACATGGGCGGCCGGGCCGCACTCCGCGCGGGCGGCCACGAGGCCGTCAACTCCGTGCTGGCGATCGCGCCTTGGCTGCCCGAGGAGGACGCGGCCGCGACACCCGAACCGGTGAAGCAGCTCGTCGGGCGCCGGGTGCTGATCGTGCACGGCACGAACGACGAACGCACCTATCCCGAACTGTCCTTCCGGCTGGCGGCGCGGGCGAAGAAGGCGAACCGGGATGTGTGCCGGTTCGAAGTGCACGCGGATGGTCACTCGTTGCATCAGTACCGGGACGAAGTGCATGCGTTGGCCGAGGACTTCGTGATGGGGGCGCTGTTCGGGCGGGCGTTTGCGCGGCCGGTGGCGGACGCGCTGGCGGCTCCGCCTCCTTTGGGGTTGCGGATGCCGTTGGCTGCGGGGTTCGGTAAGTCGCTCAGGAGCAGGAGATAGCGGTCCGGCTTTCGGGTGCGGGTTGCGTGTGGCTGGTCGTGCCCACGCGGCGGAGCCGCACGGTGACACGGCCTCACGCCCCTCAGGTGGGCAGGAGGTTGCCTCGTTTCGAGAGCAGGAACTTCTTGAAGGCTGCCACGGGGGGTGTGTCCGGGTGGCCGTCCAGCCACGCCACGCCGATCTCTCTCGCCGCGCGCGGAGCCGTCACCGTCAGTTCCACCACTCCCGGGCGGGCCACTGCCGGTGGCGGCAGCAGGGCGACCCCCAGGCCCGCCGCGACCAGGCCCCGCAGGGTTTCCGCCTCCTCGCCCTCGAAGGCGACGCGCGGCTTGAAGCCGGCCTCCTGGCAGAGGTCGTCAGTGATGCGGCGGAGGCCGTAGCCGGGTTCGAGGGTGACGAAGGTTTCGTCGGCGGCTTCGGCGAGGCGGATGCGGCGGCGGGACGCCAGGGCGTGGTCGGCAGGGACGACGAGACGCAGCTTCTGTTCGTCGAGGCGACGGGCGACGAGGTCGGGGGCGTCCGGGACGGGGGAGGTCAGGCAGAGGTCCAGTTCGCCGGCGCGTAGCCGTTCGAGCATCGCCTCGCCGTAGTTCTGGACGAGGCTGAAGCGGACGCGGGGGTGGTCGGCGCGGAAGGCGTGCAGCAGTCCCGGGACGGTCTCCGCGCCCATGGTGTGCAGGAAGCCGAAGGCGACCTTGCCGGTGGTGGGGTCGGCGTCGGCACGGACCTCGTCGGCGGCGCGCTCGACCTCGGCGAGGGCACGTTCGACGGAGGCGAGGAAGGTGCGTCCGGCGGGGGTGAGGGATACCGTACGGCCGCGGCGGGCGAACAGGTCGACGCCCAGATCCTGTTCCAGCCGGACCATGGCCCGGGACAGGGTGGACTGCGGGACCTGCATCTCCTGGGCGGCGCGCGTGACGTGCTCGGTGCGGGCCACGCCGGCGAAGTAGGCCAGGCGCGGGGCGAGCAGCGCGACGATGTCGTCCATGTCTTTTGTGTCACCGGTCGGTGACAGTCGAGCCTGTGACCTCTGCTGATGCGCCATGGGAACGATTATGGCGATTCCATGCATTGGACGGATGAAGGAGGGGTGCATAGCGTCGAAGCATGTCTCCCGCCAGTACCGGGGCGTCCACCGTCGTGGGCGCCGTCCCGTCCGTCTCCGCTCCGGATTCCGCTCCGGATTCCGCTCCCGACTCCCGTATGGCCCCCGGTGGCCCCGGCTACCGCCGGATGAGTTTCGCGCTCTTCCTCGCGGGTGTCGCCACCTTCGCGCTCCTCTACTCCACCCAGGCCCTGCTGCCGTTGATCTCCGGTGAGTTCGGGGTGGCGGCGAGCGAGGCGAGCTGGACGGTGGCGGCGGCGACCGGCGGACTCGCGCTGTTCGTGCTGCCGATGAGCGCGCTCTCGGAACGGTTCGGCCGCCGTACGGTGATGACGGGGTCGCTGGCGGTCGCGGTGACGGTCGGGATGGTGGTCCCCTTCGCCCCGTCGCTGGGGTGGCTGGTGGTGCTGCGCGGGCTCCAAGGCGCGGCGCTGGCCGGGCTGCCGGCGTCGGCGACGGCGTACCTGGCGGAGGAGGTCCGCCCCAAGGCCCTGATCACGGCGATCGGTCTGTTCGTCGCGGGCAACAGCGTCGGCGGGATGAGTGGCCGGGTCATCACCGGCTGGATCGCGCAGGAGTGGGGCTGGCGGGTGGCCGTCGGCGCGGTCGGCGTGATCGCGGTGGGGTGCGCGGTGGCCTTCCGGCTGCTGCTGCCGGCCCCGAGGCACTTCACGGCGGGTTCGCTGCGGCCGCGGGTCCTGGCCCGCACGGTCCGCGAGCACCTCGCCAACCCGCTGCTGTGCCGTCTGTACGCGATCGGCGCGCTGTTCATGACGGTGTTCGGCGGTGTGTACACGGTCATCGGCTACCGCCTGACGGAGGCGCCCTTCTCGCTCCCGCAGGGCATCGTCGGCTCGATCTTCCTGGTCTACCTGGTCGGTACGGTGTCCGCGTCGACGGCGGGCCGGCTGGTCGGCCGCCTGGGCCGGCGCGGGGCCCTGTACCTGGCCGGCGGCACGACGGCGACGGGCCTGCTGCTGTCCCTGGCCGACTCGCTGCCCCTGGTCCTGCTGGGCCTGGTCCTGATCACGGCGGGCTTCTTCGCGGGCCACGCGGTGGCGTCCTCGGCGGTCAGCAAGACGGCCACGACCGGCCGCGCCCAGGCCTCGGCGCTCTACCAGTCCGCGTACTACATCGGTTCCAGTGTCGGCAGCACGGTCGGGGCCATGGCCTTCCACTCCGGCGGCTGGGCCGGGACCGTGGGGGTCGGCGTCCTGGCGGTGCTCGGCGTCGTGACGATCACGGTGTTCGGGTCGCGCGCGGCGCGGGTGGAGAGGCGACTGGCGGCGGCTTGAGCCGCCCCGCACGGTGGGCACGGGGTCGAGGCGGCTGGGGCCGCCTCGACCCCGTGCCCCATATGGGCCGGACGGATCGCACCGGCGCGTCCGGCCATGGCCATGCTCGTTATGTAACTGGTCTGACCTGGGCTTTTACGCACTCCCGGGGCCGTTGTCGGTGGGGTGCGGTAGCTTCCGGAGTACTGGGCGCACAGACGCGTGACAGAACGGCCACAGGGGTGGGTGGACCATGAGTGACGGTACGGCGACGGCTGACGACCTCGACATCAGGCTGGAGAAGCACCGGGTCGAGCTGACCGGCTACTGCTACCGCATGCTCGGCTCCTCCTTCGAGGCCGAGGACGCGGTACAGGACACGATGGTCCGCGCCTGGCGCAGCTATGAGAAGTTCGAGGGGCGTTCCAGCCTCCGCTCCTGGCTCTACCGCATCGCGACGAACGTGTGCCTGGACATGCTGACCGCCGGCAACAAGCGCGCCCGCCCCATGGACCTGACCGAGTCGACCCCGCTCACCCAGGCCGCCCTCTCCCCCCGCCCGGACCACACCTGGCTGGAGCCCGTGCCGGACGCCCGGGTGCTGCCGACGGTGGAGGACCCGGCGGAGGCGGCGGTGGCCAAGGAGTCGGTGCGGCTCGCCTTCATGGCCGCCCTCCAACAGCTTCCGCCCAAGCAGCGGGCGGTGCTGATCCTGCGCGAGGTGCTGGCCTGGAAGGCGAGCGAGGTCGCCGAGTTGCTCGGCACGTCGGTCGCGTCGGTCAACAGCGCGCTGCAGCGGGCCCGCGCGACCCTCTCCGAGCGGGACGACTCGGGCGCGGACGCGGCTGTCTCCGACCCGCTGGACGAGGAGCAGCAGAAGCTCCTGGAGCGCTATGTGGCGGCGTTCGAGGGCTATGACATGACGGCGCTGACGGCCCTGCTGCACGAGGACGCCATCATGACGATGCCGCCGTTCGACCTGTGGCTGACCGGCCACGCCGACATCACGGGCTTCATGACGACGCTGGGCGCGGCCTGCGCGGGTTCACGCCTGCTGCCGGTCGAGGTGAACGGGCTGCCGGGCTTCGCCCACTACAAGCCGGACCCGGAGGCGGGCGGCTTCACGCCGTGGGCGATCCAGGTCCTGGAGATCTCAGGCGGCCGGCTCACCGGGTTCCACTTCTTCCTCGACACGAAGCGGTGGTTCCCGCTGTTCGGGCTGCCCCTCCAGCTCGAAACGGAGACCGACCAGGTGGAGGAGGGCGCGTAGCGCCGGATCGGGGTCCCGCAGCCGGATGCGGCCCCCGGCCCGCCGGGCCGCCAGCTCCAGCCGCGCCAGCAGATCGACCGCCCCGAGCCCCGGCGGCCCCAGCCCGCCCACATCGCATACGACGACCCCGCCCCCCGTTGCCTCCAGCAGCGCCCGCACACCGTCGCACAGCCCCGTCATCTCGTCCCGGGTGACGGGGCCGGCCAGGGTGAGCACGGCGGGTGTCATGGCGTCCACGTGCGGTAGACGGGGCAGCGGACCGTAACTCATCGGAGGCGGCTCGGCGTGCCCGTCCCGCACCGCCGCGAAGATCACATTGACCCGGCCGAGGCCGCCCCCGGAGGGTTGGCTGTATGCACCACAGATCGTCTCCGCCCGCACTGCCGACACCACCCGCGTCCGCACCCGCACCACAGCCGTTCCCCGCCGAGGAGGCCATCGAGGAGGCCCCGTGCAGGGCGTGTTGAGCGGCTTCGCGGTCATCGCGATCGTCATCGGCGTCGGCTACGCCATCGGGCGGCGCGGATACCTCGGCGACCAGGGCCGTGAGGTCCTCACCAAACTGGCCTTCCATGTCGCCTCCCCCGCGCTGCTGTTCACCACCCTCGCGCGGGCCGACCTGTCGGTGATCTTCTCCAGCCGGCTGCTGGTCACCGCGATGAGCACGGCAGCGGCGGCGGGAGTCTTCGTCGCGGTGGGCGTGGTACGCCGCTGGGGTGTGGGCCGGACGACGATCGGCGCGCTGTGCTCCAGTTACGTCAACTCCGGCAACCTCGGCATCCCGATCGCCGTGTACGTGCTGGGTGACGCCTCGCTGGTGGCTCCGGTGCTGCTGTTCCAGCTCATCGTCCTCACCCCCGTCGCGCTGACGATCCTGGGCCTGTCGGGCGAGGACGCGAAGCGCCCCCTGTGGCGGCGGCTGCTCACGCCCCTGCGCAATCCGATCGCGGTCGGCTCGCTCGCCGGGGTCACCGTCTCGGCGAGCGGCCTGCGCATACCCGGCCCGGTCCTGGACCCGCTCACCCTGATCGGCAACATGTCGGTGCCGGCGGTCCTGCTCGCCTTCGGCATCTCCCTGTGCGGCAGCACGATGCCGGGCCGGGGCGCCGACCGGCACCCGGTCCTGCTGTCGGTGGCGCTGAAGTCCGTGGGCCAGCCGGCGGCGGCCTGGGCCCTGGCGTCGGGCGTCTTCGGCCTGCACGGGCCACAACTGCTCGACGTGGTGGTGACCTCGGCCCTCCCGGCCGCCCAGAACCTCTTCACCTACGCTTCCAGCTACGGCGTGGGCGAGCGCCTGGCCCGGGACTCGATCCTGCTGTCGACGGTGCTGTCGGTGCCGGTGTTGGTGGTGACGGCGGCGTTGCTGGGGTAACGGCTTCAGCCGACGGGAAACTCGCTGGTGTCGAGCTCAAGGTCGAACGGCTCCGGCAACGAGATCGTGGCACCGAACTTGCCGGCACGCAGGACACGGTAAACCGCACCCTGTGGTTCGCCGTACAGCGTGATCGTCGGTCCTCCGGGAGCCCAACTGTCGATGAGGAGATACAGCGGCACCCCCGCCTGCGCATACCCCGCAGCCTTCTTGATCCGGTCACTGCTCGCATTGGACTTGGAGGTGATCTCTACGATGAGTTCGGCTGCGGCCGCCGGGATGTAGTTGCCCGCGTCTGCACGGAGCACCTCTTTCGGTGCCACAGCGATGTCGGGAATGTAGAGCCCGTCGCGGGATGGGACGACCGTGCCCAGCGTCTGGTAGATGCCCCACACCTTGGGGATCACCTCGTACAGGCTGCGCTGCACGAGGTCGGCAATGTCGTTGTGGGCCTTGGACGGCGGTGGTGCCACGGTGACGATCCCCTCGATGATCTCCACCTTGCAGCCCTCGGGTGCGTCCGTCTCCTGCCAGATCCGGACGAGGTCGTCCCACTCACGGCCGCTGGCCGTCGAGTGGTCGACGGTGAGTGCGCTCATGGCGGTCTCCAATCGGTGCGTCACCGATCCCAGCATGCCGAACGGGACCGGTGGAGGTCCACCGATCCCGTTCACCCGAATGAAGGAACCGCAGGTCAGGCGATGCGTTCCAGCACGACCGGCGCCGCCGTGAACTCCGTACCGGCGGCCGCGACGTCGTACGAACCCTCGATCGCCTGAAGGGCGTACTCGAGGCGGTCGGGCGTGTCGGTGTGCAGCGTCAGCAGGGGCTGGCCCTCGGTCACCGTGTCGCCCGGCTTGGCGTGCAGTTCGACGCCCGCGCCGGCCTGCACCGGGTCCTCCTTGCGGGCGCGTCCGGCGCCGAGGCGCCAGGCGGCGATGCCGATGTCGTAGGCGTCGAGGCGGGTCAGGACGCCCGAGGACGCGGCCTTGACGACGTGCTGTTCCTTCGACGTGGGCAGGGGGGCGTCCGGGTCGCCGCCCTGGGCCGCGATCATGCGGCGCCAGACGTCCATCGCGGAGCCGTCGGCCAGGGCCTTCGCCGGGTCGGCGTCCTTCACGCCCGCCGCGTCCAGCATTTCGCGGGCCAGGGCGATCGTGAGCTCGACGACGTCCGCCGGGCCGCCGCCCGCCAGGACCTCCAGCGACTCGCGGACCTCCAGCGCGTTGCCGGCGGTCAGGCCGAGGGGGGTCGACATGTCCGTCAGGAGTGCGACGGTCTTCACCCCGTGGTCCGTGCCCAGGCCCACCATCGTGGACGCGAGTTCCCGCGCGTCCTCGATCGTCTTCATGAAGGCGCCCGTGCCGACCTTCACGTCAAGGACCAGGGAGCCCGTGCCCTCGGCGATCTTCTTCGACATGATCGAGGAGGCGATCAGCGGGATCGCCTCTACCGTGCCGGTCACGTCGCGCAGGGCGTACAGCTTCTTGTCGGCGGGGGCCAGGCCGTCGCCCGCCGCGCAGATCACCGCGCCGGTGGTGTCGAGGACGTGCAGCATCTCCTCGTTGGAGAGCAGGGCCCGCCAGCCGGGGATCGACTCCAGCTTGTCGAGCGTGCCGCCGGTGTGGCCGAGACCGCGGCCCGACAGCTGGGGTACGGCGGCACCGCACGCCGCCACCAGCGGGGCCAGCGGCAGGGTGATCTTGTCGCCGACGCCGCCCGTGGAGTGCTTGTCGGCGGTCGGGCGGGACAGGGACGAGAAGTCCATGCGCTCGCCCGAGGCGATCATCGCGGCGGTCCAGCGGGCGATCTCGCGGCGGTTCATGCCGTTGAGCAGGATGGCCATCGCGAGGGCCGACATCTGCTCGTCGGCGACCTCGCCGCGCGTGTACGCGTCGATGACCCAGTCGATCTGCTCGTCGCTGAGCTCACCGCGGTCCCGCTTGGTACGGATGACGGAGATGGCGTCCATGGCCATGGCTTTCCTTCCGGGTATTGCGAAGAGCGCGGCCCCTCTGCGCGAGTCAGAGGGGCCGCACGGGACTCACTTGGTGAGGTGATCCGGGCCGAAGGCCTGCGGCAGCATCTCCGCCAGCGGCAGGATCCCCTTCGGGGTCTCCAGGAGGAGATCCGGTCCGCCGAACTCGTACAGCAGCTGCCGGCAGCGGCCGCACGGGACGAGGATGTCGCCCTTGCCGTCCACGCACGTGAAGTGCGTGAGGCGGCCTCCGCCGGTCCGCTGCAGCTCCGAGACCAGCCCGCACTCGGCGCACAGCCCGAGCCCGTACGAGGCGTTCTCGACGTTGCAGCCGGAGACCGTGCGGCCGTCGTCGACCAGGGCGGCGACCCCGACCGGGTAGCCCGAGTAGGGGGCGTACGCGCGGGTCATGGCCTCGCGGGCCAGCACGCGCAGGGCGTCCCAGTCGACGGTGACGGCCGGGGTCACTTGCCTTGCCCCTTGCGGTACGGGAGGCCGTCCGCCTTCGGCATCCGAAGACGCTGGGCGGACAGGGAGAGCACCAGCAGGGTGACGATGTACGGAGCCGCCGTCACGAGCTGGCGCGGGACCTCGCCCGTGCTGGTGTACCAGACGAACATCAGGGCCGAGATGACGGCTGTGATCGCGGTGGCGACGTACTTCTTCTGCCAGGCGAGGTAGGCCGCGCCGAACACCAGCAGGATCGCCAGCAGCAGGATCAGCGCGTGGACGTTGGTCGTGCCGCCGCGCAGGTTGAGGCTGTCGGTGTAGCCGAACAGGCCCGCGCCGAGGGCGAGGCCGCCCGGCATCCAGTTGCCGAAGATCATCGCCGCGAGACCGATGTAGCCGCGGCCGGCGGTCTGGCCGTCCAGGTACACGTTCGACGCGACGATCGACAGGAAGGCGCCGCCGAGACCGGCGAAGCCGCCCGAGATGATCACGGCGATGTACTTGTACTTGTAGACGTTGACGCCGAGGGACTCGGCCGCCACCGGGTTCTCGCCGCAGGAGCGCAGACGCAGACCGAAGGCAGTGCGCCACAGCACGTACCAACTGACCGGTACGAGGGCGACGGCCACGACGGTGAGCGGCGACAGGTCGGTGATCAGACCGCCGACCAGGCCGGCCAGGTCCGAGACCAGGAACCAGTGCTTCTGGTTGAGGGTGTCCAGCGCGCTGGACAGACCGGGGATGTCGAAGGTGCCCAGCGAGTCGATCGGCGGGGACTGCTTGGCGGAGCCCTGCGGGGCGTCCTCGAAGGTGAACTTCGACAGGTAGCGGGTGGTGCCCAGCGCCAGGATGTTGATGGCCACACCGGAGACGATGTGGTTGACGTTGAAGGTCACGGTGGCGATGGCGTGCAGGACGGCACCGAGCGCGCCGCCGATGATGCCGAAGACGACACCGGTCCACGGGCCCCACTGGTAGCCGGCCCAGGCGCCGAACCAGGTGCCGAGGATCATCATGCCCTCGAGGCCGATGTTGACGACGCCCGCGCGCTCGGCCCACAGACCGCCGAGACCGGCGAGGCCGATCGGCACGGCCAGGCGCAGGGCGGTGGACATCTGGCCGGTGGAGGTGATGCCGTCCGCGCCGCTGATCAGCCGGACGATCGAGGTCAGGACCAGTACGCCCGCGATGACCAGCAGGAGTACGGGGAGCGACATGCGGCGGCCGCCCTTGCCGGGCGTCGCCTGCGGCTTCTTGGCGATGGTCGCGGTGGACATCAGGCCGCCACCTCCTTCTTGGTGTTCTGAGCGGCGGCCGCGGCGAGCTCCGCGCCGACCTGCTTCTGCTGGCGGCGCAGACCCCACTGCCGTACGGCCTCGTAGGAGATGACGACCGCGAAGACGATCAGGCCCTGCATGATCGTGGCGATCTCCTTCTCGTACGCCACGGGGGTTGCGTAGTCGAGAGCCGGAGAGGCCTTGTCGAGGAAGGCCCACAGCAGCGCGGCGAGGGCGATGCCGCCGGGGTTGTTGCGACCGAGCAGGGCGATGCCGATGGCCGTGAAGCCGAGCCCGGCCGGGAAGCTCAGGCTGTAGGTGTGGGAGTCGCCGAGCAGGAGCGGCAGCCCGGACAGACCCGCCACCGCGCCGGAGATCAGCATCGCGGTGAGCACCATGCGCTTGGCGTTGACGCCGGAGGCCGCCGCGGCGGTCTCCGACTCGCCGGTGGCGCGAAGGTCGAAACCGAAGCGGGTGCGGTTGAGGACGACCCAGTACGCGATGCCCAGGGCGATCGCGAGGAAGACCAGGCCGTAGATCTCGCCGACGTCCGAGCCCAGGTTGATGCCGGGAACCCAGCCGGACTCCTTCATCACGCCGGTCGTGTTGTTGTTGCCGACCTGCACACCCCAGATGTCCTGGGTGGTGAGGTAGCCGATGAGACTGGTGGCGATCGCGTTGAGCATGATCGTCGCGACGACCTCGCTGACGCCGCGGGTCACCTTCAGGACACCCGCGATACCGGCCCAGAAGGCACCGGTGAGCGCGCCGACGATCAGCAGGAACGGAATCTGCAGGAACGACGGCAGCGCCACGTGGGCGCCGACGACGGCGGTCATCATGGCGGCGAGCCGGTACTGGCCGTCCACGCCGATGTTGAAGAGGTTCATACGGAAGCCGAGGGCGACCGCGAGGGCTGCGATGTAGTACAGCGAAGCCTGGTTGATGATCAGTACCTGGACGTCGGAGTAGGGAATCTGCTCCAGCATCAGCCGGTACGGCTCGAACGGGTTCTTGCCGGAGGCGACCAGCACGACCGAGGTCAGCAGGATCGCCGCGACGAGCGCGATGACCGGGCCGGCCACCGCGAGGAGCGCGCGCTCCTTGTCGAACTTCTTCATCGGGCCTCGTCCTCCGGGGCGGTCTCTTCCTCGACGTGCTCCAGGTGCCCGGAGGCGGCGCCGGTCATGGCCGAGCCGAGCTCCTCCGGGGTGATCGTCGCCGGATCGGCGTCGGCGACGAGCCTGCCGTCGTAGATCACGCGCAGGGTGTCGGACAGGCCGATCAGCTCGTCCAGGTCGGCGGAGATCAGCAGCACGGCCAGGCCCTCGCGGCGGGCCTCGCGGATGCGGTCCCAGATCTGCGCCTGGGCGCCGACGTCCACGCCGCGGGTGGGATGGGCGGCGATCAGGAACTTGGGGTTGTGGCTCATCTCGCGGCCGACGATCAGCTTCTGCTGGTTGCCGCCGGAGAGCGAGGCCGCGGTGACGTCGATACCGGGGGTGCGGACGTCGTACTCCTCGACGATGCGGCGCGTGTCGGCCTGGGCGCCCTTCGGGTCCAGCCAGAAGCCCTTCGCATTGGGCTTCTCGGTGACGTGGCCGAGTATGCGGTTCTCCCAGAGGGGGGCCTCCAGGAGCAGGCCCTGGCGGTGGCGGTCCTCGGGGATGTAGCCGACGCCGCTCTCGCGGCGCTTGCGGGTGGGCCAGGGGGTGATGTCCTGGCCGAGGAAGGCGATGGTGCCGGAGTCGGCGTGCTTGGTGCCGATCAGGGCGTCGATCAGTTCCGTCTGGCCGTTGCCCTCGACGCCCGCGATGCCCATGACCTCGCCGGCGTGGATGGTGAAGGTGACGTCGTCGAGGACGCGCTTTATGTCTCCGCCACCCGCGAACTCGGTGAGCCCCTCGCCCGTGGGCTCGCCCAGCTCGCCGAGGGAGGCGCCGCCGCTGGCGTAGACGGTGAGGTTCCTGACCTCGATCACCGGCTTGTCCGTGACCGTCGACTCGGCCGTCTCCGGGGTGGGCAGCTCGCTGCCGACCATCATCTCGGCGAGCTGGCGGGGGGTGGTCTCGGAGGGAACGGCGGTCCCCACTGTCGTACCGCGCCGGATGACCGTGATCTCGTCGGCGACCGACAGCACCTCGCCCAGCTTGTGCGAGATGAAGATGACGGACAGGCCCTCGGACTTCAGCTCACGCAGGTTGTCGAAGAGCGCGTCGACCTCCTGCGGCACGAGCACGGCGGTCGGCTCGTCGAGGATGAGGGTCGTGGCGCCGCGGTAGAGGACCTTGAGGATCTCCACGCGCTGACGGTCGGCGACGCCGAGGTCCTCGACCAGGGCGTCCGGGCGGACGCCCAGTCCGTACCGGTCGGAGATCGCCTTGATCTTCTTACGGGCGTTGCCGCCGATGCCGTACAGCTTCTCGCTGCCCAGCACCACGTTCTCCAGGACGGTCAGGTTGTCGGCCAGCATGAAGTGCTGGTGGACCATGCCGATGCCACGGGCGATGGCGTCGGCGGGGCTGCCGAAGGCGACCTGCTCGCCGTCGACCGCGATGGTGCCCTCGTCCGGCTTCTGCATGCCGTAGAGGATCTTCATCAGCGTCGACTTGCCGGCGCCGTTCTCGCCGACGAGGGCGTGGACGGTGCCCTTGCGGACCGTCAGGTGGATGTCGTGGTTGGCGACGACACCGGGAAATCGCTTGGTGATCCCCGCCAGCTCGACCGCGACTGTCGACGGAGCGGTGAGCGGAGGGCTGCTGGACGCGTCGATGGCGCACTCTCCTTGGGAAAGGGGCCTCTCTACGCGCGTAGCGCCCCTGCTTTAAATAGTGCCCGGACCTGATCGATCTTGTTTAGCTTTCGATCCGTTCCGAGCATTCTGCCGCGCGAACGGGGCGCAGGGAGACATCCTCTCCGCACCCCGTTCCGCGGCCGTAACGCTGCCATTACAGCGTCCTTTTGGCCATGTCTACGACAGGCCTACCAGCGCCAGTTCAGGAGGTCTTCACCGTGATGGTGCCGTTCTTGATGCCTTCCTCGGCCTTCTTCACGGCGTCCTGGATCGCGGTGTTGCTCGCGAAGTCCGGGTTGGAGTTCGACAGGCTCACGCCGCCGTTCTCCAGGCTGCCGCGGACCACGCCGGTCTCCGGCTTGCCGTCCTTGACGGACTTGGCCAGGTCGTAGACCGCGCCCTCGACGTTCTTCATGGCCGAGGTGAGGATCGAGTCCTTGTACGTCTTCAGCGCGTCCTGGTTGTACTGGTCGGAGTCGACGCCGATCGCCCAGACCTTGTGCGCGTTCGCGGCCTTGATGACGCCCTGGCCGGACAGGCCGGCGGCGGCGTAGACCACGTCGGCGCCGTCGTCGATCTGACCCTCGGCGGCGCTCTCACCCTTGTCCGGGCTGGAGAAGCCACCCTCGGCGGCGGTCTCGGTCAGGTACTGCTCCTTGACCGTGACGCCCTTCTTGGTGTCCTCGACGCCCTGCTTGAAGCCGGCCCCGAACTTGTGGATCAGCGGGACGTCCACGCCGCCGACGAAGCCGACGGTGTTGGTCTTGGTGGCCTTGGCGGCGGCGACACCGGCGAGGTAGGAGGCCTGCTCCTCGTGGAAGACCAGGTCGGCGACGTTGTCGGCCTTGATGGTCTCGTCGTCGACGATGCCGAAGGTGATCTTCGGGTACTTCGCGGCGACCTCCTTGACGGCCGGCGCGTAGGCGAAGCCGACGCCGATCACCGGGTTGTAGCCCTGCTTGGCCAGCGTCTCCAGGCGCTGCACCTTGTCCGCGTCCGACTCGCCGTCCTGCGGCTCGACGGCCGTGCTCTTGTAACCGAACTCCTTGTCGGCCTTGTCCAGGCCGGCGGTGGCCGCGTCGTTGAAGGACTGGTCGCCCTTGCCGCCGACGTCGTACGCCAGGGCGAGGCCCAGGTTCTTGCCGCTGCTGGAGGAGGAGGACGAGGTGGACGAGCTTCCGCAGGCGGAAACAGTGACGGCAAGAGCTGCGGTTGCAACGCCTGCAACCGCGATACGGGACACCCGGCGCATGGAACGAGACTCCTTCGTGCAAGCGCCTCAACCAGGCGCTGGTTCCGCGGCAGCGTAACGCGCGTAGACCAGACGGAACACCCCTTCTGTCCCGTCCGTTATCGAGCTGTGGCCACAGATGTAACCCAGAATACGGACAGCAGTGCGCCCCTTGCGGAAGGCAAGGGGCGCACGGGCTGCACGGATGCCCGGGAAGGCCTTCAGGCCCCTGTTTACGGGGCCGGGACGCCGCTACTCCGTCTTGACCGGGACGCCGCTACTCCGTCTTGACGGTGACCGTACCGGCGATGATGTCCGCCTTGGCCTTGTCGACGGCGGAGACGACATCGGTCAGGGCCTTGTACTTCGGGTTGGAGTCGGCGAAGCCGACGCCGCCGGACTTGAGGTCGCCACGCACCTCACCCTTCAGGGGCTTGCCGTCGACGACGGACTTGGCCAGGTCGTAGACCGCGCCGCCGACGTTCTTCAGGGCCGAGCCGAGGATGTAGTCCTTGTACTGGGCGAGCGCCGCCTGCGCGTACTGGTCGGAGTCGACACCGATGGCCCACACCTTGTGCGCGGCGGCAGCCTTGATCACGCCCTGGCCGGACAGACCGGCCGCCTGGTAGACGACGTCGGCGCCGGCCTCGATCTGGCCGTTGGCCGCGTTCTCGCCCTTGTCGGGGCTGGAGAAGCCGCCCTCCTGGGCCGTCTGGGTGAGGTACTGCGACTCGATCTTGATGTCCGGGTTGACGGACTTGGCGCCCTGGTCGAACCCGGCCTCGAACTTGTGGATCAGCGGGATGTCCACGCCGCCGATGAACCCGATGTGGTTCTTCTTGGTGGCCTTGGCCGCGGCCACGCCCGCCAGGTACGAGGACTGCTCCTCGTGGAAGACCATGTCGGCGACATTGTCGGCCTTGATGGTCGCGTCGTCGATGATGCCGAAGGTGATCTTCGGGTACTTCGCGGCGGCCTCCTTGACGGCCGGCGCGTAGGCGTAGCCGACGCCGATGATCGGGTTGTAGCCGGCCTTGGCGAGGGTCTCCAGGCGCTGCACCTTGTCCGCGTCGGACTCGTCGGCCTGCGGCTCGACGTCCTGGCCGCCGATCTTGAACTCCGTCTTGGCCTTCTCGAAACCGGCGTACGCGGCGTCGTTGAAGGACTGGTCGCCCTTGCCGCCGATGTCGTACGCGAGGCCGATGCCCTTGCCCGAGTACTTACCGGACTCGGAGCCGCTGCTGGTCGAGTCGGTGCTGGTCGAGTCGGTGCTGGACTTGCCGCAACCGGCGGCCGCGAGTGCGACGACCGCGACGGTCACCGCTGCTTGGGAGAACTTGGTCCTCCGAGATATCAGACGCACAGCAAGCACCCTTCATCCCCACGGCACCGTCGCCGGCCCGCTTCCCCTTGTGCCGCCTCGGTGGCGATTCCGGCGCACAGTAACGCGCGTAGAAGGGGAGAGGAACGGGGTTTCTCGCGGCCGTTATCGATTCGTGCCGACGGCGGGTTACATTCCCCCGCCGTCGGTTACGTCCGAGTGACACAAGCGGACGAAGGGGCGCCTATCAGGCACCCCTTCGCTCCCGTGCCTCAGCTTGCGGCATCCAGCAGGGCGGCGGCCGTGAACAGCTCCACGCCGACCGTGATCGCGGACTCGTCGGCGTCGAAATCTCCTTGGTGCAGGTCGCGCACCGTGCGCTCCCCCGGCGTACGGACACCCAGCCGCGCCAGGGCCCCCGGCACATGCTCGAGGTACCAGGAGAAGTCCTCCCCGCCGAGGCTCTGCTCGGTGGTCTCGACGGACTCCGCGCCCCGCCGCACGGTCATGGCATCCCGCAGCAGTTCGGTGACCACCGGGTTGTTCACCACGGGCGGCACACCACGCACGTAGTTGATCTCGGACTTCGCCCGGTAGGTGTTGGCGACCTCGTCGATCGCGGCGACCACGACGTCGGGCGCCTGCCGCCACGCCTCGATGTCCAGGCACCGCACGGTGCCCGAGAGCTCGGCGTGCTGCGGAATGACGTTCGGAGCGTGCCCGGACTCGATCCGCCCCCAGGTCACGACCAGCCCACTGCGCGCGTCGACCCGCCGGGCGATGATCGCCGGCACGTCGGTCGCGACACGGGCGGCGGCGGTGACGAGGTCGGTGGTCAGATGGGGCCGCGCGGTGTGCCCGCCGGGCCCGTCCAGGGCGATCTCGAGCCGGTCGCACGCCGAGGTGATGGCTCCCGGCCGCAGCCCGACCCGCCCGGCGTCGACCCTGGGGTCGCAGTGCACGGCGATGATCTGCCGCACGCCGTCCAGCGCCCCGCACTCGATGACGTCGGCGGCGCCGCCCGGGAGCACTTCCTCGGCGGGCTGGAAGATCAGCCGTACGGGCCGCGGCAGCAGGCCCTTCTCGTGCAGGTCGGCGAGGACGAGCCCGGCGCCCAGCACGACGGTCGTATGCACGTCATGCCCACAGGCGTGCGCCCGGTCGGGCACGGTGGACCGGTACGGGCACTCGGTCTTCGTGTCCGGAATGGGCAGGCCGTCGATGTCGGCGCGCAGGGCGAGCATGCCGGGCCCGCCGTTCCACTCCTCCCCGTCCACGCCGATGTCACAGACGAGCCCGGTCCCGACAGCCAGCACACGAGGCTTCAGGCCGGCCTTCTCGAGGCGCTCCTTGATCGCCGCCGTGGTACGGAACTCCTGGTTGCCGAGCTCGGGATGCATGTGCAGGTCGCGCCGGAAGGCGACGAGTTCGGCGCGCAGCGCCTCGGGCAGCGCGCCGGGGAGCACGGCGTCCCCGGGGAGATCGGCCTCGGACTCTCGGGACATCAATTGCTTCACCCTCTGAAGGGTAGGACTCGGGGACGGCCAACTGACCCTCGATCAACAAAAGTTCAGCCCGTTAGGGGAAGAAAACCTGGCCGCCAGACGCATAGGCATCGACTCGGATGGGTAGACTCGCCCGCTTTTCGGTCGAGCGTCGCATCCGCCCACTCTCCACACATACCACGCCCCGCCACACCCATACCGTTCTTGTTCGCCTGTCGGAACGGCACGGTCGCAGAAGCGCGGCGAGCACCCCGTCCGGTTGCGGAACCATCACCTCCGAGCGGCGTTCCCAGCACGCTGGGCACCCCACGCCTCCACAGCGGGCAGCCTGCTCCCATGACGACTCCCCTGGAGGCATGCGGCTGCGGCGAGGACCAGATCCCCTGGATGCTGACGAAGTACGGCTTCCTGGGCACGGCCGCGCTGGCCCTGACCACGCTGCTCCTGATGCTCGCGACAGGCTCGCTGCTGGTGGCGGCGGTGTGGCTGCTGCGCCGCGGGCCGACGAGAGCGAACGCGAGGAGGGCCATGAGCCCGCCCCCGGCCGGGCCCGCCGGCGCCGACCCGCCCTCGGGCCTGGCGGCCTTCACCTGGCGAGCGGAGGACGAACCCTGAGCTTGGCAAAAGAGCGGGCGGCCCGGCGGTGCCCTCGGTAACCTCCGGCCACGTGACCAACCCCGACGCGCCCTTCATCGAGGCCACGCGCACCTCGTACGACACCATCGCCCACGACTACACCGCCCGCTTCGCGGACCACCTCGCCGAGCTCCCCCTCGAACGGTCTCTCGTCACCGCCTTCGCCGAGCTCGTGCAGGAGCGGGGCGCGGCCCCCGTCGCCGATCTCGGCAGCGGGCCCGGTTACGTCACCGCCAGACTGCACGCCCTCGGCGTCCCGGTCTTCGGGGTCGACCTGTCCCCCAGGATGGTGGCGCTGGCCCGCGAGGCGCACCCCGCGCTCCGTTTCCACGTGGGGTCGATGACGTCGCTGGACCTCCCGGACGGGACCCTCGGCGGAGTCCTCGCCCTCTACTCGATCATCCACATCCCGGATGATCACCTGCCGGCGGCCTTCGCGGAGTTCCACCGCGTGCTGGAACCCGGCGGCCACGTGCTCCTGGGGTTCCAGTGGGGCGACGACGAGGGTGGGCTGCATCTCTCGGAGCGCTTCGGCCACGAGATCTCGCTCGACTACCACTGGCGCACCCCGGAGACCGTGGCCGGACTCCTCACGGAGGCCGGTTTCCGGCTCCAGGCGCGCCTCGTGCGTGAACCCCTGGACGACGAGAAGCGCCCACGGGCCTTCGTCCTCGCCCGCAAGCCCGAGCGGTAGCCGGGCAGTAGCCGGGCCTGGCTGCACGGGCCTGGCTACACCGCGCTCACCGCCGACAACCGTGTGACGTCCCGCGCCGTGCCCGTGACCCCCGACAGGAACCCCTGCGCCCTGGGCGAGGCGTCCTCCGTCAGCCAGGCGGGATCGATGTCGCACACCGCCACCCGTACCTCCGTACCGGCGAGCGCGAGCGGCAGTGTGTGGACGACCGTCGACGGGAAGCTGAGGATCATCCGCCCGATCGGACCCCGCCGGGCGATCAGCTCGAGCGGGAGTTCGGGGCGGACGATCTCCAGTCCCGTCTCCCCCGCCAGCCGGTGGAGTTTGTCCGTGCTCTCCCGGCGGTGGGCGAAGTACCGCGTCGCCCCGTGCGCCTTGGCCAGAGCCCGTACGGCCTCCAGATACCGCTCCACGTCCACCACGCCGGTCTCCACCAGCGAGGTGCCGACCAGGTCCGCGCCCTTGGCGACCCGGGGCGGGCCGAAGCGGGCGCGGGTCCAGGCGAAGCCGTTCGGCGTGATCGTCACGCCCTCCGGCGCCTCCTCGATCGGCATCGAGGAGAAGATCTCGACCCGGCGCTTCTCGCCCGGCGTCAGCCGCCGCCGGGCCGACGACGACACGGGAGCGAACAGGACGTCACGAGGGCCCAGGCGGCCGCCCTTCCGGTGCCAGCGCACCAGCCGCTCGCCCCGGGCCAGCTGGGCGACGAACTCCATCGTCGCCGTGCCGTCGTCGACGACGACCAGGTCGCGGGCCCGGGTGATGGTCAGCAGCAGTTGTACGTAGCGGGAGAAGGGGTCTCCCATCACCACGCGTTCCGCCCGGCGCAACAGCCGGGACAGGCCGCCGATCGTCCGGAAGGGCGCGGTCGTACCGCCCCGCGCCTCCTCCCAGCGGACCGCGTGCCCCTCCTCGCGGGCCAGCTCCGCCATGCGGCGCAGCTGGCCCCGGGTCATCGGGTCCATCGGGGAGAGGACGACGAGGGTGAACCCCGCGCCGGGCGTTTCCTGGCCACCGAGTCCGTGCGCGTGCGCCCATTCGAGCACGTTCAGGAGCTGCACCGGGCTCTCGACGAAGGCGAGGGTGTGGGGGGTGGTGCCGGTGGTCCCGGCGCGAGGGTTCATCGACGTACGACCGTCCCGTAAGCCACTCGAAGTCGGATGCGAAGTCGGACTCGAAGCCGGACCCGGACTCAGACCGCGACCGGCTCGCCCGCGGCCGCGGCGATCTCCGCCTCGGCGACGACGCCGGTGACGCGGCGCAGCTTCTTCATCGGGCCGAGCTCGGAGTCGTAGACCTTCTTCACGCCGTCGCCGAGCGAGGCCTCGATGGTGCGGATGTCGCGGACGAGGCGCGTGAGGCCCTGCGGCTCCACGGAAGCGGCCTGGTCCGAACCCCACATGGCGCGGTCGAGGGTGATGTGGCGCTCGACGAAGGTCGCGCCGAGCGCGACCGCGGCCAGCGTGGTCTGCAGGCCGGTCTCGTGGCCGGAGTAGCCGATCGGGACGTTCGGGTACTCCGCCTGGAGGGTGTTGATGACGCGGAGGTTGAGCTCCTCGGCCTTGGCCGGGTACGTCGAGGTGGCGTGGCAGAGCAGGATGTTGTCGCTGCCCAGGACCTCGACCGCGTGGCGGATCTGCTTCGGGGTGGACATACCGGTGGAAAGGATGACCGTGCGGCCGGTGGCGCGCAGGGCGCGCAGCAGCTCGTCGTCGGTCAGCGACGCGGACGCGACCTTGTGGGCGGGAACATCGAACTTCTCCAGGAAGGCGACGGCCTCGGTGTCCCACGGGGAGGCGAACCAGTCGATGCCCTTCTCCTTGGAGTACTCGTCGATCTGGCGGTACTCGTCCTCACCGAACTCCACGCGGTGGCGGTAGTCGATGTAGGTCATCCGGCCCCAGGGGGTGTCGCGCTCGATGTCCCACTGGTCGCGCGGGGTGCAGATCTCCGGGGTGCGCTTCTGGAACTTCACGGCGTCACAGCCGGCCTCGGCGGCCGCGTCGATCAGCTTGAAGGCGTTCTCGAGCTCGCCGTTGTGGTTGATGCCGATCTCACCGACGACGTAGACGGGCTGCCCCGGGCCGGCGGTCTTCGAACCGAACGTGCGCAGACGGGAGTTGGTGCTCATGACAGAGATGTCCTTACTTACTTGGTGAGGGTGTCGAGAGAGGGGCCGAGGATCCAGCTGGCGATCTCCCGGATCGCGCCGTCGCCACCGGGGACGGTGGTGACCGCGCGTGCGGCGCCGCGCACGACGTCGTGGGCGCTCGCGACCGCCACGGGCCAGCCGACGAGGGCGAAGCACGGGAGGTCATTGACGTCGTTGCCGACGTAGAGCACGCGCTCCGGCGCGATGCCCTGCTCCTCGCACCACTGCTTCAGTGCGAGGTCCTTCCGGTCGATGCCGTGCAGCACCGGGAGCTTGAGCTTCCGGGCCCGGGCGGCGACGACCGGGTTCTGTTCCGTGGACAGGATCAGCATCTTCAGGCCGCTGCGGCGCAGGGCAGCGATGCCGAGGCCGTCCCCGCGGTGCACGGAGACGAACTCCCGTCCGTCGGAGTCGATCAGCACCCGGTCATCGGTCTGGGTGCCGTCGAAGTCGAGTACGACCGCGTCGATGTCGTCGGCGGTCGGCAGCGAACCGGGCCGGTCCGCGTCGAAGAGCGGGGCCAGCGCGCGGGCGCGGGCCAGGTCGTGCGGGTCGTCGATCTCCAGCACCCGCGCCGGGTCCGTGCGCACGAGTTCCGTGCGGCCGAAGAAGCGGTGCTGGTGCTTGCGGAAGCCGGCCGCGTCCATCGCGTAGGCGGCGCCGGTCTCCAGCAGGTCCTGCGGGCGGTCCTGGCGGCGCGGGCGGAAGGACTTGTCGTGGTTGACGCCGTAACCGCCCTCGGTGACCGCCGGGTCGGCGGCCTTCGTGCCGCCGCCCACCTCGTCCGCGCTCCCGGCCTCCACGACCGTCGGATCGTCGGCCGCGTCCCGCCAGATGAAGCCGTGGAAGGGCGCCACGGTCACCGCCGTGTCGGCGCCGTTCTCGACGACCGCGCCCGCGACCCCGTCGATGTCCTCGCGGACGATGAACGGGCTGGTGCACTGCACGAGCAGCACCACGTCGACCGGGGAGCCGTGCAGGGCCTCGTGGGCGTCCATGGCGTGCAGGACGGCGGCCTCGGAGGTGGCGGTGTCGCCGGCGATGGCGGCGGGGCGCAGCACGACCTCGGCGCCGGACTGGCGGGCGGCGGCGGCGATGGCCTGGTCGTCGGTGGAGACGACGACGTCGGTCACCAGCCGGGAGGCCCGGCACTCGCGCACGGCGCGGGCCACGAGCGGGACACCGCCGACGGGGGCGAGGTTCTTCGCGGGCACGCCCTTGGAGCCGCCGCGCGCGGGAATCACCGCGAGCACCCGGCGCACCGAAACGCCTTGGCCCGCTTCCGGGTTGGACATGGGATCTACTCCTTGGGCAGGTATCCGGGCGGCGCTCACAGCTCGCCCATCCGCCGGATCACGGGCGCCACGCGCTGCACGCCGTGCCGGTAGGCGCCGCGCGCCGCCCGGCGCACGATCTGCCGAACCGCTCCCGGTTCCTTGTCGGCGGCCGGCGCGCCGGGCAGCGGGGCGCCGTCGGGGGCGAGGTGGTGGCGGGCGAGGATGCCCGGCAGGTATCCGGGCGCGGTCTCGGGCGTGTAGTACGGAGCCAGCGGCGGCAGTCCGCCGGGGCGGTCGAGGAGCTTGGTGATCCGCTCGCGGGCCGCGTCGAAGGCGGTGGCGTAGGAGCCGTCGGCCGCGACGCCCTGCCGGGCCACCCACTCCTCGTCGGGCACCGGACGGTGTCCGGCGTCGAGCTGCTCCCAGGAGGCGAGGCAGCCGGAGCCGACGAAGTGGTGGTTGCCGAGCACCTCGCGCACGCCCAGGTCCGTCAGGACGACGGTCGGGATACGGCGGTGCAGGGCCTCCAGGGCGGCCGTCGAGCTGACCGTGACCAGCAGGTCGGTGCGGTCGAGGACCTCACCCATGTGCCCGTACACCAGACGGAAGTTGGGCGGCGGGTCGGCCTTCTGCGCCAGCTTCTGGTAGGGCAACTCCTCGATGTGCGTGGTGTGTTCACCCGGCCTGGAGCGCAGTTTCAGCAGCACCTCGCGTTCGGGGTGCGTGCGTGCGTGCCGGATCAGGCGCTCCAGCAGGTACGTACGTTCCGTGCGGCTCGCCGGGACGGACGGCTGCGCGGCGAAGACGACCGTGTACGGGTCGTGCTCACCGGCATACGGGTCTCCGCCGAGGAACGGCAGCGCGACCTCCGTGACGGCCGAGGCGTCGGCGCCGACCCCCTCGTAGACGGCGCGGAAACGGTCCGCGTCCTGTCGGGAGTTGGCGAGGACGAGGTCGGCGCCGTGCCGCAGCAGCAATCCGTCGGCGAGCTTCTCGTAGACGACGCCGACGTAGCCGGTGACGACGACGGGCCGCGTGGCACTGTCGGCCCAGACGCGCCGCAGGCCGTGCAGCATCGCCTGGACGCCGCCGCCGACCAGGGCGAGGACGAGGACGTCGTACGACTCCTCGCCCATCGCGCGCAGGAACTCGACGGCGGTCACCTCGCGGAGCGAGTCGGCGTGGACGCCGACCTCCTGGAGCTGGCGGGCGGTGGGGGTGGCTCGGCCCCGCAGAAGGTAGCCGTCGAGGCGGATGTCCGATTCACTCTTTTCCGTGGAAATGGTGCGCTTCGCGGTGAGCGCACCCCATTTCCACCGGGTGTCGGAATCCGCGAGAACGGCGACTCGCAGGGCCTTCGTTGCACTTGCTGGCACGTCTTCGACCGTAGGAAGGCATTCCTAGGTTCCACCCAACCCCAAAGCAACAAAGGGTTAACAGCACATCGCCGAATGGGGTTTCAGGGCACCGGCAGCACTTGAGAAGACCTGATTCACGAGTTCGCCACGCGCAGTTCACCTGACATCAAACCAACGGTAAAGACGGGTGACGGACGGCCCTCTAACGTCGGTCGGGTGGTCAAGCTCTCCGTCATCGTGCCGTTCTACAACGTGCAGCAATACGCGCCGGACACTCTCAAAAGCCTGCGGGCGAACACTCGTGACGACTTCGAATTCATTCTCGTCGACGACTGTTCGCGCGACGGGACCCCGGACATTCTCGCGCGCGCGGAGCGCGAGTTGCCCGGCGCGGTGCTCGTCAGACACGAGCAGAACGGAGGCCTGGCGACCGCGCGCAACACCGGGATCGACCGCGCACGCGGCGAATACCTGACGTTCCTGGACGGCGACGACTGGCTCGCCCCCGGCTACTACGACCAGCTGGTCGGCGCCATGGACGAGTTGGGCTGCGACTTCCTGCGTACCGACCATGTGCAGTGCACCGGGCGGGCGCGCGCGGTGCACCGGGTCCCGCACGGCCGGCGGGGCGTGGTGATGAAGCCACGCGAGGCGATCCTGCCCGCGGACCGGTCCACGTCGGTCGACTACGCGTACGCATGGGCGGGCATCTACCACCGCCGGCTCGTCGACCAGGGACTGCTGCACTTCACCCACGGGCTGCGCACGGCCGAGGACCGGCCGTGGATCTGGAAACTGCACCGGGAGGCGGAGTCCTTCGCCGCCGTGAGTCTGCTGGGCGTCTTCTACCGGCGCGGGGTGGCTTCCTCGCTCACGCAGATCGGGGATGTCCGGCAACTGGATTTCATTCGCGCGTTCGATCAGGTAATCGAGGAAACGGCGCTTGACCCCGATGCGGACAAGCTGCTGCCGAAAGCAGTGCGCACCTACTGCGCGATCATGGCTCATCATCTCGGATCAATCGAGAGGTTCGAACCCGCCGTGGCTCGAAAATTGCGCTCCCTGAGCTCCGCCGCCCTGAAGCGAATGCCGCAGGACGTGCTCGCGGAAGTGATGGACACGATGGACTCGCAGCGGGCGAGCCGGCTGCGGCGGCTGCGCCGCAGGCCCGTGTCCGCCCGGACGGTGGCCGCCTGATGCCCCGCACCACCCGGATCTTCTGCGCGTCCACCCTGTACGGTGCCGCGACCCTGGCCGCCGCACTGGACGCCGGACTGTTCGAGCCGACCGACCGGCGGCTGCTGCTCGTCACCAACAACGCGGCCAATCCCGAGACGACGCCCGCCGTCGACGCGATGCCGGGTTTCGCGCGGATCGGTGAGCGCTTCGACGAGGTGCTGTCCTGGAACGAGACCATCGCGCCGTTCCATCCAAGCGGCTGGAGCCCGCGGGGCGACGACATCCCCATGTGGGAGCGGTACGTACGGCTGCTGTGGGGACTCGGCGACGACGAGGTCCACCTGGCCGTCGAGTCCGTGCAGGTCAATCCGTCGCTGGCACTGTGCCAGCTGTTCACCGGCGCTCCCGTCGATGTCTACGCGGACGGCCTCATAAGCTATGGCCCCACTCGCGACAAGATCGATCCGCTGGTCGGCACCCGTATCGGGCGGCTGCTGCACCTCGATCTCGTACCGGGCCTGACCCCGCTGCTGCTCACCGAGTTCGACGTCACGCCCGAACTGGTGCCGGGCGAGGCGTTCCTGAAGGTGCTGGGCGAACTCGCCGAGAGCGAGGCCGAGAGCGAGTTGCCGGTGTTCGATGAGCAACCGGCGCTGCTCCTGGGCCAGTACCTCTCCGCGCTCGACATCCTCAGCGACGCCGAGGAGGAGGAGCTGCACCTGAGCATGGTGCGCGGCGCCGTGGCGCTCGGGCACCGCCGGCTCGTCTTCAAGCCGCACCCGGTCGCGCCCGCGCGCTGGTCGCGGCTGCTGGAGGACGAGGCGGCCCGGCTCGGCGCCGAACTCACCCTGCTTGACCGGCCCGTGCTCGCCGAGGTGGTGTTCCAGCGGATGCGGCCCGCGCTCGCCGTGGGCTGCTTCTCCACCGCGCTGCTCACGGCGGCCGGCCTCTACGGCATCCCGGTCGCCCGCGTCGGGACCGACACCGTGCTGGCCCGGCTCACGCCCTACCAGAACAGCAACCGCGTGCCGGTGACCATCGTCGCGGCGCTGCTGCCCGACCTCGCCGACCGGGCGGCGGTGGAGGGGTGGGCGATGCCGACGCGGGAGCAGGTGGAGCAACTGGCGGCGCTGCTCAAGGCGGTGGGATTCGCCATGCAGCCCAAGATCTACCCCGGGCTGCGCGGCGCGGCCGAGGACTACCTCTCCCGCCATCTGAACCCGCACACCTGGCGCTACTTCAAGCGCCGCCGCCTGACCGCGCTGGCGCTGCCGGGCGCCGTACCCGCGCAGCTCTCCTTCATCCCGCGCAACGCGACCGTGCGCCGTCTCGCACGGCGGGCCAGGGCGCTGTCACGCCGCTGAGCGCTCCGCTGGAAGCGCGGTGACGATCCTGCGGGCCGGTGGGGGCTGGTCGCGCCCACGCGGCGGAGCCGCATATCGACACAGCCCCGCGCGTCACCCCCGTTCCCCCACAGGGCCGGGGGCGGCGCGCGTTTCCCGTAACCCTGGCGTCAACCTGACGCAAACTCATTCATCTGAGCGACATTTGTGCGACGCCTGGGTGTCAACGCTGAATCCCCTGTCATCCGTCGGAGGTTCGTAACGTCCCGTCGTTGACAAACGACTGATCACGACTCCGCCGAGAAAGGCCCCTGGATGAACGCGGCTGACCAGGCCCTGGCACCGACGAGCCCGGCCCCGGCGCCCACCGTGCGGGTACAGGTCTCCGAGAAGCCTGCCGCCTCCGCACCCCGTCCGCGCGCCGCGGACCGGCTGCGCGCCCTGGACGGACTGCGGTTGCTGGCCGCGCTGATGGTCTGCATGTACCACTTCGCCGGGAAGAACGGCGAGGTCGCCGAGTCCTGGCACCAGTCGCCCGGGGACATGTTTCCGACGCTGTCCCGGGTCGCGACCTACGGCAGTCTGGGCGTGCAGTTCTTCTTCGTCATCAGCGGCTTCGTGATCTGCATGAGCAGCTGGGGCCGCACGATGGGCGCCTTCTTCCGCTCCCGGGTCTCCCGCCTGTATCCGGCGTACTGGGTGGCGATCGTCCTGATCACGGCGGCGGCGTACATCATGCCCGTCGTCGTGCGACCGCTGCGGTCCGACGAGCTTCTGCTCAACCTCACCATGCTCCAGCAGCCGATGGGCGCGCACCGGGTCCTGGGCGTGGACTGGACGCTCTGGGTCGAGGTGCGCTTCTACGCGCTGTTCGCCCTGTGTGTGGTCTGGCGGGGCGTCACCTACCAGCGGGTGGTGCTCTTCTGCTGCCTGTGGACCACGGCCGGCGTCTTCGCCCGGGTCGCCGACACCCCGCTGACCGACGAGCTGGTGATGCGCGACCACGCGCCCTTCTTCATCGGCGGACTGGCGCTGTACCTGATCCACCGCTTCGGCAGCAACATGCTGCTGTGGGGCTTGGTCGTCATGTCGTTCCTGCTGGGCCAGCGCTACTCGGTGACCGCCCTGTGGCACCCGGGCCCGCAGGGCGACTTCCACCGCAACCCGCAGGTCATCCAGGTGATCGTCTTCCTCGCCTTCGCCACGGTCGCGGTGGTGGCGCTGGGGTGGACCCGCTGGGCGAACTGGCGCTGGCTGACGGTCGCGGGGGCGCTGACGTACCCCTTCTACCTGGTGCACGAACACCTGGGCTGGTTCTTCATCCGGGTGCTGTACCGGGGCTACGGCCTGCCCCCCTACGCGACGATCGTCGTCAGCGTGCTCAGCCTGCTGCTGATCGCCTGGCTGATCCACCGGCTCGTGGAGAAGCCGTTCGGACCGCGGCTGAAGCGGGCACTGGCGGTACGGCGGCCGCAGCTGGGTGGGTAAGGGCGAGTTCCCCGCCCCCGCCCGACGGGCTGCGGAAAGGGCCGGGCCCCGTCCCTGGAGGACGGGGTCCGGCCCTTTCTGCCGTGTCAGGACTGGGCGGCCCGGATCCGCCGTACGACCCTGCGCACCGTCGGGTTGCGGCGCAGAGCCTCCGCGCGGACCGGGCTGCCGCCGGGGAGGCGGAGCGTGGTCAGGCGGCGCTTCTTGAAGTAGCGGTCGTGCTCGGCGAGATGGGCGGTGAGCCAGGCGGCCGCCTCGTCGTGCAGGGCCGGGTACTTGCGGAACTGCATGCAGTACCCGACGGTGCGCACCAGGGGCGCGAGGCGCTCGCTCAGCGCGGCCGGCTCGAGCGGGACGCCGAGGGTCTCGTGCTCCGCGTCGGGCAGGGCCGCGTCGATGATGGTGAGCGGGATGCGGTTGCTGTTCTCGTACGGCGTGATGCGTTCGAGGAGGAGGTCCGTGCCGACGCGGGCGACGGGGATGCCGTAGAAGGCGGCGGCCGTCATCAGGGCCGTGGAGAAGCAGCCGATGACGAGGTCCGGCTTCAGGTTCGCGAAGACGGTCTCGGCGAGGACGGGGTCGCTGAGGACGGCGAGCCGCACTCCGAGCTCCCCGGCCACCGCCTCCAGGGACCTGCTGTAGACGGCGGGCGCGCTGGGGTGCGGCTTGAACAGGACGCTGTCGTGGCCGGCCCGGGCGGCGGCGCGCAGCATGCGGATGTGCAGCTGCTCTTCCTCGTCCTGGGTGATGAGGTCGATCGCGGAGAGGTACTGGCCGAGCAGCACGGCCGTGGGCCGGTCACCGTCGGGCAGCCGCTCGGCGAGGATCCCGGCGCCGTCCTCACCTATCTGGGCGAGTACGTCGACGATGGCCGCGTTGGGTATCGGCTCGGGCTCGACGCCGTACTCGGACAGGAGCATCGGGCGCAGTCCGGGTATGAGGTCGAGGTGGAGCACCCGGGCGATGCGGCTGTTCATGCCGTGCGGGATGCGGTTGCGGGTGGGGCCGTAGCTCATCAGGCCGTCCGCGTACACGTGGATGGGGCTGTCCGCGAAGATCTCGGCGACCGCCCGGGAGGGGTTGGCCTGGATGGACTCGCAGGCGATCTCGACGGTTTCGTCGCCGAGGTCCCAGGCGAGGCGTACGGCCTTCTCCCACAGCTGGGCGTCCTGGGCGCGGGGCGACCAGCCGGCCGGGTGGTGCGGGGAGATGAACTCGTTCCACGAGCGCACCTCGTCGAACTCGGGGCGCAGCTTCTCGAATCCGGCCATCCGGTCCAGCGGGGTGCCGACCTCGGGCACGGCGGCGGTGTTGCTGACGACGAGGATGCGGCGGTGGGCGGCGCGCGGGCCGAAGAGACCGGCGCGGATGGCCGCGGTGACGGTGGCGGCGGCGTACTGCGTGGCCGAGAAGAAGATCTGTGTCGTGCCGCTCATGCCGCGATTCCCTTCATGCCGCCGCGTATGCGTCGCAGCGTGTGCACGCGCTCCTCGCCCATCCCGACGAGTGCCTCGTTGAGTTCGTCCTCCGTCATCCGGCCGAGTGCCTCGGCCGCGAGTTGCCGCAGCTTGGCGTGCACGCGGCGCTCGAACCGGCCGCGGTCGAGGAGTTGGTGGGCGATGACGACGCAGTAGTTGCGCAGCGCCTTCTTGCGCAGCCCGGCCGCCTCGGGGTCGCCGTCGAGTTCGGCGAGGACGAGGTCGAAGGAGCGGAAGAAGTCCAGCTGACGCACGTCACCGATCTGGGTCAGCGAACTCGAGATGCCACGCCGGTAGAAGACTCCGCGCAGGCTGGCGACGGCGTAGGACTCGGCTCTGCGGTGCAGTTCCCAGATCCAGGGGCGGTCCTCGGCGGTGCGCAGTCCGTCGTGGAAGCGCAGCAGACCGCGGTCGAGCAGTCGGCGGTGGTAGATGCCTGCCCAGGCGTACGGGTAGTCGACCATCGTCGTGTCGTCGACGGGGAGGATGGACGTACGGGGGTCGAGCGGGGTGTGCCGGCGGCCTTCGGGGGCCCGGTGGATCTGGCGTTCGAGGCCGAAGACCTGGACGTGGTCGGTGCGCACGAAGTCGACGTCGTGGCGTTCGATGTGGTCCACCAGGTCGGCCAGATAGCCGGGGGCCAGCCAGTCGTCGCCGTCCAGGAAAGTGAGGTAGCGGCCCTCGGACGCGTCGATGCCGGTGTTGCGCGCGGTGGCCAGTCCGCCGTTCTTTTCGTGCCGGATCACCCTGCTCCGTTTGAATCTCTTCGTCAGCGCGAGGAGGGCTTCATAGGTCTGGTCCTTGGTCGACCGGTCCTCGACGAAGATGAACTCGAAATCGTCCCGCGCGTTGTTGGCCAGGCCGGCCACGGTTTCTGGGACGTACGTCTCGATATTGAAGCAGGGGACGATGACGGACAGGGTGGGTTGGTTGGCCACGTGTGCACACCTGGATTCTCAGCGGAAAGTCAAGCGATCGTAAGAAATGAAGATCTACATTCGCGTGTCCCGTCATCAACATTCAGGTGAACTCGATGTGACAACCCCCCGCCTCATTCGACAGCCCCGTATTCCGGCAGAACACGGTGCTAGGTTCGCGCACGTGACCGATATATCCACCTCGACTCCACCCGCCGCACAGCGCGGGCCGAGTCCGCGAAGACCGGCCTCCCGCCGACTGCGCCTCACCTCTCCCGCGGGGTGGACCACCGCCATCACCGCCGCCGGGCTGCTGATCTACACGACGCTCACCGCCGGCGTCTTTCTCGACCTCCGCTATGTGCTCGCCGCCCTGCGCACGACGGGGAAAAGCGGCCTGTCCCCCTCCGAGGTCTTCGTCCACCGGCCTTTCTTCTACCGCTGGTTGATCGCCGCCCTGGACTCCGTCACCGTCGGATCGAACGCGGTGCGTGAAGCCACCCTGCGGCTCATCGGCGTCGCCCTGTGCGCGGCCCTCGGTGTTCTGCTGCACCGGGCCCTGCGCCGCCGTATGCCCGAGCGGGACGCGCTGCTCGTCGCGGGCCTGACCGCCCTCGCGCTGGCCTTCGCGCCCGTCATCGACTACTTGCAGCCGGAGTGGTTCGCGATCGTCTTCGCGACGCTCGCCGTCGCCGCCGCGCTCGGCCTTGGCAACCGCTGGCAGGCCGCCGCGCTCGGCGCGCTGCCGCTCGGTCTCACCGTTCTGATGAAGTACTCCACCGCGGGCACCGCCGCGATGGCGCTCGTCGTCGTCTTCGCCGTGGACCGCGTACGCGCCCTGCTGCTGGCCGCCGCGTCCGCCGTCGCCACCGGCCTGCTGTTCGCGGTCAGCGCCTGGTCGGGCTCGCGCGAGCTGCAGTGGCTGCGCGACATGCCGCACATCAACGCGCACGCATGGGGCAAGGATCCGCTCGTCGTCTCCGACCTGGCGCAGCGGACCGCCGACTACCTGGGCGACCGGATCGCGCTCACGCCGGTCCTCGCGCTGCTGCCCGGGGCGCTGCTGCTGTTCGCCGCCACCCTCCCGTCGCGCCGGCAGCGCGTCGAGGCCGTGCTCGGCACCCTGCTGCTCCTCGTCATCGGCCTGGCCGTCGTGATCTACCAGGGCAACTGGTTCGCGTACCACGGCGAGAGCCTGGTGGCGGTGGCCGCGGCCCTGACCGGCCTCGCGATCGGCCGCTGGTACGGACGGCACGGCAGGCCCCCGCTGTGTCTCACCGTGCTCGCCGTGCTGTACGGGGTGGGGACCCCGCTGCTCGCCCACGTCCGCGCGGACGTCGACGTGGACGTGCTCGCGTGGCTCGCCTCGGCCGCGGCCCTTCTCGCCGGCGCGGTGGACCTGCTGCGGGTGCGGGCACCGCGTCCGCGCGCCGCGCGCATTCCGGTGGCGCTGCCCGTCCTCGCGCTCGTGGTGTGCCTGGCCGCGACCGTGTGGCCCACGTCCGGGGTCCGGGTGATCCTCGGGCGCATCGTCACGACCAACGCCGAGCTCAAGGTGCAGGCGCAGGCGGCGGAGGCCGCCGCCGAGCAGGTGAAGGCCGAACTCCCGGACGGGGTACCGGTCCTGTACCTGACCTTCGGCCAGCAGGCGTACTACATCGACCACCCGACTGCCTGCCGGTACCCCTTCCCCACCTTCTTCAACGTGCCCAAGCAGCTCACCGACGTCCCCTCGCTCACGTCGACCCGGGAGAACGTGCGCTGCATCACGCAGGACCACCCGGCCGCGTACGCCGTGTACCAGCCCAGCTGGCTGTCGCTGGGCGTGATCGACCCGCGTATCGCCGCCGACATCCGCCGTACGTACGACTGCCCCAAGCCGGAGGGGCGGCAGCTCGTGGTGTGCACGCTGCGCTGAGACGCGTACGGCTCGTGCGACGGCTCACGGCTCACGGCTCACGGCTCACGGCTCATGCGAAGGCCCCGGCGGTGAATTCCGCCGGGGCCGACTCGTCTCTGCGTCGGTCAGACCGCGCCCGCGATCCGGGCCGCCTTGTGGCCCAGCTCCACCGAGTAGCTCTGCCCACGGTCCTGCGGGTAGATCTGCGACATCGTCGCGAGCGTCACCCGGCTGAGGTGGGTCCGGTGACCAGGGATCAGCGCCTTGTACTCGGGCGTGACCACGGGCTGGGCGAAGGGCGCCCGGGAGAAGTGCCAGTCCTGGATCCAGGAGCGGTCGAACTCCGGGTTCAGCCGCCGGAGATACGGCAGGTACCGCTCCAGCAGCTCGGCCGGGTCGGTGGTGAAGCGCCAGTCGTCCCGCTCGACGTAGTTGCCCACGTAGAGGATGTGACGGCCGCCGTACTGGGCGCGGTCGATCATCTGCGTGTGCTCGACGACCGCGAGGAACGGGAAGTCGGGCTCGTTGATGTTGAGCCAGTAGTACGGGATCGCGCTGCGGTCCAGCTCCAGGACGAAGCAGGTCGCGCCCAGGTACTGGTTGCGCCAGACGGCGTCGTCGGCCGGCACGTCGGCGGCCTTGGCGAAGGCGGGCTGCGGAGTGGTGACGATCAGCTGGTCGAAGGTGTACGAGGCGCCGTCGGCGGTGCGCACGGTGACCGGCCCGTCCTCGCCGTCCTGGCGTATCGTCTCCATCCGCTTGCCGAACTCGACCTTGCCGCCGCGCTCGGCGATCCGGTCGCGCAGCGTCGCGTACACGCGCTCGAACCCGCCGTCCAGATAGCCCAGTTCGAAGGTGCGGCAGTGCACCCGCGCCCACAGCCAGGCCATGGACACCTGGTCGGCGCGGTCGCCGAACTTCCCGCGCAGCAGCGGCTCCCAGACGGCCTCGGTGGCCCGCCGCCCGGCCCATTTGCGCACCCAGCTCAGGGCGGTGCGGTCGTTGAACTTCTCCCCGTCGCGCACCACCTTCAGCCACGCCGACGACAGCCCGAAGCGGATCCCGGCGGGCAGGCCGTACAGCGGGGAGCTCAGCATCTCCAGCGGCGTGCTGAAGGGGTGCATCCGCCCGCCCCGGAACACACCGGTGGTGGTCTTGTGGAAGCGCAGGTCGCCGCCCAGGCCCAGCTCCTCGATGAGCTCGATCATCTGGCGGTCGCTGCGGAAGATGTGGTGGTAGTAGCGCTCCAGCGGCACTCCCCCGACGGGGATCGACGCGGCGAGCCCGCCCAGTTCGTCGGCGCCCTCCAGGACAGTGACCGCGTGGCCCTGCTTGACCGCGTCGTACGCGGCGGTGAGGCCGGTCGCGCCCGCGCCGATGACGCCGAGATTCATGCGAAACTCCACTTTCTGTTGAGCGCGAACTGGAGGGCCAGCACCAGCGGCAGCGAGCCGGCCTTCACAAGGTTCGGGTCGATGCCGAGCCCTCGGGAGAACCCCGCGAGCAGCACGAACGTCAGGGCGATACCGGTCAGACCGACGGCGTAGAAGCGCAGATAGCGCATCAGCAGACGATCACGCTTGTCGAAGGTGAACAGGGCGTTCAGGACGAAGTTGTTGGTGATGCCGAGGCTGGTGGAGAGCACGTTGGCCACCTGCTCGTTCATCCCGGCCACGTTGTAGAGCAGCAGGAACGCACCCATGTCGAGCAGGACTCCGCTGCCGCCGACCAGCGCGTACGCGATCAGCTGCCGGAGGTCACGGGTGCGGGTCCGCGTGCCCTCCAAGGTGTCAGTCGCCATGGCGGGTGCCGTCGGTGCCGTCGGCACCGGCTTCCGCGTCGTGCGCGATGACCTCCCGCACGGTGTACAGGGGCCGGCCCTGCACCTCGTTGTAGGTACGCCCGATGTAGCTGCCCAGCACGCCGAGCGACAGCATCTGCACACCGCCGAGGAACAGGACGACCACCATCAGCATCGTCCAGCCGGAGACCGTGATCTCCGGCCGCAGCACCTTCATGGCGAGCGCGTAGCAGATGCCGATGAGTGAGAGCACGAGCACCGCGAAGCCCAGCTTGGTGATCATCCGCAGGGGTGCGGTGGAGAAGCCGGTCAGCCCGTCGATGGCGAGGCGCGCCATCTTGCGCAGCGGGTACTTGGTCTCTCCGGCGAACCGCTCGTCGCGGTCGAAGTGCACCTCGCTCTGCCGGAAGCCCATCGAGGCGACCATGCCGCGCACGAACCGGCTCCGCTCTCGGAAGCGCCGCAGCTCGTCGGCGGCGCGTCGGTCCATGAGCCGGAAGTCGCCGGTGTCCACCGGGATGTCCACCTCGGTGGAGGACCGCAGCAGACGGTAGAAGGCGTGCGCGGTGGTCCGCTTGAAGAGCGTGTCCTGCCGACTGCGCCGACGGGCGTGCACGATCTCCGCGCCCTCCCGCCAGGCGTCGATCAGCTGAAGGCTGACCTTCGGCGGATCCTGGAGGTCGGTGTCCATGACGATCACGGCGTCGCCGCGTGCCTCGTCGATACCGGCCGTGATGGCCATCTGGTGCCCGAAGTTGCGCGCGAAGTCGACGATCCGGACGCGCCGGTCGTTCTTCGCGATGTCTTCCAGGATGGGCAGCGTGCCATCGGCGGATCCGTCGTTGACGTACACCAACTCATAGGTGAACTCGGGGCGTCCACCCAGTGCCGTCACGAGTTCCTCGTGGAAGTGGCGGATCCCGTCCTGCTCGTTGAAGACGGGCAATACATATGAGACGAGCGCGGCGCCGCCGCGCTGGCGGGGCACGTGTGCCCCCTGCACCCGTCTGACTATGTCTGGCATTCGGCGAAAGTAGGGGCACGATATGAACCATCTGTGAACGTGCAATTAGCGTTGGGGGGTGGTGAGTTGACATACGCACGCCTGGCCGAATAACCGCCGAGGCGACCTATGCCCGCCCGTACCGCGCCTCAATCCCCGCGATCACCAACTCCAGCCCCTCCGCGAAATGCCGGTCATAGTCGGCGAATATCTCCGCGCCCGCCTTCGCCGTCAAGGGAAACGCGCTCATCAGCCGGGCTCGCTCCTCGACGTCGAATCCCTCGCGCCTCTCGTCGGGCAGCGGCTCGACGCCCTGCTCCTCGGTGACGAAGCCGATCGTGTACAGGTACGTCGTCGAGGTCGCGCGGACCGCCTCGGCGAGGGTGAAGCCGGCGGCCGTGAACAGACGCAGGCTGTCCTCCATCTGCTCGGCGTGCTCGATGCCGGTGAAGCGTGAGCCGCTGAAGACCTTCGCGCCGTCGCGGTAGCCGCGCAGCGCCCCGCGCAGCCCGTGGTTGGACTTGCGCAGCCGCTCCTGCCAGGTGTCGGCGGGATCGAGGGCGGTGCCGGCGACCATCCGCCGGTACATCTCGGTCGCCATCTCGTCCAGCAGCGCCTGCTTGTCCTTGAAGTGCCAGTACAGGGCGGGCGCCTTGACGTCCAACTCCTTGGCGATGGCACGCAGGGTCAGCCCGTCGAGGCCCACCTCGTTCAGGAGCCTGAGTGCGGTGTCCGCGACTCGCTTGCGGTCGAGGGGGGCTCGTCGTCCGGTACTCACACTTGACAGTTTAACGCCGTTAAGGCCACTCTCCCGGAGAAGGGAACTTAACAACGTTAAGGAGAGCGGTTGTGCAGCACACAGACGTACTGGACGTACTGATCGTCGGCGCGGGCCCCACCGGCCTGGCCCTCGGCATCGACCTGGCCCGGCGCGGAGTGGACGCGCTGGTGGTGGAGCGGGGCGAGACCCTCGCCCCCGGCTCCCGCGGCAAGGGCCTGCAGCCGCGCACGATGGAGGTCTACGAGGACCTCGGCGTCCTCGACGAGATCCTCGCCGCCGGGGGCGCGTACCCGGTGGGCATGATCTGGACGGACGGCAGGCAGACCGGTGAGTACCCGATGTTCGACCCGGCGGAGGACGGCGAGGAGGGCTCCCGGTTCACCGGCCCCTGGATGGTCCCGCAGTGGCGCAACCAGGAGATCCTGCGGGCCCGGCTGGAGCAGCTGGGCGGGTCGGTGGCCTTCGGCCGCGAGGTGGCGCGGATCGAACAGGACGCGGCGGGGGTGACGGCGCACTTCACCTCCGGCGAGACGGTCCGCGCCCGGTACGCCGTGGCCGCCGACGGGGGCCGCTCGGCGGTACGTCGGGCGCTGGGCATCGGGATGACGGGCGAGCTGCTCGACCCGAACCCGATGCTGGTGGCGGACATCCGGATCGCGGGCCTGGAGCGGACGTGGTGGCATGTCTTCCCGCCGAGCGGCGAGGGCTCGGACTTCCTGGCCCTCTGCCCGCTGGCAGGGACGGAGGACTTCCAGCTGGTGGCACGCTTCCCGGCGGGGACGGATCCGGATCTGTCGCCGGAGGGCATCCGCAAGCTGGTCGGCGACCGCACCCACCTCGCCCCCGAGGAGGTCACGGAGGTCGGCTGGGCGTCCGACTTCCGCCCGCGCGCCGCCTTGGCGGACCGCTTCCGCGAGGGACGGGTCTTCCTGGCCGGGGACGCGGCGCACATCCATTCCCCCGCCGGCGGCCAGGGCCTGAACACCAGCGTCCAGGACGCCTACAACCTGGGCTGGAAGCTGGGCGCGGTACTGGGCGGCCAGGCTCCCGAGGGGCTACTGGACACGTACGAGGAGGAACGGCGTCCGGTCGCTGCGGACGTACTCGGCCTCTCCACGGCCATCCACCGCGACGAGGCGAGGCGGGGCGCGGCGACCCGCCAACTGGGTCTGAACTACCGCCATTCCTCCCTCAGCGCGGAAACCCGCGAAACCCCGGGCCCCCTCCGCCCGGGCGACCGAGTCCCGGACCTGACGGTGGACGGAGTCCGCCTCTTCGACAGGCTGCGGGGCCCCGACTGGACGCTGCTGAGCCTGGAGGACGGCGTCTATCTGGTCCGCCCCGACGGCTACGTGGGCTGGGCGGGTCAGACCGGGGAGGGGCTGGCGGAATACGCGGCGCGGTACGCGATCCGGACGAGGTGAGGTGTGCCGCGCTCGCGGCGGTGCGCCGGAGCGTCTACGCGCTGGCCAGCGTCAACTTCACCGCGAAGCCGAGGAACAGCACGCCCGCCGCGGAGGTCGCCCACGCCGACAGTCGCTTGCGGCGGCGGAAGGCGGCGGCCAGCTTCGTGCCGCTGAATATCAGCGCGCTGAGGTAGAGGAAGCTGGCCAGCTGGGCGAAGGCACCGAGCACGACGAAGGAGAGCGCCGGGTAGGCGTACCCCGGGTCGACGAACTGCACGAAGAAGGCGACGAAGAAGAGGATCGCCTTCGGGTTGAAGAGGCTGACCACGAAGGCGCGGCGGTACGGCCGTTCCTCGACACCGGCGGCGGCGGCACCCGGGGCTTCGTCCACGGTCCGCTCCCGCCGCGTCCGCCACAGCCCCCACGCGGCCCGCAGCATCCCGACCGCCAGCCAGGTCAGGTATCCGGCACCGGCGTACTTCACGATCCCGAACAGCACGGCGTTGGCCTGCAGCAGCGAGGCGACGCCGGCCGCGGACAGCGTCATCAACACGGTGTCCCCGCACCAGACCCCGGCCGCGGCGGTGTACCCGGCGCGGATCCCGCGGCGAGCGGCAACGGAGAGGACGTACAGGGAGTTCGGTCCGGGGAGCAGGACGATCAGGACGAGGCCTGCCAGGTAGGTGGGGAGATCGATGATGCCGAGCATGAAAGGGAGTGTCGCATGCGGGTACGACACCCCACCTGCGGGTATCGCGATCAGTCACCGTCGAGGAGGGTGTCCACGGAGAGGTCGAGCGTGACGCCGACGGATTCCGGTACCGGGATGCTCTGGCCCCGCTTGTAGCGCTCGGGGGCGTCGTACTTTCCCTTGACCGGGTCCTGGTAGAGCAGCACCTCGTCGTGCTTGCGGTCGGCCACGATGTAGACGGGGACGCCTGCTTCGGCGTAGCACTCGACCTTGGGGCCGAGGTCGTCGGACCAATTCGAGGAGGTCACTTCCACTACAAGGCGGAAGACGTTCGGGGCGTAGCAGTTCTTCTGGACGAGGGCGTCGCGGAAGTCCTCGTCGACGACGGAGAAGTCGGGGATCGAGAAGTCGTCGGCCAGCGTGGGCAGCCACAGGCCGATGCCCTGGACATACCTGAGCCCAGCTTTCCGGGCACCCGCCCCTGCGAATGCTTCGACCAACCAAGTCAACGACAGCGCATGCGAGCCGTCCGGCGGCGGTGTCACAGTGAGCCTCCCCTGGAGAATCTCCACGCGGTGCCCAGGCAGTGCACGGGAGAGCAGGTCGGCGGCTTCGCCCAACGTCAGCTCGTGTTGCAGTACAGCCACGGCATCCTCCTTTTCAGGGGTCACTCTCCATGAGCGTAACCGGGGGCGGGTGAACTCCGGCCCTGATCACCCATTCGGACGAATCGCCCAGCTCAGAACGCGTCACTGGGCACGTAAGTCCCCCAAACTTCCCGGAGGGCATTGCACACCTCGCCCACCGTCGCCCGGGCCCGCAGGGCGTCCTTCATCGGGTACAGAACGTTGTCCGTGCCCTCGGCGGCCTTCTTCAGGTCGGCCAGGGCCGAGTCCACCGCTGTCTGGTCGCGTTCGGCGCGCAGCTTCGCGAGGCGTTCGGCCTGCTGGGCCTCGATGGCCGGGTCGACGCGCAGCGGCTCGTACGGCTCCTCCTCGTCGAGCTGGAAGCGGTTGACGCCGACGACCACACGGTCGCCCGCGTCCGTCTCCTGCGCGATGCGGTACGCGCTGCGCTCGATCTCATTCTTCTGGAAGCCGTGCTCGATGGCCGACACGGCGCCCCCGAGGTCCTCGACCTTGCCCATGAGCTCGACCGCCGCCGCCTCCACGTCGTCGGTCATCTTCTCGATGACGTACGAGCCCGCGAAGGGGTCGACGGTCGCGGTCACATCCGTCTCGTAGGCCAGCACCTGCTGCGTCCGCAGCGCCAGCCGCGCGCTCTTGTCCGTGGGCAGCGCGATGGCCTCGTCGAAGGAGTTCGTGTGCAGGGACTGCGTGCCGCCCAGCACGGCCGCGAGGCCCTGGACGGCGACGCGGACCAGGTTCACCTCCGGTTGCTGCGCGGTCAGCTGCACCCCGGCCGTCTGCGTGTGGAAGCGCAGCATCAGCGACTTCGGGTTCTTCGCGCCGAACTCCTCCCGCATCACCCTCGCCCAGATCCGGCGCGCGGCGCGGAACTTCGCCACCTCCTCCAGGATCGTCGTACGGGCCACGAAGAAGAAGGACAGCCGGGGTGCGAAGTCGTCGACGTCCATGCCGGCCGCGACCGCCGTACGGACGTACTCGATGCCGTCCGCGAGCGTGAACGCGATCTCCTGCGCCGGAGACGCACCCGCCTCGGCCATGTGGTAACCGGAGATCGAGATCGTGTTCCACTTCGGGATCTCGGCCCGGCAGTACTTGAAGATGTCCGCGATCAGACGCAGAGAGGGCTTCGGCGGGAAGAT
>NZ_JBEOXO010000020.1:0-195630 GCF_040296605.1 Streptomyces sp. NPDC002088 | reverse complement strand
ACCCGAGAGACTCTCTCGCGGCTTTCCTCCGGGCGCTTCCCTTCGGTCTTGCGTTTCCGACTCTATCAGATCTTTTCTCGACCCGATTTCCTCGGCGCTTTCCAGGTTCCCGCTCTCGCGTTTCCCTTTCCGGCGCTTCCGACTGTACCAGACCTTTTCTCGATCCGATTCCCTGTCGACGGGATTTGCCTCAGGCCTCTTTGCTTTCGCTCGTCGACCTTTAGGCATTCACTACGTTAGCCGATTCCCCTCGGCAACTCATAATCGAGTTCCGCGAGTCCGAATTTCGGGCATGCAGGCACGCCGAATTCGACCCCGCCAGGGGATGTCGTAGGTAGTGGGTTGGCCGCTTCCGGCTGCTGGCGATTGCCATACCCGGTTCAGCGGCTCGGGCTACGTTACGCACCTCATGAGGGCGAGTCAACTTGGGCGGCGCCTCGGCGTGTGGGACCGATAGGGGCTCACCGTCGGGTCGTTGGCGACCCAGAACCGCCACGGGTGCACGCCGCCGTCGCCGGCCACGCCGGTGCGGGGGCCGTTGCGTACCTGGTCGGGGGGCACGGGGGTGCCCGTAAGGATGGTCAAGGGGGAGCCTTCCGGTGCGCAGGCATCCGTGCCGTCCAGGGCTCGGTCCACGTCGAGGGCGGTGGCCAGGCGGGCGGGCCCTTTGGCCAGTTCCTTGTCATTTCGGGCCGATAGTCGACGTTTGCGAGCCAGCTCTGCACCCTCGACGATCTCGCCGGCCCGGAGGAGGACCGCGCTCGCCCGCCCCTCGGGGCCACAGGCGAGGTACATACAGAACCACATGGCGTAGGTAACCCACTGAGCATGTATGTCGCGCCAGGCTCAGCCCGACCCCGAGGGGCGAGGAGTCCAAGGGAGGGAACCTGACGCAACAGGTCGAACTGAGCCAGGCGCTGTGCGACCGGAACGGCTGGACGGTTGTTGAGGTCATCACGGAGAAGGACTCTTCGGCGTCGAAGTTCCGCGTCGTTGAGGGCCGCAAGGTGTCGGCTCGCGGCCAAGGCTGGAGGCGCGTGGTCGAGCTGGTTCGGACGGGTACGGCTGATGTCGTCGTAGCCAGGCACTACGACCGCCTCTACCGCACGACGCGAGACCTGGTCGAGTTGGTGGACCTGGCCGAGGAGACCGGCGTTCATCTGGCCGCCGCACAGGCTCAGGGAGTCCTGGACTTGGCAACTCCTTCGGGTCGTCTAGCTGCGCGCATCGGCGCTGCGGTGGCCGAGAACGAGACCGAGATGCGAGTAGAGCGTCAGGTGCTCGGCCATCAGCGCCGCAGGGAGTCGGGCAGGCCCTTTTGGAGCACTCGCCCCTTCGGCTTTGAGCGGGACGGCACACATCGCGAGGAGGAGGCGGAAGCCCTGAGGCAGGCGTACCGGGATGTCCTGGCCGATGTCTCCCTGTGGTCCATCGCGAAGGACTGGAACGCTCGCGAGCTGCTCTCGCCGCACGGCAAGGAATGGCGTAGCTCGAACCTCCGGGGCGTCCTCTTGAAGCCGAGGAACGCGGGCATCCAGACGTACTCCCAGTGGGTCGAGAAGCCGGATGGAAGACGCGTACGGGTGACCGAGGAGACCGGCACAGGCAACTGGAAGGCGATCGTCTCCGAGGGCATGTTCCGGGCCCTGGCGCGCTACCTGAGCGACCCTGAGCGCAACACGGGCGGCGGAGGGAAGCGCAAGGCTCTGTTGTCCGGCGTGGTCCGCTGCTCGAAGTGTCAGGCCGTCGTTACGCAGGGATGGAGCCGGAAGGACGCGGCAGGCGAGCGGTATCGCATCTACACCTGTTCGGGTGGCCGGTGCATCACATGCCCAGCAGACCCGCTTGACTCCTACGTGGTCCGGCAGGTCATCTCCCGGGCCGAGGAGTGGAACCAGGCTCCGGCCGCTGATGCCGCAGACGAGGAGCGCGAGGCCGAGCTACTGGCCGAGGAGGTGGCCACATCCGAAAGACGTACCGCCCTGGCGGAGATGTTCGCCGTAGGGGACATCGACGCATCGACCATGCGTGCAGGCATCGGCAGGTGTGATGCCGGCCTGGGGAAGATCCGGACCGAGCTGGCGGACCTGGCAGCCAAGCGGGTGCGGGTAGATCTGGGGGACGTCGAGTACCTGTGGGAGGAGTTGGACTACGAAGACCCCGACCGGATCGACTACGTGCGGACGGTTGTCATGCAGGTCTGCGAACTCGTCGAGCTGATGCCGAGAGGTCGAGGAGTCCGAGGGTTCAAGTCGGACCACTGCCGGATCACCTTCCGGAACCCGTGAGCGATGCGTGACGGCCGGCTGAGGACGATAGCCAACGACAGGGGCGCCCTACGAGGCGCCCTGCGTCGTCTTCGCTCCCGCCTCCCGAGCCCGCGCCGGGGTGCGACATCTGCTCCGCGCTGGTCAAGCAACGGCAGGCAGCGCGTGACAGGGGTGATCTGTCGGCGGCTACGGACGCTGATGTGGAGATTCGCAGCCACCCGCACCGGACACGGGGGCATCGATGACTCGCGCTGTTCTGCGCTACGTCAGACACCGGATCACGCAGCACCCGGACACTGATGTGACCTTCGAGGCGGAGTGCCTTCACTGCAAGTGGACGGCGCAGCCGTCGACTTGCAGTGCGGCGGTCGACGTGGAGTGCCGCACTGCAAGTGGACGGCGCAGCCGTCGACTTGCAGTGCGGCGGTCGACGTGGAGTGCCGTTTTCGCTGCGCCTGACTCGTCTCGCCGGTCGTCTCATAAACCATCGTCTGTGGAACGGGTGCTCTGCCTCCCGACTCACCTCACGCTGCGTGTGCGCCCCCGGCCGGGGAGGCGCACACAAGGAGTGGACCTGCCGCCTTGCTCCATGACTCGCCCCTTACGAGAGCGGCTACCCCCTCAGTGCGCAGAGACTCGATCACGGGCGCGAGGAAGTCCGTCCGCCAGTGCTGCACGGCTTCCGGCTGCATGCCGCTTGTGTCGACCACGGCCCCCACCTTGGCTTCGAGGATGGCCGCGCCCTCTGCCGTGTCGTCCCCGGTCCACTCGTCTACATGCTGGGCTAGCAGTGCCCATGTCAGCTTGATCATGGGCCGGATCGTACGGCCAGCGGCGGACGGCTGGGAGTGGGTGAAGGGGGGTGGGGCTATGACCCTTTTGGCGACGGCTTCTGGGCCGCAGCGTCTTAGCAGCTCGGATTCTGCCACGGTTCCAGGGTCGACGCGGAGGCGGATTCACCCCAACTTACCTGGGTTTACTGCCAGGTGAAGTGACACCAAGTGTACGATTTTGATGTCAAGCACCGCCCGTGACGCGGTCGCTGGGGCCAGGGGCGCTCGCGAGGCTCGCCATGCCTTGCTGCGTCACTACGCCCTTGCATCCAACCAGTACAACTAACTACAGATCGTCACGGGCCGCCCGAGCACCACGCGGCGCTCCCCGAGCGGGGGTTGCCCACCGGGCCCGTGCCTCCTCTGGCCCGATAGGTAGGAGGCCAGCGACAGGTTCAGGCACAAGAGCTCGGCCAGGGCTCTCTGAAACGAAAGGATCACGTGCTAATGGCGAGCGCACTCGCTCCGTGAGGCACGGACTGCCGATCACACTGGGCACTGGAGCCGCGTCAGTGTCGATCGCAGTCCATCCGTGGGCAGGAGTCGCCGCGCTCCTCGTCGTACTTGTCGTACTCGGGGGGATCTTCCTGCCGGCCGTTTGGTCGCGTAGCCCCGAGCGGCGGCGAGACGCCAGGCGCCTAGCTGAACTCATCCTCCGACTCCCAGCACGGAGGCGTTGATGAGAGGCGAGGTCCCCCGAGCCCCACCAGTAGAGTGATAGACGCAAAGGGCGGTGCTCAACGGCGCCGCCTTTTGCCGCGCTCAGATCGCAAGCAAATGCGGCGTCTTGACGAAGGGGCGGCCTACGGCCGCCATAGCCGCTTGTCGTCTTCGCTCTATGGCCGCCCTCCGGGCGGCTCTGCTTCTTCCGCCGCTGCTTCAAGGCGTGCTACCTCCTCCCCTACTCGGAAGCCATACGCGAGGGCCGAGAGCCCGAGCCTGCGGTCGACGGCCCCAACTCCCCTGCGCACTGGTGGGGTGAGTACCTCCCAGCCATCCGGCAATGGGAGGACGTGACCGGGGCCGGGCCGCTCCCCCGCCCACGGAGGCGGGACGTAAGGGCGGTCCCCGCGTGATTGTCGAGTGGGTCGAATGGCTGATGGGCCTCCCCCTCGGACACGTCACCGCGATCCCCGGCCTGACGCGCGGACAACAGCTTCAGATCCTCGGAAACGGTGTCGTCCCGCAACAGGAGACGACCGCGTTCGCGGCACTCCTCGACCTGGGGGTGTGATGCCGAACTGGGCTTCCTCAGACCGGCGCGAGCGCCTGCCGGCGGGTTGGCCGAAGATCCGACTTCGCGTCCTGCGGCGAGACGGTCACCGCTGCACAGCCCGCGATCAGTACGGGCAGCGCTGCAAGGAACTCGCCACAGACGTGGACCACATCGTGCCTGGTGATGACCATCGAGAGACCAACCTTCAAGCACTCTGCGGGTTTCATCACCGGGCCAAACCTCTCGCGAGGGTGCCCTCGCTCTGGCCGCGAAGCGACGACGCAACGACCGCAAGCTCCGCAGGACAGAGGCTCACCCCGGCCTGATGTAGCAGGGCCCACGGATCGTGTCCGTGGGCCCCCACGCTAGGCGCGCTTCTTCTTGAACCAGAACCGGACGCTGAGCCCGGTCAAGCCCATCAAGAAGTACATGACTTCCTGGCTGAAGTTCCACTTGGCCCCAAGGGCCGTGATGGTCAGCAAGCTACCGGTCAAGAGGAACCGAATGCCTTTATCCACAAACTCCGCAACATGTCCGAATCGCTGAGATGAGCGAGCAAGCTCGTGCTCGGCACCATCGATTCGCGCAACGGAGCCCCCTGGCAGCTCAGCGAGGTATCCCTCGTTGGGCCCCACGGGGTGAAGGGTGATCCCTGTTCCCAGGCCAGCCCTGGTCTCATGGGTTGGAACATTTTTAGTTCCCTGCTCTGCCACGAACATGTCGGCTGACATTGGCACTAGTGAGCGGGAACGGCCGTTGGTATCCATTTCTGAGCCTCTCTTCAGATCCTCCTGTTAGGTCGCAGCACGGCCCCTCACGGGGATCGGTCCCACACGAGTTAGCACGGTGACATTTCGTCAGACATGCTTGGCAGAACGCGACTTGCCAATAGTAGAGGCGCCCCGCAGTGGAGGTGAGAGGTTGTGCCCGGACCTGTACCGAATCGCGAGACCGATCTCGCCCGCCCGCGCGAGCGCAAGGGCAGCGATGTCCAGCCGGTGACGCGAGGCGTCGCCCGCCCTACGAAGATTCCGAACGGCGACCGCAACTGGCACCCGATCGCGAAGCGCCTGTGGGACTCCCTGAAGGAGTCCGGGCAGGCCGACTTCTACCAGGCGAGTGACTGGGCCCTGGCCTACTCGCTGTGCGAAGCCCTCTCCTTCTACAAGAAGTCGGGGAAGCGATCGGGTCAGATGCTCCAGACCATTTACAGCGCTTCGAGCGGCTCCCCTCGTCGCCGAGGGCGACCGGCGCCGTGTGCGTATCGAACTGCACGAGCCTGAGCCCGAGGTGCAGTCCGCGGCTGTCCTCGCCATCGCCGACTACAAGGAGCTGGGGCTCGCTGTCAGTGGTGAGGGATAACGTCCTGCCCATGCTGATGCCCGCTCCTACATGCGCCGTTGCGACGTGCCCCACCCCGCCCTACAGGAGGGGCTACTGCAACAGGCACTATCAACGGCTGCGCAAGTTCGGTTCCGTTGACGCGACCTTGCTCCATGATGTGGACTTGGCGGCTGCACGAGTGTGTAGAAACTGCGGGATCGACATCGCTCACAAGCGAAGCAACGCCGTGTACTGCTCGCGCTCTTGCAAGAGTGGCGGCGCACATCAGCGCTTGCGGGCCACGCCCGAGGGGAAGGCTGCGGAGAAGATCCGCAACGTCGGCCGGTACGTCCAAGAGGCGAAGCGGCGCAGGGCGGGCGCCATCGACTACTACGAGCGCAACCGCGAGCTGCGCTTGGAGTATGCCCGCGAGTGGCGGGCTCAGAACCCTCACCGTAGACGGGCGGCAGCCGACCGGCGTGCCGAGCTGATGGTTACGAACCCCGGATTCTGCCCGTTCGATGCCGCCGAGTGGGAAGCGCTGAAGCGACGCCATGGCTACCGATGCGCGTACTGCGGGGTCCGTCCCGAAGACCCGCTGGAGAAAGACCACGTCGTGCCGCTCACTAAGGGTGGGCGGCACGCGATAGCCAACATCCTCCCCGCCTGCGGCCCGTGCAACCGCAGTAAGAACGACGCGTTCCTCGCGGTGTGGAGGAGGCGGAAGCAAGCCAGGTGAGGAGGTGAGTCCCATCTCAACCCTGACCACTGAGGAGATCGACGCCCTAGAGCCGACGTTCTTCGGACCGACCTGGGCGAAGGACACCTTCGGGCAGTGGAAGCTCCCGCAGCGCACGCTCGGCTGGCAGATTGCCGGCTGGTGCGCGGAGTATCTGAAGTCCGAAAATGGCGGGCCGTGGAAGTTCACCCGTGAGCAACTCCGCTTCGTCCTCTGGTGGTACGCCGTTGACGACACCGGCCGGTTTATCTACCGGAAGGGCGTTCTTCAACGGCTGAAGGGTTGGGGCATACCCCGGTAAGGATCCACTCCTGGCGGTCGTCTCCCTCGTCGAGTTCGTTGGGCCGTCGCGCTTCTCCCACTGGGCGGACGGGCAGCCGGTAGGCGTCCCACACCCGCAGGCGTGGATGCAGATCGCAGCCGTCTCGCGCGACCAGACGCGTAACACGATGACGCTTATGCCGTCCCTGATGTCGGACAAGCTGATCGAGACGTACGGCATCAAGGCCGGGACCGAACTGATCCGTGCGAACGGGGGCCGGCAGAGACTGGACCGCAGCGTGGTGAACACCTACGTGGGTTTCCGCGGCGTGCCTGACGTGCTGGTCGGCTGGAACGCGACGAACGAGAAGGAGATCGTCTCCACTCAGGAGCTTCGTTCGCGGCATCAAGCTGACGCTCGACGGCAAGTCCGACTACCCGGCGGCCGGTAGCGAGCTGGCCACCATCACCGGCGTCTCCGACGCGAAGGTGTGGACCCCGTCCGGCACGAAGCCTGAGACCGACCCGGCCAACGCCTGATGAGACGGCGGGCCGCGTGACCTGGGGCAGACCGGGAGCGCGGCCCGCCGTCCTGGGAGGAGCTCTTACTGGGCAGCCCGCACGTTCAAGGCGTAACAAGCACCCTCGCTGTTGCCGTACTTCGTCGGGTTCATCGGGAAACTGATCGTCTTGGAGTCCTGTGGTGCGAGGGTGAATCTCGATGGGCTGCCGTCCTGGCCCTCAAGGGTCACGCCGTCGACCTGTGCCGAAAAGGTCTCCGCATCATCACCGTTGTTCACAAACTGGATCTGCGCGACTCGGGCAAGGCTTTGGGCCTGGACTCGGTCTCGTGTAGTCGGAGCGACGGCGGCGACCTGGCCGACAAAATTTACACGAAGGAGGGAGGGCCCCGCTGGGGAGCCCTCCCGTGCTGTGCGGTTCTTTTCTTACCGGTCGCTGTGGATAGCGGTCATCTTCTGAATGTGGTCGGTGAAGTCGCGGGGAAGACCATCACGGCACGCCCCAGCGGGACGATGATCCGTCCCCTGTCGAGAGTCGTAAGCGGTCGGCCGTTGATGTATCCGGTCGGCTGTTCTTCGTTATGCACGGTGACCGTGAGCCTGGCGGTGCGGAAGAACGCCCCAAGGGGGTCATCCCCCACCCCTCCGGCCCGAGTCGGCACCCGTCGACAGTCACCCGACCGGCCAGAAACGCGTCACGCGCCACGCTCGCGTGCGATCACGCATCTTCGGGCCTTAACCCCGCGCCAACTCACCGGCAAGCCGCGAGCGAGGCGCACAGCGGCTCAGGCTCCGGCGGACGGCTTGGCTCTCGGGCTCAGTCGGTACGCCGAAACCGTTGGATCACCGGCGAGGTAGAAGCGGTGCTGCCAGTCGTGGGCTCTGCTCACGCCTACCCGAGGACCGACCCGGATGACTGCGGCGGGTACTGGCTCACCCTCGGACAGCGTGACCGAGGCGCCTGCCAGTAGGTCTGTGCCGTTGTGCTCTGCCGTGATGCCGAGCGCTTGGCAGAAGTTCCCCGGCCCCCGCGCGAGACGTGGAGTCTCGGCCTTGCCCCCTCGCCGCTTGCGTGCCAGGTCTTCCCCTTCGATGACCCTGCCTGCCCGGATGAGGACGGCTGAAGCGATGCCGTCTGCCCCGGTGACGATGTTGGCGCACCAGTGGAGACCGTGAGACCGGTAGACGTACAGGTGTCCTGCGGGTCCGAACATGACGGCGTTTCGGGGTGTCCTGCCTCGGTAGGCGTGCGAGGCGGGGTCGGCCGCACCTGAGTACGCCTCGGTCTCCGTGATGGTGATGCTCACGGTGCCCTCGGGGGTCTCGTGGGTGAGGATGGCGCCGAGCAGCTTGGGGGCGACTTCTTCAGCAGGGTGAGCGAGATTCACAACGTTCATGCTGACCGACTTGACATGCCATAGGTGAAGTAGACGTACACGTGTCCTGGCGGACCGAACATCACGTCGTTGCGGGGTGTGCGGCCGCGATAGGCATGGGAGCCGGGGTCGTTCGGGCCGTCGTAGGCCTCGACCTCCGTCAGGCGCAGGGCGATCGGACCGTCCGGGGTGGTGCGTACGAGGGTGCGGCCGAGGAGGTCGGGGGCGACTTCCAGTACAGGCCGGTCGAAGAAGTCCCTGGGGAGGGGCGTACGGTCGAGGGTCGCGATCATGCCCTCCGAGCGTAGTGCAGACGGGTGGGTGCGACGGGGTGGTCAGGGAGCGTTCGCCTTGCCAGGGTGTGGGGCGCGGAACCGGTCACGGCCGGATCGCGTTTGTAGGGATCAAGGGTCCACTCGTAAAAGGAGAGTCATGGCGTTCAAGAAGCTGCTCGCGAGTCTGGGGGCCGGCGGGGCTTCGGTCGAGACGGTACTGACCGAGGTCAACGTCGTTCCGGGCGGCGTCGTCCAGGGTGAGGTGCGGATCCAGGGCGGGTCCGTCGCCCAGCAGATCGAGGGGCTGTCGGTCGGGCTGCAGGCCAAGGTCGAGATCGAGAGCGGCGACCAGGAGTACAAGCAGGACATCGAGTTCACCAAGGTGCGGCTCGGCGGGGCCTTCGAGCTCCAGGCGGGGGCCGTGCACGCAGTGCCGTTCGGGCTCGAGATCCCGTGGGAGACGCCGATCACGATGATCGACGGGCAGGCGCTGCGCGGGATGAACATCGGGGTGACGACCGAGTTGGAGATCGCGCGGGCCGTGGACTCCGGTGACCTGGACCCGATCAACGTGCACCCGATCCCGGCGCAGAAGGCGATCCTGGACGCGTTCATCCAGCTCGGCTTCCGGTTCAAGAACGCGGACATGGAACGCGGCCACATCCGGGGTACGCGGCAGAAGCTGCCGTTCTACCAGGAGATCGAGTTCTTCCCGCCGTCGCAGTACCGGGGCCTGAACCAGGTCGAGCTGAGCTTCGTGGCCGATGAGCACGCGATGGACGTCATCCTGGAGATGGACAAGAAGCCGGGGCTCTTCAGCGAGGGCAGCGACACCTTCCGGTCGTTCCAGGTGGGTCTGAACGACTACCACGGGACCGATTGGGCGGCTTACCTCAACCAGTGGCTGTCCGAGGTCGGCAGCAAGCGGAACTGGTTCTAGGCTCGGGACCTACTGAAGGAAAACGATCAGGAGGTACCGAGGTGACCGAGCTCAAGCGGCGGCCGCTCCCCCACGACTTCCATCCGCCCGTGCCGTCGTTCACGGTCACGAGTGAGGATGTCCAGGAGGGCGCGACGCTCAAGGACGCTCAGGTCTACGCGGCCGGCAACACCTCGCCGCAGCTGCGGTGGGAGGGCTTCCCGCCCGAGACCAAGAGTTTCGCCGTGACGTGCTACGACCCGGACGCCCCGACGGGCAGCGGGTTCTGGCACTGGACCGTGTTCGACATCCCGGCTTCGGTGACGGAGTTGCCGACGGGTGCGGGCAGCGGCAAGTTCGAGGGGCTTCCCGAGGGTGCCGTTCAGGTGCGCAACGACTACGGCAGCAAGGACTTCGGCGGTGCCGCGCCGCCGCCCGGGGACGGACCGCACCGGTACGTCTTCACGGTGTACGCGGTGGACCAGGAGAAGCTCGGTCCGGACGCGGACGTGTCGCCCGCGGTCGTGGGTTTCAACCTGCGGTTCCACGCGATCGCGCGTGCACAGTTGGTCGGTGAGTACGAGGTGCCCGCCGAAGACTGACGTTCATTGAACGTTTGCCCGCCTCTGGTCTTGGAAGTGATCAGAGGCGGGCATTTTTATTGCGTTGTCCATCTCGGCGTGCCCGGCCAGAGTTGATCCAAGCCCGCCAGGGGGTGGGCCGGTGCGCATGGGAGGTGGGCTGGAATGCGGGACACGCTGGTACTGAACGCCAGTTTCGAGCCGCTGTCGACGGTGACGTTGAATCGAGCCGTCGTTCTGGTGCTGCAGGACAAGGCCATCGTCGAGCAGGCCCACCCCGAACTGCGCATGCGCGGAGCCGCGGTCGACATACCGGCGCCCAGGGTGATCAGGCTGTGCAGGTACGTACGGGTGCCCTTCCGAAGACAAGCTCCCTGGTCGAGGCGGGGCGTTCTGGTAAGGGACCGGCACAGGTGCGCGTACTGCGGCAGGCGGGCGACGACTGTGGACCACGTGGTGCCGAGGGCGCAGGGCGGTAGGGACTCCTGGCTGAACACGGTCGCCTCCTGCGCGGAGGACAATCACCGCAAGGCGGACCGGACTCCGGAGCAGGCGGGTATGCCGCTGCTGCGGCAGCCGTTCGAGCCGACGCCCGCGGACGCGATGCTGCTGTCGCTGGGACACGAGGACTTCGAGGCGCTGCCGGAGTGGCTGGCACAGCCTGCCGCCTAGGCGGTACGTGAGACTGGGGTCCACCTCCGTGAGGAGGTGGACCCCAGTCTCGTATGCGTATGTCGGCCGTCGGTCGGTCAGTCGATGGACGGCTTCTCGCGACGCTCCGTGCCGCCGCCCGAGCCGGAGTTGTTGCCACTGCCGCCCGAACCGCCGCCCATGGCACCGAAGTTGCCCATGGCGCCGGACAGGCCCTTCAGGGCGTCGCCGATCTCGCTGGGCACGATCCAGAGCTTGTTGGCGTCGCCTTCGGCGATCTTGGGGAGCATCTGGAGGTACTGGTACGAGAGGAGCTTCTGGTCCGGGTCTCCGGCGTGGATCGCCTCGAAGACCGTACGGACGGCCTGGGCCTCGCCCTCGGCGCGCAGGGCGGCCGCCTTGGCCTCACCCTCGGCCCGGAGGATCTGGGACTGCTTCTCGCCCTCGGCGGTGAGGATCGCGGCCTGCCGCGTACCTTCGGCGGTGAGGATCGCGGCACGCTTGTCGCGGTCGGCGCGCATCTGCTTCTCCATCGAGTCCTGGATGGAGGTGGGCGGTTCGATCGCCTTGAGCTCGACTCGGTTGACGCGGATGCCCCACTTGCCGGTGGCCTCGTCGAGGACGCCGCGCAGGGCCGCGTTGATCTCCTCGCGGGAGGTCAGGGTCCGCTCCAGGTCCATGCCGCCGATGATGTTGCGGAGCGTGGTGACGGTGAGCTGCTCGATGGCCTGGATGTAGCTGGCGACCTCGTAGGTGGCGGCCCGGGCGTCGGTCACCTGGTAGTAGATGACGGTGTCGATGTTGACGACCAGGTTGTCCTGGGTGATCACCGGCTGCGGCGGGAACGGCACGACTTGTTCGCGCAGGTCGATGCGGTTGCGGATGGTGTCGATGAACGGGACGACGATGTTGAGGCCCGCGTTGAGGGTGCGCGTGTAGCGGCCGAAGCGCTCCACGATGGCCGCGCTCGCCTGTGGGATGACCTGGATCGTCTTGATCAGGGCGATGAAGACCAACACCACCAGAATGATCAAGACGATGATGACCGGTTCCATCGTGCTCCCCGTGCCCTTCTCCGCCTCGGCGCTTTCGGAAGATCTTATGGTTGTCGAAGATCTTGCTGGTCGAGTCTGACAGACCGTCGTGCAACTCGTGGGGTGTTCCGGTCACTTGCGTCGTGCGAGGTCAGATGACGATCGCCGTGGCTCCTTCGATGTCCACGACGTCCACCTCCTGGCCCACTTCGTAGGCGCGGCCGACATCGAGCGAGCGCGCCGACCAGACCTCGCCGGCGAGCTTGATGCGGCCGCCGGAGCCGTCGACTCGCTCCAGGACAAGGGCTTGTTTGCCCTTCAAGGCGTCGATGCCCGTGGCGAGTTGGGGTCGCTGTGAGCGGTGTCTGGCCGCGATGGGGCGTACGACGGCGATGAGGGCGACCGAGACGGCGGCGAAGACGAGAACCTGGACGACGATGTCGAAGCCGAGTCCGGCCATGCCGGCGGCGGCGACGGCGCCCACGGCGAGCATGCCGAACTCCGGCATCGCGGTCACCACGAGCGGGATTCCGAGCGCCACCGCGCCGACGAGCCACCACACCCATGCGTCGATGTCGTTCACAGGGTCATGGTAGGTCCGCGGGTGATGTCGCCGACAGGGTGCCCAACGGGTCGGAGGGCGCTTGTTACCCGTGTTTCCGCGGGGACTTCACGGGTTCAGGCCATCGGCAGGCCCTGCGCGGTCCAGCGGTCGCCGACCTGTTCGACGACGAGCGGGAGGCCGAAGCAGAGGGAGAGGTTGCGGGAGGTGAGCTCGAGCTCCAGCGGGCCCGCGGCGAGGACCTTGCCCTGGCGGATCATGAGGACGTGGGTGAAGCCCGGGGCGATCTCCTCGACGTGGTGCGTGACCATGATCATGGAGGGGGCGATCGGGTCGCGGGCCAGGCGGCCGAGGCGGCGGACCAGGTCCTCGCGGCCGCCGAGGTCGAGGCCGGCGGCGGGCTCGTCGAGGAGCAGCAGCTCGGGGTCGGTCATCAGGGCGCGGGCGATGAGGGTGCGCTTGCGTTCGCCCTCGGAGAGGGTGCCGAACTTCCGGTCGAGGTACTCGCTCATGCCGAGGCGATCGAGGAAGGCGCGGGCGCGCTGCTCGTCGATGTCCTCGTAATCCTCCTGCCAGTGCGCGGTCATGCCGTACGCGGCGGTCAGCACGGTCTCGAGGACGGTCTGGCGCTTGGGGAGCTTGTCGGCCAGGGCGATGCCGGCGATGCCGACGCGCGGGCGCAGCTCGAAGACGTCGGTGCCGGGCTTGCCGAGGGGCTCGCCGAGCACGGAGACGGTGCCCGAGCTGGGGAAGAGGTAGGTGGAGGCGATGTTCAGGAGAGTCGTCTTGCCGGCGCCGTTCGGGCCGAGGATGACCCAGCGCTCGCCCTCCTTGACGGACCAGGAGACCTGGTCGACGAGAGCCCGGCCCTCGCGGACCACGGATACGTCCTGAAGCTCCAGAACATCGCTCATGAGCGCGTTGTCTCCCCTTGCAGTGTGGCCGGTCTCGGCGTCTCGGCTGTCGCGTGCGCCGGTGGGCGCAGCCCTCAAGGAAATCTACGCCACCGGTCGCCCGGTCCATTCCATCGGTCCGGTCCTTAGGGTGGAGGCATGCTCTCGGAACCGCGCTCTGGACGCCTTGCCGCTTGGGGAAACGCCCTTTTTGTCGGACTTATCTCTCCTGACGACGCCGTGCTCGCCATCGTCGGGGAGGACGCCGTGCACCGGGTGGAGGGACTGCCCGGCGAGTCGGCGCCCGTCGGGCTCACGCTCGCCCTGGGGCGGCTGCGGAGGCTGGGCGCGACCGGGCTGCGGGTGGCGCTGCCCGCGCCGGGGCATCCGCTGGGGCTGAGCGGGCCGCCGGAGTTCAATGCGCGGGCGCTGGAGGCCGAGGAGGCGGTGGTCTGCCACGGGGCCGCGCTGGGGCTGGTGCCCGAGGTGTACGAGGCCGGGCCCGACGGTGATGTACATGTCGAGGTGGTGTGGCACTGCCTGCCGGTGCGGGAGGCTCCGCCTGCGGACGTGCCGTCGCTGGGCGAGGCCGAGCGGGAGCTCGCCGAGGCCTTGCGGGAGGCGACGGAGGTCCTTTCCCGGCTGGATGTCGCCGGGTCGGGTCCGGTGGCGGAGGCGGCGCTCGATGCGTACCGGGCGCGGGCCGAGCGGGGGCGGGAGGTGCTGGCACCGGGATACCCACCGCGGGCGGTGCGGGTGCTGGAGCTGGCTCAGCGGGTGGGGCTGTTGGTTTCTCTGGCGTACGAGAACGGGCACGGGGGTGCGGTGAGCGCGTCCGAGATGGGGGCGCGGGGGGCTGCGTTGCGGCCGGTGGAGCGGACGGCTCGGCGGGCGCAGGTCGCGGCGTACAACTCCGTTGTGGAGGAGCGGGAGCGGGGGGTGCGGTGAGGGTCGGCTGAGTCTTTCCCTGCGTTGAGTGAGCGTCCCTGGGTCCCTGCCCCCCCAGACCCCCGTATCGGCCTGAACGGCCTCGTCCTCGAGCGCCGGACGGGCTGACATTGACTGACCTGACCCTGCGTGTGGGCAGGAAACCACACAACGACGAGCCGACCGGCCCCCCAGGAGCGCCTGGGAGGCCGGAGGTCGTTGCCGCTGGACGGCGAGGGTCAGCGGTTGATGCCGAGGTTGCCGAACGCCGGGTTCAGCACACCGATGACGTTCACGCTGTTGCCCACCGCGTTCACGGGGATGTGCACCGGGGCCTGGATGACGTTGCCCGAGACGACGCCGGGCGAGCCCTTGGCCTCGCCGCCGGCCCACGCACCGTCGGTGGCGGAGGCCATGCCGGCCCCGGCGGCGATCAGCCCGCCGGCCACCATCGTCACGGCCGCTGCCTTCTTCAGGTTCTTCACTTCTTAACCCCTCCTAGCGATCGCCGCGGCAGTCGCCGCAGCACGCACTGGAGAACGGCGGAGATGCACGAAGGATGCGCCACCCGGGGGACATTCCCACGACGGTATGAATCTCAGACTGGAGTGGACCTTCCGAGTTGCCGTGGCGAGCGCCTCCGGGGAGGTCGTTTCAGCTGGTCACGCCATGCCGTACGGCCCACAGTGCGGCCTGGGTGCGGTCCGCCAGGTCGAGTTTCATCAGGATGTTCGAGACGTGCGTCTTGACCGTCTTCTCGGACAGGACGAGGGCCCGGGCGATCTCGCGGTTGGACCGGCCGTCCGCTATCAGCCCCAGCACCTCGCGCTCCCGGTCCGTCAGCGAACCGCCCCTTCCCTGAGACGAGTTGGCCTCCTCCTGGGACAGCAGGGCGACCGCGACCTCGGGTTGGAGCAGGATGTGGCCGGCGTGCACGGAGCGGATGGCGGCAGCGAGCGCGTCGGGGTCCACGTCCTTGTAGACGTAGCCGGCGGCGCCCGCGCGCAGGGCCGGGACCACCGTGCGCTGTTCGGTGAAGCTGGTGACGATCAGCACGCGCGCGGGGTTGTTCAGTTCGCGGAGCTTGCGGAGGGCCTCCACGCCGTCCATGCCGGGCATCTTGACGTCCATCAGGACGATGTCGGGTTTCAGTTCCTCGGCGCGGGCGACCCCTTCGGCACCGTCCGCCGCCTCGCCCACGACCTCGATGTCGTCCTGGACCTCCAGGAAGGTGCGCAGGCCCCGGCGGACGACCTGGTGGTCGTCGACGAGCAGCACTCTGATTGCGTCAGCCACCGGGGACCTCCAGCTCGATCGTGGTGCCCTTTCCGGGCGCCGATTCCACCGCCAGGGTGCCGCCGACCCCGCCGGCCCGGTCCCGCATGGAGACCAGGCCCAGGTGGCGTCCCGCCCGGCGTACCGTGTGCGGTTCGAAGCCGCTGCCGTCGTCCGTGACACGCAGGACCGCACCGCAGCCGCGCCGGTCCACCGTCACGTCGACGTGCTCCGCCCCGGAGTGCCGCAGGGCGTTGTGCAGGGCCTCCTGGGCGACCCGCAGCATGGCTTCCTCCTGGGCCGCCGGGAGCGCGCGGAACTTGTGGACGGCGAAGGTCACGCGCGCGGTGTGGGCGCGGTCGAGGACCTGTATCTGGGTGCGGAGCGTGGCGATCAGGCCGTCCTCGTCCAGCGCCGCGGGGCGCAACTCGACGACCGCCGCGCGCAGTTCCTCGGCTGCCTCCGCGGCGAGGGCGGCGACCTGCTGCAACTCGCCCTTGGCACGGGCCGGGTCGCGGTCGACGAGGGCCGCGGCCGCCTGTGCCGTGAGGCGCAACGAGAACAGTTTCTGGCTCACCGCGTCGTGCAGTTCGTGGGCGAGGCGCGAGCGTTCCTCGGCGATCGTCAGTTCGCGGCTGCGCTCGTAGAGGCGGGCGTTCGTCAGGGCGATGGCGGCGTGCTGGGCGAGGATGGAAAGTAGTTCCTCGTCCTCTTCCGTGAAGCCGCAGCCGCCTCCCGGTTCGGGGCTCGGGGGCTGTCCTTCCAGGGGACGCAGCTTGTTGGCGAGGAACAGCGCGCCGATCACCTCGTCGCCGTCGCGGATCGGCAGCCCCAGGAAGTCCGACATGTCGGGGTGGGCGGACGGCCAGCCCTCGAAGCGGGGGTCCTTGCGCACGTCGGCGAGGCGCTCGGGCCTGGCCTCGTGCAGCATCGCGGCGAGGATGCCGTGCTGGCGGGGCAGCGGGCCGATGGCCTTCCACTGCTCGTCACTGACGCCGTCGACCACGAACTGGGCGAAGCCTCCGTGGTCGTCCGGGACGCCGAGCGCGGCGTACTGCGCATCGAGCAGCTCGCGGGCCGAGGCGACGATCGTCTTGAGGACGTCGCGCATCTCGAGGTGCCTGCTCATGGCCAGCAGTGCGGAACTCACGGCGGCGAGGCCGGACCGGGGGCCTTGACTCATGGCCTCCACCGTACCGGCGGGGTACGACAGCGGGATCGGACCTGCGGCGTGGTCGCCTGGGCCGATGGGCCTAGGACTGGCCTAGGTCCGGGGTCCTGGGAACTGCGGCTTAGGGCGAAGGACCCCGCCGTTCTGCGGCTCGCGTCCGAGGCGGTGCGGGTGGCCCGGTTCCTACGTTGGGGGCACCGCCGCTCGGAGGCGGTCAGGGACGAGGAGACGGGGTTGTCATGCCGGTAGCGATCATCACGGGGGCGTCCAAGGGGCTGGGGCGGGCGCTCGCCGAGGCCCTGGCCGTACGTGGCTGGAATCTGGTGCTCGACGCCAGGACGGCCGGGGCCCTCCAGGAGACGGCGGCGGCGCTCGAGGCGTACGGGACCCGTGTGACAGCGCTCCCTGGGGACGTCACGGACGCCGGGCACCGGGCCGAGCTGGTGGCGGCGGCCTGGAAGCTGGGCGGTGTCGATCTGGTGGTGAACAACGCCAGTGCGCTCGGCGCCGAGCCGCTGCTGCGGTTGGAGAAGCTGCCCCTGGAGGGGCTGCGGCGGGCGCTGGAGGTGAACGTGGTGGCCGCGCTGGGAGTGGTCCAGGAGGCGCTGCCGCTGCTGCGGGCCTCGGCGGCGGGCTCGGTGATCGTGGTCAGCTCGGACGCGGCCACCGAGGCGTACGAGACCTGGGGCGGCTACGGGGCCTCCAAGGCGGCCCTGGACCAGCTCGCGGCCGTGCTCGGCGAGGAGGAGCCCGGGCTGCGGGTGTGGGCGGTCGACCCCGGGGACATGGCGACGGACCTGTATGCGGCGGCCGTACCGGACGACGACGATCCGCGGCCGGATCCGGCCGGTGTGGTGCCGGCCTTCCTGCGGCTGCTGGACAAGCGTCCGGCGAGCGGCCGCTACGCGGCTCCCTCGCTGCTGGAGGGGCGGCGATGACGCTGGCGACGGGGGTCCCTCCGCACGAGCGCAGCCGAGGGTGGGGGAAAGTGCCCGAGGGGCTGTCCGCGCGTGTGCCGGTCGAGCAGCGTGGGCCCGGGCTTGATCGGGACGCCGTACGGCTGCTGGTGTCGCGTGGGGTCGAGGTGGCGCACCACGCGTTCGTGGAGTTGCCCCGGCTGCTGCGGGCCGGTGACCTGCTGGTGGTCAACACCTCGTCGACGCTGGCCGCCGCGGTGGACGGGTGGCTCGGGCACGCGCGCGTAGTGGTGCATTTCTCGACGCGCGGCGACGACGGGCGGTGGGCCGTGGAGCTACGGGATCCGGACGGTCTGGGCACCACGCGCGCGCGTACGGGCGGGCCCGCGGGGGCAGAGGTGCGGTTGCCCGGGGGCGTACGGCTGGTTCTGGAGGAGCCGCTGAGTGCACGCGGGGAGCGGTTGTGGTGGGCGCGGGTGTCGGCGCCCGGGGGTCGCGCTGCCCACGGCGCAGAAGCTGCGGCTGCGGCTGCCCACGGCGCCGAGGCCACGACTGCGGCTGCCCATGGCGCCGAGGCCACGGCGGTCCCTGCTGCTGACGCCACGGCGGTCGAGGGCCCCGAGGTCACGGCGGTGCTCCGGCTGCTGCGGGAGCACGGGCGGCCGATCCGCTACTCGTACACCGAGCGGGACCAGCCGCTTTCCGTCTATCAGACGGTGTTCGCGCTGGCGTCCGGCGACGGGTCGGGCAGCGCCGAGATGCCGAGTGCGGCCCGGCCCTTCACCGCGCGGCTGGTGGCGGAGCTGGTGAGCCGGGGTGTGCAGTTCGCGCCGGTCTCGCTGCACACCGGGGTGGCTTCGGCCGAGGCGCACGAGCCACCGTATCCGGAGCGGTTCGCGGTGCCGGAGGCGTCGGCTCGGCTGATCAACGACGTGCGGGCCGAACAAATGAGGCGCGAAGCGCTTCCTTGGCAGGGTGGTGGTGGGAGACGGGCGGGCGGGCGGGTGATCGCGGTCGGTACGACGGCCGTGCGGGCCGTGGAGTCGGCGGCCGGGCCCGACGGGGTGGTGCGGGCGGCCGAGGGCTGGACGGATCTCGTGGTCACGCCCGAGCGCGGGGTGCGGGCGGTGGACGGGCTGCTGACCGGGCTGCACGAGCCGGAGGCCTCGCATCTGCTGATGCTGGAGGCCGTCGCGGGGCGGGCGGCGATCGAGCGCAGTTACGAGGAGGCGCTGCGTGGGCTCTACCTGTGGCACGAGTTCGGGGACGTGCACCTCATCCTCCCCGCGGACGCTGCTCACAAAGAGCATTGCTCCAGCAACTACCGGTGAGAATGCTGTGACTCCGATGTGAGCCCGCACATAGGGCCCACATCACGTACGAAGGGGCATAGGAGACAAAGGTATCCCGCGTGAACGGGGCAGACGACCTAGTCTGTCCCGTTTTGCCCTTCCAGGGTCCACTACCCAGGGTCGTAGGTCACACCTTTGCCTACCGTTTTTGCGGCCGCTAAGAATTGTTCTCGTCGCTCAGCGCCGTGGTTCTCCCCACGGCGTTCGTGCCGAAAGCACCGGTGTCCCCCGTCGGACGGAAGAGCGACCTCCGCGCTATTCGAAGAGGTCTATCTGCCATGCCCAAGAACAACCGCACCCGTGGTCATAGTCGCGCCCTGCCCAAGTCCCACAGGATCGCGATCGCCGGTGTCGCCACCCTCGGCGCCGCCGCCGTCGCCTTCTCCGCGGTTCCGAGCAGCGCGCAGTCGACCACGACGGACGCCGCCTCCTCGGCCCGGGTCGCCTACAGCTCCGCGCAGATCAAGGACGTCAAGGCCAGCGTCACCGACCAGCTCGCCGGTGCCAGCGTGAAGGTCGAGACCATCGCGGCGAAGCAGAAGGCCGCCGCAGCGACCGCAGCGAAGGCCGCCGCCGTGAAGGCCGCCACCGCGAAGAAGGCCGCCGCAGCGACCGCGGCGAAGGCGGCCGCCGCGAAGAAGGCCGAGGTGGCAAGGCAGGCCAAGGAGGCCGTGAGCCGCTCCGCGCAGCGCCCCCAGGTCGTGACCGTCGCCGCGAAGACGTACGCCAACAACCTCGACGGCTGGATCCGGCAGTCCCTGGACATCATGAAGGCCAAGGGCATCCCCGGTAGCTACGAGGGGCTGCACCGCAACATCATGCGGGAGTCCTCGGGCAACCCGTACGCCATCAACAACTGGGACATCAACGCCATCAACGGCATCCCGTCGAAGGGCCTGCTGCAGGTCATCCCGCCGACCTTCAAGGCGTACCACGTCGCCGGCACCTCGTGGAACATCTACGACCCGGTCGCCAACATCACCGCGGCCGCCAACTACGCGGCCGACAAGTACGGCTCGATGGACAACGTCAACAGCGCGTACTGAGGCTGGCGCGGGCCTCGGATCGCATGCGCCGAAGGGCGGCACCCCCATGACGGGGGTGCCGCCCTTCGGCGTCGTACGAGCGCGGTTACTTGCGCATGACCTCGGGCTCGTGGCGGCGCAGCAGACGCACGACCACGAAGCCGCAGACCACGCCGATGCCGATCAGTACGCCCATGTCGATGAACCACTGGCTCAGCTCGTGGTCCCACAGCGGGTCCCCGGGCTGGTCGGGCTGCCAGGGCAGCAGGACATTCAGCTGTGCCGTCGTGCCCGCCGCGGAGACCGCCCAGCGCGAGGGCATCAGCCAGGCCAGCTGCTCGACGCCGACCTTGTCGTACAGCTGGAAGAGACAGCCGGTGAAGACGACCTGGACGATCGCGAACATCACCAGCAGCGGCATGGTCTTCTCGGCCGTCTTCACGAGCGACGAGATGATCAGGCCGAACATCATCGAGGTGAAGCCGAGCACCATGATCGGCAGGGTGAGTTCGAGGGCGGGCGCGCCCTTCAGCAGCAGGCCCTCCGCCGGCAGCTTGTCGGCGCCGAGCGAGAACAGGCCGATGCCACCGATGATGCCGCCCTGCAGGACGGTGATCACGCCGAGCACGATGACCTTGGACATCAGGTACGCCGAGCGGGACAGGCCGGTCGCTCGCTCCCGTTCGTAGATCACCCGTTCCTTGATCAGCTCACGCACCGAGTTGGCCGCGCCGGCGAAGCAGGCGCCCACCGCGAGGATCAGCAGGATCGTGCTGCCGTCCCGGTTCGAGAACGGCGGCTTGCCGTTCTTCGGGCCGAGGGCGAGGCCGAAGTCGGCAGGGATCAACACGCTCACCACACCGAGAACGGCCGGCAGGATCACCATCAGGCCGAGGAAGCCGCGGTCCGACACGATCACCGACGTGTAGCGGCGGATCAGGGTCATCAGCTGGGAGCCCCAGCCCTGCGGCTTCGGCGGCTTCATCGCCTGCATCGGGGCCATCTGTACGGACTGCGCCGCGACCGCGTCGATGTCCGCGGCGTACATCTGGTAGTGCTGCGAGCCCTTCCAGCGGCCCGCCCAGTCGTAGTCGCGGTAGTTCTCGAAGGCGGAGAAGACGTCGGCCCAGCTGTCGTAGCCGAAGAAGTTCAGCGCCTCCTCCGGCGGACCGAAGTAAGCGACGGAACCGCCGGGCGCCATCACGAGGAGCTTGTCGCAGATCGCCAGCTCGGCCACGGAGTGGGTGACGACGAGGACCGTACGGCCGTCGTCGGCGAGGCCGCGCAGCAGCTGCATGACGTCGCGGTCCATGCCCGGGTCGAGGCCGGAGGTCGGCTCGTCCAGGAAGATCAGCGACGGCTTGGTGAGCAGCTCCAGGGCCACGGAGACGCGCTTGCGCTGGCCGCCGGAGAGGGAGGTGACCTTCTTCTCCTTGTGGATGTCCAGCTTCAGCTCGCGCAGCACCTCGTCGATGCGGGCCTCGCGCTCGGCGGCCGTGGTGTCGGCCGGGAAGCGCAGCTTGGCCGCGTACTTGAGGGCCTTGTTGACGGTCAGCTCCTTGTGCAGGATGTCGTCCTGCGGGACCAGACCGATGCGCTGGCGCAGCTCGGCGAACTGCTTGTACAGGTTCCGGTTGTCGTAGAGGACCTCGCCCTGGTCGGCGGGCCGGTAACCGGTGAGCGCCTTCAGGAGCGTCGACTTGCCGGAACCGGACGGGCCGATGACCGCGACCAGCGACTTCTCCGGGACGCCGAAGGAGACGTCCTTGAGGATCTGCTTGCCGCCGTCGACCGTGACGGTCAGATGGCGCGCGGAGAAGGACACCTCACCGGTGTCGACGAACTCCTCGAGCCGGTCGCCGACGATCCGGTACGTCGAGTGGCCGACACCGACGATGTCGGTCGGGCCCAGCAGCTGCGAGCCGCCCTTGGCGATCGGCTGGCCGTTGACGTACGTGCCGTTGTGCGAGCCCAGGTCGCGGATCTCCATGCGACCGTCGGGCGTCGAGTGGAACTCCGCATGGCTGCGGGAGACCTGGAGGTCGGAGACGACCAGGTCGTTCTCCAGGGCACGGCCGATGCGCATCACGCGGCCGAGGGAGAACTGGTGGAACGTGGTCGGGCTGCGGTCGCCGTAGACCGGCGGCGCCCCCGCGCCACCACCGGGGCCCTGCTGCTGCGGGATCGACGGCGCAGGGTTCGCCTGCGGCTGGCGCCAAGCGGCCTCTGGTTCCGATGCCTGCGGGGCCCAGCTCGGGTTCGCGCCCTGGGCCGCGTACGGCTGCTGCTGGGGCTGTGCGACAGCCGCGGCGCCCGAGAGGCTCACGCGCGGTCCGTCGGTGGCATTGCCCAGGTGCACCGCCGAGCCGGGGCCGATCTCCATCTGATGGATCCGCTGGCCCTGCACGAACGTGCCGTTGGTGCTGCCGTGGTCCTCGATGACCCAACTGCGGCCGTTGAAGCTGACCGTGGCGTGGCGCCAGGAGACCCTGGGGTCGTCGAGAACGATGTCCCCCTGCGGATCACGTCCGAGGGCGTATGGCCTGGACGGGTCGAGCGTCCAGGTGCGTCCGTTCAATTCCAGTACGAGTTCTGGCACTCCAGCCCCACTGATGTTGTCCCCCGAATTACCCCCAACACAGAGAGTCTAGGGATGTCGAACATCGGGGGGAACTATTTCAGGAGCGGCCCCCTGACCGAAAGTCGGGCCTTGTGGAGACTGCGTACGGGCGCTTCGACTGTTCCCGTTGACGGGGTTGAAACCGGCCCGGAGAGTGGTAATCCCCCGCGAGGGGGACATGCGCGGCGGCCGCCGCGCAGCGGATCGGGGGGTCTGCCATGAGTGCTGGCACGGGCGTCGGGACCGTCGAAGGCGCCGAGCAGGGCAGAAGCGTGCCCTGGGCGGACGTCCTGCTGTCCGCGATCGCCGCGGTGAGCTGGGCATTGATCGGGATGGCGGGCACGGCGGCGCTCGGGCTGCATCTGCTGGAGGCCGACGCGGCGGGCTCGCTGGGCCCGATGACCGCGGCGGTAGTGGCACTTGGGGCCGGTGGTTCGGTCTCGCCGTCCGGCGACGTATCCGCTTTCGGCCTGAAAGGCGCGGAAGCCACCACGGCCATCGAGATCACGCCACTGGGCGTGGGCCTGGTCGGGGCGCTGCTGTTGTCGTGGTTCTTCCTACGGTCCCTGCGTGCGGCCGGAGTTGGGATCTCCCCCGCCGAACTCCTCGCGCGCGTGGGCGCGGTGGTCACCGTGTTCGTGGCGATGCTGGGCGGGCTGGCCTGGGCGGGGCACGACGTCATCACCCTCGACGGGGGCTCACTGGGCCTCGACGACCTGCCCGGCGGGGGCGGCGGGAGCGGCGGAGGCATCCCGGGGCTGGGCGACATCGGGGACATCGGGGGGCTGCTGCCGGACCGGCTCGGCGACCTGGTCGACGCGAAGGCGGCGGTCGGGTTCACCGTCGACACGGCACCCACCCTGCTGGGCGGTCTGGCCTGGGCGGCCGGCGTCCTGCTGATCGCCCTGCTGGCCTCGCGCCGCACTCCCCTGCCGCGCGGCTGGACGGCCGTGCACCGGGTGGTACGGCCGGCCGTGTCCTCGCTCGTCACCGTGTTGCTGACGGCGGTGGCGGCGGGGCTCGCGGCGGCGGCGTACGCGGCGATCGGCGACGACCATCCCAAGCGGATCGCGGGAGCGGCGCTGCTCGGCGCGCCGAACGGGGTGTGGCTGGGCATTCCGATCGGCCTGTTCGTGCCGTGGGACGGCCGGGCGACGGGCGCGCTGGCAAAACTCCTGCCCGACCCCCTGGACGACCTCCTCACCGTCCGGTCCGACCAGCCCGTCACGCTGGGGCGGCTGGCGGATCTGGACGGACGGGTGTGGCTGCTGGGGGTCGCGGCGGCACTGATGATGCTGCTCGCCGGGGTGCTGACGGCGGCACGTACTCCGGTGGGGACGGTGGCGGAGGGGCTCCGAGCAGGCGGCGTAGGCGATACAGGGGCCGGTGCAGTAGGGGGCTGGCCACCTGGAGACGTACGGGGCTCGGGTACCAGAGCTGTAGGGGCCGCCGCCGTCGGCTCCGTACGGGATCCGGGCGCCCTCGCCTTCGCCGGGCGGTGTGCGCTGCGGCTGGGCATCGTGACCGCGCTGGCGCTGCCGCTGCTGGCCTGGTTGACGGAGGTGTCGGTGGACGCCTCGCTGTCGGTGCTGGGCTTCGACGCGTTCGGCGCCGGGATCGAACTCCACGGCCACCTCGGTATGGCGCTGCTCCTCGGCGCGGTGTGGGGGGCGGGCGCGGGCGCCGCCGGGGCTCTGCTGGCGTACGTGTGCGGGGCGGCGGGGCAGCGGGCAGCACCGCTGGCACTGGGTGACGTGGCTGGGGGCGGGCCCAAGGGGGCCGCGGCGGGCGGCACGGGAGTCGGCACCGGAGTCGGTACCAGAGTCGGCACCGAAGTGCCGGGGCAGTACGGGGCGCCGTCGGGGCCGTACGCACCTGGTGCGCCGTACCGGCCGCCCAACGCTGCCACCAATCCGTACCTCCAGCTGCCGGATGAGCTACGGGAACCGCAGGATGGGCGGCCGGGGAGTGAAGGCGTGCGGGGTGACGGCCGGGGGGCCGGCGGAGGTCGGCAGCGGCCGGCCGGGCCGGCGGGGGAAGCCCGAGACGGTGGGCCCCGGCCGCCCGGGCGGGGCCGGCCCGGCGGGGCCTGGCCGGCCGGGGGCCGGCCCGCGCCGGATGCGGGCGGGGCGGGGGCGGCTGCGGACCCGTCCGGTGCGCGGGCGCCCGGCGACTTGCCCGGACCGCGGTCGCCCGGTGACCCGTCGGCGCACGACGACGTGTACGGCGCCCCTACCGTGGCCCGACCGCTCGATCCGCCCCCGCGGCGTTCCCCGGGGGCGCGTCCCGGAAAGCGTCGGTCGGCTCCGCGGGACGATGGGCCGCCGCCACCTCCGCCTCCGCCTCCCCCGGCGCCACCGAAGCGGCCCCGGTGAACCAAGCGGCCGGACAGGACACCGCAGCTCCTGCCGGGGGCACGTCACGACACCCCGCCCGGGCCGACAGACTGCAGCCATCTCCCCCGCCTCCGGCCGAAGCGATCCCGGTGACCTGCGCGGCCGGCCAGGCACCGCGCCCCCTCCCACGGGCACATCCCAACAGCGCGTCGCCGCCCCTCCCCACCTCGCCCGAGGCGGCCCGGTGCCCTGCGATCGGGCAAGGGTGCGGGGCCGGCCCCGACCGTGCCGTCGCGCGTGAGCCCGGTCGACGTTCGAAGTGCGGAGTCGTAATCTGCTCGTAAGATCCGTGCCGGTTGTCGGACACCCAGTGTTCCGTGTCCGTCAGACGGACCTCAGGCGCGGAAGGCACTGGGTGCCGGATACGGTGGGAACACCATGAGCGCTTCGCAGACCTCGACCTCTGACGTCCCCACTCTCCTCGTCAAGATCTTCGGCAAGGACAGGCCTGGCATCACGGCCGGTCTTTTCGACACCCTCGCCGCCTTCTCCGTCGACGTGGTCGACATCGAGCAGGTCGTCACCCGTGGCCGCATGGTGCTGTGCGCGCTTGTGACCGAGCCGCCGCGCGGGCTGGAGGGGGATCTTCGGGCCACCGTCCACAGCTGGGCGGAGTCGATGAAGATGCAGGCGGAGATCATCTCCGGCCTCGGTGACAACCGGCCGCGCGGCCTCGGCCGCTCTCTCGTCACCGTGCTCGGCCATCCGCTCACCGCGGAGGCGACCGCTGCCGTCGCCGCCAGGATCACCAAGGCCGGCGGTAACATCGACCGCATCTTCCGGCTGGCCAAGTACCCGGTGACCGCGGTCGAGTTCGCCGTGTCCGGAGTGGAGACCGAGCCGCTGCGCACCGCCCTGGTGACCGACGCGGCCGCGCTGGGCGTGGACATCGCGGTGGTGGCCGCGGGCCTGCACCGGCGCGCCCAGCGACTGGTCGTCATGGACGTGGACTCCACACTCATCCAGGACGAGGTGATCGAGCTCTTCGCCGCCCACGCCGGCTGTGCGGACAAGGTCGCCGAGGTGACGGCGGCCGCGATGCGCGGGGAACTGGACTTCGAGCAGTCGCTGCACGCGCGTGTGGCCCTGCTCGAGGGGCTGGACGCCTCCGTGGTGGACAAGGTGCGCGCCGAGGTGCGGCTCACCCCGGGCGCGCGTACGCTCATCCGTACGCTGAAGCGGCTCGGCTACCAAGTCGGTGTCGTGTCCGGTGGGTTCACCCAGGTCACCGATGATCTGAAGGAGCGGCTCGGGCTGGACTTCGCCCAGGCCAACACGCTGGAGATCGTCGACGGGAAGCTGACCGGCAAGGTCACGGGCGAGATCGTGGACCGGGCGGGCAAGGCGCGGCTGCTGCGGAGGTTCGCCGCCGAGGCGGGCGTACCGCTCGTCCAGACCGTGGCGATTGGTGACGGCGCCAATGACCTGGACATGCTCAACGCGGCCGGCCTCGGGGTCGCCTTCAACGCCAAGCCGGTGGTGCGCGAGGCGGCGCACACCGCGGTGAACGTGCCATTCCTGGACACGGTCCTGTATCTGCTGGGCGTCACCCGCGAAGAGGTCGAGGCGGCGGACACCCACGACGACAACTGAGACAGCCGAGACCGCTGAGACAACTGAGACAACTGAGACCCACTGGGACCACGAGCAGTCAGCCCCACGCGACGAGCAACGAGGGGTCCGGCACCGACCCGCGGTGCAGGCCCCCTCGCGGGGGTGTCCGGGGAGTCAGTCGGTCGGTGCCCAGTAGTCGACCAGCGTGGCCACTCCCGGCTCCAGGGTCTTCCAGGAACCGTCGAAGGACAGCACGGCGAAGGCGGCGGCCGGGAAGCCCCGGGTGTTCATCCGCTCGCGGGCGTCACCCTCGGCCGAACCGGCCAGGATGTCGGCGAGGCCCTTCACGCCCGGGTTGTGGCCGATCAGGATGACGTGGTGCGCGTCGTCGGGGGTCTCGTTGAGCAGTGCGATCAGCTCTCCGGGCGAGGCCTCGTAGATCCGCTCCTCGTAGACGGTTTTCGGCCGGTGCGGGAACTCGTGGACGGCGAGCTTCCAGGTCTCGCGGGTCCGGGTCGCGGTGGAGCACAGGGCCAGGTCGAAGCGGATGCCGGTGTCGGCGAGCTTGAGTCCGGCGACTGCGGCGTCCTTACGGCCCCGGTCAGCGAGCGGCCGCTCATGATCGGTCACCTGTGGCCAGTCGGCTTTCGCATGCCGGAAGAGGACAATCCTGCGGGGTTCTGCGACGCTCATGGAATCCAGCTTCGCATGAAACACGCCATGGGGCGCAGGGAGTTGACATGCGGCTTCACCGGCCGTTTCCGGTACCGCAGCGGCACCCGGCCGCCGGGCCGGCCGCCCCCTCCCTAGCGTGCGAACAAGTCCTGCACGCGCTCGAGAAAATGGGTGATCGCCGGGTCGCCGGTGGCCGCCTGGGCTTCGGCCGGGTTCAGTATCAGCGCGAGCAGGGTGATGAAGGCGAGCGCCGGGAGGGCGAGGGCCCACCAGGGCAGCCGGATGTCGACACGCCCCGTGGTCGCCGGGTGGGGCCGGGTGTGGGTAGGGGCCGACATGGGTGCCTCCGCTGGTCTCCGAGTGGTCCGTGGTCCGCGTCTCGCGGCCATACCTCGAAGTTACGGAATCCCGGGCCCCCAACCCATCCGGTGACCCACCCACTTGACCCTGACCCTCACCCCCTAGGGGATGGGGGGCTAGCACCACCATCGGCTCCCACCACGGTCCCCGCCATCGGCTTCACGAGGGGCGGGAGGAGGCCGGGGCGATCATGGTGAGGCGATCGTCGCGATGATGCCGATGATCACGAAGATGGCGAAGAACGAGCCGAAGACGAGCAGCATCTTCTTCTGGCCGTTCTGCGGGTTCGGGTCGAGCACTGGCATACGGCAAGTTTCGCACCCCTCGTCCGCACGGGGCCCGCCGGGGTGGGGTCAGCGGGCCGCCTCGTCCTCCACCGTGCGGTCGCGCCCCGCCAGCAGGCCCACGACCATCTGCGGAACCATCAGCGCGGCCATGAGCGCGATCGGCAGTCCCCAGCCGCCGCTGTGCTGGTAGAGCACGCCGACCAGCAGCGGGCCGGGGATCGAGATCAGGTAGCCGGTGCTCTGCGCGAAGGCCGACAGCTGGGCCACACCCGCGCCGGTCCTGGCCCGCATGCCGACCATCGTGAGGGCCAGCGGAAAGGCGCAGTTGGAGACGCCGAGCAGCAGGGCCCAGGCCCAGGCACCGCCGGCCGGCGCAAAGTACAGGCCGGCGTATCCGGCGAGGCCGCAGGCGCCGAGGGCGAGCACGATCGGGCCCTGGTGGGGCAGCCGGGTGGCCAGGCGCGGGATGACGAAGGCGAGAGGCACACCCATCACCATCGTGACGGCCAGGAGCAGCCCGGCCGTGCCCGCGGGCACTCCGGCGTCCCGGAAGATCTGTGCCATCCAGCCCATGGTGATGTACGCGGCGGTGGCCTGGAGCCCGAAGAAGACAGCGAGCGCCCAGGCGGTACGGCTGCGGGTGATGCGCAGCGCGGGCTGGTGCCGCTCCCCGCGCGCGGGCTCCTGCGTGACCGCCGGGCCGCGGTCCCGCACCAGCGGGATCCACGGCAGTACGGCCGCCGCCGCCAGGCCCGCCCAGACCGCGAGCCCGGTCTGCCAACTGCCGCCCAGCGTCTCGGTCATCGGCACGGTCACCGCGGCCGCGGCGGAGGTGCCGAGGGCGAGGGCCATCGAGTACAGGCCGGTCATGGAGCCGACCCGGTCCGGGAACCAGCGCTTGACGATGACCGGCATCAGGACGTTGCTGACCGCGATGCCCATGAGCGCGAGCGCGCTGGCCGCGAGGAAGCCGGCCGTGCTCCCCGCGTACGGCCGTATGAGCAGACCGGCGGTGATGGCCGCCATGCCCGCGCAGACCACCGCGCCCGGCCCGAAGCGGCGGGCGAGCCGGGGGGCCATGGCGCCGAAGACGGCGAAGCAGAGCGGCGGCACCGAGGTGAGCACCCCGGCCAGGCTGCCGCTCATGCCGAGCCCGTCGCGGACCTCTTCGAGGAGGGCGCCGAGGCTGGTGATGGCGGGGCGGAGGTTCAGGGCGGACAGCACGATGCCGACGACGACCAGGCGCGTCGCCCACGCGCGCGTGCCGTCGGGCACGCCCGCCACGTCCGGCACGCCCGCCACGTCGGACATCGACGCCGGGGACTCGCCGACGGCCGGGGCCGAACTGCGTACGGTCGTGGACGTCACCGTCCGGGTTTCCTCACTCACCATGAGGCTCATCATAGAATCATGGGATGATTGGTTGTCCATCCCCGGGTGGCCCACTCCCGCCCACCGCGTGCGAAGGTGTGCCATGCCCCTGAGCCATCCCCGCCGCTCGGCGCTGTCCGAGCAGGTCATCGCCGCGCTGCGCAACCAGATCACCTCGGGCGAGTGGCCGGTCGGCTCCCGCATCCCGACCGAGCCCGAACTGGTCGAGCAGCTCGGGGTCGCCCGCAACACGGTCCGCGAGGCCGTCCGGGCGCTGGCGCACAACGGTCTGCTGGACATCCGCCAGGGCTCCGGCACGTACGTCGTGGCGACCAGCGAGCTGGCGGGCGTGATGCACCGCCGTTTCTCCGACGCCGACCCGCGGCACGTCGCCGAGCTGCGCTCCGCGCTGGAGTCGGCGGCGGCGAGGCTGGCGGCCGAGCGGCGCACCGAGAAGGACCTGAAGCAGCTCGACACGCTGCTGCTGCGGCGCGAGGAGGCCTGGACGTCGGGCGACACGGAGGCGTTCGTGGCGGCCGACGCGACCTTCCACCTGGCGGTGGTGTCCGCCTCCCACAACGACGTCATGACCGCGATGTACGCCGACCTGGGCGAGGTGCTGCGCGACTGGCTGCGTGACGACGTCGGCGAGGAGCTGACGCCGGAGACGTACATGGACCACACGCGCCTGGTCGACGCGATCCGCTCGGGCGACGCGGACTCGGCCGCCGTGGAGGCGGCGAGCTATCCGTTCCTGTGCCGTCCGGGACGGTTCACCGCTTCTGGTGGCTGATCCACACCGAGCGGACTTCCTTCCAGCAGCGGCCGGTGAGCCGTACGGTCATCGCGGGTCCGGTGTCGACGGGGGCTCCGTCGGTGTCGAGGTCCCACCAGCGGTCGCACTCGACGTGCAGGCTGACGCGATCGGTGTCGGCATAGGGGTTGTGGCAGTAGGCGACGACGTGGGAGCCGCGGACGGTCGTCCGGCACTCGGCGCCGAACGGCTCCCGTGGGGCCGGTCTCCCGGTCTTCACACGCGCGTGGGGCATCGCCTCGTACGACAGGGACAGCACGAGAGCGACGGCCACGGTCACTGAGGCCAGGCTGCGGGACAGGCGCACAAGGGGACCTCCTGGGCCGTGCTCGGGAGGGTCTCGCGTGGTGGACGCGTTACTCCAGAGTGCGCAATCGTCACCCTCCTCCGCCTGACCGGAGGGGCCGAACGGGTGACGCCCCGCTCCCCGCGCGCTGCGGGAAACGGGGCGCCGACGACGTACGGGACGACGTAGGAGACGACCTACAGGACGACGTACGAAAGATCACGCACCGATGGCGTGCAGACCGCCGTCCACGTGGACGATCTCGCCCGTGGTCTTCGGGAACCAGTCGCTCAGCAGCGCGACGATGCCCTTGCCGGCCGGCTCCGGGTCCTTGAGGTCCCACTCCAGCGGGGAGCGGCTGTCCCAGACGGACGCCAGGTCGCTGAAGCCCGGGATGGACTTGGCGGCCATGGAGCCGAGCGGGCCCGCGGAGACGAGGTTGCAGCGGATGTTCTGCTTGCCCAGGTCACGGGCGAGGTAGCGGCTGGTGGCCTCCAGGGCGGCCTTGGCCGGGCCCATCCAGTCGTACTGCGGCCAGGCGTACTGCGCGTCGAAGGTGAGGCCGACGACCGAGCCGCCGTTCTGCATCAGCGGCAGACAGGCCATGGTCAGCGACTTCAGGGAGTACGCCGAGACGTGCATCGCGGTGGCGACGGACTCGAACGGCGTGTTGAGGAAGTTGCCGCCGAGCGCGTCCTGCGGCGCGAAGCCGATGGAGTGCACGACACCGTCCAGGCCACCGAGCTCCTCGCCGACCAGGTCGGCCAGGCGGGCCAGGTGCTCGTCGTTGGTGACGTCCAGCTCGATGACCTTGGTGGGCTTCGGGAGCTTCTTGGCGATGCGCTCGGTCAGCGTGGGCCGCGGGAACGCGGTCAGGATGATCTCGGCGCCCTGCTCCTGGGCCAGCCTGGCAGCGTGGAAGGCGATGGAGGACTCCGTCAGCACACCGGTGATCAGGATGCGCTTGCCCTCGAGAATTCCGCTCATGTGATCAGTGACCCATTCCCAGTCCGCCGTCAACAGGAATGACGGCTCCAGTGATGTACGAGGCGTCGTCCGAGGCGAGGAACCGCACCGTCGCGGCGACCTCCTCCGGCTGCGCGTACCGACCGAGCGGGACCTGCGCCACGATGTTCGCGCGCTGCTCGTCAGTGAGCGCCTTGGTCATGTCGGTGTCGACGAAGCCGGGCGCGACGACGTTGAAGGTGAGGTTGCGCGAGCCCAGCTCACGGGCGAGGGAGCGCGCGAAGCCGACGAGGGCGGCCTTCGAGGCGGCGTAGTTCGCCTGGCCGGGGCCGCCGTACAGCCCGACGACCGACGAGATCAGCACGACGCGGCCCTTCTTGGCGCGCAGCATGCCGCGGTTGGCGCGCTTGACGACGCGGAAGGTGCCGGTGAGGTTGGTGTCGATGACCGAGGTGAAGTCCTCCTCGGACATGCGCATCAGGAGCTGGTCCTTGGTGATGCCGGCGTTGGCGACCAGGACCTCGACCGGGCCGTGCTCGGCCTCGATCTCCTTGTAGGCCTGCTCCACCTGCTCGGTGTCGGTGATGTCGCACTTGACGGCGAGGCAGCCCAATTCCGTCAGGGCGGCCGGCGGCTCACCCGAACGGTACGTGATGGCGACCTTGTCGCCGGCATCGGCGAATGCGCGGGCGATGGCGAGGCCGATGCCCCGGTTGCCTCCGGTGACGAGAACCGAGCGGCTCAACGGATCACCCTTTCCATAGGGGTCTGACACACCCGCCCGAACACCTGGATGACCGGCGGCTTCCCCCGAAAACCTATCGGTCCGGTCGCGTCGGGGGACATTCGGGCACCGACAGTGGCGCACCCTGCCGTCTGTTGGATCCCTACAGTCGTCGTACCGGAGTCGGGCCGCCGGCGATCGCCCGATGGGCGGGCCGCCTCTCGGTTCACTGGAACGCGGGGTTCCCGCAGCACTTCTTGTACTTGCGTTCCGATCCGCACCAGCAGGGGCCGTTGCGGGGCGGGGGCCAGTCCGCCACCTGCCCCGTACGGGCGAGTTCGGCGGCGTACGCGGACCGGGTGGCCGGCGCATCGGGCGATCCGCCGTCTCCTGCCGCGTACGTCTCCAGGCCGCGCACCGAGGCACGGCCGACCGCGAGGTGCGTGGCTCCCTCCTCGGAGAGCTCCCGGAGCGTGTCCTCGACCCGCCGCCGATGCTCGCCGTGCTCGCTGCCGTACGCTTCCGCGGCCTTCGGCCAGTGTCCCCGCAACCGGGCGAACTCCTCCGCAGGCCAGTACAGGACGCAGGTACTGTGCGGGTCACGTGCCTGGCGGCGCCCGCCCGTCAGTCCGTCCGTCAATGCCGCGATCTCGGCTTCCAGCAGCTCGGGGGCGTCCTCCGCCATCCGCTTGAGCAGCAGCGGATCGTGCATCTCGTCCAGCGGACGTACCCGGCCGAGGAAGGGGGTCGCGCGCCGTTCGTGCAGTACGTCGGCCACCTGGTCCCAGTCGTCGTGCGGCTCGCCGAGCAGCCGCCGCACCCGGTGCCGGCCGATGACGAGCATCTCCACGTCGAAGTGGTGCGGATCACCTTCCACCGTGTCCGCGGTCACCGAGGTCCCCGCGCCGAGAGCGTGCGTGACGCCTGCTGTGAACCACCCGGCGGCCGTGGCGGTCTCGTCCCGCGACTCAAAGCTCTCCGCGACGAAGTTCCAGGCGCCCGCGTGCCGGGGGTGGCGTTTGCGGAACGCATCCGCCGCCGCGCGGGCCTCCTCGTCGCGTCCGGCGTCCCACAGCGTGCCGATCCGGTAGGCGTCCACCAGGTCGGGTTCGGCAACGCCTCCGTTTTCCGGGTCCAGCAGCCGTTCGTACAGCGTGATCGCCCGGTCGTACTCGCCTGTCTCGTTCCACGCGTCGGCGGCTTCCAGGAGGAGTTCTTCGCGGTCCTCGGGGTGCTCCTCCGCCAGACTCTCGCATTCCCGTGCCACCGTGGCGTCGTCGATCGTGGGCAGGGGTGTGCTGGGGCGGTTCTTGCCGCTCCTGGCGCCGGTGCGGTGCTTGCTGGACATGGATCCACCGTAGTGCGGCGGGAGTTGACGCGGCCGGGCAATCAGGACGGGATTCACCCCTCCGTCCCCTGTTCCGTCCGCGAGGCGTGTTTGACTTCGGTCTGGCGATTCGATGGTTCGAGCAGGACAGACCCCGGTGGTCAGAGCGAAGGGAATCCCACCCGTGCCCCATGAAATCGATCAGTCGTTCCTGGCGCTACCCCTCAGGGCCTTGGCCGACGCCGCGCTGGCACGCGCGCGTGCCCTCGGTGCCGAGCACGCCGACTTCCGGTTCGAGCGGGTGCGCAGCGCCTCCTGGCGGCTGCGGGACGCCAAGCCGTCCGGGTCGTCGGACACCACGGACCTCGGGTACGCGGTGCGGGTCGTGCACGGCGGTACCTGGGGGTTCGCGTCGGGCGTGGATCTGACGATGGACGCCGCCGCCAAGGTCGCCTCCCAGGCGGTGGCGATGGCCAAGCTCTCCGCCCAGGTGATCAGCGCGGCCGGGTCCGACGAGCGCGTGGAGCTCGCGGACGAGCCCGTGCACGCCGAGAAGACGTGGATCTCGTCGTACGAGATCGATCCGTTCGCCGTGCCCGACGCGGAGAAGGCGGGGCTGCTGGCGGAGTGGAGCGCACGGCTGCTGGCGGCCGACGGGGTCAACCACGTCGACGCCTCGCTGCTCACGGTGCACGAGAACAAGTTCTATGCGGATACCGCCGGTACCGTCACCACGCAGCAGCGGGTGCGGCTGCATCCCCAGCTGACCGCCGTGTCGGTGGACGAGTCGAGCGGCGAGTTCGACTCGATGCGGACCATCGCACCGCCCGTGGGGCGCGGCTGGGAGTACCTGACGGGCACGGGGTGGGACTGGGAGTCGGAGCTCGCCCAGCTGCCGGAGCTGCTCGCGGAGAAGATGCGGGCGCCGAGCGTCGAGTCGGGCCTGTACGACCTGGTCGTCGACCCGTCCAACCTGTGGCTGACCATCCACGAGTCCATCGGGCACGCGACGGAACTGGACCGCGCGCTCGGCTACGAGGCCGCCTACGCCGGCACCTCCTTCGCCACCTTCGACCTGCTCGGCAAGCTGAAGTACGGCTCGCAGCAGATGAACGTCACCGGTGACCGCACCGCCGAGCACGGTCTGGCGACCGTCGGGTACGACGACGAGGGTGTCGAGGCGCAGTCCTGGGACCTGGTGAAGGACGGCACGCTGGTCGGCTACCAGCTGGACCGGCGCATCGCGCGGCTGACCGGGTTCGACCGGTCCAACGGGTGCGCGTTCGCCGACTCCCCGGGGCACGTGCCCGTGCAGCGCATGGCCAACGTGTCGTTGCAGCCGGATCCGGCGGGGATGTCCACGGAGGACCTCATCGGGGGTGTCGACCGGGGCATCTACGTCGTCGGGGACCGGTCCTGGTCCATCGACATGCAGAGGTACAACTTCCAGTTCACCGGGCAGCGCTTCTTCAGGATCGAGAACGGGCGGATCATCGGCCAGCTGCGGGACGTCGCCTACCAGGCCACGACCACCGACTTCTGGGGGTCCATGGCGGCCGTCGGCGGACCGCAGACGTATGTCCTCGGCGGCGCCTTCAACTGCGGCAAGGCCCAGCCGGGCCAGGTCGCGGCAGTCTCCCACGGCTGCCCCTCCGCCCTCTTCAAGAGCGTCAACATCCTCAACACGACTCAGGAGGCCGGTCGATGAGCGCCCCTACGAGCAAGCCGCACGAGGTTGTCGAGCGGGCCCTCGCGCTGTCCCGGGCGGACGCGTGCGTCGTCATCGCCGACGAGTACTCCACCGCCAACCTGCGCTGGGCGGGCAACGCGCTCACCACGAACGGCGTCACGCGCGGGCGTACGCTCACCGTGATCGCGACCGTCGACGGCAAGGAGGGCACCGCCTCCGGCGTCGTGTCGCGGTCCGCCGTGACCGCGCAGGAGCTGGAGCCGCTGGTGCGGGCCGCCGAGGCCGCCGCGAAGGGCGCGGGGCCCGCCGAGGACGCGCAGCCGCTGATCACAGGCGTGCCGGAGTCTCCCGACTTCGCGGAGGCGCCCCTGGAGACCTCCTCCGCGGTGTTCGCCGACTTCGCGCCGGCGCTCGGGGAGTCGTTCGCACGCGCGCGTGCGGGTGGGCGCGAGCTGTACGGCTTCGCCAACCACGAGCTCGTGACGACCTACCTCGGTACGTCGACGGGGCTGCGGCTGCGGCACGACCAGCCCAACGGGACGCTGGAACTCAACGCCAAGTCACCGGACCGTACCCGCTCGGCCTGGGCCGGGCGGTCGACCCGGGACTTCAAGGACGTCGACCCGGCGGCGCTGGACGCGGAGCTGGCCGTACGCCTGGGCTGGGCGGAGCGGCGAGTGGAGCTGCCCGCGGGCCGCTACGAGACGCTGCTGCCGCCGACCGCCGTCGCCGACCTGCTGATCTACCAGATGTGGTCGGCGTCCGGCCGGGACGCGACCGAGGGGCGGACGGTGTTCTCCAAGCCCGGCGGCGGCACGCGCCTCGGGGAGAAGCTGTCCGACCTGCCGCTGACCCTGCGCAGCGACCCGAACGAGCCGGGCCTGGAGTCCGCGCCGTTCGTGATCGCGCACTCCTCCGGGGGCGACCAGTCGGTGTTCGACAACGGACTGCCGATCCGGGCGACGGAGTGGGTCGGCGCGGGTGAGCTGAAGCACCTCACGACCACCCGCCACAGCGCCGGTCTGACCGGGCTGCCGGTGGCACCCGCGATCGACAACCTGATCCTGGACGGCGGCGAGGACCGCTCCCTGGAGGAGATGGTCGCGAGCACCGAGCGCGGGCTGCTGCTGACCTGCCTGTGGTACATCCGCGAGGTGGACCCGGCGACGCTGCTGCTCACCGGCCTGACCCGGGACGGCGTCTACCTCGTGGAGAACGGCGAGGTGACCGGCGAGGTGAACAACTTCCGGTTCAACGAGTCGCCGGTCGACCTGCTGGGACGAGCGACGGAGGCCGGGCGCACGGAAAAGACGCTGCCGCGCGAGTGGGGCGACTATTTCACCAGGGCCGCGATGCCCGCGCTGCGGGTGCCCGACTTCAATATGAGCTCTGTCAGCCAGGGCGTATAACCTCGTAGCCAGTGGTCGTTCGACCACCCGAAGATCACCCAAGGAGATACGAGAACCGTGACGGACATCGTCGACGAGCTGAAGTGGCGCGGGCTGTGGGCCCTGTCCACTGACGAGGACGCTTTGCGCAAGGCGCTCGCGGACGGTCCCGTCACGTTCTATTGCGGTTTCGACCCGACGGCGGCCAGCCTGCACGTCGGCCACCTGGTGCAGGTCCTCACCATGCGCCGGCTCCAGCAGGCGGGTCTGCGTCCGCTCGCCCTGGTGGGCGGGGCGACCGGCCAGATCGGCGACCCGCGCCCCACTGCGGAGCGCACGCTCAACGCCCCGGAGACGGTCGCGAACTGGGTGACCCGGCTGCGCGCGCAGATCGAGCCGTTCCTGTCCTTCGAGGGCGAGAACGCCGCGGTGATGGTGAACAACCTGGACTGGACGGCCGGCCTGTCGGCCATCGAGTTCCTCCGCGACATCGGCAAGCACTTCCGCGTCAACAAGATGCTGACCAAGGACTCGGTCGCCCGGCGTCTGGAGTCCGAAGAGGGCATCAGCTACACGGAGTTCAGCTACCAACTGCTCCAGGGCATGGACTTCCTGGAGCTGTACCGGCGGTACGGCTGCACCCTCCAGCAGGGCGGCAGCGACCAGTGGGGCAACCTCACGGCGGGTCTGGATCTGATCCACAAGCTGGAGCCGCACGCGAGCGTGCACGCGCTGGCGACCCCGCTGATGACCAAGGCGGACGGCACCAAGTTCGGCAAGACCGAGGGTGGCGCCATCTGGCTCGACCCGGAGATGACCACGCCGTACGCCTTCTACCAGTTCTGGCTGAACGTGGACGACCGGGACATCTCCACGTACATGCGGATCCTGTCCTTCAGGTCCCGTGAGGAGCTCGAGGAGCTGGAGAAGCAGACCGAGGAGCGCCCCCAGGCCCGCGCCGCGCAGCGGGCGCTGGCCGAGGAGCTGACGACGCTGGTGCACGGCGCCGACCAGACGGCCGCCGTGATCGCCGCTTCGAAGGCCCTCTTCGGCCAGGGCGAGCTGGCGGCCCTCGACGAGAGGACGCTGGCCGCGTCCCTCGCCGAGGTGCCGCACATCCAGGTCGCCGAGCTGGGTCTTGTCGTGGACCTCTTCGCCGAGGTCGGCCTGGTGGCGAGCAAGTCGGCGGCACGCCGCACGGTCAAGGAGGGCGGCGCCTACGTGAACAACGCGAAGGTCACCGCCGAGGACGCGGTCCCCGCCCAGGAGGACCTGATCCACGGCCGCTGGCTGGTGCTGCGCCGGGGTAAGAAGAACCTGGCGGCGGTCGAGGTCAAGGCCGTCTGAGCCGACACGGACAGGACGAAGGGGTGGCTTCCCGGACGGGGAGCCACCCCTTCGCCATGCGTGGCCTCAGACTCGGTGCTTCTTGTGCCCCCGCAGGGCCATGTACGCCATGTCACCGAGGAACACGATGACGATCGCGGCCACGAGCTGGAACACGTGCCGGCTCCAGTCGATGCCACGGGTCTCGGCCACCCCGAGGCCGCGGGCGATGGCATTGCCGACGATGGCACCCAGGATGCCGAAGATGGTGGTCAGCCAGAGGGGGCTGTGCTGCTTGCCCGGGATGATCGCCTTGGCGATCAGGCCCAGCACAAATCCCACGATGATGGCCCACAACCAGCCCATGGCTGCCTCCTCGTACGGCGTGACGTGAGCAGTACGCTCAGTGTCCGTCCGCTCGCCGTACGGCGCATGTCGGGTACGGCAGTACGTGCGTGAGCGCATGTCGTTCGCCCAGGCAGGAGGTGCCCCGGTCTCGAAGACGGCGGAGCCGCGGCGTAACGTGGAAGCTGTTCGGGGCCCGGTTTCCCGGTCGGGCGTCGACCGGGTGCGGGCCAGGGGAGTCCGATACGGGCGGATGGTGGAATGTGATGCGGAAGCAGCGCGGCGGCGGCAACGTCCAGGTGTTCCGGATCACCGGAGCCAGGCAGGGCCTCCAGGAGGACGTCCGTGGTCGGCAGCGCCGGTATGTCATCTCGATGACGATCCGTACGCTGTCGGTGATCCTCGCGGCCACCCTGTGGAACGTAGAACGGCACGTCGCGATCGTGGCCCTGGTTCTGGGCGCCGCTCTCCCCTACATCGCGGTGGTCGTCGCCAACGCCGGGCGGGAGAACGTGCCTTCGCTCCCGACGACGTTCGTGACCGCGCCGACGCCGCCGATGATCGAGCCGCCGCGGGCGGAGGACGACGACGCGGAATCCGTCCCGGAAGACGTCGCGGCCGACCAGGCCGAGCACAGACCATGAGCAGCCTGTGCGCCAAGCTCAAGAAAAGCTCAGATCAATCCTGTTGTTCCGGCTCCCGGCGGCCGGTTACCCGTGACATACTTCGTACGCGCTCCGCATCCCCCGTCGGAGCGACAGACCGACGCCGGGCAGCTCCCCCCGTGGCTGCTCGGCGTCGCCTTGTTTGCGCAACCGTGAGATGAATCCGTGAGTGACGAGACCCCTGTCTGTTCCGCGAAGGGCTGCCGTGCCGACGCCGTGTGGGTGCTGGCGTGGAACAACCCGAAGCTCCACACGCCGGAGCGGCGCAAGACGTGGCTCGCCTGCGAGGAGCATCGCGAGCACCTGTCGCAGTTCCTCGGGGTGCGGGGTTTCCTGAAGGACGTGGTGAAGTTCGCGGAGTGGGAGGCGCCCGAGGGCGCCTGACCTTCCGGTCACCCTCCGATCGCGGACATCGGGCGCTCCGGCTGCAGGAACGACGGGTCGTCCAGGCCCGAGCCCGCCTTCTTGCCCCACATCGCCAGCCGCCAGATACGGGCGATCTCCTCGTCGGGAGCGTCGCTGCGCAGTGCGGCGCGCAGGTCCGTCTCCTCGGTGGCGAACAGGCAGGTGCGGACCTGGCCGTCGGCCGTGAGGCGGGTGCGGTCGCAGGCCGCGCAGAACGGGCGGGTGACGGAGGCGATGACGCCGACGCGCTGCGGTCCGCCGTCGACGATCCAGCGTTCGGCCGGGGCCGAGCCGCGCTCGTCGCGACCCTCGGCGGTCAGCTCGAAGCGGGTGCGCAGGGAGGCGAGGATGTCACCCGCGGTCACCATGCCCTCGCGTTTCCAGCCGTGTTGGGCGTCCAGGGGCATCTGCTCGATGAAGCGCAGTTCGTAGTCGTGCTCCACCGCCCAGGCCAGCAGGTCCGGGGCCTCGTCGTCGTTCAGGCCCGGCATCAGGACCGAGTTCACCTTGACCGGGGTCAGGCCCGCCTCGCGGGCGGCTTCGAGGCCCGCGATGACGTCCTTGTGGCGGTCCCGGCGGGTGAGGGTCTTGAAGACGTCGGGGCGGAGGGTGTCCAGCGAGACGTTCACCCGGTCCAGGCCCGCGGCCTTCAGGGCCTCGGCTGTGCGCTTCAGGCCGATGCCGTTGGTGGTGAGGGACATCTGGGGGCGGGGGGCCAGGGCCGCGACCCGCTCGACGATGCCGACCAGTCCGGGGCGCAGCAAAGGCTCGCCGCCGGTGAAGCGGACCTCCTCGATGCCCAGGGAGGTGACCGCTATGTCTATCAGGCGGACGATCTCGTCGTCCGTGAGGAGGTCGGGCTTGGCCAGCCACTGCAGGCCCTCCTCGGGCATGCAGTAGGTGCATCGCAGATTGCACCGGTCGGTCAGCGAGACTCTCAGGTCGGTGGCCACCCGGCCGTAGGTGTCGATGAGCACGTGGGCCCCGTCCCTCGTCGCGGATTCAATCTTCGTTCCGTCATCTGCGAGCCTACGTGACGTCACTGACAACAACAGTTGCCGATCCCACGAGGCAAGACGCGGCCGCGTCGTAGGACCGTACGATCCCTGCGACGCGGCCGCGGACGGGGAACGCTCAGTGCGCTCCGGTGCCGGTCAGTGACCGGACCTCGAGCTCGGCGTACTTGGCGGTGTCGGGCTCCTCCTTGGACAGCAGGGTGCCGACGACGCCCAGCAGGAAGCCGACCGGGATCGAGATGATGCCCGGGTTCTCCAGCGGGAACCAGTGGAAGTCGACGTCCGGGAACATCGAGGTGGGCTTGCCCGAGACCACCGGCGAGAACAGCACCAGGCCGACCGCCGTGACCAGGCCGCCGTAGATCGACCACAGTGCGCCGGCGGTGGTGAACCGCTTCCAGAAGAGGCTGTAGAGGATGGTCGGCAGGTTGGCCGAGGCGGCGACCGCGAAGGCGAGGGCGACCAGACCGGCGACGTTCAGGTCGCGGGCGAGGGCGCCGAGCGCGATGGAGACGGCGCCGATACCGACGGTCGCCCAGCGGGCCGCGCCGATCTCCTGCTTCTCGGTGGCGGTGCCCTTCTTGATGACGTTGGCGTAGATGTCGTGGGCGAAGGAGGAGGACGAGGCCAGGGTCAGGCCCGCGACGACCGCGAGGATCGTGGCGAAGGCGACCGCCGAGATGGTGGCCAGCAGGATCGCGCCCCAGTTGGAGTCGACCCCGCCGAGATGGAGTGCCAGTAGCGGGGCCGCCGTGTTGCCCGCCTTGTTGGAGGCGATGATCTCGTCCGGCTTGATCAGCGCGGCGGCGCCGAAGCCGAGGGCGAGAGTCATCAGGTAGAAGGCGCCGATCAGGCCGATCGCCCAGATCACGGACTTACGGGCGGCCTTGGCGGTGGGCACGGTGTAGAAGCGGATCAGGATGTGCGGCAGACCCGCGGTGCCGAGGACCAGGGCGATGCCGAGCGAGAGGAAGTCCAGCTTGGTCGTGGACGTGGCGCCGTACTTCAGGCCCGGCTCCAGGAAGGCCGAGCCCTTCCCGCTGTTGTCGGCGGCCGAGCCGAGCAGATCGGAGATGTTGAAGTTGAACTTCAGCAGCACCAGGAAGGTCAGCAGCAGGGCGCCGATGATCAGCAGCACCGCCTTGACCATCTGGACCCAGGTGGTCCCCTTCATGCCGCCGATGGTGACGTACACGATCATCAGGACGCCGACCAGGGCGACGATGCCGATCTTGCCCCCGTCGCTGGTGATGCCGAGCAGCAGCGAGACCAGGACGCCGGCGCCCGCCATCTGCGCCAGCAGGTAGAAGATCGACACGACGATCGTGGAGGTGCCGGCCGCCGTACGGACGGGGCGCTGGCGCATGCGGTACGCCAGTACGTCGCCCATCGTGTAGCGGCCGGAGTTGCGCAGCGGCTCCGCGACCAGGAGCAGGGCGACCAGCCAGGCGACCAGGAAGCCGATGGAGTAGAGGAAGCCGTCGTAGCCGAAGAGGGCGATGGCGCCCGCGATGCCGAGGAAGGACGCGGCGGACATGTAGTCGCCGGAGACGGCGAGTCCGTTCTGGAAGCCGGTGAACTGCCGTCCGCCGGCGTAGAAGTCGGCGGCGTCCTTGGTCTGGCGGCCCGCCCAGACCGTGATGACGAGGGTCGCGGCGACGAAGACCGCGAACAGGGTGATGATCAGCGTCCGGTGCTCGCTGGCTTCCCCTGCGGCCAGGGTGATCGCGGGGCTCATGCGCCGCCCTCCATCCGGGACTTGATCGCCTCGGCCGCGGGGTCGAGCTTGGCGGCGGCGTGCCGCGCGGTCCACCAGGCGATGAGGAACGTGGTGAGGAACTGGGCGAGGCCCAGGACGAGGGCAACGTTGATGTTGCCGAACAGCTTGGTGCCCATGAAGTCGCCCGCGTAGTTCGACAGCAGGACGTACAGCAGGTACCAGGCGATGAAGGCGACGGTCAACGGGAAGGCGAAGGACCGGTAGGAGCGGCGCAGTTCACCGAATTCGGCGCTCTCCTGCACCGCGACGAACTCCTCTGTGGAGGGGAGCCGGTGTTCTGTTTTCGAAGGGGGCGGTGCGTCGGTAGCCACGGAGTCTCCTCGCGTTGCGGGTGCGGTGACGACGGTGAACGAGGGGGGCGGGCGGGCGGTCACCCTCCCGTTCCCTGTTCAGGCTCACGGCGCCCGGCGAGGCGCGGTTCAACTCGGCCCGGTTCTTTCGGAAGTCATCTCCGTAAATCATTGCTGGCCAGAGAGTTCGGAAGATAGCTTCACTCTGCACCACCCGTCATGTACCTGCCCGAGCACCATCCGTGTCCGGGCCGGTTTTGTTTCCGGATGATGTGGAGACCCCATGGCTCATCTGCGTTCCAGACGCCGTCTCGCCCTCGCCGTGCCCGTCGTGCTGTCCCTGACCGCCTCGCTCGGTCTCCTGCCGGCGGCGGCATCGGCCGCACCTCGCGCCGAGTCCGCGGCCCAGGCGGCCGACGCGGGGACCTTCGCGTACGTCGTCAACACCAAGTTGGACCACCGCACGATCGAGTCGGTCGAGAAGGCGGTCGTCGCGGCCGGCGGCACCGTCGTCGTGACGTACGACAAGATAGGCGTGATCGTCGCCCACTCCGCGAACCCCGGCTTCGCCGCGCAGATACGCACGGTGCCCGGCGTGCAGTCGGCCGGTGCCACGCGTACCTCGGCGGTCACCGCCGCGGGCACGACGGACGAGGGCGCGGTCCAGTACCTGTCCAAGGCCGAGGCGGCGAAGGTCGCCGCGCAGAGCACGGCTTCGGGTGCGGAACCCCTTGAGGCCGACCAGTGGGACCTGCGCGCGATAGGCGCCGACAAGGCCGCGACGATCAACCCGGGCAGCAAGAAGGTGACCGTCGCCGTCATCGACACCGGCGTCGACGACACCCACCCCGACATCGCCCCGAACTTCTCCGCCTCGCAGTCCGCGAACTGCGTGAGCGGCAAGGCGGACACGACGTACGGCTCCTGGCGGCCGGTCGACGCCGATCACTACCACGGCACCCATGTGGCGGGTGAGATCGCCGCGGCCCGCAACGGCATCGGCGTCGCGGGCGTCGCCCCCGGTGTAAAGGTCGCGAGCATCACGGTGGCCCAGCCGGACGCGAACAGCCTGTTCTTCCCCGAGAGCGTGGTGTGCGCCTTCGTCTTCGCCGCCGATCACGGCGTGGAGATCACCAACAACAGCTACTACGTTGACCCGTGGCTGTACAACTGCACGGACGACCCCGACCAGAAGGCCATCGTCGACGCGGTCAACAGGGCGCAGCTGTACGCCCAGAAGAAGGGCACCCTCAACGTCGCCTCGGCGGGCAACTCCAACGACGACCTCGACTCGGACGCCCTCGTCGACGACTCCAGCCCCGACGACTCGACCGCCGTGCCCCGGACGGTCGACCCGCACGAGTGCTTCGACATACCGACCCAGCTGCCGGGTGTCGTCACCGTGAGCGCGACCGGCGTCAAGGGCACCAAGTCGTACTACTCCAGCTACGGCCAGGGTGTCGTCGACGTGGCGGGTCCGGGCGGCGACAAGTACCAGATCCCGGGTACCCCGTCGCAGAACGGCCGCATCCTTTCCACGCTGCCGAACAACGAGTACGGCTACCTCCAGGGCACCTCGATGGCCTCCCCGCACGTCGCCGCGGTCGCCGCGCTGCTGAAGTCGACCCACCCGAACGCGACCCCGGCCCAGCTCCAGGCGCTGCTCAAGGCCCAGGCGGACAACCCGGGCTGCCCGACCGACCCCTACGACGGGGACGGCGACGGGGTCGTGGACGCGACCTGCGTGGGCGGCAAGCGCGTGAATGGCTTCTACGGGTTCGGCATCGTCAACGCGCTGCGCGCGGTGAAGTAGCCGGCAAGGAACACGCAGAAGGTCGGGCCGGGCGGTCGAACCGCCCGGCCCTTGCGCTGCCCGTGTGCAACCCGGATCCGTGGACCCCTGATCAATATATTGATCCTGCACATACTGCATAGTGCAGTCATGACTGGAATCAAGTTTGCCTGGTCCGCGCTGGACGGCGATCCCGCCCTCCTCGCGCGCGTGTCGACCGTCGTACGGCGTGGAGCGCTCGAAGCACGCCTTCCGGTGCGGGAGTTGGCGCGGGCTTGCGTGGGCACGTGCGCGCTGGCCGCCGCCGAGCTCGGGGCGCGGCGGGCCGGGCTGCCGGAGGTGCCCGGGGTCCACGTGGACGACGGGGCCGTGGCCACCGCGTTCGTCAGCGAGCGGCATCTGCTGGTCGACGGGCGGGCGCCCGTCAGCTTCGCACCGCTGTCGCGGTTCTGGCGGACCGGCGACGGCTGGGTGCGCACGCACGCCAACTATCCGCACCACCGGGCGCGACTGCTGGGCGCATTGGGGCTCGCGGAGGGCGCGACGGTGGACGACGTGGCCGGCCGGCTCGCCGAGCGGTCCGCCCTGGAGGTCGAGGACACGGTGTACAGCGCGGGGGGCCTCGCGGTCGCTCTGCGCAGCGCGAAGGAGTGGGCCGGACACCCGCAGGCGGCAGCGGTGGCCGGGCGTCCGCTGGTGGAACGCGGGCGGCTGGACGCCGCACGCACGCGCGTGCTCACTCCGGTCGACGGCGGTCCACTGCTGCCGGCCGCCGGGCTGCGCGTCCTCGACCTCACCCGGGTGATCGCCGGCCCGGTCGCCACCCGGACGCTCGCCCTGCTGGGCGCGGACGTCCTGCGCGTCGACGCCCCGCAGCTCCCCGAACTCCCCGACCAGCACGCCGACACGGGCTTCGGGAAGCGGTCGGCGGTGCTCGACCTGGTGGCCGACCGACGTGCCTTCGAGGAGCTGCTCGCGGCGGCGGACGTGGTCGTCACCGGGTACCGGCCGGGCGCCCTGGACCGGTTCGGGCTCTCCCCCGAGGCACTGGCCGAGCGCAGGCCCGGGGTGGTCGTGGCGCAGCTGTCGGCGTGGGGTGCGTACGGGCCGTGGGGCGGGCGGCGCGGCTTCGACAGCCTGGTGCAGGTCGCCACCGGCATCGCGGCCGTCGAGGGGGCGCCGGAGCAGCCCGGCGCGCTGCCCGCGCAGGCCCTCGACCACGGCACGGGCTATCTGCTGGCCGCCGCGGTGCTGCGGGCGCTGACCGAGCAGTCGTACGAGGGGGGCAGCAGGTTCGTACGGCTGGCGCTGGCGCGTACGGCGGCCTGGCTGACCGACGGAATCAAGGACGGGATGACGGACGGGATCGCGCCGGAGCCCTCGGGCGAGGTGCCGTACGACGGGCCGGAGCCCTGGCTGGCCGAGGCCGACGGCAGTCTCGGGCGGCTGCGGTACGCCCTGTCGCCGGTGTCCTTCGCGGGCGGACCGGCCGACTGGGCACGGCCTCCGGGGCCCTGGGGCGGGGACGCGGCGCGCTGGGTCTGAGCCGGCGGACGGCCGGAATCGTATCGATGGGCGGAATGCCGTTCCCCCACTTGTTTCCCTGGAGTTGCCCCGTTCTGCGACGGATGGTGAAGATCCTGAGGTGACCCTGATACGACCGACCTCAGAGGTTCCCGAGGCGAGCGGCCCAGAACGGCGGCGTCCCGGTACGGGCCGGGCCGTCGCCGTTCTGGTGCTGGTGACGCTCGGCGCGCTGATACCCCTGCTCGGGCCGTCCGCCGCGCTGCACGGCACCGGAGAGGCCGCCGCGCCGGGCGCCGGTGGCATCGCGCTGCTGCGTACGGTGCTGTTCGCGGCGCTGTGCGTCCCGGTCGGCGAGCTCTTCGTCGATCACCTGGCCGGGCGGGTGCCCGGGGCTCCCGCCGACCGGCCGCGAAGATGGGCCCCGTACGCGGCCGCCGCCGGTTTCGTCGCGGCGCTGGGGCTCGCCTCGGTCGTCGCCACCGGCAACCTGGTGCCGCACGGCCTCGCCGAGATCGACGTCGGTGGTCTCTACCGCTCGTACGAGGGCAGGCTCGCGCTGCTGGAGGTCAACGCCTTCGCCGTGGCGGGCCTGTGCGCGCTGTCCCGCCGACCGGTCACCCAGATGTGGGCCCTGGCCACGGTGGTCGTCGCGGAGGCGCTGCGCGCGCATCCCCCGACCGAACACAGCCCGTTGACGGGCTCCGCGCTGACGCTCGTGCACCTGACCTGTGCCGCGCTGTGGATGGGCGGTCTGCTGCGTGTGCTCCGCACGCTCGGGCAGTGGCGCGCAGGCAGGGCGGGCACGGCCCTGTTGGGCCTCTACGCGCGCGTGGCGACCGTACTGCTGGCCGCGATCACCGCGACGGGGATGTGGAGCTCGCTGCGCCGGATGCCGACGGACACGATCCTGGACCAGCTGACGACGACCGCCTACGGGCGCACCCTGCTCGCCAAGGTGCTCCTCGTGGTCGTCGTCGCCCTGCTGGCCGTGTGTGCGCGGATCCGGCTGCGCCGCGCGGCCGACCCGCTGACCGCCTGCTCCCCCGCGCGCGTGGAGGTCGTCGCGCTGGGGGTGGTGGTCGCGGTGTCGGGGGTGCTGACGGCGCTGCCGCTGCCGATCCGCTGGCGGTGATCAGCCGTTGGTGACGAGCACCTTGAGAGCGGTGCGCTCGTCCATCGCCTTGTAGCCGTCGGGGACGCCCTCGATGTCGACGGTCAGGTCGAAGACGGGGGACGGGTCGATGGTGCCGTCGAGGACGTCGGGCAGCAGGTCGGGGATGTAGGCGCGGACCGGCGCGACACCGCCGCGCAGGGCGATGTTCCGGTCGAACATGACGCCGAGGTCGAGGCCGGTGCCGCTGCCGTGCGGCACGCCGACGAAGCCGATGGCACCGCCGTCGCGGGCGATGTTCACGGCCGTCCGCATCGACTGCTCGGTGCCGACCGCCTCGACGACGGAGTGCGCGCCCTGCCCGCGGGTGAGCTCGCGGACGGCCTCCACGGCCGCGTCCCCGCGCTCGGCGACGACGTCGGTGGCGCCGAAGCGGCGCGCGATGTCGGTGCGGACCTCGTGGCGGCCGAGGGCGATGATCCGCTCGGCGCCGAGCCGCTTGGCGGCCAGCACCGCGCACAGGCCGACGGCTCCGTCACCGACGACGGCGACCGTGGCCCCGGGGCGGGCGCCCGCGCCGAGGGCGGCGTGGTGGCCGGTGCCGAGCACGTCGGAGAGGGTCAGCAGGGCGGTCAGCAGGTGGTCGTCGGAGGCCGCGTCCTTGGGCAGCTGCACGAGGGTGCCGTCGGCGAAGGGAACGCGCACGGCCTCGCCCTGGCCGCCGTCGTGACCGACGGAACCCCAGAAGCCACCGTGCTCGCAGGACGTCGTCAGTCCCTCGCGACAGTAGTCGCAGACACCGTCGGACCACATGAAGGGCGCGACGACGAGGTCCCCGCGCCGGACACCGGTCACCTCGCTGCCGGTCTCCTCGACCACGCCGAGGAACTCGTGCCCGATCCGCTGCCCCGGCTGCCGGGCCGCCTCGCCGCGGTACGCCCACAGGTCGCTGCCGCAGATGCAGGCGCGCAGCACCCGGACCACGGCGTCGGTGGGCAGTTGCACCACGGGCTCGGGCACGTCCTCCACCCGCATGTCGTAGGGGGCGTGGATGGTGGTGGCGCGCATGGCGAGGGTCCTTCTCGTGCGTTCTGTGCGGTACGGGTGCGCTCAGGGGGTGGTAGAGCGCACTTCACCGTACGCCGCTGTCGGCACCCGCCGCTCGTCGAGGGTGCCCCGGACCAGCAGGAACTGCGCAGCGGCGTAGGTGAGCATGATCCAGAAGTCGGGCCTCGGCAGCTGCGGCCAGTCGGCGACGCCGGTCGCGATGAGAGTGTCGGAGACCATGAACAGCGCGCCGCCGAGCCCCGCGACGAGGCCGAGCCGGGTGGCCGCCGCGTACGCCATGGCCGTGAGCAGAGTGCTGTAGACGGCCACGGGCAGGCGCAGGTCCGCGGGCAGGTCCGGCCACAGCAGGGCGACTGTGGTGAGGAGGGCGACGGCGTAGCCGGGCAGCAGGAGAGCCGCACGCGCGCGTGCGGTGCCGGTCCTGTGGAACAGGGCGAGGTAGCAGACGTGCCCGGCCGCGAAGGAGGCCATCCCGGCGAGGAAGGCGGGGTCGGCGTCGGACAGGAGCAGGGTGTCGCCGCCCCAGCCGAAGAGAAGGGCGGCGACGAGGAGGCGGGGTGCGCCGCGCAGGCCCGCGTAGCCGGCGAGGAGCGGCATCAGCAGGGGCTTGGCCACGGTGTGCCCGGTGTCCGCACCGGCCAGGAGGGAGCCCAGGTCGACGGCCGTGGCGAGGGCGAAGGCGGCGAGGAGGACACGGGACGCTCTCACGCGGCGGTGGTCTCCTCGACGAGAGCGGCGGTAGGGGGCGCCGGCTGCCAGCCCGGCCCGCGGAACACCCGCCCGGCACGCTCACGCCACCCGTGCGCCGCCTTCAGGTCCTTGGCGATGGCGACGTACTCGTGGGTGGCGACCTTCAGCGGGTTGTATGTGGCGATGTTCTTCGTCAGCCCGTACACCGGCCGCTCGGTCTCCGGCACGAACGAGCCGAACAGCCGGTCCCAGACGATCAGGATCCCGCCGAAGTTGCGGTCGAGGTAGCCGCCTTGGGAAGCGTGGTGCACCCGGTGGTGGGACGGAGTGTTGAACACGAACTCAAACCAGCGGGGCATCCTGTCGATCCGCTCGGTGTGGATCCAGAACTGGTAGACGAGGTTCGCGGAGGAGCAGAACGCGAGCGCGGCCGGGTGCACACCGGCGGCGACGAGGGGGACGTAGAACGGCCAGACGGTCAGCGTGGTCCAGGGCTGGCGCAGGGCGGTGGTGAGGTTGAACTTCCTGCTGGAGTGGTGGACGACGTGGCAGGCCCACAGGACGCGGATGACGTGGTGGCCGCGGTGGGACCAGTAGTAGAAGAAGTCCTGCGCGAGCAGCATCAGCGGGACCGTCCACCACAGGACGGGCACGCGCAGGGGTGTCACCTCGTAGATCGCCGTGTAGACGGCGACGATCGGGATCTTCCAGACGAAGTCGAAGACGAGGCTCCCGAGTCCCATGCCGACGCTCGTCGCGGCGTCCTTGGCCTCGTATCCGGCCGCGTCCTCGTCGGGATGGATGCGGACGCTGATCACCTCGATCACGGTGAGCAGCACGAAGGCGGGTATCGACCACAGCACGACATCGGGCAGGTTCGGCATGGAGGCACCGTAGAACCGCTGGTCGTTCGGGGGCTAGATGTGGTTACCGACAAGTATTACCGGCGGTAGCCGCTTACTTGTCGGTGATCTCCGCCGATGGCCGCCCCGCCGGGACCTACGATGCCCCCTGCGGAAACGGGGAGGGTTGATTGCAGCAGTCGTAGGTTTTGCCTGTGTTTCCTGGGTTTGGCTGTGTACCACGATCTGCCGGTGGTCAGGCTGGTACGCGCTGCTTTCACATGATTGACCCTCACACCCCCGCCGCCCCCAGCAACGTCCCGACCGCGTACGTGACCCCCATGGCCACCGCCCCGCCCGCCACGTTCCGCAGCACCGCGCGCCCCGGTGCCGCCGCGCCCAGCCGGGCGCTGGCCCAGCCGGTGAGGACGAGGGCGGCCAGCACGGACCCCACGGTGACCGGCAGGCGCCAGTCCGCCGGGGGCAGGACGATCGCCAGCAGCGGCAGCAGCGCACCCACCGTGAACGCCCCGAAGCTCGCCCAGGCCGCATGCCAGGGGTTGGCGAGGTGCTCGGGGTCGATGCCGAGCTCCACGCGCGCGTGGGCCTTCAGCGCGTCCCGTTCCGTCAGCTGCTGCGCCGCCTCCCGCGCCACGTCCCGCGACAGCCCGCGCTCCCGAAGCAACTCGGTGAGCTCCTCCAGCTCGGCCTCGGGCTGTTCCCTCAGCTCCCGTTTCTCCAGGGCCAGCGCCGCCTTCTCGGAGTCCCGTTGCGTCGACACCGACACGTACTCCCCCGCGGCCATCGACAGCGAACCGGCGAGCAGACCGGCCAGGCCCGCCGTCAGCAGCGCCGAGCGGTCCTCCGTGGCGCCGGCCACGCCGACGACGAGCCCCGCGGTGGACACGATGCCGTCATTGGCCCCGAGGACCGCGGCGCGCAGCCAGTTGAGCCGTGAGCCCAGCGTGCCGTCGTGGGCCTCGTCGTGCGTCGGTTCCGTCACACGGCGAGGATTCCATCCGGGGGGTCACCGGACCCGTACCGACGCTCCAGACGCGGACACCGGGCTCGTCGCGTTCGTCGAGGCAGTCGGCAAGCGTCTTCGCCGAGCCTTCCAATTGGCCTGTGATCATTGAGAGTTGTCCGAACGGATGCATAGGCTGCGCGTGCCCCCGGAAAGAGCCACCCCGCGATGAGCACCAAGGCCATGAAGTCCCTGCTCGCCGTCCTGGACGGGAAAGCAGCACAGAAAGCGTGAACCACCATGCCTGACACGGCCCTCACCCGCCGGCCCACCGCGGTCGTCATAGGCGCGAGCGCCGCCGGTCTCTTCGCGGCGGCGACGCTCGCCGAGTTCGCCGACGTCACCCTCGTCGAACGGGACGTGCTGCCCGAGGGGCCCGAGCCGCGTCGCGGTGTCCCGCAGGCCCGGCACGCGCACCTCGTGTGGAGCGGCGGCGTGCTCGCCTTCGACGAGTTGCTGCCCGGCCTCGTCGACGAGGCCGTGGCCGGCGGCGGCCGTCTCGTCCACGTCATGGGCGACATGGTCTCCCGGGCTCCCAACGAGGTCTGGTTCCGCCGTTTCCTGACGACCCACCACCGCATCCTGGTGTGCTCCCGCGACCTGCTCGACTCCGTGATCCGCGCCCGCGTCCTGGCCGACGCGCGCATCACCCTCCGTCAGGGCACCACCGCACTCTCCCTGGAGGGCGACGCCGCCCGGGTCACCGGCGTCCGGGTGCGCACCGGCGACGAGGAGCTCACTCTCACCGCCGACCTGGTCGTCGACTCCAGCGGACGCGGCTCCCGCGCGCCCCGGTGGCTGACAGACCTCGGCTTGCCGGACATCACGGAACGCGAGGTCGACGCCGGCGTCGCCTACGCCACCCGCCTCTACCGGGCGCCGGGCACCACCAAGGACATCGACTTCCCGCTCGTCAACGTGCAGGCCAACCCAGCCAAGGCCCCGGGCCGGGGCGGCGTCATCCTGCCGATCGAGGGCGACCGGTGGATCGTGACCCTCTCGGGCACCCGCGGCGGCGAGCCCACCGCCGACGCGGACGCCTTCGCGGACTTCGCGCTCAGCCTCGGCGATCCGGTCATCGGCGAGCTGATCAAGGACGCCGAACCGCTCGGCGACATCGCCACCACCCGCAGCACCGCCAACCACCGCCGCTACTACGAGAAGGCGAAGCGCTGGCCGGACGGCTTCACCGTCCTGGGCGACGCCGTCGCCTCCTACAACCCCGTCTACGGCCACGGCCTCACCGTCGCCGCCCAGTGCGCCCTCGCCCTGCGTACCGTCCTGCGCTCCGCCTCCCTCACGGCCCCTGGCACCGCGCGCCGCCTCCAGCACGCCGCGGCCCGGCCGGTCGCCGCCGCCTGGGACCTGGCGGTCGGCCAGGACGCCTTCTACCCCGGCGCCGCCACGACCCCGCCCACGGCCCTGGAGCGGTTCCTGGCCCGGTTCGTCGACCGGGCCGTCGAGACCGGCGCCCGCAACCCGCGCGCCCTCGGTGCGCTGCTCGACGTGATGAGCCTGGAGAAGCCGGCCACCCGCCTCTTCTCGCCCGACATGCTCGTCCCCATGCTCCTCGGCCCGAAGAAGCCGCACCTGCAGGCGCCGCCGCTGAGCGAGGCCGAGCGCGAGTCCGCCGTTTCCTGACCGGGACCGCCACTGCCGGGACAGGTGCACCGCGCTGTCGGTGGTGGCCCGTATCCTCATTGACCATGCTCGAAGACCGCACGACCGCAGCGTCGTCCCCCACAACGTGGCCGACCGCGTATCCCCAGGGGTACGCGGTCGTTGACGTGGAGACCACGGGCCTGGCCCGGGACGACCGGATAATCTCCGCGGCCGTCTACCGGCTGGACGCGCGCGGCGAGGTCGAGGACCACTGGTACACGCTGGTCAACCCGGAGCGGGACCCGGGCCCGGTGTGGATCCATGGTCTGACGAGCGATGTGCTGGAAGGCGCGCCGCTCTTCCCGGACATCGCCGAGGAGTTCGCGGCGCGCCTGGCGGACCGGGTGCTCGTCGCGCACAACGCCGTCTTCGACTGGCAGATGATCGCCCGCGAGTACGCGCGCGCGGAGCGCGAGGCCCCGGTGCGGCAGCGGCTGTGCACCATCGCGCTCTCCAAGGAACTGCGCCTGCCGCTGCCCAACCACAAGCTGGAGTCGCTGGCCGCCCACTTCGGCGTCGTACAGCAGCGGGCGCACCACGCGCTGGACGACGCGCGCGTGCTGGCGGAGGCGTTCCGGCCCAGCCTGCGGGCCGCGGCCGCGGGCGGCGTACGGCTGCCGCTGCACGAGTGCCGGCCGCTGACCGAGTGGCAGGACCGGCCCGCGCCCCGGATCGGTCGGCAGGCGGACAGCAGTGGCTACGGCGGCTACCCGCAGGGCAGCTGGCGCCCGTCGCGCAAAAGGCCCGCATGCCCCTATCCCAACCCTGGACGGTACGAAGAGGGCAAACCGCTCAAGCAGGGCATGCGCGTCGCCTTCTCGGGTGACACGTCGATCGACCGCGAACTGCTGGAGGACCGCGCGACGGAGGCCGGACTGCACGTCGCCACCAGCCTGTCCCGGCTGACCAGCCTGCTGGTGACCAACGACCCCGACTCGAGCACGTCGAAGGTGCTCAAGGCGCGGCAGTACGGAACGCCGGTCGTCGACGAGGCGGCGTTCGGACAACTGCTGCGCGATGTGGCACCCGCCGGCGAGTGACCCGTACGGACGGGTGATTGCCGCGCGACTCGCCCGCCACTCGCTCGCCCGGACGACGGTGACGCCTCACCCTGTGGCGCATGGCGAGATGCGAAGTTTGCGGCAATGACTACGGAATGACCTTCGAGGTGCACGCGCAGGGCGCGGTCCACGTCTTCGACTGCTTCTCCTGTGCGATCCACCGCATGGCCCCCATCTGCGAGCACTGCCGGGTGCAGATCATCGGCCAGGGCGTCGAGGTCGAGGGCCACTGGTACTGCGGCGGCCACTGCGCCCGCGCCGAGGGGAGGGCGGGGATCGTCGACAAGGTCTGAGCCGGGTACCCGGCTGACTGCGCCCCACGACCGAGTTGTACGGTCGTGGGGTGTACCGCTTCCTGATGTCCCGGCAGTGGGTGATCGTCACCCTCGTCGCCATTGCGCTCATCCCGACGATGATCGAGCTGGGCATCTGGCAGATGCACCGATACGAGATGCGCAGTGCCCGCAACCAGCTGGTCTCCGACGCGCTGGCCGCCAAGCCGGTCCCGGTGGAGCAGTTGGCCTCCCCCGGGAACGCCGTGACCAAGACCGAGCGCTACCGCACCGTCACGGCGACCGGCACGTTCGACACCTCTCGGGAAGTCGTCGTCAGGCGCCGCGTCAACTCCGACGACGAGGTCGGCTTCCACGTCCTCACCCCGTTCGTGCTGACGGACGGCAAGGTGCTGCTGGTCAACCGGGGCTGGATCCCCGCGAACGGAGCACAGACCGCCTTCCCGAAGATCCCCGCACCGCCCGCCGGCCGGACCACCGTCACCGGACGGCTGATGCCCGACGAGACGACCGCGGCGAGCGGCATCAAGGACATCAAGGGACTGCCGGACCGGCAGATCATGCTGATCAGCAGCACGGAGGAGGCACAGCGCCTCGACGCCCAGGTGCTCGGCGGTTACATCCAGCAGACGGCGCCCGAAGCGAAGGGCGACACTCCGGAGCAGATCTCCGACCCGGGCAAGGAAGACGCCCCGCTGAACTACGCCTACATGATCCAGTGGTGGCTGTTCGCCGCGGCCGTCCCGGTGGGCTGGTGGGTCCTGGTACGGCGAGAGCGCCGCGACCGGGCGGAGGCCGCGGCCGGGGCAGCGGCGGCGGAGGCCGAACCGGCGACGGTGTAGGGCCGCACTGACCCACCCGGCCGCATACCCTGATTGCCCCGTCGGTCCACCGGGAACCCGCAATCCCGTGCACCCTGCTATCGAGGACTACGCCCTCATCGGCGACGAACAGACCGCCGCCCTGGTCGGCAGGGACGGCTCCGTCGACTGGCTGTGCCTCCCCCGCTTCGACTCGGCCGCCTGCTTCGCCAAGCTGCTCGGCGGCAAGGACAACGGCCACTGGCGGATCGCCCCCAAGGGCACCAAGGACCCCTGCACGCGCCGCGCCTACCGGCCCGACACCCTCGTCCTCGACACCGAGTGGGACACGGACGAGGGCACGGTCCGCGTCACCGACCTGATGCCCCAGCGCGAGCGGGCCCCCGACCTCGTACGCATCGTGGAGGGCGTCAGCGGAAGGGTCACCGTACGCAGCACCATCCGGCTCCGCTTCGACTACGGCTCGATCATCCCGTGGATGCGCCGGTCCGACGGCCACCGGGTCGCCATCGCCGGCCCGGACTCGGTCTGGCTGCGCAGCGAACCCTCGGTACACACCTGGGGCGAGGACTTCGGCACGCACTCCGAGTTCACCGTCGCCGAGGGCGAGAAGGTCGCGTTCGTCCTCACCTGGCACCCCTCTCACGAACCGCGCCCGCCGCTGGTCGACCCCTACGAGGCGCTGAGTAGCAGCGTCGTCGACTGGCGGAGGTGGGCGGCCCGCTGTCGTTACCACGGCCCGTACCGGGACGCCGTCGTACGCTCCCTGATCACCCTCAAGGCCCTGAGCTACGTACCCACCGGCGGCATCGTCGCAGCGGCCACCACCTCGCTGCCGGAGGAGCTGGGCGGCGTGCGCAACTGGGACTACCGCTACTGCTGGCTGCGCGACTCCACCCTCACCCTGGGCGCCCTGCTGTCGGCGGGCTACCACAAGGAGGCCGAGGCCTGGCGGGACTGGCTGCTGCGCGCGGTCGCGGGCGACCCGGCGGACCTCCAGATCATGTACGGCCTCGCGGGCGAGCGGCGGCTGCCGGAGTTCGAGCTGCCGTGGCTCGCCGGTTACGCCGGTTCGGCGCCCGTACGGATCGGCAACGGCGCCGTGACCCAGCTCCAGCTGGACGTCTACGGCGAGGTCCTGGACACGCTGTACCTGGCCCGGCGTTCGGGTCTGTCCGCCAAGCCGCACATGTGGGCGATGCAGCGCGCCCTGCTCGAGTTCCTTCGGTCGGCGTGGCGGCAGCCGGACGAAGGGCTGTGGGAGGTGCGTGGCGGCCGCCGCCACTTCGTGCACTCGAAGGTGATGGTGTGGGTGGCCGCCGACCGGGCGGTGCGCACCCTGGAGGAGCACCCGGAGCTGAGCGGCGACCTGGACGCCTGGCGCACGCTGCGCGACGAGGTGCACCGCGAGGTGTGCGAGAAGGGCTACGACCCCGGACGCAACACCTTCACGCAGTACTACGGATCGCGTGAACTCGACGCCGCCCTGCTGCTCATCCCGCGCGTCGGCTTCCTGCCCCCCGACGACTCGCGGGTGATCGGCACGGTGGACGCGGTGCGCGCGGAACTGGGCCACGGCGGCTTCGTACGCCGCTACGACGCCGAGGAGACGCCCGTCGACGGGCTGCCGGGCGGTGAGGGCGTCTTCCTGGCCTGTTCGTTCTGGCTCGCGGACGCGCTGCACATGACGGGCCGTACCCAGGAGGCCCGTGAGCTGTTCGAACGGCTGGTGGGCCTCACGAACGACGTGGGACTGCTGGCCGAGGAGTACGACCCGGTGGCCGGCCGCCAGCTCGGCAACTTCCCCCAGGCGTTCAGCCACATCGGCCTGGTGAACACCGCCCTCGCCCTGTCCGGAGGCGACCAGGCAGGATAGGGACCATGGATCTTGAACTGAAGGACCGGGTGTACGTCGTCACCGGGGCCACCCGCGGACTGGGCAACGCCGCCGCGCGCGAGCTCGTGGCGGACGGCGCGAAGGTGGTCGTCACGGGGCGCGACGAGAAGCGGGTCGCCGACGCGGCGGCCGAGCTGGGCCCGAACGCGATCGGGGTGGCCGTCGACAACGCCGAGGAGGAGGCACCGGCCCGGCTGATCGCCACCGCGCGCGAGCACTTCGGCGGCTTCGACGGCATCCTGATCAGCGTCGGCGGCCCGCCGCCCGGCTTCGTCGCCGACAACACGGACGAGCAGTGGCGTACGGCGTTCGAGTCGGTGTTCCTCGGCGCGGTACGGCTCGCCCGCGCGGCGGCCGCGGAGCTCGAGGCCGGCGGCGTCATCGGGTTCGTGCTGTCCGGCTCGGTGCACGAGCCGATTCCGGGGCTGACCATCTCCAACGGTCTGCGGCCGGGCCTGGCCGGGTTCGCCAAGTCCCTCTCCGACGAGCTGGGTCCGCGCGGCATCCGCGTCGTCGGGCTGTTGCCGGCCCGCATCGACACGGATCGCGTGCGCGAGCTGGACGGGTACTCGGCGGATCCGGAGGCGACCCGGGCGGCGAACGAGTCCCGTATTCCGCTGCGGAGGTACGGGACGGCGGAGGAGTTCGGGCGGGTGGCGGCGTTTGTGCTGTCTCCGGCGGCTTCTTATCTGACGGGGATCATGTTGCCGGTGGACGGTGGGGCCCGGCACGGGTTCTGAGGCGGCGGGCAGGCCTCGGCAGCTCGGTCAACTCACCCTTTCCGCACGGTGCTTGACCGCTCGCAGGCGTACCTTCGCCGGCAACGCCGCGAGCCCCGCCGAGTCCCGCGCGTGCGCCAGCGCACGGGTCGTGAAGTGGTGCAGCGCCGTTCCGGGGTCCACGTGCGGTTCCACCAGGAGCCGTACCCGTACCTCGGGGGCGTTGCGCCGTCCGGTCAGCTGGACACGGGCGTGTGCGACGCCGTCCAGGTCGTCCGTCTCACCTGCCAGCACCCCCTCCAGCGCCCGCCCCCGCAGCAGCGCGCCCGCGCCGTCTCCGGTGTCGACGAGGAGCTCGGCGAGCCGACGGCGGCGCAGCACCGCGATCAGCCACCACAGGGCGAGCAGGACGAGGGCGGCGAGCACGGCGAGGACGGCCGGCCACCACCAGCCGGCGTCCCGCCAGCGGGTGCGTTCGGCGACGGTCAGCAGTACGTCGTGGGGTCCGTGGTGGATCCACCAGGAGGGCGGGGGAGCGCCCAGGCCGATGGCGAGCACCGAGCCGCCGAGGAGCACCAGTACGAGGCCGACGAGGCCGATCAGCACCCGGTTGACGGTCCTGAGCACCGTACTCACCCCTTCCGTCCCGGCCGCCGGACGTGCACCGACAGCGCGGGCGGCCGGGCGAGCCCCAGTCCCCTGATCGCGTCGGCGAGCACGGCGTCGAGGTCGGCGCGTACGTCGTCCAGTTCGCGGAAGTGCGAGACCGCGCGGACGTCGGCCCGCCTGCGGTGCGCCCGCACGCGTACCGACTGCACGCCGGCGACCTCCATGGCCCGGTCGCGCAGCACCACCGCGGCCGCGTCCCGGTGCAGTCCGGCGCGCACGTCGGGGTGGGTGCGCCGCATCGGCAGGACGGCCCGCAGGCCGGGGGTGACGGCCAGGACCAGCAGCCAGAGGCCGAGGAGCGCGGCGACGCCCGCGCCGACGAGCACCCAGGTGTCGTCGAGCGGCCGTTCGGCGAGCTGCCGGGCCAGTGCCCGGCGCCAGTGCATGGCGGGCCGGTGGGCGCGCACGGCGGCGATGTCGTACAGGAAGGCGCCCGCGACGACCAGGAGCAGCACGGCGACGACGGCCGCGGGGATCCGGCGCGCCGACCAGAAGCGGTGGCCGGAGCCGTCGTCCGCGCCGTCGAGCGTCGGTGGCAGGGGGTCGTAGGCCGCCGCCGACGCGGACTGGCCGCGTCCGTGGCCGGTGTCGTCCTTCTCCATGACCGGCAGTCGCCGTGTGGTGCCCTCGGAGCCCTGGGGCTCGCTCATCGCGTCCTCCCCTGTGCCACGCCGTGTGCCGGGGCCAGGTGCAGCCGTTCCACATGGACGGCGACCTCCGGCACCTCCATTCCCACCAACGCGCCTACCCGCTCGGTGACATGCCGACGCACCTCGCGGCAGCGGGCGCCGATGTCGCAGGGGTAGTCGAGTTCGAGATGGACGCGGATGTGGGCGGTGTCGATCGATGTCTCCCCTGCTTGAGGGGGGTCGAGAACTCGGGGACGTACGACGACCGTGGCATGCGGGGGCGTGGCGTCGGCGGGCAGTGTCCCGGCAGCCTCGCGCGCCGCCTGGGCGGCGATTTTCGACACCACCCGGTCGGCGATCCGGGTCGCGCCCCGTTCGCCCGGCGGGACCACGGCCAGGTGTCCGCCGCCCTGGACGGCCTCTTCACTCACGGGCGTCACCGCCGCCGGTCGCCACGCGGACGGAAGAAGTCGCCGGCCTCCAGGTCTCCCTCCAGGAACCGGCCGACCACGAACCCGATGGCGCCCAGTGCCGCCACCAGCACGAACGCGCCGAACCCGCCGAAGTACCCGGCGAAACCCAGCGCCATCCCGGCGATCATGCCGACCACGGCCATGCTCATGCTGCGCTCCTCAGCTCAGTCTTCCGGCCTACTGGATCCGGGGCTCCGGCTCCTCTTCTTCCTCTTCCTCGGGCAGCTTGACGTCGCTCACGGCGATGTTGACCTCGACGACCTCGAGGCCGGTCATGCGCTCCACCGCCGAGATGACGTTCTCCCGCACGGCCTTGGCGACGTCGCCGATCGATACGCCGTAGTCGACGACGATCTCCAGGTCGAGCGCGGTCTGCACCTCGCCGACCTCGGCCTTGACCCCGCGCGTCACGGACTTCGATCCGCCGGGCACCCGGTCCCGTACGGCGCCGAAGGTGCGGCTCAGGCCGCTGCCCATGGCGTGCACACCGAGGACGTCACGCGCCGCCATCCCGGCGATCTTCTCCACGACCCCGTCGGCGATGGTGGTCCGCCCCCGGGTCGCCGGGTCCCCGCCGCCGCGCCTGGTGGCCTTGCGGGTCTGGACCGGCGACTCTGCCGCACCTTCGGGGTTCTGCGTCCGGTTCTGCTCCGTCATGTCGGTCATGACCGTACGTCCCTTCCGGTCGTCGTCCTTCCCCCACCGTAAGCGCGGTTGACCGCACCCGCCCCGGTGATGCGGCAGTCTGGAACTATGACGGCGGACCGATGGACCGGGAACGAGAGGCGGCACGACGCCCCTTCGTACAAGGCTGTGGTGGGAGCCGGGCTGGCAGTACGGGATCAGCTGAGGCTGGGCAGACTGCTGCCGTTGGGCGACCGGCGTGACGGCGCGTGGATCACGGAAGCGGCGGCCGAGGCGGTGCTGCGGCGCGCGGCGCAGAACGTGCCGGGTGTACGCCCCGGCGCGCTCCGGATCGCCCTCGCCGATCCGGAGGAGGTGTACGAGCCGGCCGTTCCGCCGCCGCCGAGCGCACTGCCCCCCGGCCCGCTGCGCATCACGGCGGACTTCGCGGCGACGGTGTCCGAGCCCCTGCCGGCCACCGCGTCCCTCGTGCGGGCGGCGCTGGAGACGGCGGCGACGGAGGGACTGGGCCTGTCGGTCACAGCGGTGGACCTGCGGGTGACGGGCCTGCTGGACGAGGAGCCGCAGCCCTCCCCCGTACCCCCGCCGGAGCCTCCTGCGGCCGAGGAGGCGTCGGAGCCCGACGAGGCGCGGGCCGCCGCGGCCGCGCTCGCCGTCCCGGGTGTGGCCCGCCTGACCGGCGCGCTCGGCGGCCGGTCGGTGCACATCGGGGAACGCAGGAGTGAGGCCGCGCTGCCGCACCGCCACGCGCGCGTGGAGATCACGGTGCTGCCGGACCACCGGGCCCTGGACGTGGCCCGGGCGGTCCGCACGGTGGTGGGCGAGGTACTGCCGGATCACCCGACGGTGGCGGTGCTGGTGACTGCGGTCAGTTGAGGCTCATTCGCCGACGCCGGCCAGATCCCGCAACCGCCGGGCCTGCGCGGTCCGCTCGGAGCCGCGCTGCTCGTCGTACGTACGGTCCGCGGCCCCGCGCAGCAGAGCCTTGGTCTCGATCACCGCGTCCCGGGGCGCGGCCAGGATCGCCGCGGCCAGGTCCCGCACCGTGGCGCCGAGTTCCGCCACCGGCACCGAGACGTTGGCCAGCCCGGTGTTCACGGCCTCCTCAGCCAGGACGAACCGGCCGGTCAGGCAGATCTCGACCGCCCGGCCGTACCCGACGAGGGACACCAGCGGATGCGTACCCGTCAGGTCGGGTACGAGCCCCAGGCTGGTCTCGCGCATGGCGAACTGCACGTCGTCGGCTACGACGCGCACGTCACAGGCGAGCGCGAGCTGGAAGCCCGCACCGATGGCGTGTCCCTGCACGGCGGCGATGGACACGATGTCGTTGCGCCGCCACCAGGTGAAGCCCTCCTGGAACTCGGCGATAGCAGCGTCGAGTTCGGTGTCGCTACCGCGCGCGAGGTCGATGAAGGACGGCTCGCCCTTGATCCCCTCCGGCGTGAACATCTGCCGGTCGAGGCCGGCGGAGAAGGACTTGCCTTCGCCGCGCAGCACGACGACACGGACGGAGCCCGGCAGCAGCCGCCCGGCCTCGGCAAGCGCCCGCCACATCGCGGGGCTCTGCGCGTTGCGCTTGGCCGGGTTGGCCAGCGTCACCGTGGCGATCGCGTCGTCGACGGTGAGCCGTACGCCGTCCTTGTCGAGCAGAGGAACGAGTTCCTGGTCGGGCGAAGCCATGGGGCGCCTCCGATGGGTGCGGTCAGCTAGCGGTCAGCTAAGTGACTGCACAGTAACCACCCGGCCGGTCAGCCGACCGACCGGGTGGCCACCATCGGAGCCGATGGGCCGCCCGGGGTCAGGCCGAAGCGGCCTTTTTGCCCCGTGTCGCCCCGCCACGCCCACGAAGCGTGACGCCCGATTCGCTGAGCATCCGGTGCACGAAGCCATACGAGCGGCCGGTCTCCTCGGCCAGCGCCCGGATGCTCGCACCGGAGTCGTACTTCTTCTTCAGGTCTGCCGCGAGCTTGTCGCGCGCGGCGCCGGTCACCCGGCTGCCCTTCTTCAGAGTCTCGGCCACCCGTGCCTCCTCATGGGAAGTGCGCTCTGGTCCCCTCATGATCACCCCTCCGGGGCCTCATGGCCACCCATTCGGCAAGGTCCGTACGACATGCTTGTGACGACAGGAGCGTGTCCCCACATACGGAATCTGCGGTTCCGCCGAGTGGCATTCGTACGGCCGAACGGGTTATTCAGCGAAGTCCCAGGTCAGGGACAGACGACGGCCGATCCCTTGTCGACAAAGGGATCGGCCGCGAAATGGATGTAGGACACACCTCGATACGAGGAGATCTCACACAGATGATGGATCACGGATCGGCCGAATGATCCATACGCTGTGGATCAGGCAGTCGATCAAGCCAGGGCGACGAGATCCGCGTAGTCCGAGCCCCACAGGTCCTCGACTCCGTCGGGCAGCAGAATGATCCGCTCCGGCTGGAGTGCCTCGACCGCGCCCTCGTCGTGCGTGACCAGAACGACCGCGCCCTTGTAGGTGCGCAGCGCGCCGAGGATCTCCTCGCGGCTGGCCGGGTCGAGGTTGTTGGTCGGCTCGTCGAGGAGCAGGACGTTCGCCGACGACACCACGAGGGTGGCGAGGGCGAGACGGGTCTTCTCGCCGCCGGAGAGGACACCGGCCGGCTTGTCGACGTCGTCGCCGGAGAAGAGGAAGGAGCCGAGCGTCTTGCGTACCGCGACGAGATCGAGGTCGGGGGCGGCGGAGCGCATGTTCTCCAGGACCGTGCGCTCCGGGTCGAGGGTCTCGTGCTCCTGCGCGTAGTAGCCGAGCTTGAGGCCGTGGCCCTCGACGACCTGGCCGGTGTCCGGCGTCTCGACGCCGCCGAGCAGCCTGAGGAGGGTTGTCTTGCCTGCGCCGTTCAGACCGAGGATGACGACGCGCGAGCCCTTGTCGATGGCCAGGTCGACGTCCGTGAAGATCTCCAGGGAGCCGTAGGACTTCGACAGTCCCTCCGCCATGAGCGGGGTCCTGCCGCACGGCGAGGGCTCGGGGAAGCGCAGTTTGGCGACCTTGTCCTGCTGACGCACCGCTTCGAGGCCCGAGAGGAGCTTGTCGGCGCGCTTGGCCATGTTCTGCGCGGCAACGGTCTTGGTGGCCTTGGCGCGCATCTTGTCGGCCTGCGAGTGCAGGGCGGCGGCCTTCTTCTCGGCGTTCTGCCGCTCGCGCTTGCGGCGCTTCTCGTCGGCCTCGCGCTGCTGCTGGTAGAGCTTCCAGCCCATGTTGTAGACGTCGATCTGGGCGCGGTTGGCGTCCAGATAGAAGACCTTGTTGACGACCGTCTCGACCAGGTCGACATCGTGGGAGATCACGATGAAGCCGCCACGGTACGTCTTCAGGTAGTCGCGCAGCCAGACGATCGAGTCGGCGTCCAGGTGGTTGGTCGGCTCGTCGAGCAGCAGCGTGTCCGCGTCCGAGAACAGGATCCGGGCCAGCTCGATACGGCGGCGCTGACCACCCGAGAGCGTGTGCAGGGGCTGGCCGAGCACGCGGTCGGGCAGGTTGAGCGCGGCGGCGATGGTGGCGGCCTCGGCCTCGGCGGCGTACCCGCCCTTGGTGAGGAACTCCGTCTCCTGGCGTTCGTACTGCCGCAGGGCCTTGTCGCGGGTGGCGCCCGAGCCGTTGGCGATGCGCTGCTCGTTCTCGCGCATCTTGCGGATCAGGGTGTCCAGGCCGCGCGCGGAGAGGATGCGGTCGCGGGCGAGTATGTCGAGGTCGCCGGTGCGCGGGTCCTGCGGCAGGTAGCCGACCTCGCCGGAGCGGGCGACGGTGCCGGCGGCGGGGATGCCTTCGCCGGCGAGGACCTTGGTGAGCGTTGTCTTGCCCGCGCCGTTGCGACCGACCAGGCCGATGCGGTCGCCCTTGGTGATACGGAAGGTGGCGGACTCGATGAGGATGCGGGCACCGGCGCGCAGCTCGATACCGGAGGCGGAGATCACGGACAGACTCCAGGACGGGAGGGTTGGCGGGTGGGCGGCTGAGGACGTTCCCGCCGTCTAATGCGCGAGGAGAATGGCCATAGACGTCAGTCTAACGGGGCGATGCAACCACTTTTTCTGCGTTCAGGCGTTCGACGTGCCTCACCGTGACGTACGGCACGCTCGGGGTGCGTCCTTCGCCTCGGAGGTCGTCCGGGGTGCCCCGGGCGGCCCGCAGGGTGAGGATGGCGACTGGGGGACGACGTTGCGGAGGCGATGCGCCCATGCAGTTCGACGACGACGCCCGGCTGGACACCTCCGAGGTCCAGGACGTACGCGGCAGCCGGATCCCCGGCGGCAGGGCGACCATCGGCGGCGGCCTCGCGGGACTGATCGCGCTGCTCCTGGGCCTGTTCTTCGGGGTCGGCCCCGACCAGCTCGGTCTGTCGTCAGGGAACGACCAGCCGGCCGCGACCTCGTCCTCCCTGGCCCAGGTCCAGCAGAGCTGCCGTACCGGGCAGGACGCGAACGCGAAGGACGACTGCCGGATGGTGGCGGTGGTCAACAGCGTGCAGGACTTCTGGAGCCAGGAGTTCCAGGACCGTGGCGGCAGGTACACGCGCTCTCCCACGGTCTTCTTCAGCCAGCAGGTCGGTACGGCGTGCGGTACGGCGACCTCGTCGGTCGGGCCGTTCTACTGCCCGGGCGACCGGAAGGTCTATCTGGACCTTGGGTTCTTCAACGAGCTGCGGACGCAGTTCGGCGCGAGCGGCGGGCCGTTCGCACAGGCGTACGTCGTGGCGCACGAGTACGGGCACCACGTACAGGACCTGATGGGCACGCTCGGCCGGTCCCAGGACGGGCGGCAAGGGGCGAACAGCAACGCGGTGCGGGTGGAGCTCCAGGCGGACTGCTACGCGGGGGTGTGGGCGCACCACGCGACCACCACGAAGGACGAGTCGACCGGGCGCCCGCTGATCACCAGCCTGACGAACGCCGACATCCGGGACGGCCTGGACGCGGCGGCGGCCGTGGGTGACGACCGGATCCAGGAGAGGTTCCAGGGGCGGGTGACGCCGGAGACGTGGACGCACGGGTCGGCTCAGCAGCGGCAGCAGTGGTTCTACCAGGGCTACCGGACCGGCGACATGGCGCGGTGCAACACCTTCCGGTGAGGCAGGGGCCGTTGTCAGTGGGCGCTGCGAGACTGGGCGGCGGGTGAATTTCCCGGCGGCGCGCACGAGGGAGTGGTCGGCATGGCAGGCATGAGCGGCGGGCGTCCGAGCATCTACCCGACGCTGCTCTACGCGGACGCGAAGGCGGCGATCAGGCAGCTCACGGAGGCCTTCGGGTTCATGGAGCTGTCCGTGTACGAGGGCGAGGACGGCTCGGTGATGCACGCCGAGCTGGTGCAGGGCAACGGCGCGGTGATGGTCGGCTCCAAGGGCCGCGGCGGCGTCTTCGACACGGCGATGAAGGGCGCGGGGCCGGTGGGGGTGTACGTCGTCGTGGACGACGTCGACGCACACCACCAGCGCGCCGTGGAGCACGGCGCGGAGATCGTCATGCCCCCGACCGACCAGGACTACGGGTCGCGGGACTACATGGCCCGGGACACCGAGGGCAACATCTGGAGCTTCGGCACGTACGCCCCCGAGATACAGGGCTGACGCCCGGGATACAGGACTGCCGCCCGCCCGGCCGGTCAGCTCCCCCCGGTGTGCACCTGGAAGGCCGCCCGGCGGACGGCCTTGGCCAGGGCCGGGTCGGGGTGGGCCGCAGCGAGCGCGACGAGGACCTGCACGGTGCGCGGATGACCGACGGCACGCACCTCGTCGAGCAACCGGGGGACGGTGGGCTGCAGCGCGGACTCCAGGTGCCGGACGAGCATCGGGGCCTCGCCGTGGTCGGCGACGGCGGCGGCGGTGTCGACCCACAGCCACGTGGCCTCTTCCCGGGTGAGCACCTCGTGGGCGTCCTCGGGGTCGACGCCGTCGTGCTCGGCGATCCACAGCAGGGCGTACGGCCGCAGCGTCGGCTCGTCGGCCACGGAGCGGACGTCGGGCTCGGCGGGGGCACCGACGACGCGCAGCGCCTCGAAGGCGAGGCCGCGCAGCAGGGCGTCCTCGCCGCGGGCGGCTGCCAGGAGATCGGTGACGGCGCGGCCGACGGGGCGGGCGGCGAGCCAGGCGCGGTACTCGGCGCGGGCCGCGTTGGGGCGCAGCTGGGCGCAGCCGCGCAGCATGTCCTCGGCGGCCTGCTCGATGTTCCCGGCGGGGCTCTGCGCGGCGACGCAGATCTGCTCCAGCTTGACCCAGACCGCCCAGCTGCCCAGCGGGGTGAGCGTGGCCTGCCCGTCGCCGTAGGTGAGCGCGCCCACGGAGGCGAGGGCGCGCAGCGCCCAGTCGAGAAGGGGGGCGAGCTCGGACTCCTGAGCGGGCTCCGCCGGATCGGCGTAAGCGGAGGGCGCGGCGGCCTCGGTGGCGGCGCTGGGCACGGCGTGGGGGCCGTACGGGATCTCGCAGCGCTCGGTGCGCAGCTCGGTGACCCGCTGGGCGAGCAGGTCGAGGAGCTGGGCCACGGGGACGGGCCCGGCGGACAGCTGCAGGAAGGAGAGCACCTGCGGCATGGCCGAGACGACCTCGGCGACGGTCGCGGGCTCGTGCTCCGCGGGTTCCGGGGAGGCGAGCGACCAGGCGTCGAAGAGGGCGACCCAGCCGCGCAGTACGGCGCTGTCGTCGCGGTTCCAGGCGCGCAGCCGCCAGCCGGGGCGGGCGCTGTCGCCGTGCACCTCGACGAGGCCGGCGAGGCGGGCGGTGTCCCAGTCGGCGCGGACCTGAGCCGGGGTCAGGCCGAGATCCAGGGCCGCCTGTTCGGCGGTCGCGTCGGCGAGGGTGGCCTTGCCGTCGGCGGTCGCACCGTCGCGGCCGGGGCCGAGGGCGGCGTCGGCCCAGCGGGCGACGCGGGCGGCCGGGGCCAGACCGGAGCGAGCCATTCTGGCCAGTTCCGCGGGGGCCGGTGTGCCCTCCGGGGGTCGGGGTGCGGGGCGGCGCGAGCGCTGCTGGTTCACAGCTCGGGGGGCGGCGGCCAGGGGTCGGGGGCGGACGAGTCGAAGCCTGGAGTCGCGCGGGATACGGGACGTCACGGGTGCAGTCTTCCGGTTGACCGTCCGAAAACCCAAACGGAATGTCACGGCGGGCGACGGGACTGGCCAACGCACGTGCTCGGGAGAGGGGCTGACAGGTGTGATCAGGCCAGTGGTACGGCATTAAACGGAATCAGGTCGACCGGTCGGTGACCGGTGCTCGGCACGGTCACATCAGGGGGGTCAGAAAACGCCGCAGGGCCTCCTCGTAGGTCGCCGGGTCGGCGTTCCACATGGCGCCGTGCGGGGCGCGCGCGACGGGCTGGAGGGTGACCAGATCGGGCCGGCGGCCGGCGAGGCGGCGGGAGAGGGGCCAGGGGGCCACCTCGTCGCCGGGTCCGTGGAAGATCAGGGTCGGGACCCGGAGCAGGGTGGGGTCGGCGGCCTCGTCGGCCCGGTCGCTGTTCGTGCCCGTGCGGCCCTGCGCGGCGAGGACGGCCAGCGGCAGCAGCGCTTCCGGCGTGTGGCGGGCCGCGGCCAGGGCGCGCAGCGTGGTCTCCCAGTTGAGGACCGGGGAGTCCAGGACGAGCCCCGAGACCCGGTCGCGCAGCCCCGAGTGCGCGGCGGCGCGCAGGGCCATGGTGGCGCCGGTGGACCAGCCGTGCAGGACGACGCGCTCGGCGCCGTAGCGCACCGCGTAGCGGATCGCGGCGTCCAGGTCGCGCCACTCGGTCTCGCCGAGATGGTTCAGGCCGTCCGCCGGGCGGGGTGCGCCGAGGTCACCGCGGTAGGCGAGGGCGAGCACCGGGAAGCGGAGGTCGTGCAGGAACTCCATGATGTTCATCGGGTGTTCCCGAGTGGTCCCGAGGCCGTGGACCGCGATCACCCAGGTGTCGCGGGCGCCGGGGACGAACCACGCCGGGAGGGAACCGAGTTCACCCGGGACGTCGACGTCGGCGTGGTCGAGGCCGAGGGCGGCACTCGGGTTGCCGATGTGCACGTTCGGGGTGAGCCACACCTTGTCGTGCTGCCGCAGCGTGCCGTGGGTGACGCGTTCCAGGCGGCGTACGACCGTATCGGCGGAGTGCGGGGCGGCGTCCAGGACGGCGCCGACCACGGCGTGGGAGCCGTCGCCCGCGAGGCCGTAGACGCCGGGCCGCAGGGAGGCCAGGTCCCTGGTCAGCGTGATCTGCCCCGCGGCCGTGCCGTGCACGGTGAGCCGGGGTTCGGTGGGCAGGGGCCTGCCGGGCGGCGCCTTGAGGGCGGCGTCGCTGGCGAGTCGGCCCGCGGCCACGGCGGCGGCACCGGCCCCTATCACTGCGGTGACGGCAGCGGCCGTCGCTTTGGCAGGGCGCACGAGTCCAGTGTCGTGGCGGACCGGGCGACCGGCCAGTGGGAGGCGGGGGCGGGGTGACGTGAGGAGGCGCGGGAGGGGGGTAGTGCGGGAGCGGGTTCAGCCCCGCTGCCCGTACCCCCGCAGCCGTTCCCCCGCCTCCGCCACCTGCTCGGCCGACAGCAGGTTCGGCGTCAGGCCCGGCACCGAGGACGCCGTCAGCCACAGCCGGCACATCCACTCCAGCTGGGCCGTGCGGTCGTAGGCCTGGTCGAGGGTGGCGCCGTAGGTGAGGGTGCCGTGGTTCTGGAGGAGGCAGCCGGTGCGGTCGGCAAGGGCGTGGCGCACGTTCTCGGCCAACTGCTCGGTGCCGTATGTCGCATAAGGGGCGACCCGGACGGGTCCGCCGAGGGCGCCGGCCATGTAGTGGATCGTCGGCAGCTCGGGGACGAGTGTGGAGACGGCCGTGGCGTGCACGGCGTGGGTGTGCACGACGGCGCGGGCGTCGGTGGTGCGGTAGACGGTGAGATGCATGGGCAGCTCGCTGGTCGGGGCGAGGGTGCCGAGCACCTGCCGGCCGTCGAGGTCGACACCGGTCACGTCGTCCGGCGTCAGCCGGTCGTACGGCACGCCCGACGGTGTGACCAGCACGGTGTCCCCGACGCGCACCGAGACATTGCCGGAGGTGCCGACGACCAGCCCCTCGGACACGGTCCGGCGGGCCGTCGCGACCAGGGCGTCCCAGGCGCGCGCCTCCTCCGCACGCACACTGCTCCCCCGCGACTCCGCCACGCCTCCGGCACCCTCCCGCACAACCTGTGCGCCGTCCCGGACGCCCCGTCCGCCCCGCTCGTCGCGCCGCTGCTCAGCCATGCCGCGATCCTGCCAGGCGCGGCCGCGGCGCGCCGCGGGGCCGGGGCACTGTAGGGCGGAAGCCGCAGCTCCGTAAGGGCGCATATATGTATAGATGCCTTTCTCGAGCCCCTTGGCCGGAGATCGACGAGCATGCACCGGTCCTCCAGTAGCCTCTGGGGGATTTGTCGTGCACGCAGCCATTCCGGGGGGAAACATGGCCCGTGATCGCAAACCGTCCCGCCACCGTGCCGGCGTGATCGCCGCATCGGTGGCGGCTCTCACGCTCGGGGGGACCGCGCTCACCGAGCTGCCGGCCTCGGCGGCGAGCCCGCCCAAGGGACACGATGTCTCGTCGCACCAGAAGAACGTCGACTGGCAGAAGGCGAAGGCGAAGGGAGCCACGTTCGTCTACGTCAAGGCGACCGAGTCCACCACCTACCGCAACCCCTACTTCAACCAGCAGTACAACGGCTCACGCAACGCGGGCCTGATCCGCGGGGCGTACCACTTCGCGCTGCCGGACAAGTCGTCGGGCAAGACGCAGGCGGCGTACTTCGTGCGCAACGGCGGCAGCTGGACCTCGGACGGCAGAACGCTGCCGCCCGCGCTCGACATCGAGTACAACCCGTACGACGGCAAGCACAAGTGCTACGGCCTGAGCAAGGCGAAGATGGTCGCCTGGATCTGGTCGTTCAGCGACGAGGTGAAGCGGCTCACCGGCCGTCGTCCGGTGATCTACACGACCACCCACTGGTGGAACACCTGCACCGGCAGCAGCCGCGCCTTTGCCTCCAGTCACGCGCTGTGGATCGCCCGCCACGATTCGGCAGAAGCGGGATCACTGCCGGCCGGGTGGTCGTACTGGACCTTCTGGCAGTACGACAACAGCGGCAGCCTGCCGGGTGACCAGAATCTCTTCAACGGCTCGGCGAGCAGCCTGAAATCGTTCGCCCGGAGCTACTAGCCGTGCGGCATCTGGGCCGCCGTCTCCGAACGGAGCGGCGGCCCCCCGTTTGTGACACCCCAACGCCCGCCCCAGTTCACCTTCCGTTCACCCAGGTTACTTACCTTCATCCAGCCAATGACTTCGAACGATTGCCTGGGTAAATGGAAGGCTTCTCGCTGATCCTCGCGATTGTGGTCGTAACCGCACTCGCGTTTGATTTCACGAACGGTTTCCACGACACCGCCAACGCGATGGCCACGACCATCTCGACCGGTGCGCTCAAGCCCAAGGTCGCGGTGGTCATGTCCGCCACGCTCAACCTTGTGGGCGCTTTCCTCTCCGTGGAGGTCGCCAACACGATCTCCAAGGGTCTCGTCGACGAGACCGGCATCCGTCCCGAGGTCATCTTCGCCGCCCTGGTCGGCGCGATCCTCTGGAACCTGGTGACCTGGCTGGTGGGCCTGCCCTCCAGTTCCTCGCACGCCCTGATGGGCGGTCTGATCGGCGCCACCATCGCCTCGGCGGGCACGGGCGCGGTCCACGGCGACGCGCTCGTCACCAAGGTCATGATCCCGGCCGTCGCGGCCCCGATCGTCGCGGGTGTCGCCGCGCTGCTCGCCACCCGCCTGTCGTACACGCTGGGCAAGAAGGCCGACGGCAAGGCCGCCACGAAGGGCTACCGCGCGGGCCAGATCGCCTCGGCGGGCCTGGTCTCGCTGGCCCACGGCACCAACGACGCGCAGAAGACGATGGGCATCATCACCCTCGCCCTGGTCGCCGGCGGCGCCGTCGCGCCCGACTCCGACCCGCCCACCTGGGTCATCCTCTCCGCCGGTCTGGCCATCGCGCTCGGCACCTACCTCGGCGGCTGGCGCATCATCCGCACCATGGGCAGCGGCCTGACCGATCTCCAGCCGCAGCAGGGCTTCGCCGCCCAGACCAGCGCCGCGACGGTCATCCTGGCCTCCTCCCACCTCGGCTTCTCCCTCTCCACCACCCACGCGGTCTCCGGCTCGGTGATGGGCGCGGGCCTCGGCCGCAAGGGCGGCGTCGTGCGCTGGTCCACCGCGACCCGCATGCTCGTCGCCTGGGTCCTGACCCTGCCGGCCGCCGCCGTGGTCGGTGCCCTCGCCGAGTCCGTGACGGACCTCGGCGACTGGGGCACGGCGGTCGTCGCCGTCTTCCTGATCGCCTCCAGCGCCGCGATCTGGAAGCTCTCCCGGCGCGAGGTCGTCGACCACAGCAACGTCAACGACACGGAGGAGCCGGACGGCGTCGTGACCACGGCGATCGCCGCGGTGACCCCGCCCCCCGCGGGCGTGGTGACCGAGGACCTCACGGCCACGATCCCCGCCCCGGCCACGATCCCCGCCCAGGCCACGGCCCCCACCGCCGAGCCGGTGTCCCCGCCGGCCGCCGCCGTCTGAGCCCCGCGCACCCGGTTAAGAAGGAAGCATCACCATGAACATCGACTGGGCAACCCTGGGTTCCGTGTTCGGCGTCAGCCTCGTGGTCACCGTGGCTCTCGTGACCCTGTTCACCCTCGGCATCATGGGCCTCTCGCGCCAGGAGCGGGCCTCCGCTCAGGGTGGGTCCGCCGCGCTGGCGGTGACGGGCGCGTACGCGTGCTTCGCGGCCTGCGCGGCCGCGGTGGGCTACGGGATCTACCTGATCGTCGCCTGACTCCCAGGCACACCGTTCGTCGAGTCGAGGGCGGGAGGCACCCACGGGTTCCTCCCGCCCTCCGCTTTGCCCAACCGGCTTCACACAGCTGTCACCTGCCGCGCGTGTGGGCCTTCACACACTCCTCCACCCCAGGTCAACAGCAAGTTGACGGCCCTTCCGGGCCCGTGGTGGACTGCCGGAGCCATCTACGGCGGCAGGAGAGGAAGCCGGTGCGAATCCGGCGCGGTCCCGCCACTGTCACCGGGGTAGTAAGCCCCGGGAGCCAGGAACTCTCACCGCCGGTCTCATCGAACCAGGGCGCGGACACCCTGAGTGAGGACATGTCGCCATGCTCGGCTGCCGATTGAGCTTCAGCACCAGGTCTCTGCCCGGTCCCGCCGCGATCGGCTGAGCGGATGCGTGCCGATCGCGTCTTCGCGTACGGCGCCACGGCCGGCCTCCTCGGCGACCTGCTCCTCGGCGATCCGCGCCGTGGGCATCCGGTCGCCGCGTTCGGGCGGGCGGCCGGGGCCGTGGAGCGGGTGTTGTGGCGGGACCACCGGGGCCGGGGCGCGCTGCACACCGTGGTGTGCGCCGGCGGCGCCGTGGCGCTCGGCGCCACGGCCGCCCGCGCCGTACGTACCTCCACCGCCGCCTCCGTCGCCCTCACCGCCGCCGCCACCTGGGCCGTCGTCGGGGGGACCTCACTCGCCCGGGAGGCCCGGGCCGTCGGGCGTGCCCTGGAAGCCGGGGACGTCGAGGGTGCCCGCGCCCGGCTGCCGCATCTGTGCGGGCGGGATCCGCAGGCTCTCGACGCCGACGGGATCGCCCGGGCCGTCGTCGAGTCGGTCGCCGAGAACACCTCCGACGCCGTCGTCGGCGCCCTGGTGTGGGGAGCCGTCGGGGGCGTGCCGGGGCTGCTCGGGTTCCGGGCCGTGAACACCCTCGACGCCATGGTCGGCCACAGGTCGCCCCGCTACCTGCGCTACGGGTGGGCGTCCGCCCGGCTCGACGACGTCGCCGGATGGCCGGGGGCCCGCCTCACCGCCGTACTCGCGGCCGTGGCCGGAGACGATCCGCGGGGGGCCGTACGGGCCTGGCGGGCCGACGCGGCCAGGCATCCGAGTCCCAACGCCGGTCCCGTGGAGGCCTCGTTCGCGGGAGCCCTCGGCGTGCGGCTCGGCGGGACCCTCTCCTACGCCGGGCGGGTCGAGCACCGGCCCGTGCTCAACGGCGGTGAGGGACGCGCCGTCCGGGTCGCGGACATCGACCGGGCCGTACGGCTCTCCCGTCGCGTCGGCTGGCTCGCGCTCGGCGTCAGTGCCGCCGCGGGACTCCTTATGAAGGGGCGTACGTCATGAGCGGTGGTCTCCTGGTCGCCGGCACCACCTCCGACGCCGGCAAGAGCGTCGTCACCGCGGGAATCTGCCGGTGGCTGGTGCGGCAGGGCGTCAAGGTCGCGCCGTTCAAGGCGCAGAACATGTCCCTGAATTCCTTCGTCACCCGCGAGGGCGCCGAGATCGGGCGCGCGCAGGCCATGCAGGCGCAGGCCGCGCGCGTCGAGCCGACCGCGCTGATGAACCCCGTGCTGCTCAAGCCCGGGAGCGACCGGAGCAGCCAGGTCGTCCTCATGGGGAAGCCCGTGGGCGAGATGACCGCGCGCGGCTACCACGGTGGGCGCCAGCAGGCGCTCCTCGGAACCGTGCTCGACTGCCTCGCCGAGTTGCGGGGCACGTATGACGCGGTGATCTGTGAGGGGGCGGGCAGCCCGGCCGAGATCAACCTTCGCCGCACCGACATCGTGAACATGGGCATCGCCCGCAATGCGCGGCTACCGGTCCTGGTCGTCGGCGACATCGACCGCGGGGGCGTGTTCGCGTCCTTCTTCGGGACCGTCGCGCTGCTGTCGCCCGAGGACCAGGAGTTCGTCGCCGGGTTCCTCGTCAACAAGTTCCGCGGCGACGTGTCGCTGCTGGAACCCGGGCTCGACATGCTGCACGGCCTCACCGGGCGACGGGCCTACGGCGTCCTGCCCTTCCAACACGGGCTCGGGATCGACGAGGAGGACGGGCTGAGGGTCTCCCTGCGGGGAGCCGTCCGGGAGTCCACGGTCTCCTCCCCCGTCGGCGAGGACATCCTGCGGGTCGCCGTCTGCGCGATCCCGCTCATGTCCAACTTCACGGACGTGGACGCGCTGGCCGCCGAACCGGGTGTCGTCGTGCGGTTCGTGGACCGGGCCGAGGAACTCTCCGACGCCGATCTCGTCGTGATTCCGGGGACCCGGGGGACGGTGAAGGCCCTGGAGTGGCTGCGGGAGCGGGGCCTCGCGGACGCGCTGGAGCGCAGGGCCGCCGAGGGGCGGCCCGTGCTCGGTATCTGCGGTGGCTTCCAGATCCTCGGCGAGCACATCGAGGACGAGGTCGAGAGCCGCAAGGGGCACGTCGACGGGCTCGGCATCCTGCCCGTGCGGGTGCGGTTCGCCCGCGAGAAGACCCTCACCCGGCCCGTCGGCGAGGCCCTCGGTGAACGCGTCGAGGGGTACGAGATCCATCACGGGGTCGCCGACGTCACCGGCGGTGAGGCGTTCATCCGTGATGCCGATGGACACAGCCTGGACGGCTGCCGGGTCGGCCAGACCTGGGGCACCCACTGGCACGGCTCGCTGGAGTCGGACGGTTTCCGGCGGGCCTTCCTGCGCGAGGTGGCGGCCGCCGCGGGCCGTCGTTTCGTACCGGCCCCGGACACCTCGTTCGCCGCGCTGCGCGAGGAGCAGCTCGACCGGCTCGGCGACCTGATCGAACAGCACGCGGACACGGACGCGCTGTGGCGGCTCATCGAGTCGGGCGCGCCGCAAGGACTGCCTTTCATTCCACCGGGAGCGCCCGCATGAGCACAGTGTTGTTGTTGTCGACCGCCGACACCGATCTGCTGGCGGCCCGGGCCTCCGGCGCGCCGTACCGGATCGGCAACCCGACCCGGGTCGACGTCGCCGAGGAGCTCCCGGGGCTGATCGAGGGCGCCGGTATCGCCGTCGTCCGGCTGCTGGGCGGCAAGCGGGCCTGGGAGGACGGGCTGGCCGCGCTGAAGGCGTCCGGGATCCCCACTGTGCTGCTCGGCGGGGAGGCCGTGCCCGACGCCGAGCTGATGGCCGAGTCGTCGGTTCCGGCGGGGGTCGTGGCGGAGGCGCTGCGGTATCTCGTGGAGGGCGGCCCCGCGAACCTGGTGGAACTTGCCCGGTTCCTGTCCGACACCGTGCTGCTGACCGGTGAGGGGTTCGTCGAGCCGCTGAAGATGCCGGAGTACGGGGTCCACGGGGACCGTGCGTCGGAAGCGGGCCGTCCGACCGTCGGCGTGCTCTTCTACCGTGCCCACGAGCTCAGCGGCAACACCGGCTTCGTGGACACCCTGTGCGACGCGATCGAGGCGCGGGGCGCCAACGCGCTCCCCGTGTACTGCGGTTCGCTGCGCGGCGCCGACGCCGGACTGTACGACATCCTCGGGAAGACGGACGCGCTCGTCGCCACCGTCCTCGCGGCGGGCGGTACGCACGCCTCGCAGGCGTCCGCCGGCGGCGACGAGGAGGCCTGGGACATCGGGGCGCTCGCCGACCTCGACGTGCCGGTCCTGCAGGGCCTCTGCCTCACCTCCTCGCGCGCCGCGTGGGACGAGTCGGACGCCGCGCTCTCCCCCATGGACGCGGCGATGCAGGTCGCGATCCCGGAGTTCGACGGGCGTCTCATCACCGTGCCGTTCTCCTTCAAGGAGCAGGGCCCGGACGACGTCCCGGTGTACGTCGCCGACCCCGAGCGGGCCGCGCGGGTCGCCGGCATCGCCGTACGGCACGCGCGGTTGAAGCACAAGCCGAACGCGGAGAAGAAGCTCGCGCTGGTCTTCACCGCCTACCCCACCAAGCACTCACGGGTCGGCAACGCGGTCGGGCTCGACACACCCGCCTCGGCCGTACGGGTCCTCGATGCCCTGCGGGACGCCGGGTACGTGGTAGATGGACACCCCGACAACGGTGACGAGTTGATCCACCGGCTGATCAACGCCGGCGGCCACGATGTCGAATGGCTCACCGAGGAGCAGCTGGCCGCCGCGCCCGCGCGCGTGCCGCTCGCCGACTACCAGGCGTGGTTCGACAAGCTCGACCCCGCGCTGCGCGACGGGATGGTTCAGGCGTGGGGCGAGCCGCCGGGCTCCCTGTACGCCGACGGGGACGACATCGTGCTGGCCTCGCTCCAGTTCGGGAACGTCGTCGTCATGATCCAGCCGCCGCGCGGCTTCGGCGAGAACCCGATCGCGATCTACCACGACCCCGACATGCCGCCGTCGCACCACTACATGGCGGCCTACCGGTGGCTGGAGAACAGCTTCGGCGCGGACGCCGTGGTCCACATGGGCAAGCACGGCACGATGGAGTGGCTCCCGGGCAAGGGCCTGGGGCTCAGTGGCGGGTGCGCGCCGGACGCCGTCCTCGGCGAACTGCCCCTGATTTACCCGTTCATCGTCAACGACCCCGGCGAGGGCACCCAGGCCAAGCGGCGCGGCCACGCCACGGTCGTCGACCACCTGGTGCCGCCGATGGCCCGCGCCGACACCTACGGCGACCTGGCCAAACTGGAGCAGCTCCTCGACGAGTACGCCCTCGTCTCCGACCTGGACCCGACCAAGGCCCCGGCCGTGCGCAGCCAGATCTGGACGCTGGTGCGAGCTGCGGAACTCCATCACGACCTGCATGTGGACGACCAGCCGGACGAGGACGCGTTCGACGAGTTCGTCATGCACATCGACGGCTATCTGTGCGAGATCAAGGACGTGCAGATCCGGGACGGGCTGCACATCCTCGGCGGCGGGCCGGAGGCCGAACCGCGCGTGAACCTCGTGCTCGCCGTGCTGCGCGCCTCGCAGGTGTGGGGCGGTACGGCGAACGCCCTGCCCGGCCTGCGCGCGTGCCTCGCCGAACATTTCGGCCTGGTCGAGAAGGAGTTGCTGGGCGAGCCGGGTGCGCCGGTGAAGGTGCCGGACGGGCTGACCTCGCTGGTCGAGGGACCCGCACGCACGGGAGCCGACGCGATCGACCTGCTGGAGCAGCTGTGCCGCCGGTTCGCCGAGGGCATGGAGGAACGCGGCTGGGACACGGCGGCCGTTCCCGCTCTGGTGCGCGAGGTCGTGGGCGTCGAACTGCCGGATGCCGTCGCGGTGTTGGAGTTCGCGTGCGACGAGGTCGTACCGCGGCTCGCGAAGACGACCGACGAGATCGACCACATCCTCAAGGCACTTGACGGCGGTTACGTCCCGGCGGGCCCGTCCGGCTCGCCGACCCGTGGGCTCGTCAACGTCCTGCCGACCGGCCGCAACTTCTACTCCGTCGACCCCAAGGCGATTCCGTCCAGGCTCAGTTGGGAGGTCGGGCAGTCTCTCGCGGACTCGCTCGTCCAGCGGTACCTCCAGGACACCGGCGAGTACCCGACGTCCGTCGGCCTGACGGTCTGGGGTACGTCGGCGATGCGCACGCAGGGCGACGACATCGCCGAGATCCTCGCGCTGCTGGGCTGCCGGCCGGTGTGGGACGACGCGTCGAGGCGGGTGACAGGGTTCGAGGTGGTGCCGGTGGCGGAGCTGGGGCGGCCTCGTATCGACGTCACGGTGCGTATCTCCGGCTTCTTCCGGGACGCGTTCCCGCACGTCGTCGCCCTGATCGACGACGCTGTGCGGGCCGTGGCCGAGCTGGACGAGCCCGCCGAGCAGAACTACGTCCGCGCCCACGTCGACGAGGACACCGCCGAGCACGGCGACCGGCGGCGCGCGACGGCCCGTATCTTCGGGTCGAAGCCGGGGGCGTACGGGGCCGGGTTGCTGCCGCTGATCGACGCGCGGAACTGGCGCAGCGATGCGGATCTGGCCGAGGTGTACGCCGTCTGGGGCGGTTACGCGTACGGGCGCGGGCTTGATGGGCGGGCGGCTCGGGGGGACATGGAGACGGCGTTCAAGCGGATCGCCGTGGCCGCCAAGAACGTCGACACCAGAGAACATGACATCGCGGACGCCGACGACTATTTCCAGTACCACGGCGGCATGGTCGCAATGGTGCGGCACCTGACGGGCGTCAACCCCGAGGCGTACGTGGGTGATTCCGCGACGCCGGATCAGGTGAAGACGCGCACGTTGGGCGAGGAGACACACCGGGTCTTCCGGGCACGGGTGGTCAACCCGCGCTGGATGGCGGCCATGCGGCGGCATGGTTACAAGGGTGCTTTCGAGATGGCGGCGACCGTCGACTACCTCTTCGGGTACGACGCCACGGCCGGGGTCGTGGACGACTGGATGTACGAAAGGTTGTCGGCCGAGTACGTGTTCTCGCCGGAGAACCAGGACTTCATGCGGAAGTCCAACCCGTGGGCCTTGCGCGGCATCACGGAACGGCTGTTGGAGGCGGCGGATCGTGGTCTGTGGGCGGAGCCGGACCAGGAGACCCTGGACCGGCTCCGGGCGACCTACCTCGAGCTTGAGGGAGATCTGGAGGGAGACTCGTGATCTCCCCGAAACACCCCCGCGTCGGCGGGGACAACGCACTGCGACAGATCACGGCGACCTGCGCGGCCGGAACACCCCCGCGTCGGCGGGGAACAGGTCTCCATCCTGGTGACTCGGCTCGCGACGCCCGGCCGTTTTCCCCCGAGCCACCCGAAGGAGTGATCCTCACATGAGCACGCCCTACCCGTTCTCCGCCATCGTCGGGCAGGACGAACTGCGGCTCGCACTGCTGCTGAACGCGGTGAGTCCCGCCGTGGGCGGCGTACTCGTGCGCGGCGAAAAAGGCACCGCGAAGAGCACCGCTGTACGCGCACTTTCGGCGCTCCTGCCGGAGGTGGACGTCGTCGTCGGATGCCGGTTCTCCTGTGCCCCCTCCTCACCCGACCCAACCTGTCCTGACGGGCCTCACGAGGCAGGACCGGGCGTTCGCCGAACCGCCCGCATGGTCGAGCTCCCTGTTGGCGCCTCCGAGGACCGGCTGGTCGGAGCCCTCGATATCGAACGCGCTCTGGCCGAAGGCGTGAAGACCTTCGAGCCGGGCCTCTTGGCGCAGGCGCACCGCGGGATCCTGTACGTCGACGAGGTCAATCTCCTCCACGACCACCTGGTCGACCTGCTGCTGGACGCGGCAGCCATGGGCGCCTCGTACGTCGAGCGCGAAGGCGTCTCCGTACGGCACGCCGCCCGTTTCCTGCTCGTCGGGACGATGAACCCCGAGGAGGGCGAGCTGCGGCCGCAGTTGCTCGACCGGTTCGGGCTGACCGTCGAGGTCGCGGCCTCGCGGGAGCCCGATCAGCGGGTGGAGGTCGTGCGGCGTCGGCTCGCGTACGACGACGATCCCGCGGGTTTCGCGGCGCGCTGGGCCGACGAGGAGTCCGCAGTACGGGCCCGGATCGTGGCGGCGCGGCAGCTGTTGCCGTCCGTGCGGCTCGGCGACGGGGCACTGCGGCAGATCGCAGCTACATGTGGCGCTTTCGAGGTCGACGGCATGCGGGCCGACATCGTCATGGCCCGCACCGCGACCGCGCTGGCCGCGTGGGCCGGGCGGACCGAGGTGCTGGCCGAGGACGTACGGCAGGCGGCTCTGCTGGCGCTGCCGCACCGGCGGCGCCGGAACCCCTTCGACGCCCCGGGACTTGACGAGGACAAGCTCGACGAGACGCTGGAGGAGTTCGGCGGGCAGGGCGGCGGCGAGGAGGATGATCCGGATCCGGACGGGCCCGGTGGTGGCGGGCAGCCCCCGCAGGACGGCTCCGACAGCCCGCAGGGGGGTGACACGGGCACTCAGCCGGAGGCCGGGGACTCCGGGCAGCCGCAGGCGTCCGGCTCGGGTGAGCAGCAGCCTGTACGGGCCGCCGAACCCTTCCGTACGAAGGCGCTGAGCGTGCCCGGTCTCGGTAAGGGCGCGGCCGGGCGGCGTTCGCGCGCGCGGACCGAGCACGGGCGAACGATCGGGGCCCGGCGCCCCCAAGGGACACTGACCAAGCTTCACTTGACGGCGACCGTACAGGCAGCCGCACTGCACCAGCGGGCACGGGGCCGCACCGGACCTGGACTTCTCCTGCGTCGTGACGACCTCAGGCAAGCGGTGCGAGAAGGTCAGGAATCCAATCTCGTGCTGTTCGTCGTCGACGCCTCCGGGTCCATGGCGGCCCGGCAGCGGATGGGCGCCGTGAAGGGTGCCGTCCTGTCACTGCTGCTCGACGCCTACCAGCGGCGCGACAAGGTGGGCCTGGTGACCTTCCGTGGCAAGGACGCGCAGGTCGCGCTGCCGCCGACCTCGTCCGTGGACGCCGCGGCGGCCCGGCTGGAGTCGCTGCCGACGGGCGGGCGGACCCCGCTCGCGGCCGGACTGCTGAAGGCGCACGAGGTGCTGCGGGTCGAGCGGCTGCGGGATCCCGCTCGGCGGGCGCTCGTCGTGGTGGTGACCGACGGGCGGGCCACGGGTGGTCCGGAGCCGGTGGCCCTGGCCGGGCGTGCGGCCCGGTTGTTCGCGGCCGAGGGGGTCGCCTCCGTGGTCGTCGACTGCGAGTCCGGGCCGGTGCGGCTGGGGCTGGCCGGGCGGCTCGCGGGTGAGCTGGGTGGTACGGCGGTGACGCTGGACGAGCTGCGGGCGGACTCGATCGCCGGGCTGGTCAGGGATGTGCAGGGGACTTCGAGGAGGGCCGCGTAATGCCTCAGGGGCAGCCGAGTGTGGTTCCGGACGACGGCCTGACGACCCGTCAGCGCAGGAACCGGCCGCTGGTCGTCGTGCACACCGGGATCGGCAAGGGCAAGTCCACCGCCGCGTTCGGGCTCGCGCTGCGCGCCTGGAACCAGGGGTGGCCGATCGGGGTGTTCCAGTTCGTCAAGTCGGCGAAGTGGAAGGTCGGCGAGGAGAACGCTCTTCGGGTGCTGGGGGCGTCCGGCGAGGGCGGGACCGTCGACTGGCACAAGATGGGCGAGGGCTGGTCGTGGGTGCAGCGCGATCAGCAGATGGACAACGAGGAGAAGGCCCGGGAGGGCTGGGAGCAGGTCAAGCGGGACCTGGCGGCCGAGACGTACAAGCTGTACGTGCTCGACGAGTTCGCGTACCCGATGCACTGGGGCTGGATCGACACCGATGAGGTGATCTCCGTGCTGCGGGACCGGCCCGGCACCCAGCATGTGGTGATCACCGGGCGGAACGCGCCCGAGAAGCTCGTCGGCTTCGCGGACCTCGTCACCGACATGTCCAAGGTCAAGCACCCCATGGACGCCGGCCAGAAGGGCCAGAGGGGCATCGAGTGGTGACGTCCGTACCCCGGTTGGTGATTGCCGCGCCGTCCTCCGGCAGCGGCAAGACCACCGTTGCCACGGGGTTGATGGCCGCCTTCGCGGGGCGCGGGCTTTCCGTGTCCCCGCACAAGGTCGGTCCTGACTACATCGACCCCGGGTATCACGCGCTCGCCACCGGGCGGGTGGGGCGGAACCTCGACGCGTACCTGTGCGGGCCGGAGTTGATCGGGCCGCTGTTCGCGCATGGCGCGCGCGGGTGCGATGTCGCTGTCGTCGAGGGTGTCATGGGGCTCTACGACGGTGCCGCCGGGGAGGGTGAACTGGCGTCCACCGCGCAGGTCGCGAAGCTGCTGCGGGCGCCGGTGGTGCTGGTCGTGGATGCCTCGTCGCAGTCGCGGTCCGTGGCGGCGCTGGTGCACGGGTTCGCGTCGTGGGATCCGGAGGTCCGGGTCGGCGGCGTGATTCTGAACAAGGTCGCGTCGGATCGGCACGAGGAGTTGTTGCGGGAGGCGCTGGACTCGGCGGGGGTGCCCGTGCTGGGGGTGCTGCGGCGGGTCCCGCAGGTGGACACGCCTTCCCGGCATCTGGGTCTGGTGCCGGTCGCCGAGCGGCGGACGGAGGCGGTGTCCGCTGTCGCGGCGATGGCGGCGCAAGTCTCCGACGGGTGTGATCTGGAGGCGTTGCTGGGGTTGGCGCGGGGTGCGGGGGCGTTGTCGTGTGCGGCTTGGGATGCGGCTGAGGCCGTTGCCTCCTCGCCCCCGCCGCCCCTTCCCTCCCCCGAGCGGGGGGACCCCCACGACGGGCTGACAGTAGCCGTTGCCGGTGGGCCCGCCTTCACCTTCTCCTACGCCGAGCACGCCGAGCTGCTCACCGCCGCCGGCGCCGCAGTCGTCCCCTTCGACCCTCTCCGGGACGAGCAACTCCCGGACGATACACGTGGGTTGGTCATCGGCGGTGGGTTCCCCGAGGTCTATGCCTCCGAGTTGTCCGCCAACGAGCCGCTGCGCAAGGCCGTTGCCGAGTTCGCGCTGAGCGGTGCTCCCGTGGCCGCCGAGTGTGCCGGGCTGCTGTATCTGTGCCGGGAGCTGGACGGGCTGCCCATGTGCGGGGTGCTCGACGCCCGGGCGCGGATGAGCGAGCGGCTCACCCTCGGATACCGGGACGCCGTGGCCGTGAGTGACAGCGTGCTCGCCACCGCCGGGCAGCGGATGCGCGGGCACGAGTTCCATCGGACCGTCGTCGAGCCGGGGGCGGGAGAAAGCCCCGCCTGGGGGGTTCGTGCTCCTCGGCCGCGGGTCGAAGGTTTTGTACAAGCAGGTGTGCACGCGAGCTATCTGCACACCCACTGGGCGTCCGCGCCCGGTGTCGCCCGTCGGTTCGTCGAGAGGTGCCGGACGTCATGAGCAGCAGGCTGATCGGAGTCGGGGTCGGTCCCGGCGACCCCGAGCTGGTGACCGTCAAGGGGGTCAACGCGCTGCGGGAGGCCGACGTGGTCGTCGTACCCGTCATGGCCGCGTCCGATGGCACGGATGGCGGTGAGCGCGGTCGCGCCGAGGCGACCGTGCTGCACTATGTGCCCGAGGAGAAGGTCGTCCGGGTGGTGTTCGCGCTCAACGAGCGCAGTGACCGGGCGCGGCGCGAGGCTGCCTGGGACGCGGCCGGGACGCGGGTCGCCCGGCTGCTCGAAGCGCACGGCGTCGTGGCCTTCGCGACCATCGGGGACCCGAACGTGTACTCCACCTTCACCTATCTCGCGCAGACCATCGCCGAGCTGGTGCCGAGCGTCGTCGTCGAGACCGTGCCCGGGATCACCGCCATGCAGGATCTCGCGGCGCGCTCGGGGGCGGTCCTCACCGAGGGGACCGAGCCGCTGACCCTGGTGCCCGTCACCGCGGGGGCCGCCGTGCTCAAGGACGCGCTGAACGGGACCGGCACCGTCGTCGCGTACAAGTTCGGGCGGCAGGCCGAGGAGGTCGCGGAGGCGCTGCGCGAGACCGGACGGATCGAGGACGCCGTGTGGGGCTCGGCGCTGGGGCTGGCGGAGGAGTCCATCCGGCCGGCCGCCGACCTCGGGGACGGCCCCCTGCCCTATCTCTCGACGCTCATCGCGCCCGCGCCGCGGGCCGGCGGGCGGGGCGGCAAGCTGTGACGGCCCGCGGACCGTCCGGCTCACCCGGCCAGGCCCACCACCAGCCAGATGAACGCCGCGCCCGCGATCGTGCACAGCAGGGTCGAGCGGGCGGGGTGCTCGTGGTGGGCCTCGGGGAGGATTTCGGCCGCGGCGAGATAGAGCAGTGCACCGCCGAAGAAGCCGAGGTAGCCGCCGAGCAGTTGCTTCGGGATGGTGAGGAACGCGGTGGAGGCCGCGCCGACGACCGGTGCCGCCGCGTCCGCGAACAGCATGATGAGCGCCCTGCGGCGGGCGTTCCCGTACAGGCTGGTGATCGTGTACGTGTTGAAGCCGTCCGCGAAGTCGTGGGCGATCACCGCGAGCGCGACCGCCGCGACCATGCCGCCGCCGACCTGGAAGGCCGCGCCGATCGCCACGCCGTCCATGGCGCTGTGCCCGACCATCGCGGCGGCCGCCGTCAGGCCCACCTCGGGGGCCCTCCCGTCGGTGTCCTCCGCGCCGTGCGCCGCCTGGCGGGCGGCCAGCAGGCGTTCCACCAGATGGGCCAGCAGGAAGCCGGCCACGAAGAGCAGGAGCGCGGCCGGTACGCCGTAGATCTCGGTGCCGGCCGCCTCCAGTGCCTCGGGCAGCAGGTCCAGGCCGACCACGCCCAGCATCAGGCCGCCGGCCAGGCCGAGGACCAGGTGGCGGCGGTCGGTGACCCGCTGTGCCGTCCAGCCGCCGGCCAGCGTCATCAGGAACGCGCCGAGCGCGACGAAGACCGCCATGTGCTCTTGCTATCCGATCGACGCCCGGTCGCGCACGTCCGACCCCCATCACGTTGAAGTCACGTTGAAGTTCCGTACGAGAGGACTCGAACCCATGGCCGATGCCCCCACCGGCAAGGTGACCTTCGTCGGTGCCGGCCCCGGCGCCGCCGACCTGCTGACGTTCCGGGCCGCGCGCGCCATCGCCGAGGCCGACGTCGTGATCTGGGCCGCGAGCCTGGTCCAGGCGGAGGTCCTCGAGCACGCGCGCGAGGACGCGGAGATCCTCGACTCGGCGACCATGTCCCTGGAGGACGTGGTGGCCGTGTACGAGCGGGCCCGGGCCGAGGGCCTGCGCGTCGCCCGTATCCACTCCGGCGATCCCGCTCTGTGGGGCGGCACGCAGGAGCAGGTCGACCGGTGTGCCGGGATCGGGATCGAGACGGAGATCGTGCCCGGCGTCTCCTCCTTCTCGGCGGTCGCCGCGCTCGCGCAGCGCGAGCTGACCATCCCCGAGGTCGCGCAGTCCGTGGTCCTCACCCGGCTCGGCGGCGGCAAGACGCCGATGCCGCCCGGGGAGGAGGTACGCGAGTTCGCCAAGCACGGGACGACCATGGCGGTGTTCCTGTCGGCGGCGCGCAGTGGTCAGCTGGTGCGGGAGCTGCTGGAGGGCGGCTACCCGACGGACACCCCGGTCGTCGTCGCCTATCAGGCCACCTGGCCGGAGGAGCTGATCGTGAAGTGCACGATCGGCACGCTGGAGGAGACGGTCAAGGAGCACAAGCTCTGGAAGCACACCCTGTTCCTGGTCGGCCCGGCGCTCGACGCCAGCGGCACGCGCTCGCACCTGTACCACCCGGGCCACTTCCACGGCTACCGCAAGGCCGACCCGGAGGCCCGCAAGGCCCTGCGCGCCCGGGGTGCCGGCACGTGATCACGGTCGTCGGCACGGGAACCGGTGCGCCGCCGCCGGGGGACGTCCTCGCGGGGGCGGAGCTCGTCGTGGGCGGCCGGCGGCACCTGGACGCCGTACGGCCGCGGCTGCCGGAGACGGCCGAGCTGATCGTCCTCGGGGCGCTGGCGCCCGCTCTCGACACCATCGAGGAGTACGTCGGGAAGGGGCGGCCGGTCGTCGTGCTCGCCTCGGGGGATCCGGGGTTCTTCGGGATCGTGCGGGTGCTCACGCAGCGGTTCGGGGCCGGGGCGCTCGACGTGCGGCCCGGGGTGTCCTCCGTCGCCACCGCGTTCGCGCGGATCGGGCTGACCTGGGACGACGCCGTGGTCGTCAGCGCGCACGGGCGGGAGCTGCGCACCGCGGTCAATGTGTGCCGCGCGCATCCGAAGGCCGCCGTGCTGACCGGGCCCGGCGCCGGTCCCGCCGAGCTGGGGGCGGCCCTCGCCCGCGCGTCGGCCGAGCGTGTCCTCGTGGTGGCCGCCGCGCTGGGCGATCCCGCGCGCGAACGCGTCGAGCGGGTGACGCCGGCTCAGGCCGCTGCCCGTGACTGGGGTTCGACGGTGAGCGTGGTGCTGTGCCTGGACGAGACGCGGACGGTCGGTGACGTGCGTACGGTCGCCGGGGCGGCGCCGGGGCCCGCGGGCTGGGCGCTGGACGAGACCGGGTTCGCGCACCGCGACTCGATGATCACCAAGTTCGAGGTGCGGGCGCTGGCGCTGGCCCGGCTCGGGCCGCGCCCTGGCGACCTGGTGTGGGACGTCGGCGCGGGCTCCGGCTCCGTGGCCGTGGAGTGCGCGCGGCTGGGCGCCGCCGTCTCCGCGGTGGAGAAGACCCCGGACGGCGTCGGGCGGATCCGCGCCAACGCCGCCGCGCACGGTGTCGACGTGCACGTGGTGCACGGCACGGCGCCGGACGCGCTGGCGGAACTCGACGATCCCGACGCCGTGTTCGTCGGTGGCGGGGGCCGTGAGCTGCCCGGGATCGTCACCGCGTGCGCGCGGCGGGCCCGGCGGACCGTGGTCGTCGCGATGGCCGCTCTCGACCGGGTACCGGCGGCGCGCGCGGCGCTCACCGGCGCCGGGTTCGACTGCGACGGCGTGCTGCTGCAGTCGTCGCGGCTCGCGCCGCTGCCGGGGGACGTGACCCGGCTGGCGGCGACCAATCCCGTTTTCCTGCTGTGGGGCACCCGCCCCGCGGTGCGTACCGAAGGAGTTGCTCTGTGATCGGCCTCATTTCCGCCACCGCGGCGGGGGCGGCGGCGCGCGACCGGCTGGCCGCGGCATGGCCGGACCGCACGCGGGTGTACGACGGACCCGTGGGGGACGCCGTACGGCGAGCGTTCGCGGAGTGCGAGCAGCTGGTGTGCTTCCTGGCGACGGGGGCGGTCGTACGGCTCGTCGCACCGCTGCTGGGCGACAAGCGGACCGACCCCGGTGTGGTGTGCGTCGACGAGGGCGGGCGGTTCGCCGTGTCGCTGGTGGGCGGGCACGGCGGCGGCGCCAACGAACTCGCCCGTGAGGTGGGCGGGTTGCTGGGCGCCGAGCCGGTGGTGACCACGGCGACGGACGCGGTGGGCGTCCCCGGGCTGGACACGCTCGGCCTCCCCGTGGAGGGAGACGTCGCCGGGGTGAGTCGGGCCCTGCTGGACGGGGAGCCGGTCGCGCTCGACGCCGAGGTGTCCTGGCCGCTGCCTCCGCTGCCGGTGGCGGCGCGGGGGGCGTACACGATCCGGCTGACCGACCGCGCGGTGGAGCCCGCCGCACATGAGGTGCTGTTGCGTCCGCCGTCCCTGGTCGTCGGTGTCGGCGCCGCCAAGGGCGCACCGGCCGACGAGGTGCTCGGGCTGGTCGAGGCGGCGCTGCGGGACGCGGGGCTGTCCGCCCGTAGCGTCGCCGAACTCGCCACCGTCGACGCAAAGGCCGAGGAGCCGGGCATCCTGGCCGCCGCCGAGCGGCTCGGTGTGCCCCTGGTGACGTACTCCGCCGAGGAGCTGGCGGCCGTCGAGGTGCCGAACCCGTCCGACGCGCCGCTCGCCGCCGTCGGCACCCCCTCCGTCGCGGAGGCCGCCGCCCTCGTACGGGGCGGTGAACTCCTCGTCCCCAAGCGGAAGTCGGAGCGTGCGGACGGGCGGCCCGCGATGGCGACCTGTGCCGTCGTACGACGGCCGGGGCGCGGGCGGCTCGCGGTGGTCGGGCTCGGGCCGGGCGCCCGGGACCTGCTGACCCCGCGCGCCGAGGCGGAGTTGCGGCGCGCCTCCGTGCTCGTGGGGCTCGACCAGTACGTCGACCAGATCCGTGATCTGCTGCGGCCCGGCACCCGGATCCTGGAGTCGGGGCTCGGCGCGGAGGAGGAGCGGGCGCGGACCGCGGTCGCCGAGGCCCGGCGCGGGCAGGCCGTCGCGCTGATCGGGAGCGGGGACGCGGGCGTGTACGCCATGGCCTCGCCCGCGCTCGCCGAGGCGTCCGACGACATCGACGTGGTCGGGGTGCCCGGTGTGACGGCGGCGCTCGCGGCCGGGGCGATCCTGGGCGCGCCGCTGGGCCACGACCATGTGTCGATCAGCCTCTCCGACCTGCACACGCCGTGGGAGGTCATCGAGCGGCGGGTGCGGGCCGCGGCCGAGGCGGACATCGTCGTGACGTTCTACAACCCGCGCAGCCGGGGCCGCGACTGGCAGCTGCCGAAGGCCCTGGCGATCCTCGCGGAGCACCGGGAGCCGGCGACGCCGGTCGGTGTCGTACGGAACGCGTCGCGCCCGGACGAGTCCAGCCGGGTCACGACGCTGGCCTCCCTGGACCCGGCGACGGTCGACATGATGACGGTCGTGACCGTGGGCAACACGGCGACCCGGCAGATCGCGGGGCGCATGGTCACCCCGCGCGGCTACCGCTGGCAGGCTCCATCGATCAGTGGCTCCGCCACGGGCCCGCAGGAGGGCGCCAAGTGAACCGTGTGGTCCACCCGATCGAGCAGGAGTCCTTCCGGCGGCTGCGCGCCCGCCTGGACACCTCGCACTTCCCGCCGCTGTCGCGGGCGGTGGTGGAGCGGGTCATCCACTCCGCCGCCGACCTCGACTACGCCACCGATCTCGTCCTGGACGAGGGGCAGTTGGAGAAGGCGCACGCCGCGCTGCACGCGGGAGCGCCCGTGGTCGTGGACGTGGAGATGGTCGCGGCCGGGATCACCCGCCGTGAGACCGTCTGCCGGCTGAAGGATGCCAGGTCCGGTCCCGGGCTGACCCGTTCGGCGCACGCGATCCGGCTGGCGTACGAGGAGGTCGGCCCCGGCGCCCTGTGGGTGATCGGCTGTGCGCCGACCGCCCTGGAGGAGCTGCTGACGCTGGACGCCTCCCCCGCGCTCGTCATCGGTCTGCCCGTCGGTTTCGTCGGGGCGGCCGAGTCCAAGGCCGCGTTGCGCGAGAGCGGGCTGCCCGCCGTGAGCAACGTGTCCGAGAAGGGCGGTTCGGCGGTCGCCGCGGCCGCGCTCAACGCCCTGCTGTACCGCTCTGTTTCGCACTCCGAGGAGAAATCGTGACCACCCCGCCGCCCGCCCTGCTCATCGCCGGCCATGGCACCCGGGACGATGCCGGAGCCGAGGCGTTCCGCGACTTCGTACGGGAGCTGGGTCGCCGCCACCCCGAACTGCCCGTCGCGGGCGGCTTCATCGAGCTGTCCCCGCCGCCGCTCGGGGACGCGGTGACCGAGCTGGTGGAGCGGGGAGTACGCCGGTTCGCCGCCGTGCCGTTGATGCTGGTGTCCGCCGGGCACGCCAAGGGCGACATCCCGGCGGCCCTGTCCCGCGAGAAGGAGCGGCACCCCGGGATCACGTACACCTACGGCCGTCCGCTGGGTCCGCACCCGGCGCTGCTGAACGTGCTGGAGCGGCGGCTCGACGAGGCGCTCGGCGGTGCGGGCCGGACGCCCGAGGACCGGGCCGACGTGACCGTGCTGCTGGTCGGGCGCGGCTCGACGGACCCGGACGCCAACGCCGAGGTGCACAAGGCGGCGCGGCTGCTGTGGGAGGGGCGCGGGTACGCGGGCGTGGAGACGGCGTTCGTGTCGCTGGCGGCGCCGGACGTGCCCAGCGGCCTGGACCGGTGCGTGAGGCTGGGCGCCCGCCGGATCGTCGTCCTGCCCTACTTCCTCTTCACGGGCATCCTGCCGGACCGGGTGCGGCAGCAGACGGAGGGCTGGGCGGCCGCGCACCCCGAGGTCGAGGTGCGGTCGGCGGACGTGATCGGTCCCGAGCCGGAGCTTCTGGACCTGGTGATGGAGCGGTACGCGGAGGCGGTGAAGGGCGATCTGCGGATGAACTGCGACTCGTGCGTGTACCGCATCGCGCTGCCGGGCTTCGAGGACAAGGTGGGGCTGCCGCAGCAGCCGCACTTCCACCCGGACGACAACGGTGATCACGAAGGCCACCACCACGGGCACCACCATCACGGGGGGCACACGCACTCGCATGCGCACTGAGGATTCCATCGGGGACGGGCACGACCTGCGGCACCACGGTGACGCCGAGGTGCGTGACGACGGGGCGCAACTGGTCGACCTGGCCGTCAACGTCCGCGCGGACACTCCCCCGGCCTGGCTGCGGGAGCGGATCGCCGGGTCGCTGACCGGGCTGGCCGCCTATCCGGACGGGCGGGCCGCACGGGCGGCGGTGGCGGCGCGGCACGGGCTGCCGACGGACCGGGTACTGCTCACGGCGGGCGCGGCGGAGGCGTTCGTGCTGCTCGCCCGCGCCCTGAAGGTGCGCCGGCCGGTGGTCGTGCACCCGCAGTTCACGGAGCCGGAGGCGGCGCTGCGGGATGCGGGACACACGGTGGACCGGGTGCTGCTGCGGGCGGAGGACGGCTTCCGGCTGGATCCGGCGGCGGTGCCGGAGGACGCGGACCTGGTGGTGATCGGCAATCCGACGAACCCGACGTCGGTGCTGCATCCGGCCGCTTCGATCGCCGGACTCGCCCGCCCGGGACGGACGCTGGTGGTCGACGAGGCGTTCATGGACGCGGTGCCGGGCGAGCGGGAGGCGCTGGCCGGGCGGACGGACGTGCCGGGCCTTGTGGTGCTGCGCAGCCTCACCAAGACGTGGGGTCTTGCCGGGCTGCGCATCGGGTACGTGCTGTCCTCCCCGGAGACGATCTCCGCGCTGGAGCGGGCCCAGCCGCTGTGGCCGGTCTCCACGCCCGCGCTCGCGGCGGCCGAGGCGTGCGTGAGCCCCCAGGCACTGGCGGAGGCCGCCCACGCGGCTCATCGTGTCGAGCGCGACCGGGCCCATCTGGTCGCGGGGCTGGCGGAGTTCGCGGCGGCGGGGGTGCGGGTCGTGGAGCCGGCGGAAGGGCCGTTCGTGCTGGTGCGGATGCCGGAGGCGGGCGCCGTACGGCGACGGTTGCGGGAGCTGGGGTTCGCGGTGCGGCGCGGGGACACGTTTCCGGGGCTGGGCGAGGAGTGGGTGCGGCTGGCGGTGCGGGACCGGGGGACGGTGAACGGGTTTCTGGGGGCGCTGGGGCGGGCGTTGGGGCAGTGAGGCCGGGGGTCTCGCCCCCACCGCCCCTTCCCGGGGGCGCTGCCCCCGGGATCCTGCTCCTCGAACGCCGGAGGGGCGGGATTTTCGGTGCTCAGCCCCGACGCCGCGCCACCGCCACTGCTCCTCCGCCCGCCACCACCAGCGCCACCGCGCCGCCCGCGATGTACGGCGTCACCGAGCTCCCGCCGGTCTGCGCCAGGTCCGCCTCCGCGGGCGCGCCCTGCGCCTTCACATCGGATCCCGGGTCCGCATCGGATCCCGGGTCGGCGCCTGCCGGTGCCGCCACCGGGGCCTCGCACGTCGCCTTCGCCAGGGTCAGCGTGCCCTCCACCTCCGCCACGTTCAGCTTCAACGGGTTGATGGACACGGTGAGTTCGAGCGCGGTCGCGGCCGCCGTACGGGAGGTGGTCTCCCGCTTCGACAGGTCCAGGCGTACCTCGCCGACGCCGGGAACCTTGACGTCCGTGGGGCCGCCCGCGGTCAGCGTGACCCGCTTGCCGAGGACGGTCACCGAGCCGAGGACGTTGGCCGAGGCGACCGGTGTCTTCCCGGCCTCGCAGGTCGCCTTCGAGGTGATGCCCTCGACCTCGATGACGGACAGCAGGAGCAGGCCGGGGACGTGGAGCCGGACGTGGGCGAGGTCGGTGTAGCCCTCGGCCTTGGTGGACGTGACCGTCGCCTTGGCCGTCGCCACGTCGGCGCGCAGCACACTGAAGGGCTTTCCGCCGTCGACGCCGTCGAGATGAGCCGTCAGCGCGGTCTGCTGCGCGTCGTTCTGCTGCCGCGGTGCCTGCACCTCGTTGAGGGAGACCGCGAGCGGGACGTCCACGGTCTTGTTGAGGAGGGCCACGTCCAGACCGGTGCGCAGGACGGCGGCGCTCGCGCGCCCCTCGTCGGTGGTCGTGGTCGCGTGCGCGGCACCCGCTGTGGCGAGGGCCGCGGGACCAGCGGCCAGAGCCGTGGCCGCCGCGACGGCGGCGAGACGGCGTGCGGGCATGCGGATGTGATTGCCGTTCAAGGTGGGGGACCCCCAGAAGAGACGTGCTTGGGACCCGGCAAGGATTACGCACTGAGAGTGAACGGGCGGCAATCCCACGTCACTTCACTCCATCGTGGGGTTTCCGTGAACGTTTTCGATTCTTGCGGCACGGGTGTTCCATGCCGCCACCCCCGTACCTCCCTCCGTGCGAGCGCACGGGTTGACGCACCCGCGCACGCGAGGGAGTGCAACGACGTGCCTGCCCAGTCGGTCACGCCTCGTCAACTAGTCGACGATCCGCCCGTTCAGCACCACCCGCAGCGGAGCCGCCAGTACCCGTACGTCCGCCCGCGGATCCGCCTCGTACACGACCAGGTCCGCCGCCGCCCCCTCCTCCAGACCGGGCCGGCCCAGCCAGCCGCGCGCACCCCACGTCGTGGCCGCGAGGGCCTCGACCGGGGGGATCCCGGCCGTCACCAGTTCCGCGACCTCGCCCGCCACCAGGCCGTGCGCGAGGCTGCCTCCGGCGTCGGTGCCGACGTACACCGGGATGCCGGCGTCGTAAGCGGCGCGCACCGTGTCGTAGCGGCGCTCGTACAGCCGTCGCATGTGGGCCGACCAGCGCGGGTACCTGGCCTCGCCGCCGGCGGCCAGCTGCGGGAAGGTCGCGATGTTGACGAGGGTCGGGACGATGGCCACGCCCCGCGAGGCGAACAGCGGGATCAGGTCCTGCGTGAGGCCCGTCGCGTGCTCGATGCAGTCGATGCCCGCCTCGACCAGGTCCCGCAGGGAGTCCTCGGCGAAGCAGTGGGCGGTGACGCGGGCGCCGAGGCGGTGGGCCTCGGCGATCGCGGCCTCGACCGCCTCGCGCGGCCAGCAGGCCGACAGGTCGCCGAGGTCGCGGTCGATCCAGTCGCCGACCAGCTTGACCCAGCCGTCGCCGCGCCGGGCCTCCTGGGCGACGTACGCGACGAGGTCGTCCGGCTCGATCTCGTGGGCGAAGCCCCGGATGTAGCGGCGGGTGCGGGCGATGTGCCGGCCGGCCCGGACGATCTTCGGCAGGTCCTCGCGGTCGTCGATCCAGCGGGTGTCGGAGGGCGAGCCCGCGTCGCGGATGAGCAGGGTGCCGGCCTCGCGGTCGGTCAGCGCCTGCTTCTCCGCCACGTCCTGGTCGACCGGGCCGTGCGGGCCAAGGCCCACGTGGCAGTGCGCGTCGACGAGGCCGGGCAGGGCCCAGCCCTCGACGGTGCGGAGGTCGCGGGCGCCGGCGGGACGGTCGTAGGAGATCCGGCCGCCGACGACCCACAGCTCGTCGCGGATCTCGTCCGGGCCGACGAGGATCCGCCCCTTCACGTGCAGCACCGCGTGATCGCTCATGTACCGCACCTTATTGAACCCGCCCCCTGCGGGATGAGGGGGCTTCCTGGCTCACGCCGCTCGGTCGCTCGGCGAGCGACCAAGTCTTCCGCGATCAACACCAGCCGGGACGGAACCTGCCCGGTTCCGCCAGCGTAGTGCAATCAGTGGGCCCCGCTCGCCTTTTCCGACGAATCCTCCTCCACCTCCGCCATCGCGGGGTCGAGCAGTCGGGAGAGGAAGTGGCGGGTGCGTTCGTGCTGGGGGTTGCCGATGACCCGGTCGGGGGTGCCGTCCTCGACGATCACTCCGCCGTCCATGAAGACGACCCGGTCGGCGACCTCACGGGCGAAGGTCATCTCGTGGGTGACGACCATCATCGTCATGCCCTCGTTCGCGAGCATGCGCATGACGGCCAGCACGTCCCCCACCAGCTCCGGGTCGAGCGCCGAGGTCGGCTCGTCGAAGAGCATCACCTGGGGACCCATCGCCAGTGCGCGGGCGATGGCGACGCGCTGCTGCTGGCCGCCGGAGAGGGAGGCCGGGTAGGCGTCCGCCTTCTCCGACAGGCCGACGCGCTCCAGGTTCTCGGCGGCGACCTTCGCGGCCTCCGCCTTGCCCCGCCTGAGCACCCGGCGCTGCGGCAGGGTGAGGTTCTCGGTCACCGACAGGTGCGGGAAGAGGTTGAACTGCTGGAAGACCATGCCGATACGACGGCGTACGGCGTCGATGTCGACGTCCGGGTCGGTCAGCTCGGTGCCGCCGACGAAGACCTGGCCCTTCGTGGGCTCCTCCAGGAGGTTCACGCAGCGCAGCAGGGTGGACTTGCCCGAGCCCGACGGGCCGATGACGCAGACGACCTCGCCCTGGCCGATCTCCAGGTCGATGCCGCGCAGCACCTCGTTGTCGCCGAAGGACTTGTGCAGGTCGCGTACTTCGATCTCCGGTCGGCTCATTTCACGGCCTCCTGCGCCTTGGCCTCCATACGGCGTACGACAAAGCCGAGCGGGATCGTGACCAGCAGGTAGCACAGGCCCGCGACCAGGATCGGCGTGGAGTTGGCGGTCGTGCTGGCCAGGTCACGGCCGTACTTGGACAGCTCGCGTTCCTCCAGGGTCACGCCGAGGAGCAGGACCAGGGAGGAGTCCTTGAAGAGGATCACGAGTTCGTTGGTGAGCGGCGGAAGGATGATCCGGACCGCCTGCGGGATGATGACGGAGATCATCGCGCGGGCCGGCGAGAAGCCCAGCGAGCGGGCCGCCTCCGTCTGCCCCTTGGGCACCGCCTGGATGCCGGCGCGGAACGTCTCCGCCATGTACGCGGCCCCCACCAGGCCGAGCGCGAGGGCGGCCTTGCCGTACGTGCCGCCGACGATCTCCGTGCCCGGGAAGGCCAGCGGCACGGCCACGCCGATGAAGACGAAGATCAGCAGGGCGGGCAGGCCGCGGAAGATCTCGATATAGATTCCGGCCAGCCAGCGGTACGGGCCGACGGACGACAGCCGCATCAGCGCGATGACCAGGCCGAGTGCCAGTCCGAAGACGAAGCCGGACGCGGTGTACAGCACGGTGTTCTTCAGCGCCAGCGTGATGACGTCCGGGAACATCTGCTTCGCGATGTCCACCTGCGCGAACTGGTTCTGCAGCCGCCCCCAGTCGGCCGTGACCGCGAAGGCGATCACGGCCGCGACGAAGACGGCGTACTGGGCGCCACGCGACAGGCGGCGCTTCTGGCGCCGGGTCAGGCCCTTTGCCAGGGGTTCGGCTCGTGCCTCTGTGTCGGCCATGAGGTCAGGAGGCCGAGGGCGAGGCGGCGGACACGTCGTACGGACCGATCCACTGCTCGTAGAGCTTCTTGTACGTGCCGTCGGCCTTGGCCTCGGCGATCGCCTTGTTGACGGCGGCGAGGAGCTTGGTGTTGCCCTTCTTCACCGTGAAGCCGTACTGCTCACCGGTGTCGATGTTGTCGACCACCTTGAACGCGTCGGCGTTGGCCTTGTTCTTCAGCCAGCCCTGGACGACCGGGTAGTCGATCACGACAGCCTGGACCTGGCCGGTGCGCAGGCCGTTGAGGACCGCGTCGGAGGACTCGAAGGAGATCGCGTCGAAGCCCTTCTTCTGCACGTACTCCTCGCCCGTGGTCTGCGCCTGGGCGCCGAGCTTCTTGCCCTTGGCCTTGACGTCGGCGAGCGAGTCGATACCGCTCTTCTTGTCGACCAGGACGGCCTGGGTCGCGTTGAAGTACGGGTCGGAGAAGTCGACGTTCTTCTTGCGCTCCTCGGTGATGGTCATGCCGGCGGCGGCGAGGTCGCACTGGCCGGAGTTGAGGAACGCGCCGGTCTTGAAGTTCTCGAACGGCGTGTCGACGATCTCCTGCTTCACACCCAGGTCCTTGGCGACCAGGTCGATGAGGGAGACGTCGAAGCCCTGCACCTTGCCGTCGATCTCCGACTGGAAGGGCGGGTACGGCAGGTGGGTGCAGGTGGTGAGCTGCCCGGCCTTGACGAGTTCGACCCCGCCGGCCGCGGTCTTCGTACCGCTGCCGCCGCTGTCGCTCGAGGAGCAGCCGGCCACGAGAGCCAGTCCGACCGTCGCTGTGGTGGCGGCCAGGACGCGGGTCCGGCGTCCGAGGAGCGTGTGCACGGGGTGACCTCCTGAAGGGGTCCGTGGGGGCTGTGAGTGAACTGTGGGTTCCGATTATAAGGAGATGTTTGGGTCTCTCAAATCAAACCGATGGCTTCACGGCCGCCCGGCCTAGGAAGTAGCCGGTCGGAGAGGGGATGGCCGCCGGATACCCTCGACTCCGTCGACCACTCGTGAGTGAAGAGAGCGAAGAGAGCACCGCCGTGACCCACCCCTTCCTCGACCTGCCCCCGCTGAGCGCCGCGCACTTCGCCTCGATCGAGGACCGCGTGGCCCGGCTGCTCGACACCCGGCAGGACGTCGTGATCATGCAGGGCGAGGCGCTGCTCCCGCTGGAGGGCGCGATCCGCGCGACGACGGGGCCCGGCACGACGGCCCTGAACGTGATCACCGGCCCGTACGGACAGACCTTCGGGAACTGGCTGCGCGACTGCGGGGCCACGGTGATCGACCTGGCCGTGCCCTTCCACACGGCGGTCACCGCCGACCAGATCCGGGAGGCCTTCGCCGAGCACCCGGAGATCGACTTCGTGTCCCTGGTGCACGCCGAGGCGGCGACCGGCAACACCAACCCGGTCGCGGAGATCGGCGAGGTGGTGCGGGAGCACGGCGCCCTGTTCTACCTGGACGCCGTCGCCTCCGTCGGGGCCGAGCCGGTGCTGCCGGACGCGTGGGGCGTCGACCTGTGCGTGATCGGCGCGCAGAAGGCGATGGGCGGTCCGGCCGGTGTGTCGGCGGTGTCGGTGAGCGCGCGGGCCTGGGCACGGATGGCCGCGAACCCCGGGGCGCCGCGCCGGTCGTACCTGTCGCTGCTCGACTGGAAGGAGCGGTGGGTCGACGGCGGCCGCAAGGCGCTGCTGCACGCGCCGGCCCAGCTGGAGATGCTCGCGCTGGAGGCGTGCGTCGAGCGGATCGAGACGGTGGGACTGGAAGCGGTGATGGCCCGGCACCGGGGCGCCGCGCTGGCCACGCGGGCGGGGGCGGTGGCCCTGGGCGGGGGGCTGGAGCCGTACGTGCACGAAGCGAAGGACGCGGCGCCGGTCGCCACGACGTTGCGGGCGCCGTCGGGGGTGGCGGCGTCGGAGCTGGTGGCCCGGGCGCTGGCATCGGACCCGGCGTTGCCGCTGGCCGCGGGTGGAGGTGCGTTGGCGAAGGAGATGATCCGGGTCAACCACTACGGGGTGGATGCGACGGTGGGGGTGGTGCAGGCGTGTCTGGCGGCGCTGGGCGCCGCGCTGAGCGAGAAGGGGCTGGACGTGGATCTGGAGGGGGCTCGGCGGGCCGTGGAAGGTGCGTGGCGGTAGTGGCGTGGCGGTAGTGGCGTGGCGGTAGTCGTGGGCTGAGGTTCCGGCCTCTTTCGCCCCCGCAGCCTCTTCCCGTTCCCGACCCTGGGGGCTCCGCCCCCAGACCCCCATTTTTTCGGCCTGAAAGGCCTCGTCCTCAAACGCCGGACGGGCTGAATCCCTACGCTGACGGCCATGACTGCAACCCTTCCCGACGGCCGCCCGATCCCCCTCATGACCGGCGACGAGCACCCCATGCTGGAGAGCTGGCTCGCCTTTCACCGCGCCACGCTGGAGCTCAAGTGCGCGGGGCTGGACGACGCGCAGCTGCGGGTCGCGGCGGCCGATCCGTCGTCCCTCACCCTGCTCGGGCTCGTGCAGCACCTCGCCGAGGTCGAGCGGAACTGGTTCCAGCGGGTGTTCGCGGGACTCGACGTGCCTCCGGTGTACGAGGAGGAGAGCGGGTACGCCCTCGCCCCCGGGCGGGGGCTCGACGAGGTGCTGGCGGTCTGGCGCCGGGAGATCGCGCGAGGGCAGGAGCTCTACGCGGGGCGGTCGCTGGACGACACCGGGCGGATCGCCGACGGGCCGATGGCCGGTCTCGAGGTCAGTCTGCGCTGGGTGCTCATTCACCTGATCGAGGAGTACGCGCGACACAACGGTCACGCGGACATTCTTCGGGAGCGTATCGACGGGGTGACCGGAGTCTGAATTCGGCTTAATTCTGGAATTCCTATTCAAGGTAGCTCCCCACATTCTTCTGCCCGCTCATCCCGTACCTAAACGCAAAGATTCCGCTAACGCTTAGCGGGGTGATTCGCGGGGATTTCGTGAAGGTCACGCCCATGTGACGCGTTCCACAAGCGAGCCGTTTCGCGGCTTTCATGGCGGACAAAACGGCATATTCACCGTCCAGCTGCGCGCCTGCCCGCGCCCGCGTGATAACACGGAACCGGTTCGGACGTAAGCCCTGCCCTCCATGCATTTTTTAATTTCCCTCGGTAAATTCAATTCGCATGACTGCCGCACAAGCAGACCTGCACATCGACCGCCCGTCGGTGACGGACGGGGCCGCTCTCTGGCGAATCGCCAAGGACTCCGGGACGCTCGACCTGAACTCCTCCTACAGCTATCTGCTGTGGTGTCGCGACTTCGCCGGTACGTCGGCGGTGGCGCGCGGAGAGGACGGGCGGCCCGTCGGGTTCGTCACCGGATACGTCCGGCCGGAGCGTCCGCGCACCCTGCTCGTCTGGCAGGTGGCGGTCGACCCGGCGTACCGCGGCCGCGGACTCGCCGCGTCGCTGCTCGACGGCCTGACCGCCCGGATCGCCGCCGAGCGCGGACTCACCTCCGTCGAGACCACGATCACGCCGGGCAACACCGCCTCCGAGCGGCTCTTCACCTCGTACGCCGCCCGGCACGAGGCGACCGTCACCCGCGAGGTCCTGTTCCACTCGGGACTGTTCCCGGACGGTCCGCACGACCCCGAAGTCCTGTACCGCATCGGCCCGTTGACCCACCCGTCGCACTGAGGAGCGTTTCGCCGTGACCATCACGCAGCCCGACCTGAGCGTCTTCGAGACCCTGGAGTCCGAGGTGCGCAGCTACTGCCGCGGCTGGCCCGTCGTCTTCGACCGTGCGCGGGGCAGCCGTATGTACGACGAGGACGGCCACCAGTACCTCGACTTCTTCGCCGGCGCCGGTTCGCTCAACTACGGCCACAACAACCCCGTACTCAAACGGGCGTTGATCGACTACCTGCTGCGGGACGGTGTCACCCACGGGCTCGACATGTCCACCGTCGCCAAGCGGTCGTTCCTCCAGACCTTCCAGGACCTGGTGCTGCGGCCGCGCGACCTGCCGTACAAGGTCATGTTCCCGGGCCCGACCGGCACCAACGCCGTGGAGTCCGCGCTGAAGCTGGCGCGGAAGGTGAAGGGTCGCGAGGCCATCGTGTCGTTCACCAACGCCTTCCACGGCATGTCGCTCGGGTCGCTCGCCGTGACCGGCAACGCGTTCAAGCGGGCCGGGGCGGGCATCCCGCTCGTACACGGGACACCGATGCCGTTCGACAACTACTTCGACGGCCAGGTCCCGGACTTCCTCTGGTTCGAGCGGCTCCTGGAGGACCAGGGGTCCGGGCTCAACAAGCCCGCCGCCGTGATCGTCGAGACGGTCCAGGGCGAGGGCGGCATCAACGTTGCCCGCCCGGAGTGGCTGCGGGCGCTCGCCGAGCTGTGCGAGCGCCAGGACATGCTGCTGATCGTCGACGACATCCAGATGGGGTGCGGGCGCACCGGGGCCTTCTTCTCCTTCGAGGAGGCCGGGATCACCCCCGACATCGTCACCGTGTCGAAGTCCATCAGCGGCTACGGGCTGCCGATGTCGCTGTGCCTGTTCAAGCCCGAGCTCGACGTGTGGGAGCCGGGCGAGCACAACGGCACCTTCCGCGGCAACAACCCGGCGTTCGTCACGGCGACGGCCGCGCTGGAGACGTACTGGGCCGACGGGTCCGCCATGGAGAAGCAGACCAGGGCCCGCGGCGAACAGATCGAGCAGGTTCTCGTCTCGATCACCGAGGAGAACCTCGCCGACGTCAAGGAGTACCGGGGCCGGGGGCTGGTGTGGGGCCTGGAGTTCCACGACAAGGGCCGGGCCGACCGGGTCGCCCGGCGCGCCTTCGAACTCGGGCTGCTCGTCGAGACGTCGGGCCCGGAGAGCGAGGTCGTCAAGCTGCTGCCCGCTCTCACCATCACACCCGAGGAACTGGACGAGGGCCTGCGCGTCCTCGCCCGCGCCGTACGCGAAACCGTCTAGCGCCCTACGCGCAACCGACTGGCGCCGTACGCGCAACCGTCTAGCAAGGAGGTACGCACCACCGTGATCGTTCGTTCGTTCAAGGACATCGAAGGCACCGACCGGCATACCAGGGCCGCCACCGGCACCTGGGAGAGCAAACGCATCGTCCTCGCCAAGGAGCGGGTCGGCTTCTCGCTCCACGAGACCATCATGTACGCCGGGACCGAGACGTCGATGTGGTACGCCAACCACATCGAGGGAGTCGTCTGTGTCGAGGGCGAGGCAGAGCTGACCGACGACGAGACCGGGCAGAAGTACACGATCACGCCCGGCACCATGTACCTCCTCGACGGGCACGAGCGGCACACGATGCGGATCAAGGAGGACTTCCGCTGCATCTGCGTCTTCAACCCGCCCGTGACCGGCCGGGAGGACCACGACGAGCACGGCGTCTACCCGCTGCTCACGGAACCCGAGCCCGAGGAGGTGTGACATCCCCGTGACCACCACCGTCACCGATCTCTACCCCAGCCGCGGCACCACCGAGGTGTCCGTCCCCCGCCAGGACCCCGTCGTCTGGGGCGCCCCCGACACGCCGGGACCGATCTGCACCGCCGACCTCCAGACGTACGAGCGGGACGGCTTCCTCGCCGTCGACCAGCTCATCGGCGAGGACGAAGTGGCCGTCTACCGGCAGGAGTTGGACCGGCTGGTCGCCGATCCGGGGATCCGCGCCGACCCGCGATCCATCGTGGAGCCGAAGTCCAAGGAGATCCGGTCCGTCTTCGAGGTCCACAGGATCAGCGAGGTCTTCGCGCGTCTCGTCCGCGACGAGCGTGTGGTCGGCCGGGCCCGGCAGATCCTGGGCTCGGACGTCTACGTCCACCAGTCGCGGATCAACGTCAAGCCGGGCTTCGGGGCCAGCGGCTTCTACTGGCACTCCGACTTCGAGACCTGGCACGCCGAGGACGGTCTGCCGAACATGCGGACGGTGTCCGTCTCGATCGCGCTGACCGAGAACCACGACACCAACGGCGGACTCATGATCATGCCGGGCTCGCACCGCACGTTCCTCGGGTGTGCGGGAGCCACACCCGAGGACAACTACAAGAAGTCGCTGCAGATGCAGGACGCGGGAACGCCGTCGGACGAGGCGCTGACCGCGCTGGCGAGCGAGTACGGCATCAAGCTGTTCACCGGCAGGGCCGGTTCGGCGACCTGGTTCGACTGCAACTGCATGCACGGCTCCGGGGACAACATCACGCCGTTCCCGCGCAGCAACGTCTTCATCGTGTTCAACAGCGTGGAGAACGAGGCCGTGGAGCCGTTCGCAGCACCCGTGCGACGGCCCGAGTTCATCGGGGCGAGGGATTTCACTCCGGTCCGGTGAACCGAGCCCGGCCGGGGGTCCGGGGGTTGTCCCCCGGAAGACGCAGCATCGGGGCGAGGGATTTCACCCCCGTCCGGTGAACCGAGCCCGGCCGGGGGTCCGGGGGTTGTCCCCCGGAAGACGCAGCATCGGGGCGAGGGATTTCACTCCCGTCCGCTAGGCCGTCCCCCTTTCACAACCACGCCAGCGACGCGGCACGCTCCAGTACGTTCCGTACGGCGGCCGCGTCGCCCGTGGCGCCCCGCGGCACCTCGTCGGGCGCGTGCCGGCCGCCGACCAGCAGGCAGAAGTCGACGGGATCCAGGGCGAGTTCGGCCCGTACGGGCTCGTCCTCGGAGCCCAGCACCCACTCGGCGCCGCCGGTGACGGAGAAGAGCACCGGCGGCGCCGCGGGCCCGAGCGCCGTGCCGAGGATGCGCACGGCCAGGCGGACCAGCTGCCACAGGTGCTCCTCGGGCGGCGGCGGGACGGCCGGGCCCAGGGCGCGGCCGATGTCGTCGGTGTGGATCCACGTCTCGAAGGCCCGCACGAGGAAGTGGTCGGCGACGGGCAGCCGGACGCCCATCAACGTCGTGGCCCGGGCTGCGAGTCCGACATCGTGGGCCTCGGGGGTGGCGAGCAGTGCAGCCGCCTGCGCGGACCAGGCGGCGACCGTCTCCTCGGCGCCGCGGCCGTGCTCGTGGGCGATCACGTCGGCGGTCCGCCGGTTCCAGGCGTCCTCCCAGCTCGTGTCCGCCTCGATCCGTGAGGGCGGCACGCGCGCCTCGACGCCGAGCCGGCCGGCGAGGAGCTCGTCGGCGGCGAGGAGGTGGGCGACGGCCGCGTGCACGTCCCAGTCGTGCACGACCGGCGTGCTCCATCGGCCGTCCGCCTCCCTGAGCAGCGCACCGAGCCCGGCGACCGCCGCGGTGTAGGGGGCGGCGTGCGGGGCCGCCCGGGGCGGGGCGGGGCGGGCGCGCAGGGCGACGGACAGCACGGAGTCGGCCGGATCTGCGGGGGCGCCGTGCGGCTGCGGCCCGTCCAGCAGCCGTACCGTCCCGCGCAGCCGTTCCGCCTCCGCCGCGCAGCTCGCGCACCCGGCCAGATGCGGGGGAACCGTCCGCGCCTCGGCCGGCGGCAGCGCCCCGAAGGCCCAGGCGGCCAGCAGGTCCCGTACGCGGTCGTGCTCGGTGGTCACCGTGTGCCTCCTTCCCCGATGTCTCTGGCCCTGCCTGCCATCATGCGCCCCTTTCCAGTGCCGGATCCGGCGGGTCGGCCGAATCCGCCAAGGACGCAGCCAAGGTGCGCAGGGCCGTGCGCAGCCGGGTCTTGGCGGTGCCCTCGGGGATGCCGAGTTCGGCGGCGGCCTGCCGGTAGGTGCGGCCCGCGAAGTAGGCGAGGTGCACGACTTCCCGTTGGGGCTGCGGGAGTTCGGCGAGTGCGCTGTGCAGGAGCAGGGAGCGCTCGCGGTCGACGACCGTCTCGTCCGGGCCGGGCCCGGCGTCCGGTATCGCGTGCAGGGCGGAGTCGTCGGCGCGGGCGTCCTTGCGGTGCCGGGCCTCGCCGCGCAGCCAGTCCACGGCCCGCCGGTGGGCGAGCATGGACAGCCAGGTGCGCAGCGAGCCCCGGCTCGGGTCGAAGGCGTACGGCCGGCTCCACAGGTGGGCGTAGACCTCCTGCGCCACGTCCTCTGCGGCGGCCGGGCTGCGGGTGACCCGCACGGCGACCCGCCGCACCAGGCCGCCGTACGCCGTGTACGCCTCGGCCAGCGCGGACTCGTCGCCGTACACCAGCCGCCGGTGCAGCTCCGCGTCGGCGGACGACTGCGCCGACGTCCTGTCCGTGGATTCCACAGGCACCACCGCCCCTGGTGCCTTCCTAGCGTCCTCGCCGATTCGGCGCCAGAGGGTCAGCCCGACAGGACGTCCAGCAGGCGGTCGACGTCCGCGGTCGTGTTGTACAGGTGGAAGGAGGCGCGCAGGTTGCCGGCCCTGTTGGAGACCTCGATGCCGGCGCGGCTCACCTCGGGCTGCCGGTGGCCGATTCCGGGCACGGACACGATCGCCGAGCCGGGTGCGGGCAGGGGCGCGTGGCCGAGCGTGGCGAGTCCCGCGCGGAACCGGTCGGCGAGGGCCAGGTCATGGGCGTGTACGGCGTTCACACCGAGTTCCTCGATGAGGGCGAGGGAGTGGCGCAGCCCGGCGTAGGTGAACAGGGCGGGGCTGACGTCGAAACGGCGGGCGGAGTGGGCGAGTTCGGCCACCGGGCCGTAGCAGCTGTCCCAGGGGTTCTCCCCCGCGACCCATCCGGCCAGCACCGGGGTCAGGCCGCCGAGGTCCTCCGGTACGACGAGGAAGGCCGCCCCGTGCGGGCCGAGCAGCCACTTGAAGCAGGTGGAGACGGTGTAGTCGGCCGCGTCGGCGGCCAGCGGCAGCCATCCTGCGGCCTGGGACCAGTCGACGTAGGTCCGGGCCCCGTGGGTGCGGGCCGCCTCGCGGAGCGCGGACAGGTCGGCGATCCGCCCGTCGGCGGACTGCGCGGCGCTGACCGCGACGAGCGCGGTGCCGGGGCGGACGGACTCGGCGAGCCGTTCCAGGGGCACGGCGCGCACCTTGAGGTCGCCGCGGGCGTAGAAGGGGTTCACCACGGAGGTGAAGTCGTCCTCGGCGGTGAGGACTTCGGCGCCGGCGGGCAGCGAGGCGGCGACCAGTCCGGTGTGCGCGGCGACCGACGCCCCGGCGGCCACCCGGGCGACCGGGACGCCGGCCAGCCGGGCGAACGCGGCCCGGGACGCCTCCACGTCCGCGAACAGCGGGTCCAGCGGCCTGCCGTCGGCCCTGATCCGCACGGCCTCGTGCAGGGCGGCCACGGTACGGGCCGGGAGAAGCCCGCTGCTCGCGGTGTTGAGGAAGGTGTTCTTCGGGGCGAACTCGGCACGGACGAGGCTCTCGAAGGTCTCCATGGGACCACTGTGCGGCCCCGTGAAGTCGTAGTCCATTGCCGACTCCTACGTGGATCCGCTAAGGAACCCTTATAGGTCAGCCCCGGCCTGCGGATTCAGCCCTGCTGCGGCACCGCACACCCGTCAGGGCCGCATGCCTGCGCGCCGCCGTCGTCGATCAGCTTCAGCGGCGAGCGCTCGCCCCACGCCTGCGTCAGCGCCTGTGCGAAGACCTCCGCGGGCTGGGCGCCGGAGACGCCGTACTTACGGTCGAGGACGAAGAACGGCACGCCGTTCGCGCCGAGCTGCGCGGCCTCGCGCTCGTCGGCGCGGACCTCGTCGGCGTAGGCGGCCGGGTCGGCCAGGACCGTGCGGGCCGCGTCGCCGTCCAGCCCGGCCTCGACGGCCAGCTCGACCAGCCGCTCCTCGCCCTCGGCGAAGACGGACCGCTCCTCGGCGAAGTTGGCCCGGTACAGGATCTGGATCAGCTCGTCCTGCTTGCCCCGCTCCTTGGCGAAGTGGAGCAGGCGGTGCATGTCGAAGGTGTTGCCGTGGTCGCGGCCCCGGGTGCGGTACGCCAGCCCCTCGGCGGCGGCCTGCGTGCCCAGGTTCTCCTCACCGGCCTGCGCCTGCGCCTCGCTCATGCCGTACTTCTTGGTGAGCATCGTGAGTACGGGCTGGATGTCGTTCTTGGCCCGCCCGGGGTCCAGCTCGAAGGAGCGGTGCACGACTTCGACCTCGTCGTGGTGCGGGAAGGCCTTGAGCGCCTTCTCGAAGCGGGCCTTGCCCACGTAGCACCAGGGGCAGGCGATGTCGCTCCAGATCTCGACGCGCATGTCTTCGGCTCTCTCCAGGTCGCACGGGTACGGAGACTGCCTCCGCCGCGTGCGTGAACGTTCAAGCAGCCTGTTTCATTCCCGGCTGTTTCGTTCCTGCCTGATTCATTCCCGGCGGTGCTCCCCGGCCACCGCATACCGCAGGAAGAGGTGGTGATCACCCTCGGCCAGCGGGTTCTCCGGGTCCGGAACCCACCCCTGGCGGCCGTAGAAGGCCTGGGCCCGCCGGTTGTCGACGTGCACGTCGAGCACGGCCGTGCGCCTGCCGTCGGCCCGCCACTCCTCCACGCAGGCCGCGTGCAGGGCCGTACCGACGCCGGTCCGCCAGTGGCCGGGGTCGACATGGAACTGGAACAGCTTGACCGTGTCCGCCGGGGCGCCGTCCGGGGTGCGGAAGGAGGCGAGGCCGACGATGCGGCCCTGTTCGACGACGCACAGCACGTGTCCGTCCGGGCGCGCGATGGCACCCCGCCAGGTGGCGAGCCAGTCGGTGCCGTCGTCGGGGATCCCGTCCGGGTAGTACGTGGCCCGGGCGCGGGCGTGCAGCGCGGCGACGGCCTCGGCCTCCGCGGCCAGGACGGTACGGATCACCCGGTCGCCGGTCACCCTGCCACTGACCACTCTGTCGCTGATCACGCAACGAAGGACGTGGCTGCCGCCGCCCCGGTTCCGGGGCGGCCGAACTGGGCGCGGTAGGCACTCGGGGTGAGCCCGGTGCGGCGCACCACGTGGGTGCGGAGCGAGTCGGCCGTACCGAGCCCGCAGGCCCTGGCCACCTGATCCATGGGCAGGGTGGTGGTCTCCAGGAGCTCCTTGGCACGCTCGATGCGCTGGTGCAGCAGCCACTGCAGGGGGCTCACGCCGCTCTCGGCGTGAAAGCGGCGGGTGAGGGTGCGGACGCTGACACCGGCGTGCCGGGCCAGGTCGGTGAGGGTGAGCGGCTTGTCGAGGTTGCGCATGGCCCAGCCGCGGGTGTCGGCGCAGGCGGTGCCGCGCTCGGGCGGCAGCGGGGTCTGGGTGAACTGGGTCTGGCCGCCGGGCCGGACGGGGGCGACGAGGGCGAGGCGGGCGACCTGGTTGGCGACGGCGGCGCCGTAGTCGGTACGGATGATGTGCAAGCACAGGTCGATGCCGGCGGCGTACCCGGACGACGTGACGACCGGGCCGTCCTGCACGTACAGCACGTCGCCCTGGAGGTCGACGTCCGGGTACCGCCTGCGCAGTTCCTCGGCGTGCCCCCAGTACGTCGTGGCCGCACGGCCCTTGAGCAGGCCCGCCTCGGCGAGCGAGAAGGCGCCGGTGCAGATGGACGCGATGCGCTTGCCGTCGGCGGCCGCTTCCCTGAGGACGGCCACCGTGGCCGGGTCGGGGGTGAACAGCGCACCGGTGCCCGCGACGAGCACGGTGTCCGCCGCCCGCACGGCGTCGAGACCGTGGCGCACCTGCAGGTCGAGACCGCCCGTGGTGGGCACCGGCCCCGGTTCGGGCGCGCAGATGACCACCTCGTAGCCGGGCCGTCCGTCCACCTCGACCTTGCTGAACAGCAGTTCCGGGATGGCGAGGTTGAACATCGAGACGGGTGACGGCGCCAGGACGGCGACACGGTGGACGCGCTGCTCCGTACTCAAGGCCCTCATGGCCAGAACCTCCGGCTGTATGGCATTCGGGCCACTACTGTACGCCTCCGGAGATCCGCACGATGGAGCCATGCCGACAAACGAAGCGATCAAGGAACCTCAACTCGCGGGCAAACTGCCCGAGTTGACGCCTGAGCACTCCTCCCCCGCCCTCACCCTCACCGCCGCTCTGCTCGGCTTCGCGCTGATCACCCTGGACGCGTCCGTCGTGAACGTGGCGCTGCCGTCGATCGGTTCCGCGCTGGGCGGCGGGCTGTCGGGCCTGCAGTGGGTGGTCGACGCGTACACGCTCGCGTTCGCCGCCCTGATGCTGTCCACGGGTGCCTTCTCGGACCGGGCCGGGGCGAGCCGGGCGTACGCGCTCGGCATCACGGTGTTCACGCTCGCCTCGGCGGCGTGCGGCCTGGCGCCGAGCCTGGGGGCGCTGGTCGCCGCGCGGGTGGTCCAGGGCGTGGCGGCGGCCGTCGTGCTCCCCGCCTCCCTGGCGCTGGTGCGGCAGGCGTACACGGATCCGGCCCGACGTGCGCGTGCGGTGGCGCTGTGGGCGGCCGGCGGGTCGGTCGCGGTGGCGCTGGGTCCGGTGGCGGGCGGTGCGCTGACGACGGCCTGGGACTGGCGCGGGATCTTCTTCATCAACCTGCCGCTGGGCGCGGTGGCCCTCGCCCTGCTCGTGCGCGCGCCCCGTTCCGAGCGCCGTCCCGCGCCGCTGGACCTGCCCGGTCAGCTGACGGCGGTGGTGGCGCTCACCGCGCTGACGTTCTCGGTGATCGAGGGCGGCCGTACCGGGCTCGTGGCGTTCGGCGTGGCCGTCGCGGCGGCCGTGGCGTTCGTCCGGACCGAGGCCCGGCAGTCGCATCCGGTGGTGCCGCTGGGACTGTTCCGCAGCCGCGAGGTGTCGGTGGCGGTCGCGACGGGGGCGGCGGCCAGCGTGGCGTTCTACGGCGTGGTGTTCCTGTTCTCCCTCTTCTTCCAGCAGGTGCAGGGACGTTCCGCGCTGTACGCGGGGCTGATGTTCCTGCCGATGGCGGGGCTGATCTCGGTGACGAACGTACTCTCGGGGAAGCTGGCGGGCCGGTACGGCGCACGGCTGCCGATGCTGCTGGGCCAGGGGCTGGCCGCCGGGGGACTGCTCGCCCTGCTGTTCGTCGACGCCGGCACGTCTCCCGCCCTGGTGGCCGGGCTGCTCGTCCCGATGGCCCTGGGCTGCGCACTGACGGTGCCGCCGCTGACGGCCGTGATGCTGGACGCTGTACCGGCGGAGCGGGCGGGCCTGGCGGCGGGCGTCCTCAACGCCGCCCGCCAGGTGGCCGGCGGTCTGGCGATCGCCGTCTTCGGGGTGCTGGCCTCCCACGGGTTCACCGCGGGGCTGCGGTTGAGCCTGCTGATCAGCGCGGCGTTGTTCGTGGTGACGTTCCTGCTCAGCTGCCGTCTCGCAGGTCGTCCGGCCAGGCAGGCCTGAACTCGAGGTGGTCGTACGTCACGACGCACCCCTCCCCCATCGGTGACTGCGCCATGAAGCCGACCAGGGCCGCGCCCGTCTCCTTCTCCTCGCCCAGGGTGAACAGCCGGACGAAGGTCCAGCGCTTCCCGTCGCGGGAGGCGTGGAAGGCGAAGGCGCGGCCGGTTCTGCTCACCCGCAGCCAGACCGAACTCCCCTCCACGGTGAAGGAGTTGGCGTCGTCGGAGTGTCCCCGGGTGACCACCGTGCACACGGTGGGCACGTCCGGGGAGTACTCCAGGCAGAGCTTGGCCCAGGCCCGCTCACCGACATGGACGTAGAGCACCCCCGCGTCGAAGGCCCCGGCGAAACCGACCGTGACACGGGCGATCAGCTGGAAGTCCCCTTCGGGCGCCCCGAGCAGCCGGGGCGCGTCGGAGGCGGGATCCAACGCCTCCCCGGTGGGCGGCACGAACCGGTCCTGCCGGGGTCCGGCCCATCCGCTGAGGTAGCCGTCCTCGTAGGACCAGTGGCCGTCGGGGCCATAGGTGCGCAGGGGGAAAGGCAGTTCGGGAAGCTCGACGTCCATTGCCGCATTCTCTCAGGCCGACTGAACGAACTCAGGGGCGCCGGCCCGCGAAGGCCGGCACCCCTTACGGCACTATCGCTCCAACTGGCCGTTGAACCGGCGAGGCAGCCCCAGCGGATTCTCGTCCCGCAGCTCCGCGGGAAGCAGCGCCTCGGGAGCGTTCTGGTACGCGACCGGCCGCAGCCACCGCTCAATGGCCGTTCCGCCCACCGACGTGGACGTGGACGTCGTAGCCGGGTACGGCCCCCCGTGGTGCTGGGCCGGCGCCACAGCGACACCGGTCGGCCACCCGTTCACCAGCACGCGCCCGGCGAGCGGAGTCAGCTCGGCGAGGATCTCCGCGCCGCGCCCCTCACCTGCCGCCTCCTCCGCGGACAGCTGAACCGTGGCCGTGAGGTTCCCGGGCAGCCGCGACAGCACGCCCCGCACCTCGGCGTCGTCCTCGTAGCGGGCCACCACGGTGACCGGCCCGAAGCACTCCTCGAGCAGCAGGTCGTGCTCGCCCTCCGCGGCCAGCCTGCTCGCCGGCACGGTCAGGAAGCCCGCGCTCACGGTGTGCTCGCCGCCCGCGCCGGGCGTCACCGGGGAGTCCACGTCCGGAAGCTCCGCACGCTCGGCGACCCCGGCGATGAAGTTGTCCCGCATACGGTGGTCGAGGAGGACCCCGGACTCCGTGTCGCTGACGGCGTCCGTCAGGGACTTGACCAGTCCGTCGCCCGCCGCGCCGGACGGCACCAGCACCAGCCCGGGCTTCACGCAGAACTGCCCGACGCCCATCGTCATCGACCCGGCGAGCCCGGCCCCGATGGCCTCCGCGCGCTCCGTGGCCGCGGCCTCGGTCACGACGACCGGGTTCAGCGACCCCAGCTCGCCGTGGAACGGGATCGGCACCGGCCGCGCGGCCGCCGCGTCGAACAGCGCGCGCCCGCCGCGGACGGAACCGGTGAATCCGGCGGCGGTGACCAGCGGGTGCTTGATGAGTTCGACGCCGGCCTCGAAGCCGTGCACCAGACCCAGCACACCGTCCGGAATGCCGTGCTCCGCGGCGGCCCTGCGCACCACCTTGGCGACCAGCTCGGACAGGCCCGGGTGGTCGGGGTGGGCCTTGACCACGACCGGGCAGCCCGCGCCCAGCGCGCTGGCGGTGTCGCCGCCCGCGACGGAGAAGGCGAAGGGGAAGTTGGAGGCCGAGTAGACGGCGACGACACCCAGCGGCACCTTGTAGCGGCGCAGGTCCGGGATGGGCGGGGTGGCGGTGTCGTCGGGGTGGTTGATGACCACGTCGAGGAAGGCGCCCTCGTCGACGATGTCCGCGAAGGCCCGCAGCTGGAAGCAGGTGCGGGCGAGTTCGCCGGTCAGCCGGACCGGGCCGAGCGCGCTCTCGGCGTCGGCGGCCTCGACGAGCTGCTCCTTGGCCGCCTCCAGCTGCGCGGCCGCGCTGCGCAGGAAGGCCGCGCGGACGGTGCGGTCGGCGAGGGCGCCGCGCGCGTCGTGCGCGGCACGGACAGCGGCGTCCACCTCCTGGGCCGTGGCCTCCACCGCAACCTGTTCACGCTGCTTCCCGGTACGGGGGTCGACACTCCAGACTGGTGCTGCTGCCACCGCGGGTCCCTCCACATCCAATGCCGCATGCAATGCCGCAGTATTAACGTCATCCACCAGGGGCGTTCGATATACTGAACGCTGTCTCTGATGATGAATATGCTGTTGGAGACTATTTCCCGTCGAACGAAGGGGTCAAGGGCGATGTCGGCAGGCGAGACGGGGGGCGGGGCGCAGGTCAAGTCCGCCGTACGGACGGTTGAACTGCTCGAGTACTTCGCCGGACGGCCCGGTATGCACTCCCTCGCGTCGGTCCAGGAGGCCGTCGGCTATCCCAAGTCCAGCCTGTACATGCTGCTGCGCACGCTGGTGGAGCTGGGCTGGGTGGAGACGGACGCGACGGGCACGCGGTACGGCATCGGCGTGCGCGCGCTGCTCGTCGGCACCTCCTACATCGACGGCGACGAGGTGGTCGCGGCGGCCCGCCCGACGCTGGACCGTCTCTCGGACGACACGACCGAGACCATCCACCTGGCCCGTCTGGACGGCACGAACGTCGTCTACCTGGCCACCCGCCAGTCCCAGCACTACCTGCGCCCCTTCACCCGGGTCGGCCGCCGGCTCCCCGCGCACTCCACGTCCCTCGGCAAGGCGCTGCTGAGCACGTACACGGACGAACAGGTCCGCAAGATACTGCCCGAGACGCTCCCCGCGCTGACCGAGAACACGATCACGGACCGCGAGAAGCTCATCGAGGAGCTGCACCAGGTCCGGGAGCAGGGCTTCGCCGTGGACCGCGAGGAGAACACGCTGGGCCTGCGCTGCTTCGGCGTCGCGATCCCCTACCGCACCCCGGCCCGCGACGCGATCAGCTGCTCGGTCCCGGTGGCCCGCCTCACCCCCGCCCACGAACAGATGGTGAAGGACGCCCTGTTCGACGCCCGCGACCGGCTGACGCTCGCCACCCGGAGGCTCTGAACGATGGAGGTCGCCCTCCGCAAGGTCCACGACAGCGACCTGCCGGTCTTCTACCGGCAGATGAACGACCCGGAATCCCTCCGGATGGCCGCGTTCACCCCCGAGGACCCGGCCGACCGGAACGCCTTCGACGACCAGTGGAAGCGGATCCGCGCCACGTCCGTGGTCCGTACCGTCCTGGCCGACGGGGACGTCGTCGGGAGCGCGGCGGTGTACGGGGAGCCGGGCGAGCGCGAGGTCACGTACTGGGTGGACCGCGCGTACTGGGGGCGCGGCATCGCCACGGCCGCGCTGCGGACCCTGCTCACCGAGGTGCGCGAACGCCCGCTGTACGCGCGGGCGGCGGCGGACAACGAGGCGTCGCTGCGGGTCCTGCGCAAGTGCGGCTTCCAGGAGAGCGCCCGGGCCCGTGGATTCGCCAACGCGCGCGGCGAGGAGATCGCGGAAGTCGTGCTGAAACTCCACGCATGAGTGAGGCCTGAGACGGTCCTCACGTTCGTATGATCTTCATGAACGTACGATGAGAAAACCGGGCGGAAGGGAACGATTCCCTCCGCCTCGTTCGTCTCCCTGAGCGGGATGAACAAGACGATCAGGCGCGCATCGGTCTTCGCACTGCTCCTCGTGTTCGCTCTGCTGGTCAGGGCGACATGGGTGCAGTTCTACGAGGGCACGGCGCTCGCGGACGACAAGGACAACCGGCGCAACGCGATCGAGACGTACGCGGAGCCGCTCGGGAACATCATCGTGGCCGGGGAGTCGATCACCGGCTCGGCACGGACGAAGGACGGCGACCTCGAGTACAAACGCACCTACACGGACGGCAAGCTGTACGCGGCGGTGACGGGCTACGCCTCGCAGAGCTACGCGCCGACCCAGCTGGAGGGCATCTACCAGGACCTCCTGAACGGCGCGGACAACCGCCTCAAGACCGCCATGGACACGGTCACCAACAAGCGTGCGGATCCGGGCAACGTAGTCACGACGATCGACCCCGATGTGCAGAAGGCGGCGTACAAGGCGCTCGGCGACAACAAGGGCGCGGCCGTCGCGATCGACCCGACGACCGGCAAGATCCTGGCGGTCGTGTCGACGCCGTCGTACGACCCGTCGTCGCTCACCGACGCCAACACCGCCGGGACGGCCTGGAAGAAGCTCACCGCCGACTCGGAGAAGCCGCTGACCAACCGTGCGCTGCGCCAGCCGCTGCCGCCGGGCTCGACGTTCAAGCTGGTCGTGGCCTCCGCCGCGCTGGAGAACGGGTTGTACTCGTCGGTGGACGAGAAGACCGACAGCCCGGACCCGTACACCCTGCCGGGCACCACCACGGTCCTGAAGAACGAGAGCACCTCCGCGCCCTGTGAGAACGCCACGATCCGGGTCGCGTTGCAGTACTCCTGCAACAACGTGTTCGGGCACATGGCCGTGCAGCTCGGGCAGGACAAGGTGCGGGCGATGGCGGAGAAGTTCGGGTTCAACGACGACAGCCAGGACGTCCCGGTGCGCGCCTACGCCAGCGTGTACCCCTCGGACATGGACAAGGCGCAGACGGGCCTGTCGGGCATCGGTCAGTTCGACGTCACCGCGACCCCGCTCCAGATGGCCATGGTGTCGGCGGCCATTGCCAACGGCGGCAAGCTGATCTCGCCGCACATGGTCTCGCAGATCACCGACAGCGGCGGCGATGTGCTGAAGAACTACGACGACGAGGCGGGCACCACCCAGGTCGTCAGCTCCGGCACCGCCGAGCAGCTCCAGTCGGCGATGCAGACCGTCGTCGAGAAGGGCACCGGCACGAACGCGCTGATCGACGGGGTCACCGTCGGCGGCAAGACGGGTACGGCCCAGCACGGCGAGAACAACAGCAAGACGCCGTACGCGTGGTTCACGTCGTACGGCAAGTCCGACTCGACCGGCAAGGAGGTCGCCGTGGCGGTCATGGTCGAGCAGTCGGACGCGGCCCGTTCGGAGGTCAGCGGCAATGGATTGGCTGCGCCGGTGGCCAAGGCGATGATGCAGGCGGCGCTGAAGAGCTGAGCGTTGGCCGCGCGACCAGCTACGGGCCGTCCGTGGCTGGTCGCGCGGTTCCCCGCGCCTCTTCGGGGCGCGGGTCTACTTGACGCCGAGGATCTGCTCGATCGGGTCGATCGCGAAGTACACCAGGAACAGCGCCGACGCCGCCCACAGCAGCCAGTGGATTTCCTTCGCCTTGCCCAGGACCGTCTTGATCAGGACGTAGGCGAGGAAGCCCGCGCCGATGCCGTTGGTGATCGAGTACGTGAACGGCATCACGGCGATGGTCAGGAACGCCGGGATGGCGATCTCGTACTTATCCCAGTCGATGTTCTTGACCTGGGTCATCATCAGGAAGCCGACGGCGACCAGGGCCGGGGCGGCCGCCTGGAGCGGGACGATGGTGAGCAGCGGGGTCAGAAACAGGGCGAGGGCGAACATGCCGCCGGTGACCAGGTTGGAGAAACCGGTGCGCGAGCCCTCGCCGACGCCGGCCGCCGACTCGATGTAGGACGTCGCGGAGGAGGCCGAGGCCGCGCCGCCGGCGACCGCCGCCGCACCGTCGATCAGCAGCACCCGGCCGAGGCCCGGCACCTTGCCCTCGTCGTCCAGCAGGCCCGCCTCGGCGCTGATGCCGACGACCGTGCCCATGGTGTCGAAGAAGTCGGACAGGATCAGCGTGAAGACCAGCAGCACGACGGTGATGGCGCTGGTCTCGCTGAAGGAGCCGAACAGGCTGAAGTGACCGATCAGTCCGAAGTCGGGGGTGTCGACCACCTTGTCCGGCCACTTCGGCGTGGTCAGGCCCCAGGTCTTGATGTCGGCGATCGAGTTGATGGCGATCGCCACGACCGTCATCGTCACGATGCTGATGAGGATGGCGCCCTTCACCTTGCGGGCGAGCAGTCCGATGGTCAGCAGCACACCGAGGCAGAAGACGAGGACCGGCCAGCCGGTGAGGGTGCCGGTGCCGCCGAGCTGGACCGGCACGGTGGTGCCCGCGATGTCGGGGATCCGGCTGACGAAGCCGGCGTCGACGAAGCCGATGAAGGCGATGAACAGGCCGATGCCGACGCTGATCGCCTGCTTGAGCGGTTGCGGGATGGCGTGCATGACGGCCTCGCGCAGGCCGGTCACCACCAGCACGCAGATCAGCAGGCCTTCGAGGACGATGAGGCCCATCGCGTCGTCCCAGCTCATCAGCGGGGCGATCTGGAAGGCGACGACGGCGTTGAGGCCGAGTCCGGCGGCGAGCGCGAGCGGGAGGTTGCCGCCGACGCCCATGATGATCGTCATCACGGCGGCCACCAGGGCGGTGGCGGTGGTGAGTTGGACGGCGTCGAGCTGGTGGCCGAACTTGTCCTTGGCACTGCCCAGGATGATGGGATTCAGGACAAGGATGTAGGCCATGGTGAAGAACGTGGCGAAGCCGCCGCGTATCTCACGGCCGAAGGTGGATCCTCGCTCGGAGATCCTGAAGAACCGGTCGACGCTGTTGGCCGCGGGTGGCGCGGCACTTGGCCGGTCGGTCGCCTTCTGTGTTTCGGACATGGCGGGTACTCCTCGTTGCCTGAATGATCGGTGCGCGGATGCTGGCTGGATTGTTCCCTCGTTGAACCGGCTTCAGGTTTTCTCCGTGTTACGGAATCAGGTTCGGGCAGCCATACGCCGTTCGAAGCCCCGTACGAGCCAAGTGGTCGATCGCTGCTACGCTTCCGGATCTCGTCCCGGCCACCTCCTCGGGGCATCTCCATGTCATTTACATGACACGCCCTGCAGGCACCCCCGCCGGGTGCCGCACGCCGCACCGAGAAGAGGTCACCCGTGGGCACAGTCGTCGACGACGCCGCCTCGGTGGAGTTCCATGCCTTCTTCGAGCGCCACTACGCCGAACTGTCCCGCCTCGCCCATCTGTTGACGGGAGAGGCGGACGCCGCCGACGATCTGGCGGCGGACGCACTGCTGGCGCTGTGGAACCGCTGGGACCGGGTCCGGGCGGCCGACCACCCGGTGGCGTACGCGCGGGGCGTCGTCGCCAACCTGGCCCGCACCCGTATCCGCAGCGCGGTCCGCGAACGCCGGAGAATCGCCCTCTTCTGGTCGCAGCGCGAGGAGAAGACGGAGAACCCGGACGTCGCGGGCGTTGTGGACGTCCAGTCGGCGCTGCGTAGACTCCCGTTCCGCAAACGCGCCTGCGTGGTGCTGCGACACGCCTTCGACCTCTCGGAGAAGGACACCGCGCTCGCCCTGGGCGTCTCGGTGGGTACGGTGAAGAGCCAGACCTCGAAGGGAATGGCCGAGTTGCAGAAATCGCTCGGCGCACAGGGAGCCCGGCAGAAGATGCACGCGGTGATGGCGCGCACCAGTGAGGCCGGAGGAAGGGACCGATGACGATGCAGCAGGACGTGCACGACGAGCTGCGCGCCCGGCTGCACGAGGCGGCCGAGGCACACGAGCCGGACCGGGCCCGCATCCTGGCCCGGATCGAACGCGGGATGGCCGGGCCGGAGCGGTCGGACCACCGGGCGACACGCCCGCCCCTGTGGAGCTGGGTGCGGATCGTGAGCGCCACGGCCGCGGTCGCGGGCATGCTCGCGGTCGGCGGGTACGCGGTCGCCTCCGCCGTGAAGGACGACACTCCCCCGCAGCAGGCGGTCGCGGTCTCGCCGACGCCGGCCGGGTCCCCGGACGCGACGAGCCATCCACCGGCCTCGCCGCGCTCGACGCCCAGCTCCGGCAGCACACACCACTCGGGCAAGTCGAGCACGTCCCCCTCGCCCACCGCCCCCAAGTCCACACCCTCCGCCTCCGCCTCCGTGCTCCCGCCCGCCGACGGCAGCGAGGACGGCCCGCTGTGGTCGGACGGCTCGGTGGACCCGCACAGCAACGACTTCTGGGCGCAGAGCAACATCACCTTCAAGACCTCCGAGCAACTGACCTCGCTCACCGTGCAGTTGAAGGTGGCGCAGACCGGCGGGGTCAGCTCGACCGGTGCCTGGCGCTCGCTGCCCGAGGACGACTTCACGCTGACGGTGGACGAGCAGAACGGCTTCCTCGTCTACACCTGGGTGCTCAAGGAGGGCCGTACGGCCGCAGCGGGCGAGTGGGTGTTCGCCGGGCAGTACGACCACGACCGCGGCGGCCGGGACGCGAAGGACGACAGCTACACGATCACGGCCACCGCGAGCGGCCGGGAGCGCGCCGTGGGCGGCGACTTCGCCGCCCATGACGACGCCGAGGGCGACTCGTAAGAAATTTCCGAAGCGGCGGCAACCCTTTCCCCACCCGTGGCGACCAGGAGACGCAACGAACTTCTCCCACGCAAGGAACGGGTATGAGTCCACGAGCCGAACAGCGTGTCCGCCACCGCCGCCGGGTCACCAGGCGGCGGACCGTGATCGCTGGCTCCGTCGCCCTCGGTATCACCGGAGCGGCGCTGGTCACGACGACGATGCTGTCCACCGCGGGCGCCGCCTCGTCCTGGCCGACGGCCACCGGCAGCAAGGCCGTCTCGTCGACGATCAAGGTGTCGGGCACCTACGACGGCAAGCTCAAGAAGTTCTACGGCGCCGGCTCCCTGGGCACCGACAGCCAGGACGAGGACCAGGGCCCGATCTTCGAACTGGCTGACGGCGCGGTCCTCAAGAACGTCGTCATCGGCACCCCGGCCGCGGACGGCGTGCACTGCAAGGGCAGTTGCACGCTACAGAACGTGTGGTGGCTGGACGTCGGCGAGGACGCCGCCAGCTTCAAGGGCACGTCGTCGTCGGCCGTCTACAAGGTGATCGGCGGCGGCGCGAAGAACGCGTCCGACAAGGTGCTCCAGTTCAACGGCGCCGGCAAGCTCACCGTGACCGGCTTCCAGGTGCAGAACTCCGGCAAGCTGGTGCGCAGTTGCGGCAACTGCAAGACGCAGTACAAGCGCACGATCGCGCTGAGCGACATCGAGGTGACCGCGCCGCTGAAGGCGATCGTCGGCGTCAACGCCAACTACGGCGACACCGCCACGCTGTCGAAGATCCGCATCCACGGCGACAGCAAGAAGAAGATCAAGACCTGCGTCCGCTTCAAGGGCAACAACACCGGCAAGGAGCCCACGGAGCTGGGCACCGGCGCCGACGGCAAGTCCTGCACGTTCGCGTCGTCCGACATCAGCTACCAGTAGGGACGACCACTGGCACCTCGTTCGACCCCGTGGGCCTGCCGGCCTGAGCCCCCCTCGGCCGGCAGCAAGAACGCCCCCGCCGGTGACGACCGGCGGGGGCGTTCGCGCACCGCGAACCACGGTCAGTTCATGGTCGAACCGATCGTCGTGGATCCGGTCGTCAAAAACGTGGTCGCCGGCAGCGCCCCGTTCGACTGCCGGGAGGCATACGCCGTGGTCGCGTCCGTCGACTTGAAGGACGGGGTCGACACTCCGCTGTCCCAGTTGTTCGCCGCGGAGACCGTGGACGAGCCGAGCTTGTCCAGGCCGCCCTTGTTGCCCACCGCCAGGTTGCGGGCGAGCCGCGCCTTGCCGGTGGCGAAGTAGAAGCCGGCCTCGGTGTTGGCGTACGCGGTGTTGCGGTTGAGCACGATCGCACCGGTGTTTGAGTTCTCGGTGAAGCCGTTGAGGGTATTGTCCCAGGCCGCGTCGTTGTTCACGACGTGCGCGACCGCGACGCCCCCGCCGCCCAGCTTGAAGCCGTTGCCGTTGCCCTCGAACGCCGAGTCGCTCCAGCGGTTCTTGCCGTTGCCGAACGCCCAGGAGTGCTCGATGGTGACCGGCGAGGAGAACTGCCACAGGTCGAGGCCGTCGTCCGAGTTGTTGTACAGGCGGGCGCCCGTGACCTTGTTGCCCGTGCCCGAGCCGAACTTGATGGCGATGCCGTCGGCGTTCTGGCCGTGCCCGGCAGCGTCGTAGTTGCCGTAACTGTCCAGGTTCTGCACGAGGTTGTTGACGGTGTTGTCGCCGCGCAGGGTGAACCCGGAGTCGCCGTTGTCCGCGGTGACCAGGTTCTTGAAGATGCCACCGGTGGACGAGGTGACGACGAAGCCCTGGGCCGGGGACCTCTGGAAGGTGAGGTTCTGCACGGTCCAGTAGCTGCCGTAGATCCCGGCGAGCCAGGAGCCGGCCGGCAGCTCGGAGCCGTCGATCTTCACCTTCTCGCTGCCGTAGGCCTGAAGCGTGATGCGGGCCGAACCGGTGCCGCTGGCCGTGGACTTGAGCGTGGCCGTCGGGTAGTACGTGCCGCCGCGGACCTGGATGACGGTGCCGGCGGTGGCGCTCTTGACGGCCGACTCCAGCTGCGCGGTGGTGGACACGGTGACCGTCGTGGAAGCGGCCTGGGCGCCGCTGTTCGACAGGCCGAGGCAGACGCCGCCCGCCCCCGCGGCGACGGCCACCGCGGCGGCGATCGAGAGGGTGCGCGTCCTGCGGTGGCGTCCGATGCTCTGACGCACGGGGCGTTCCTTTCCTAGGGGGATGCTTCGCAGTCCAGTCGCCGCTGTGGCCGGGAGAGGTTGCCACGGCCGAACGAAAACGAGCGAAAGTTTCGCCGGTTCTCATGCCGTTCTCATCGATTGACGTGCTGTTTCCCACTGGTGACACTCCGAGTGCACAACACCCCACAGAATCCCCCATGCTCCGACAGGATTGCCCATGCGCCTACGAGCCTCGCTCCTCGCCTGTCTGGCCCTCCTCCTCACCCTCCTCACCGCCCCACCGAGCACCGCGCAGTCTGGAGCACCCCCCGTGAGCCACCCGAAGTACGCCGGCTACCTCTTCGCCTACTTCACCGGCGAGGGCACCGCCGACGGCGAGCAGATCCGCTACGCCCTCAGCCGCGGCAACGACCCCCTGCACTGGCGGGAGTTGAACCAGGCCAAGCCCGTCCTGACGTCGACGATCGGCGAGAAGGGGCTGCGCGACCCGTTCGTCATCCGCTCCCCGAAGGGCGACAAGTTCTACCTCATCGCCACCGACCTGAGGATGTACAAGAACAGCAGCGGCAGTTGGGACGACGTCCAGCGGCACGGCAGCAAGTCGATCATGATCTGGGAGTCCACCGACCTGGTCCACTGGACCGACCAGCGCCTGGTGAAGGTGGCCCCCGACAACGCGGGCAACACCTGGGCGCCGGAGGCCTACTGGGACGACTCGCTCGGCGAGTACGTCGTCTTCTGGGCGTCGAAGCTGTACGCCGACGACGACCCCGACCACACGGGATCGACGTACAACAAGATGCTGTACGCGACGACGAAGGACTTCCGCACCTTCAGCGAGCCGAAGGTCTGGGACGACCCCGGCTACTCGGTGATCGACTCGACGGTCGTCAAGTACAAGGACTCCTACTACCGCTACACCAAGGACGAGCGGGACCCGTCCTCCAGCTCCCCGTGCTCGAAGTTCATCACGGGTGAGAAGTCGACGAGCCTGACGTCGACCAAGTACGACTTCGTCTCCGACTGCATCGGCAGCGGCTCGATCGACCGTGGCGAGGGCCCGACGGTGTTCAAGTCCAACACCGAGAAGAAGTGGTACCTGTTCATCGACGAGTACGGCGGCCGCGGCTACGTCCCCTTCGAGACGACCGACCTCGACTCGGGCAAGTGGACCATGTCCACGAACTACCAGCTCCCCGCGAGCCCCCGGCACGGAACCGTCCTGCCGGTGACGCAGGAGGAGTACGACCGTCTGCTCGCCGCGTACCCGAGCACTCCGACGTCCGTCGTGGACGCGACGGCGAAGGACCAGAAGGGCTACGCGATCGTCACCGAGTCGGCGTCGAAGGTCGTGCTGCCGATGGAGCCCGGCGCGGATCTGTCGCGGCTCGCCCCGACGCTGTGGGTGGGCGAGGGCGCGCGGGTGAGCCCGCGGTCCGGCACGCGGCGTGACTTCCGCAAGCCGCAGACGTACACGGTGACGGCGGCGGACGGCACCAGCCGCAGCTGGACGGTCGAGGCGGCCCGTACCGGCAGCCCGACCCTGCCCGGCCTGAACGCCGACCCCGACGTCCACTACCTCAACGGCGAGTACTGGATCTACCCGACCACGGACGGCTTCCAGGGCTGGGGCGGGACGAGTTTCAAGGCGTACTCGTCGAAGGACCTGGTCCACTGGAAGGACCACGGGGTGATCCTGGACCTGGGCCCGGACGTTTCCTGGGCGGACACATACGCGTGGGCGCCGACGATCGCCGAACGTGACGGCAAGTACTACTTCTACTTCTGCGCCGAGCAGCAGATAGGCGTGGCGGTGGCCGACTCACCGGCCGGCCCGTTCAAGGACGCGCTGGGCAAGCCGCTGGTCGCCAAGGGCGGCGCGTGGAGCGGCCAGATGATCGACCCGGCCGTCTTCACGGACGACGACGGGCAGGCGTACCTGTACTGGGGCAACGGGCACGGTTATGTGGTTCCGCTGAACGACGACATGGTGTCGTTCGACGCCTCGCAGGTGAAGGACATCACCCCGGACACCTTCCGTGAGGGGTCCTTCGTGATCAAGCGGAACGGCACGTACTACTTCATGTGGTCCGAGGACGACACCCGCAGCGAGAACTACCACGTGGCGTACGCGACGGGACCGTCCCCGCTCGGTCCGTGGACCAAGCGGGGGACGATCCTGTCCAAGCGTCCCGAGTACGGCATCCTCGGCACCGGCCACCACTCCGTGGTGAACGTGCCCGGCACCGACGACTGGTACATCGTCTACCACCGCTTCGCGCTGAACGGCCCCGGAAAGGCCGGCGGTGACGGAATGCACCGGGAGACGACCATCGACCGCCTGACGTTCGCGGCGGACGGGACCATCGAGCCGGTGGTGCCGACCCTGGAGTCGGTCAAGCCCGTACGGACCGTTGCGAATTAGCTGACGAAGTACGTCGGGTTCGGCAGCTTGTACGTCCGGTCGGCGTAGCCGCCGTCGAGGTCGGAGTACTGGTCGCCGAAGTTGGCGATGACGTTGTACCCGAGGTCCTCGATGTGCTTGCGGGTGCCGGACTTGTACTGGACGGTCGTGCAGGTCCAGGTGCCCGGGGTGGCGCAGGCGCTGAGGTAGGACGGCGGGTTCGCCTTGTCCTTGAGGAACATGTGGTCGGCGTCGAGGTTCACATCGGCGCCGACCTTCTTCAGGTTCTCGACGGCGGCGGAGCGCTGCGCCTCGCTGAGACCCGAGTTGTAGAAGACCTCGACGCCCTTGGACTCCGCGTACTGCACGAGCTCGGGGCTGCCGAAGACGGCCGGGCGGTCGGCCTTGTTGACGTAGTCCGCCCACGTGGCCGAGTTGTAGGTGTAGTTGTAGCGCTTCTCGTAGTCGAGGCTGAGCAGCAGCGTGTCGTCGATGTCGAAGACGACCGCGGGCTTCTCACCCTTGTGGTGCCCCGTGCGGGCGGCCTGGTCGATGTACTTCTTCGCGTCGGCGTCGATGCGCGCCAGGTCCTTGGCGTACTGGCTGTCCGTGGACGCCTGGTACACGCCGTCGCTGTCGAGCGCAGTGCCGTAGTAGGTGTCGATGTCCTTCACCAGGAGCCCGATGTTGTAGGGCTCCTGGGTGGAGTTGGCCGTGGACTGGCCGGCCGTGGCGGCGCCGGCGCCGTAGAGACCGGCGCCCGCGACGGCGACGGCTGCGGCGAGCGCCGCGATACGCAGTGGCTTATGCATGACAGGTGTTCTACGCGCGTCGCCCTGGTGGGCGCGAGGCCCGTTGCCTGATCGATACCTCCTTCACAGGCAAAAACCGGGTCAAGCGCCCCGGACGGGCTAGTCCATGGTCGCGCCGATGGTGGTGCTGCCCGTCGTCAGGAAGGTAGTGACGGGCAACGCGCCGCTGGACTGACGGGAGTTGTACGTGCTCGTCGCGTCCGTCGATGTGAAGGCGGGGGTGCTGATGCCGCTGTCCCAGTTGTTGCCGGCCGAGACCACCGAGGAGCCCTTGCTGACCGAGCCGCTGCCGTTGCTCACGGCCAGGTTCTTGCCCAGACGGGCCGCGCTGGTGGCGAAGTAGTAGCCCCACTTGCTGTTGGCGTAGGCGGTGGTGCGGTTGATGACGATCGCACCGGTGTTGGAGTTCTCGGTGAAGCCGTTGCCCGCGTTGCCCCAGGCGGCCGAGTTGTTGACCACGTGGGCGACCACCTCGCCGTCGCCGCCCAGCTTGTAGCCGTTGCCGTCGCCCGCGAAGGACGAGTCGGACCAGCGGTTGACGCCGTTGCCGAAGGACCAGGTGTGCTCGATGGTGACGGGCGAGGAGAAGGACCAGAAGTCGATCCCGTCGTCCGAGTTGTTGTAGAGGCGGGCGCCGGTGATCAGGTTGCCGGTGCCGGAGCCGAACTTCACGGCGACGCCGTCCGCGTTCTCGCCGTGGTTGGCGGCGTCGTAGTTGCCGTAGGAGTCGATGTTCTTGACGGTGTTGTTCACTGTGCCGTCCCCGGTGAGGGTGAAGCCGGAGTCGCCGCCGTTGATGGTCTTGATGTTGTTCCAGTTGGTGCCGGTGCAGGACTGGCAGACGACCGCGCTGTCCGGGGAGTTCTGGAAGGTGATGTTGGAGACGTTCCAGTAGTCGGCGGTCAGCTTGAAGATCCAGTCGCCGTCGGGGAGCGACGAACCGTCGATCTTCACGGTCTCCGAGCCGTACGCGGTGAGCGTGACCGGCGCGGAGGAGGTGCCGTTGGCCGTGGACTGGAGGGTGGCCGTCGGGTAGTAGGTGCCGCCGCGGACCTGGATGACGGTGCCGGCGGTGGCGCTCTTGATGGCGTTGGACAGGTCGGTCGAGTTGCTGACGACCACGGTGGCGGCCTGGGCGGGCGCGGGCAGCGCCAGCAGGGCGGCGCCCGCCGCCACGGCGGTGGACAGGGCGAGAGCGGTTCGACGAAGCATGATGTGGGGGGTCCTTTCGTCGGTTCAGGGGTGGTCGTCGGGCAGGTTCCCTCGGACCGGATCGGCGGCGCCCGCGTGGCGCAGGACGTAGTGCTCGACGGCGGACGCACTGGTCAGCGGTCGGTAGGCGTAGGCGTCGGCCGGGTCCCAGCCGACCTCGGCGGTGAGGCCGAGGCCGCTCGCCACCGCGTCCAGGCGGGCGGGCCGGCCGTTGAACCAGGAGCCGGTGTCGCGGAAGTGTTCGCCTCCGTAGTTCGCGACGGCGAGGGACGGCTCGCCCTGCGGGTAGGCGAAGACGTTGCGCTCGGAGTAGATCGCCGACTCCAGGCCGGCGCCCAGCGCGTACAGGGTGTCGGCGGCCCGGCCCCGGTAGACGTTGTTGACGACGTGCACCTGCCCGAAGCGGACGCGCGGGCCGCGCTGCACGATGTCGGTGAACAGGTTGCGGACGAAGGTGACCTTGAGGTGGCCGCGGTCGCGCTCGCCGCGGCCGTCGCCCGAGCCGATGAGGAGTGCCTTGTCGTGATCGTCGAACCGGCTGTCGGAGACGGTGATGAAGTCGGAGCCGTCCTCGATGTCGAGCAGTCCGTCGTGCCGTTGGACGTGCTCGCCGTGGAAGCCGAGGGGTGCCTCGCGGTCCGGGTAGCGGCCGTCGGTGAAGGTGCAGTGGTCGACCCAGATGTTCTTGCCGGTGATCACGGTCATCGCGTCGAAGCGGGCGTTCCAGTTGCCCTGTGCCCCGTCGTCCGGCGACCAGCTGGTGAAGTGGTCGACGGGCGCTTCGAGGTGCACGTTGCGGACGACGATGTTGGTACCGGTGTTGACGGTCAGGAAGACCCCGAGCAGCCGAGCGTCGTCGCCGACGCCGACGAGCGTGGTGTTGCTCGGCACGGTGAGCTGGATCTGCGCCTTCTCCTTCGTCGAGCCGCTCTGCCGTAGTTGACGTTGCTGCTTGCAGTAGTCGTAGCGGGTGTCGGACCAGGTCGTGCCGTCCGGCCCGAAGCAGGACATGTACGTGCCGAGGTCGTATCCGGGCGCGTAGTCCTGCTCACCGAGCAGTGAACCGTCGTCCGCCTCAGGGCCGTTGATGTCGCCGACGACCCGGATCACCTTGGGTGCGGTGGGGTCGCCGTCATTGGCCAGCGCGTCTTTCAGTTCGGCGCGCGTGTGCACCGTCCGGGTCGAGCCGCCCGCGCCACCGGTGGTGCCGCCGTTCGTCGAGGCCCAGCCGACGGGGCCGCGTTCCGCTGCGGAGGCCGCCGTCGGCGGTACGAGCAGGCACGCGCCCGCCAGCAGAGCGGCGGCCGCGGCCCTACGCACCGGGCCGCCAGTCGCCGAGGTACGCCTCCCGGGTGTGCAACCTCGCCTCTTCCTCGGTGAGTTGAGGCCGGTTCTCCGGAACCGTGAGCACGGCTCCCGGTCCCGTGTTGCGGTACTCCCTGAACCGCATGGTCTGCCAGGGGTAGGCGTCGCGCATGTTGATGTAGGGGGTGACCGGGTCGATGCCGGACCCGATCCGGGTGTCCCGGACGACGAGGGACGGCCAGGCGGTCGTCTCGTACGACGGCACCCAGGGCCGGGCCAGCTTGTACGCCCCGTCCTCGGCGCCGGAGGTGATGCGGGAGCGGGCGGCGAGGATGCCGTGCGGGTTGGCGCGGGCGGTGGAGGGGGCGAAGACCATGCCCTTCGGTGTGAAGGTCACGTCCCGCTGGAGGGTGTGGAAGTGGCACTCCTCGAACACGGCGGTCGCCCGGCCGAAGACGAAGTCGACGTCACCCTCGATGTAGCAGTGCCGGAAGTACTGCCGGTCGAAGGCGTCGAGCGCGGTCGTGTCGACGAAGAGGGTGTCCTGGTGGGCCAGCAGTCGGACGTTCTCGAAGTGCGTGCGGTCGCCGTAGGTGTAGGCGGCCACCGCCTGGGTGCCGGTGATGTCCGGGTGGTCGGCGCGCAGCCAGTCGTTGGCGAGGGTCAGGTCGCGGACGGTCAGTCCGGGCGCCGCGGAGGTGAAGGTGGCGGAGCCCGCGGTGCCGTACGTCGTGCCGTCGGGCTTCTTCGTACCGTTCGCGTTGTCGAAGACGATGACGGTGTCGCGCGGGTCGCGGGTGGCGCCACGCAGGGTCAACTCGGCCTTGCCGGCGGGAACGTCGACGACCTCGCGATACGTCCCCGGGTGCACGACGATCGTCCAGCCGGGGCCGGTCACCTGGTCCACGGCCGCCTGGACGGAGTTGCCGGGGCGGACGTGGAGGACGCGGCGGTCGTGGGCGAGTGCGGGGGCGGTGCCTGCGAACACGAGTCCGCCGGCGAGGCCGGTGAGGAGGGTGCGTCTGCGCATGCCGTCAGCACTCCTTCCACGGCGTCCAGTCGCCGAGATGGGCGCCGCGGGTCGCCGCCTGGGCCTGTTCGTCGGTGAGCTGGGGGCGGTTGTCGGGGACGGTGATCTCCGCGCCGGGGCCGGTGTTGCGGTACTCGGCGAACCGCTGGTTCTGCCACGGGTAGGTGGCCGACATGTTGGTGTAGGGCGCGACCGCGTCGATGCCGGCGCCCAGGTGGGTGTCCCGGACGGTGAGCATGGGGCGGGCGGTGGTGTCGGAGCTGGGCACCCACGGGCGGGCCAGCTTGTAGTACGCGTCCGGCGCCTCGCTGCTCACGCCGCTCCTCGTCACCAGGTATCCGCGCGGGTTGGCGCCCGCCGTGGACGGCGCGAAGACGAAGCCGTACGGGGCGGCGGCCAGGTCGGTGCGGTTCAGGGTGCGGAAGTGGCAGTCCTCGTACACGGCCGTCGCCCGGCCGAAGACGAAGTCGACGTCGCCCTCGACGTAGCAGTGGGCGTAGTACTGGCGGGCGAAGGCGGTCAGCGCGCGGGAGTCGGCGTACAGCGTGTCCTGGTGGCCGAGGAAGCGGCAGTGGGTGAACGCGCTCCGGTCGCCCTGCACCTTGATGGCCACTGCCTGCGTACCCGTGATGTCCGGGTGGTCGGCGCGCAGCCAGTCGTTGGCGAAGGTGATCCAGCGGGCGGTGAAGCCGTCGGCCTGCACGGTCGTGGTGGCGGACCCGGTGGTGCCGTACGTGCCGCCGCCGGGCTTCGGCGTGCCCGCCGCGTTGTCGTACACGATCACGACGTCCCGGGGGTCCTCCGAGGCGCCGATCCAGGTCGCCTCCGTACGGGTGACGTCGACGGTGACCGTCTCCCGGTAGGTGCCCGGTGCGATGACCAGTGTCCAGCCGCTTCCGGTCGCGGCGGTCACGGCGGCCTGGACGGTGGTGAAGTCACCTCGCCCGCCCTGGTCGACGTACAGGGTGTTCGAGGTCAGGCGGGCGGCCGGTGATCCGTACCGGCCGAACGGGCGCGGCCGGGCGGCGGCTCGCGCGGGGCCCGGGGCGAGGCCGAGGGCGGTGCCCGCGCCGGCGCTCGCCAGGAGGAATCCCCTGCGGGAGAGGGGGAGGTGCGAGGGCATGCGGCTGCTCCTTCGCGGTGCGGCTCGTGCGGGTCTGGGGTCGGGCCGGGGCGATGCGCCCCGGCCCGATGGGCGGGTGCGTGTGCGGGGTGTCAGTGCAGGCGGCCGGCACCGGCGCCGCAGTCGACGATGCCGGGGACGGCCTTCGCCGGGTCGACCTTGGTGCGCAGGATGGGCGTCCAGCCGGCGCCCGACTCCAGGGCCTCTGCTGGGATCTCCGCGTTGTGGACGGCGATCAGGTCGGTGAGCGTGCCGTTGACGTAGTTGTCGTCGGCGGTGAGTGGCGAGACGTTCCACCTCTTCAGGGTCTTCGCCGCGCTGATCCCGTCCGGCAGGGTGAAGGCGTTGTGTTCGGCGACGAGCTGGGACTCCTTGCCGATGCCGAAGCTGTAGGAGTAGCCCTCGTCGGCCACGAAGTGGTTGTTGTAGGAGTCGACCTGCCCGAAGCGGACCCGGGGCGCGCGCTCCACCAGGCCCGAGAACAGGTTGTGGTGGAAGGTGACCTTCAGGTGTCCCCGGTCGCCCACGGCGGTGGACTCACTGTCGCTGTTGCCGATCAGGATCGTCTTGTCGTGCTCGGTGAAGACGTTCCAGGAGGCGGTGACGTAGTCGGCGCCGCGGACGATGTCCAGCTCGCCGTCGTGCTGCTGGTAGAGCATGCCGAAGTAGGTGGGCGCCGCGCTGTCGGGGTGGCTGCCGTCGGTGAACGTGTTGTGGTCCAGCCACACATGGGTGGAGCCGTAGACGACGGCGGTGTCGTACTCGGAGTTCCAGTTGCCATTGGTGCCGTCGGTGGGGTCCCACTGCGGGAAGCAGTCGAGGGGGCTCTCGAAGGCGAGATTGCGCACGATGACGTTGTCGACGGCCTTGATCTGGAGGCTGGCGCCCTTGAAGCCGGCGTTCTTGCCGACACCGATGATGGTGGTGTTGGCGGGGATGTTCGCCTTGATGGCCGTGTCCTGGTTGGCGGCGGAGGCGCGGCGCAGTCCCTCGGGGCTGTCGTCGGGCTCGGCGCTCAGGTCGGTGTCCAGGCCCCACGCTTGCGGTGAGTACTTCGCCAGGTAGGCGTCGAAGTCGTAACCGGGCGCGGCGAAGGCGTCACAGCCCTCGGAGACCGCGTCGATCGTCCCCTTCACCTTGATGATCTTCGCTGCGGTGCCGCCGTCGGCGAGGGCGGCCTTGAACTGGGCCCAGGTGGTGACGGTGTAGACGTGCGCGGCGTCGGCGGCGGCGCCTCCGGTGGTGCCGGTGCCGTAGGAGCCCCAGCCGTCGTTGGCGCCGAGGGTCTGGCGGGTGACGTCGCGGGTGTGGGCCTGGGCGGTGGTGCCGGTCATGGACAGCACGAGGGCGGTGCAGCCGATCAGCGCGGCCGCTCTCACTGTGGCATGGCCATGCCATTTCTGTGCCTTCATTGTGCGGCTCTCTCTTCCGGTTCCGGGATGGTTACGCGGCGGCCTGCGGCCAGGTGATCCAGGACGTGGGGATGTCGTCGTGCAGCCGGACGACGTCACGCGGCGCGAGCACCCGCGTCCGCAGCAGCTCGCGCGCGACCAGCCGTGCCACGGCGATCGCGCCCGGCGGGTTGAAGTGCGTGTTGTCCTGCTCGGTCGCGGTCCAGTTGAAGTACGTCTTCGTCCCCTCGACCCCGAGCTCCTGCCACAGCGCCAGCGACAGGGCCTGGATGTCGAGCAGCGCGACTCGTTCCTCCTCGGCGAGCGCGCGCATCGCCGCCGGGTAGTCGCCGTGGGTCGGCACCGCGTTGCCGTCCGCGTCGAACCTGCGGCGCTCGACCGGGGTGGCGAGCACGGGCCGGGCGCCGTGCGCGCGTGCACCGTCGATGTACTGCCTCAGACAGTCCTGATACGTCGTCCAGGGCTCGGTGTACCGGGTGGGGTCCTCACTCTTCTCGTCGTTGTGCGCGAACTGCACGAGGAGGAGGTCCCCCGGCTGGATCAGCCCGAGGATGACATCGAGCCGGCCTTCATCAATGAAGCTCTTCGAACTGCGCCCGTTCACCGCGTGATTGGCGACGGGCAACTCTTTCCGGAGGAAGAACGGAAGCGCCATACCCCACCCGGTCTCGGGAGCGGCGTCGGCGTATTTCTGGGCGGCGGTTGAATCGCCGGCGATGTGGAGAGTGCGAGATCGGCGCCCTGAAGCCTGCGCGTTCCCGGTCGCCGCAAAGGCGAGAGGAACGGCGGCCACGGCAGCCGAGGTGACCTGTCTGCGGGTAAGAGACACAACGGTGCCTTTCAAACAGGGGTTGCGGACGTTTCCCTGGGGGCGCGGGACTGTATCGACATACGGCTCCGCCGCGTGGGCGCGACCAGCCACAACCGGCTCGCGGCCGCGCCCACAACCGAAACCACCCGATCTCAGTGGTTCTTCTTCCAGTCGGCCTGCGCAGCGTTCAGCTGATCAGCCAGCGTGTCCAGGAAATCCTTCGCACTCATCTTCCCGAGCAGCACCTTCTGGTAGTTCGGCTCGTTGTCCGCCTTGGAGATGGTGTTCCAGTCGGGCAGGTAGTACGGCAGCTGCACGATCTTCGTGCCGGTCCCGTTCAGCGCCTCCGCCGCCAGCTTCGTCGGCTCGGCATTCTGAATCCACGCGTCCTTCGCGGCATCGGTGTTCGCCGGCACCTGCCCCGCCGACTCGTTGAACTTGGAATTCTCCGCGGCCGAGACGGCGAACTCGATGAACTTCCAGGCGGCCGTCTTGTTCTTGCTGGACTTGAACAGGCTCAGCCCGTCGACCGGGTTGGAGATCTGCACACGCGTGCCGTCGTCCTGCGTCGGGTTCGGGATGCCCTTGAACTTGTCCGCGCCCAGCGCCTTCAGATGGTCCTGGTAGGAGCCCAGGTTGTGGCTCAGCATGCCGATCGTGCCGCTGTCCCACTGCGCGACCATCTTGGTGAAGTCGTTGTTGACGTCGGCGGACGGGGTGTCCTTCTTGTACAGCGCGACGTACTTCTCCAGGGCGGCCACGTTCTTCGGATCGTTGACGGTGGTCTTGTCGCCGTTCCAGAAGGAGGTGATGCCGGTCTGGCCGTACACCGCGTCCAGGGCCGGCGCGATGGATCCCTCACCGCCTCGGATGGTGAACCCGAACTTGTTCTTGCCCTTGTCGGTGAGCTTGTCGGCGGCCTCGTAGAACTTCGACCACGTGGTCGGGGCGTCGAGCCCGGCCGCCTGGAACAGGTCCGTCCGGTACCACAGCGTGCCGTTGTTGGCCGAGGTCGGCACCTGGTACAGCGTGTCTCCGCCACCGGCCGACTTGCTGACGTCGAGCAGGTTCTGGCTCAGCTTGCCGTTCAGCGAACTCTTCTCGAGCCGGCTGTCCAGCGGCTCCAGCGCTCCCTGGACCGCGACCTCGGCGAGCACCGCGGTGCCCACGCCGCCGACGTCGGGCAGGCCGCCGCCCTGGATGGCGGTGTCGTACTTGGACTGGGCACTCGCGGCGGGGATCCCGACGTAGTTGACCTTGATGTCCGGGTACTTCTTCTCGAAGTCGGCGATGATCTGCTTCCAGATGTCGGTGCGGACACCGCCGTTGTTGTCCCAGAAGGTGATCGTGCCCTTGCCGGAGCCCTCGTTGCCCTTGTCCCCCGCCGCGCCACTGCCGTCGTCGCCGCAGGCGGTGGCGGTCAGCGCGAGCACGGAGCCCAGGGCGACGGCCATGGCGGCGCGCCTGCTTCTGCGGATGCTGCTCTTCATAGGTCGGCTCTCTTCTTCCGGATCCACGGAGATATGAAGGTGCGGGGGGTCAGTGACGGTCGTGCGGCGCCCGGTCGCCCGGCTCATGCAGGACCCGTGCCGATCTGCTTCTGCGGCCCCGAGAACCGCGTCACCAGGGCGGGCACGGCTGCCGCCGGGTCCAGCCGATAGGCGTAGAAATCACGGGGGTCGAAAGCGGTACCCCACTCGTCCTGCCGCCCGGTCGTGTTCTTGAGAATCGACCCGCGCTGCACCAACTCGGCGGTGGTGTCGGCCTGGTAGGGGTGCTGGACGCCGTCGTAGTAGCTGTTCTCGATCACCATTTTGGTGTGGCCGCGTGACCAGTTCCCGTACGTCCACACCGGGTCGCCGTCGGCCACCTGCGCCGACATGTAGTTGTTGTAGAGGTGGGCGTAGGCGCAGTTGTCTGCGGACGGGTTGCGCTGCTTGGTGCCGGTGAACCAGTTGTGGTCGATGGTGATCTGGGTCTGGACGTTGGTCGTCCAGCCGATGCCGAACGCCTTGTTGTGGTTGGCGAACTGGTTGTAGGAGACGGTGATGTACTGACTGTCCTTGCGGATGTCGAGCAGCCCGTCGCCCATGTGGGTGAGGCGGTTGTGGTCGATCCAGACGTGGTCGACGGTGTCCATCTGGATGGCGTCGAAGTCCTGCGTCTTGCCGTCCCAGTCGCCCTCGACGTAACTGTCTCGGATCGTCAGGTTCCGGATGATCACGTTGTGGGTGCCGGGGTTGAGGTGCAGCTCGCCGTGGACGATCTCGCCGGTGTCGCCGACGCCGACGATCGTCTTGTTCGAGGCGACCACGACGTCCGAACCGAACGGCTGGACGGCGACGGCCCCGGCGACCCGGATGACGTACGGCTCCTCGGCGGCCGCGTACTTCGCCAGCGAGGCCTGGTCGCTGACCGTGACGACCTCGCCGCCGGCTCCGCCGGAGGTGCCGCCCGCGAGGGAGGCGAAACCGTGGGGCTGGTCGGTCCAGCGGGAGGCGGCCGACTCCTGCGGCGAAAGGGCGGCGGTCTCGGCCTTGGCCTCGCCGATGGTGCCGAGTCCGAGGGCGGCGACCAGGCCCGCGACGGCGGCCAGGACGACGCCCCGTCTCGGCAAGCGCTTGCTATGGAAGTGCGTCATTGCGGCTCCCAACAGGCGTGCGGGTGGGGTGGGTTACAGGGGACTGATCCGGAACTGTGTGAAGGTGGCCGCGCCGGCGTGCCCGTTTCCCTCGGGCGCCGACGCGAACAGGCCGAGCAGGGCGCCGACCCAGCGCCAGGGGGTGGCGGCGAAGACGGGGCCGGACGGACGGAGGCCGTCACCGACATCGGACGAAAAACGGCACCGCGCTCCGGCCCCGATCTCGATCCTCAGCCTCGCCCGCCCCTCGGGCGCGAGCCGTGGCTGCTCGGCGTCGCGTTCCCCCACGGCCACGGCCTCGGCGAACCGGTGTACGAGATGCACCGCCCCGTCCGTGCCCCGCTGGAGTCCGATCCAGCCGAACGCGTCCCCGAGGACCGCGAGCCCGGCCCGCGCCCCCGGCTCCTCGCTGTGCAGCTTCAGCTCCACCTCGACGGCGACGGGCGCTCCGGGCAGCCGCTGGGTGAGTACGCTCGGCAGTTTCCGCAGGTCGTGCGCGTCTGCCGAGCGTACGCAGGTCAGCCGCAGCCCGTCGCCGGAGTGCTGGGTGGCCCAGCCGTCATGGGGGTTGGCCGTCCACGACCACTGGCGGCCGAACCGTCCGCCCGGGAAGTCGTCGTCCGTGGCGGGTGCGGCGGGCGGCTGCTGCGGCAGGGCGGGCCGCCGGTGTACGGCGACGGGGGCGCCCTCGTCGCCGAGCACGGGCCAACCGTCGGAGCCCCAGCGCATCGGCTGGAGGTGGACGACACGGCCGTACGCGCCGCGCTGCTGGAAGTGCAGGAACCAGTCCTCGCCGGACGGGGTGCGCACCCAGCCGCCCTGGTGGGGGCCGTTGACGTCGGTGTCCTTCTGTTCGAGGACGATCCTCTCCTCGTACGGGCCGAAGAACTCCCGGGCGCGGAAGGCACCCTGCCAGCCGGTCTCCACTCCCCCGGCGGGCGCCAGGATCCAGAACCAGCCGTCGTGCTTGTAGAGCTTGGGCCCTTCGAGGGTGAACCAGCCGGGGATCCGGTCCCCGTCGACGATCAGCTTGCCGTCGTCGAGCAGGGAGGTCCCGTCGGGGTGCATACGGTGGCCGGTGAGGCGGTTCTTCACACCGGAGCGGGACTTGGCCCAGGCGTGGACCAGATACGCCTCGCCGGTGTCGTCGTCCCACAGGGGACACGGATCGATGAGTCCCTTGCCCTCCTTCAGGAGGTGCGGGCGGGTCCACGGGCCGCGTATCCCGGGGGCGTTGATCTGGAAGATGCCCTGGTCGGGGTCGCCCCAGAAGATCCAGAAGCGGTCGTCGTGGTGCCTGAGCGACGGGGCCCAGACCCCGCAGTCATGGCGCGGCGACCTGAACTCCCGTCCGGGTTCGAGGCGTTCGAGGGCGTGGCCGACCAGCGACCAGTTGACCAGGTCGCGGGAGTGCAGCAGCGGCAGGCCGGGGGCGCGGCCGAAGCTGGACGCGGTGAGGTAGAAGTCGTCGCCGACGCGGATGACGTCCGGGTCGGACCAGTCGGCGTTCAGGACGGGGTTGCGGTAGGTCTCGTACGTCACTGGCTGACCGCCTTCCGCACCAGCGCGGCGGCCGCGTCCCGGCCGAGGCGGCCGTCGGCGACGACGGTGACGACCCGGCGTACGGCGGTGTCGCCGGCCTCGATCGTCAGCCGCTCCTCGGACGCCAGGGACGAGCCGACGCCCGGGTACTCGGTGGCGCGCACGAACCAGGGGTCGCGGCGGGTGGCGTCCGTGGCTCCGGCGAAGACCAGCGTCCAGGTGGCGCCGGCCAGGGCGAGCCAGTCGGCGCGGGTGCCGTGGACGTCGGCCTCGCCCTCGGTGTCGGCGGTGAAGACGTCCGGGGGCCGGTCTTCCTTGCGGGCGCGCCAGAAGTAGCCGCCGTAGGCGGCGCCGAGGCGCCCGTTGGTGGCCGGGCTGCCGATCGACAGCGGGTCCGGGGTGACATTGGTGAGGGAGAAGGTGAAGTCCAGCGCCCAGGCGGACTCGGTGAGTTCGACGGCCGCGACCGTACGGCGCTCGCGCAGCAGCTCCGCGCCCGCGGCCACCCAGCGCAGCTCCTCCACGAAGCCGTCGGGATCGCGCAGCTGGAAGGCCGTGTGCCGCTGGGCGCCGTGGTTGTCGAGCTCCGTCGGGCCCTGGTCGCGGACGAAGGTGCGCCCGCCCCAGAAGTTGTGCCCCTCGACGTCGGGAACGGCGACACCGACGCCGAGGTGGTGGATGTGGTCGTCAGGGCTGAGCTCGGTCACGGCCGTGCCGGCCAGGGTGGTGACGGGGTGCAGATACGGGCGCGGGGAGAGCCGTTCGGGCAGCTCGGGCCGGGTCACGTAGCGGCCGACCGGGCGGCCCGCGACGCGCAGGACCGGTGAGTCGTTCGCCGTCATCAGGTACTCACCTCTTTCGGGTTCGCTGTCGTGAGCGCCCAGGGGGCGCCCAGTTCGGAGTAGAGGGCGAGGGTGTCGGCGGCGGCCGCGACGAGTCCGTCGACGCCGGGCACGACCCGGCGGCCCTCGTCGGGCAGCAGGTGCCAGGCACCGGCGGGCAGCGGGGCCGGGTCGGGGGCCACCCGGATCGCCTCGACGACCTTCATGAACGCGCCGGTCGCGTCCGGCGGGACGAGCAGCGCGGTCCGCCCGGTCTCGTCGGTGAGGTGCTCGACGAGGTTCTCCAGCAGGTCCGTACGGCCGTACTCGTACTCCTCCGGGCCGTGGTCCGCGCGCTGGAGGAGGACGCGGTCCTGCTTGTACCAGAAGGTGATCCGGCCGCGGCTGCCGTGCACGACGACGTACGGCTCGTCCGGGTTCTCGGCGCACAGCGTCGCGGCGACCGTGACCTGGTGGCCCTGCGCGGTGGTGACGCGGACGCAGGAGGTGTCGTCGGACTCGATGTCGTTGGCGCGCAGCAGCTCGGTCTCGATGCCGGTGACGTCCTCGGCGCGGGTGGAGCCGCCCAGGGCGAGCGCGGTGGCCACGGCGTGTGCGAGGGGGTTGGTGAGGACGCCGTCGATCACGTCGACGCCGTTCAGTCGCCGCCTGCCCGCCCAGGGTGCCCGCCGGTAGTAGGCCTCGGCGCGCGCCCAGGCGCCGGCGCCGCCGATCCCGGCCACCGCGCCGATCGCCCCCTCCACGATCAGCTCGCGGATCGCGGGCAGGGCGTGCGCGCCCAGCGACTGGAAGCCGATCTGGCACACGACACCGGCCTTCGCGACCCCGTCGGCCATCCGGCGGAACTCGGCGTAGGAAGGAGCCGGCGGCTTCTCCAGGAGGATGTGCACGCCCCGCTCGGCGGCCGTCAGCGCGAGGTCGGTGTGGGTCGGGATGGGCGTGCAGATCACGGCGATCCGGGCTCCGGTGGAGTCCAGGAGCGCGCCGAGGTCGGCGGACTGCTCGGGCTCACCGAGGCCACGGAGCTCGTCCGCGGTGAGCGGGGTCAGCTCGCACACGCCCGCCAGCCGTACGAGCCCCTTGTCCTGGAGCCTACGGATGTTGTCGAGGTGCCAGCGGCCGTGGCCCCGTGCTCCCGCGAGGACGATGGGCAGTGCGGTCATGGGATCCTCCCGGCGCCGGCGCCGCGCGCCACCTCTCGGTCGGCCGCCTCGGCGCTGTCGATCTTTCCGTGCAGGGTAGGCGTCCAGCCGACGTCGGCCGTGAGATCGCGCTCGCTTCCCGAGTTGTAGGCGTTGTAGATGGCGAGCAGGTCGACCGGATAGCCGTTGAAGAGGGTGCCGGTCTGGTGCAGGGCGGTGCCGTTCCAGCTCTTGACCAGGTCGGCGGCCTCGACGTGGCCGGGGGTGTGGAAGGCGTTGTTCTCGGCGTAGACGCCGGACTCGGTGGAGACGCCCATCGAATAGCGGTACTCGGTGCCCTCGGGGACTTCGTACCGGTTGTCGTACACGTACACCTGTCCGAAGCGGACGCGCGGCGCGCGCTGGACCACGGACTCGAACTCGTTGTGGTGCAGGGTGACCCGCAGTTTGCCGCGGTCGCCCGTCGCCGAGTCGCTGTTGCCGATCAGCATCGCCTTGTCGTGGTCGGCGAACCGGCTCCAGGAGACGGTGACCAGGTCCGAGCCGTTGGTGATGTCCAGCAGGCCGTCGTGACGGAGGTAGTTGCGGGCGAAGTAGGTGGGCTCGTCCGCGTCCGGATGGCCCTTGTCGGAGGCCGTGATGTGGTCGATCCAGACGTGGGTGGCGCCGGTCAGCCAGATGTTGTCGTACGCCGTCTTCCAGTCGCCGAGGCCCCCGGTGTTGGGCTGCCAGACGGGGAAACAGTCGTAGGCGTCGCGCAGGTCGAGGTTGCGGACGATGACGTTGTCCGCGTTCTTGATCTGGAGACTGGCGCCCTTGAGGACGGCTCCGGGGCCGAGGCCGACGATGGTGGTGTTGGAGCCGACGGGCAGCACGATCCGCTCGGCCTGCTTCGCCGCCGACGCCTGGCGGGCCTCCTCCTGCTCTCCGCTGGGCTTGGCGGAGCCCCAGGTGCGGGGGTCGTAGGCGGCGAGGTACTTCTTCAGGCCGTAGCCGTCGGTAGCGTAGTCGGCGCAGTCCAGGTGGTGGCCGTCGTCGTCGGCGTTGGCGTCGACTGTCCCGGCGATCTTGATGATCTTGGGGGTGTCGCTGCCGCCGCCGAGGGCGCGGACGAGGCCGGCCCGGTCGGTCACGGTGAAGACGTGGGCGTCGTCGGCCGCGGCGCCGCCGGTGGTGCCGCCCTCCGCGGCGGCCCAGCCGTCGTCCGGGGCCAGGGTGTCGCGGCTGATGTCGCGGGCCTCGGCGTGGGCGGGGACGCAGAGCACTCCCAACAGAGCGGCTGCGATGATGACTTGACGGAGCCTCGCGCCCTTGCCGCGGGCCATGCTCTTGCCGAGTCTCATCCCTTCACCGCCCCCGCGCTGAAACCGGTGATCAGCCACTTCTGGATGAACGCGAACACGATCACGACGGGTACGGCCGCGATGATGCCGCCCGCGGCCAGTGCGCCCAGGTCGACGCTGTCCGAGCTCATCAGGGTGTTGAGGCCGACCGGGATGGTCTGCTTGCTCTGGTCGGACAGGAACATGAGGGCGAACAGGAAGTGGTTCCAGGCGTGCACGAAGGCGAAGGAGCCGACGGCGATCAACCCGGGCCGCAGCAGCGGCAGTACGACGATGCGGAAGGCGGTGAACCGGGTGCATCCGTCCACCCAGGCGGCCTCCTCCAGGGAGTACGGCACGTTCCGGATGAAGCCGCTGATCAGGATCATCGACAGCGGAAGCTGGAAGACCGTCTCCGCGAGGATGACGCTGCCCAGCGAGTTGATCATCTGGAGCTTGGCGAAGATCTGGAACAGGGGCACCAGGAGCAGCGCGCCCGGGACGAACTGCGAGCACAGCAGGGCCAGCATGAAGGCCCGCTTGGCCTTGAAGTCGAACCGGGCGAGCGCATAGCCGCCGGCCAGGGCGACGATGGTGGTCAGGACCAGGGTCGCCACGCCGATGAGCACGCTGTTCTGGAAGTACGTGCCGAAGCTTCGCTCCGTCCAGACCTTCTCGAAGTGGTCGAAGGTCATCGGCCAGGGCACGAGCGAGGTCGAACCGGCCGGACGCAGGGCGAAGAGCAGGATCCAGTAGAACGGGATCAGGGTGAAGAGCAGGTAGATCGACAGGGGGAGGTAGATCTGCCAGCGCGGGGCCTCGTCCCAAGCCCGGCGACGCTTGGCGGGGCCCGGGGCTTCGGGAGCCACCCGCTCGGGAGCGGGTGCGACCACGGTGGCCTCTTTGGTGATCACTTGTCCTCGCCTCCGAACTTGCTCAGCCGCAGATAGACGACCGAGCAGAAGAGCAGGATCACGAACGCGACCGTGGTCAGGGCGGACGCGTAGCCGAAGTTGTGGGCGTCGACGCTGGTGTTGGCGATATAGAGCGGAAGCGTCGTGGTCTCGCCGGCCGGGCCGCCACCAGTGAGGGTGTAGAGCAGGTCGACGTTGTTGAACTCCCAGACCGCGCGCAGCAGCGTGGACAGGACGATCGCGTCCTTCAGGTGGGGCAGCGTGATGTGCCAGAACTGCTTCAGCCGGCTGGCGCCGTCGACCTCGGCGGCCTCGTACAGGTCCTTCGAGACGGACTGCAGATCGGCGAGGATGAGGATCGCGAAGAAGGGGACACCGCGCCACAGGTCGGCGACAATCGCCGCCGGGAACACGGTGGAGGTGTCCGACAGCCAGCTGGTGCCGTAGTCACCGATGCCCATGTCCGCGAGGTAACGGGTGATGCCGGTCTGGGAGTTGTAGAGGAGCACCCAGATCGCGGAGGTCAGCACGCCGGAGACGGCCCACGGGGAGAAGACCAGGGCACGGCCGAGACCCCGGCCGACGAAGGTCTGGTTGACGATCAGCGCCAGCGCGAGACCGCACAGCAGCTGCAGCCCGACCTCGACGAAGACCCACTTGGCGCTGAAGGTCAGCGTGTCCCAGAACTGCGGGTCGTCGGTGAAGGCGTGGACGAAGTTGTCGAAGCCCGCGTAGCCGTTTCGCCACGGCTTGGTGGGGTTGTAGTTCTGCAGGCTGTAGTAGAAGACGCTGATGACCGGATAGGCGATGAAGCCCAGCATCAGCAGGGCCGCCGGGGCGATCAGCAGGTACGGGAGCCTGCGGGGCGTGGCGGAGGCACGGCGCCGCCGGGGTGGCGCGGGCGGTTTCGCCACGGCTGCGGCTTGGGCCATGACTGTTCTCCGTTCGCTTGCGGTGGGTCGTGTGCGGGGGGCGGGGGGCGGGGTGCGGTGGGTCGTGTGCGGGGGTGCAGGTTGTGCAGGAAGCGCTTGCTACGGGCTCATGGGTGAAGCGCTTCGCATATGTCGTTCGACTCGTTCGATCTGTCGATCTGTCGATCAAGGGAGAGGGAGGCCCCGGAAGGCCGCCCTCACCCCGCGTACGGGTCCGGCACCTTGCCCGGCCGGGCCAGGAACTCGAAGTCGCAGCCGGTGTCGGCCTGGGTGATCTGCTCGTTGTAGAGCGCGCCGTAGCCGCGCTCGTAGCGCACGGGCGGCGGCGTCCACTCCGCTCTGCGCCGCTCCAGCTCCTCGTCGTCCACGTCGAGACGGAGGGTGCGCGCCTCGACGTCCAGGCTGATCGAGTCGCCCGTGCGCACCAGGGCGAGCGGTCCGCCGATGTACGACTCCGGTGCCACGTGCAGCACACAGGCGCCGTAACTCGTGCCGCTCATCCGGGCGTCGGAGATCCGCACCATGTCCCGCACACCCTGCTTGAGCAGGTGGTCGGGGATGGGCAGCATCCCGTACTCCGGCATGCCCGGGCCGCCCTTGGGGCCGGCGTTGCGCAGCACCAGCACGCTGTCCGCGGTGATGCCGAGCTCCGGGTCGTTGATGGTGCGCTGCATCGTCCTGTAGTCGTCGAAGACGACCGCGGTCCCGGTGTGCTTCAGCAGGTGCCGCTCGGCGGCGATGTGCTTGATGACGGCGCCGTCCGGGCAGAGGTTGCCGCGCAGGACGGCGACCCCGCCCTCGCCCGCGACCGGGTTGTCCCGCGGGCGGATGACGTCGTCGTTGTGCACCTGAGCGCCGGCGATCTGCTCGCGCAGGGTGTCGTACGAGATCGTCGGCCGGTCGAGGTGGAGCAGGTCCGGGATACGGGAGAGGAACCCCGGGAGGCCGCCGGCGAAGTGGAAGTCCTCCATGAGGTACGTCCGGCCGCCGGGACGGACGTTGGCGAGGACGGGGACCGTGCGGGCGACGCGGTCGAAGTCGTCGAGGGTGAGGGTGACGCCGGCGCGGCCCGCCATGGCGATCAGGTGGATGACGGCGTTGGTGGAGCCGCCGAGACCGAGGACGGTGGTGACGGCGTCCTCGAAGGCGTCGCGGGTGAGGATCGCGGAGAGGGTTCGTCCCTTGTGGACTTGTTCAACGATCCTCATGCCGGATGACGCGGCCATCCGATCGTGTCCGGAGTCCACGGCGGGAATGCTCGACGCTCCGGGAACCGTCACACCGAGCGCCTCCGCGGCGGCCGTCAGCGTGGACGCCGTACCCATCGTCATGCAGTGCCCGGGCGAACGCGCGAGCCCGTTCTCCAGCTCGGCCATCTCGCAGTCGCCGATGAGGCCGGCCCGCTTGTCGTCCCAGTACTTCCACATGTCGGTGCCGGAGCCCAGGACCTCGTTGCGCCAGTGGCCGGGCAGCATGGGCCCGGCGGGCACGAAGACGGTCGGCAGGTCGACGGAGGCCGCGCCCATGAGGAGGGCGGGGGTGGTCTTGTCGCAGCCGCCCATCAGCACGGCACCGTCCACAGGATACGACCGCAGCAGCTCCTCGGTCTCCATCGCGAGCATGTTGCGGTAGAGCATCGGGGTCGGCTTCTGGAAGGTCTCGCTCAGCGTCGACACCGGGAACTCCAACGGGAAGCCGCCCGCCTGCCACACGCCCCGCTTCACGGCCTGGGCCCGGTCCCTCAGGTGCACGTGGCAGGGGTTGATGTCGGACCAGGTGTTGAGGATCGCGATGACGGGCTTGCCGAGGTGCTCCTCGGGGAGGTAGCCGAGCTGGCGGGTACGGGCGCGGTGGCTGAAGGAGCGCAGTCCGCCGGTGCCGTACCACTGATGGCTTCTGAGCTCCTCCGGGCGCTTCACCGGACGCTCTTCCCCGGGCTTCATATGGACCACCCGGCGGCGATGGCGGCGACCTCGGCCCGCTCCTGCTCCGGCAGGACCCTGCTGGGCGGGCGGACCTCGCGGCGACACAGACCGAGGGAGGAGAGGGCCTCCTTGACGACGGTGACGTTGTTGGCGGAGCCACCCGCGGCGCGCAGTTCCTCGAAGCGGCGGATCTGTTCCCAGACCTTCATGGCGGCCGGATAGTCACCGGATCGAAGCGCTTCGATCATGTTCAGCGAAACGGACGGGGCGACGTTCACGAGTCCGGAGGTGAAGCCGGTGGCGCCCGCGGAGAAGTACGAGGGGGCGTAGGGCTCGGCGAGACCGGCCACCCAGACGAACCGTTCCAGTCCGGCGTCGCGGGCGAAGGCGGCGAAGCGGGAGGCGTCCGGGACCGCGTACTTGACACCGATGACGTTCGGGCAGGCGTCGGCGAGGTCGGCGAGGCGGGCGCCGGCCAGCTGCGCGTTGCGGATGTACGGGACGACGCCGAGCTCCGGCACGGCCTCGGCGATGGTGCGGTGGTAGTCGACCCAGCCGCGCTGCGAGACGTAGGGGTGGACGGGCTGGTGGACCATCACCATCTGCGCGCCGAGCTCGCGGGCGTGGCGGGCGGAGGCGACGGCGGTGGGGATGTCGTGCCCGACCCCGACGAGGATCGTTGAACGATCCCCTGCCTCATCGATCGTCAACTCCGTGACCAGTCGCCGCTCTTCGGGGGTGAGGGCGTAGAACTCACCGGTGTTGCCGTTGGGGGTGAGCGTGGTGATCCCGCCGTCGAGCAGACGGCGCAGCAGAGCCCGGTGAGCATGCTCGTCGACGGAGCCGTCCTCGGCGAACGGGGTCACCGGGATCGCCACCACGTCGGCCAGAGCCGCCCGCTGGGTCTCGAACGCCACGCTGCTCATTCCTGACCTTCCTCTGCCTCGGCCTGGGGGAACGCTCGCCGCACGAAGGACGCGATGTGGGCGTGCAGGGCGCTCGCCGCGCCGTCCGCGTCCCCGGCGAGGGCGAGCCGCAGGATCTCCCGGTGCTCGCCGGCCTCCCGCTCCCAGGAGGGCGAGGCCGCCCAGGCGACCGCGGAGACCAGGGCGGCCTGGTCGCGGACCTCGTCGAGCATCCGGCCGAGCAGCGGGTTGCCGCACGGCAGGTACAGGGCGCGGTGGAACTCCCGGTTGGCCAGGGAGCGTTCGGCGGTGTCCGTGGCGTCGTCGGCCCGGGTCAGCGCGTCACGCGCGGCATCCAGGGAGGCCCCGCGCCGTACCGCACGCTTCAGTGCCTCGGGCTCCAGGAGCAGCCGAACGTCGTAGACCTCGCGCGCCATGTCCGCGTCCACCATGCGCACCGTGACGCCCTTGTACTGGCTCATCACGACGAGTCCGGTGCCGGCCAGGGTCTTGAGCGCCTCGCGCACCGGGGTCTTGGACACCCCGAACTGCGCGGCGAGCTCCGTCTCGACCAAGGCCTGACCTGGCGTCAACTGCCCGGTGAGGATGCGGTGTTTGATCCCTTCCAGCACGAACTGCGTGCGGGAGGGGATCGGCATGGGCACAGAGGTCATGCGCGCCTCTCGGATCTCGCGTATCGGATCTCACGTATCGGATCTCACGTATCGGATCTCATATATGACGTACGAAGTACGACGCGTTGAAGGTAGGAGCGGCCCTGTGTTTCGTCAATGCTTCTGACAAAGGAAGTTGAGGTTGCCGGGACGGAAGGGGCGCGGATGCCTCAGAAGTTCCGCGTCTCACCTTCGCGCGCGGCGGAGGTCCTGCCGCCGAAGAGCGCGGCGGCGCGTTCGACGGCCGCTTCGCGGGTGAGCGTGGGTCCCACATGGGTGATCAGGAGTTCTCGCGCGCCCTTCGCGTACGCGGCCGCGTCCTCGGGCGTGAGATGCACCTGGCGTTCGCCTTCGCGACGGCGGTCGATGTCGGCCTCACAGAGGAACACGTCCGCACGGTGGGCGAGTTCGGTGAGCGCGTCACAGGGACCACTGTCCCCGGAGTACGCCAGAACGCTCCCCTGGCACTCGGCGCGCAGTCCGTACGCTTCCGTGTCGTGGACGACGGCTCGCGAGGTGAGCCGGAGGCTCCCATGCTGTACGGCATGACCGTCATGCAGGGGACGGAGGTCGATGACGCCGCTCAGGAAGCGCACGTCCGGCCGCCCGAAGAACCCGGCGAGGCGGCGCGCGCAGTCCTCCGGGGCGTACACGGGGATGGGGGCCGGCGGGGTGAGACCGCCGTAGGCGAACGCGTAGACGGCGGAGAGCAGATCGGCACTGTGGTCGGCGTGCAGGTGGGAGATCCACATCGCCGTGAGCCGCGCGGGATCCGTGTGCCGCTGCAATTCGGCGAACGTGCCGGGCCCGGCGTCCACCCACACCTCGGCGCCTCCGCCGCGCAGCAGGTAGCCGGAGCAGGGGCGGTCCGGCTGTGGGTGAGGGGAGGCGGTGCCGAGGACGGTGAGGCTCAGGGGCATGGACGGGAGACTACGTTTCCCGGCCCCGGCCCGCTCCCCCATCGAAATCGTTTACGGCTTCCAGCCCGGGTCCCGGCCGCTCAGTCCCAGCGCCCGGTCGAGGAGCGGGGCGTCGTCCGGGACCAGCACGACGGGGCCGAAGATGCCGCGGTCGGGGTCGTCGGCCGCGGCGAGGAGGAAGCCGTACGCCGCCCGGAGCGCGTCCGGGTCGGGGTCGTACTCCTGGCCCGTCGCCCGTGCCAGGTCCCAGCCGTGGATGACCAGTTCGTCGGCGACGACGGCGCCGGCGACCGCGCCGGGCAGGTCGACGCCGCCCGCGCGGGTCATGCCGATCCAGGCGGCGGGGTCGCGCCAGGCGTCGGCGAGTTCGTCGAGCACCTCGGGCAGCTGCTCGCGCCAACCGGGGCCGATGTCAGGCACGGCGGCCTCCGGGCTGGTGTCGGTCGTGACGCCGAGATCCTTGCGCGCGGCGTCGCGGAAGGCGGTGGCCAGGCCGGACAGGTGGCCCAGCATGTGGTGTACGGCGTAGTCCGGGCACGGCGTGCCGTCCGCGAGCTGCTCGTCGCGCACGCCCGCCACGAGGGCCGTCAGGATCCGGGTCTGCGGTCCGAGGTCGAGGGTCGTGGTGGCGGTCATCGCTGCTCCTCCGGGGTGCGATCTTCCTATGGGTCCTATGGGTCCTATCGGCCCTATGGGGGTAGACCGGCGGCGACCGCCGAACTCATCGCTGCTTCTACGGCACCTGCCCGATGCTCACGCACCCGCCTTAGCACCACGGTGACCAGGCATGACGACAACCTGGACAGTGGTGCGCGTGCTGCGGGACCGCAATGCGGCGCTGTATCTCGCGGCTCTGGTGGTCTCCGGATTCGGCACGTCGGCGCTGTGGCTGGCGGCCGGCGTGTGGGTCAAGGACCTGACGGGCTCGGACGGGCTGGCGGCGCTGTGCATGCTCGCCATGTGGGCGCCGTCACTGGCCGGTCCCCTGCTGGGCACCCTGGCCGACCGTACCCGCCGCAAGCCGCTGCTGATCGCGGTCGACCTGCTCATGGCGGCGCTGCTGCCCACCCTCCTCACCGTCGACTCCCCCGGCGGTCTGTGGCTGCTCTTCACGGTCCTGTTCGTGTACGGCGCGGCGTCCGTCGTCCACGAGGCGGCCAAGTCGGCGCTGGTCGCTGCCGCGGTGGACCGGGCGCTGCTCGGCGATTTCAACGGGCTGCGGATGACCGCCGTGGAGGGCATGAAGCTGGTGGCCCCGCTGGCGGGGGCGGGGGTCTACGCGGCGTACGGCGGCCCGAGCGTCGCCCTCCTGGACGCGGTGACCTTCGTGTGCGCGGCCCTCCTGTACTCCTGCGTCCGGGTCCGCGAGAGCAGGCCCGAGCCGCCCACGACCGGCTGGCCGGAGCGGACCGCCGAGGGCGCCCGCCACCTGTGGGCGCACCCCCGGCTGCGTGGCCTGGTCCTGGCGGGCGGTACGACGATGCTCTTCGCGGGGCTCAACGGCGCGCTGGTCTACGCCGTCGTGGACGGCCTCGGACATTCCCCCGCGTTCACCGGTGTGCTCGCCGCCGTACAGGGCGCCGGGTCGGTCGCGGTCGGGCTGGCCTCCGGTCCCGCTCTGCGCCGCCTCGGTGAGTGCCGGTTCGCGGCGACCGGGATCGCGGTGACCGCCGTCGCGGTGGCGCTGCGGGCGGTCCCCTCGGACGCGGTGGCCCTGGTGTGCGGCGCGGCGATCGGCGTGGGGCTGCCCTGCGTGCTGATCGCCGCGCTCACCGCCGTACAGCGCGAGACGCCCGGCCCGCTGTTGGGGCGTGTCGTCGCCACCGCCAACGCCCTGATGTTCGCGCCGAACGCGATCGGGCTGGCCGTGGGCGCGGGCCTGGTCGAACTGGTCCCCTACCAGCCGATGCTGGTGCTGTTCGGCGTGACCCTGCTGGTGGCGGTCGGACCGCTGTTTCAGCGGGGGGCGAGTGCCGCGCGCACCGCAGCCAGGTCGCCGTCCGACGCCAACCCCGCGTGATAGAGGCGCAGTTGCGTGGCGCCGAGGTCGCGCGCCCGTGCCGCGTCCGTCGCCAGGGTGTCGGGGCTGCCGCCCATCCCGGAGACCACGGTGAAGTTGGCGGCGATGACCGCCCCTTCCCGCCTCTGCTCCGCGAAGGGGGTCAGGAGGCCGGTGCCGCCGGCGCAGGGCACGACCACGCCGTCCGCGACGGACAGGATGTGCGCGGGGTCGACGCCGGCGTTCGCGCCGCAGTGGTACGGCACCGGGTCCGCGTGCAGCAGGACCTGGAAACCGTCGGGCGCGGCCGCGCGGACCGCGGCGACGGCCGCCTCCTGGAGCGTGCGGGCCGTTTCGTCGCGCCACGCGCGCGTGGCGGCCGCGTAGGTCTCGCCGAGCAACTTCTCGACGCCCGCCCACCCTCCGTCGTCGTCGGCCGCGCCCTGCCACAGGGGCTCAAGGGCGTCACGTACGGCGGTCGCCAACTCGTCCGCGTCCAGGCCCTGTTCCCCGTACCCTGCCCGGCAGGCCGGGCAGAAGCAGAGCGCCATCAGATACTGTCCGGCGTCCCCGAGGCCGACCCCGCCGGTCTTGTCGTGGGCGTGCAGGTGGGGCAGCCCGTACCAGCCGAGCGACTCCAGCTCGGTGCCGCCCGCGCCGGGGCGTACGGCGGCCTCGGCGGCCAGGTCGACGAGGTACGCGCGCGTGGCGGGCTGCGCGATGCACGGCGCCCAGGGGTAGCGGTCGCCGTAGGCGTTGACGACCGAGGTGTCCGGATGCTCGGCGCCCAGGCGCGAGTTGTGCGCGAGGACCACCCAGGTGTGCACCTCCAGACCGGCGTCCGCGAGCGCGCCGGCCGCCTCGCCGTAGGCGTCCCCGGGGGCCCAGTCCCCGGACGGGTACGGGCGCAGGGTGCGGCCCGCCCAACGGTCGCCGGCGGGGTAGAGCACGGCGGCGTGCTCGGCGGTGACGATGCGGTGGCGCGGGTGGCGCGGGGTCAGGGCGCGGGTGGAGTGGTAGGCGGCGGCGAGGGTGACCTGCTCGACGCCGAGCGCGGCGATGCGCGCGGGCGCTTCCGGATCGCCGTTGACATCCCAGGGGTAGACGAATGCCGACGCCTTCACTTGTCCTCCTCCAGCAGCGCGTAACCGCGTTCGATCACCTGAGCGAGCTGCTTCACATGATCCTCGGTCGGCTCGTGCAGCGGCGGCCGTACCTCCCCCACGTCGAGCCCGCGCAGCCGTACGCCGGCCTTGACCAGGGAGACGGCGTAGCCCCGGCCCTGGGCGCGCAACTCGACGAAGGGCCGGTAGAAGCCGTCCAGGAGGCGGTGCACGGTGGTGTCGTCGCCCGACTGGAGTGCCTGGTGGAAGGCGAGGGCGATCTCGGGGGCGAAGCAGAAGACGGCGGAGGAGTAGAGGGTGATGCCGAGGGCGCGGTAGGCGAGCTGGGTCTGCTCCGCGGTCGGCAGGCCGTTGAAGTACAGGAAGTCGCCGGGGACCTCGGACCGTACGGCGCTCACGATCCGCTGCATGAGGTCCAGGTCGCCGAGGCCGTCCTTGAGGCCGATGATCCCGTCCGTGCGCGCCAGCCCGACCACGGTCTCCGGGGTGAACACGGCGTTGTCCCGCTGGTAGACGATGACGGGCAGGTCCGTCGCCGCGGCCACTTCCCGGTAGTGCCGCAGCAGCCCTTCCTGGCCGGCGACCACGAGGTACGGCGGCATGGCGAGCAGCCCGTCCGCGCCGGCCGCCTGCGCGAGCCGCGCGTACCGTACGGCGAGCGCGGTCCCGTACCCGGCGCCCGCGACCACCGGGACACGCCCGTCGGTCGCCTCCACGGCCGCCCGTACGCACGCCCCGAACTCCTCGGGCGCCAGCGCGTGGAACTCGCCGGTGCCGCAGCAGGCGAAGACGGCGGCGGCACCGGCCTCGACTCCACGGCGCACGTGCGTGCGGTAGACGTCGAGGTCGACGAAGCCGTCGGGGCCGTAGGCGGTGACAGGGAAGAACAGCGGACCGCTGGGGATGCCGAGTCGAGCGGCGAGAGGGGCTGGCGTCACGGGCTCTCCCTGGGACAGGCGCTCACGTTTCCGATCCGCGCTCATGCTTCTGATCGGCGTCTACATTTCTGAACACACCCACCCTATGGAGGCCCCTCCGGGCCGGTCAAGCGCCCAAATCCCCGACACAGAAGCGGATTCACCAGGTTCGCGCCCCATACGCGCGACACTTGACGGCGCACGCCGACGATCCCTAGCGTGTCCATGAATGTGAATACCGTCCACACATGCGGCCACCTGTCTTAGGCGGCGGACCCAAGGAGACCCGAGGATGCCCGCTCCCCGCACCGTTCTGCTCACCGGCGCCGCCGGCGGGCTCGGCACCCTGATGCGGGACCTGCTCCCGGACCACGGCTACGAGCTGCGCCTGCTCGACATGCGCCCGATCGAGGGCGAGCCGGACGCGATCACGGCGGATCTGGCCGACCGGGAGGCCCTGCGGGAGGCCGTCCGGGGCGTCGACGCGATCATCCACCTCGCGGGCATCTCCCTGGAAGCCCCCTTCGAGAAGATCCTCAGGGCGAACATCGAGGGGACCTACAACCTGTACGAGGCCGCCCGCGAGGAGGGTGTCGGGCGCATCGTCTTCGCCTCCTCCAACCACGCGGTGGGCTTCACGCCCGCACCCTTCGGAGACGACCCCCTGGTCCCGATCGACACCCCACGCCGCCCGGACACCTTCTACGGCCTGTCCAAGTCCTTCGGCGAGGACCTCGCGCAGCTCTACTGGGACAAGCACGGACTGGAGACCGTCTCGGTACGCATCGGCTCCTGCTTCCCGGAACCCACCAGCGTGCGCATGCTGTCGATCTGGATGAGCCCCGCCGACGGCGCCCGCCTCTTCCACGCGGCCCTGACCGCCGAGCGCGTCGGCCACACCGTCGTCTACGGCTCCTCCGCCAACACGCGCCTGTGGTGGGACCTGTCGACCGCGCGGGCGCTCGGCTACGAGCCGCAGGACGACTCCGAGCCGTACGCCGAGAAGCTGATCGCCGAGCAGGGCGAGCTGGACCCGGACAACATCGCGCAGGCCCACCTGGGCGGCCACTTCGTGAGCGACCCGCCGATCTGGCCGTACTGAGCTGACCGTGCCGCACTGAGCCGGCCGTACTGACCGAAACACGTCGTATCGAGAGGGCGGGCGGGCACCGAACGGGCCCGCCCGCTCCCCTGTTCGGGCATCAGCACTGCCCGATCTCACGCCCTCCCCCGCTGCCCCGCAGGTCCGCGGCGGGCACCGACCCGGGCGAAACGGGCCCAGACGGGCACCATCGGGCCTGCAACAGGCCTGGTCACTGCCGCACGCCCGCTGTAGAACTTCCCCCATGGGCCCCACCGGGCCCGAACGGGCAGGAAGGCAAGAGGGCAGGTGTCGGCCATGAGCATGAGGACGGCGGAAGAACGCCAGCGGGAGATCGTGCGGGTCGCGCGCGCCACCGGCTCGGTCGACGTCACCGCGCTCGCGGCCGAGCTGGGCGTGGCCAGGGAGACCGTACGGCGGGACCTGCGCGCCCTGGAGGACCACGGCCTGGTGCGCCGCACGCACGGCGGCGCCTATCCCGTGGAGAGTGCCGGTTTCGAGACGACGCTCGCCTTCCGCGCCACCAGCCACGTACCCGAGAAGCGCCGGATCGCGGCTGCCTCGGCCGAGCTGCTCGGGGACGCCGAGACGGTCTTCGTCGACGAGGGGTTCACCCCGCAGCTCATCGCCGAGGCACTGCCGAGGGACCGGCCGCTGACCGTGGTCACCGCGTCCCTGCCGGTCGCCGGCGCGCTCGCCGGGACCGGGAACGTCTCGGTCCTGCTGCTCGGTGGCCGGGTCCGCTCCGGCACGCTGGCGACCGTCGACCACTGGACGACGAAGATGCTGGCCGGCTTCGTCGTCGACCTCGCCTACATCGGCGCCAACGGCATCTCCCGCGAGCACGGTCTGACCACCCCCGACCCCGCGGTCAGCGAGGTCAAGGCCCAGGCCGTCCGCGCCGCACGGCGCACGGTCTTCGCGGGCGTGCACACCAAGTTCGGGGCCGTCAGCTTCTGCCGGTTCGCCGAGGTCGGCGCGCTGGAGGCAATCGTGACGAGCACGCTGCTGCCGGCGGCCGAGGCCCATCGCTACTCACTGCTGGGGCCACAGGTCATCCGCGTCTGAAAAACCAACCCACCACCTCATAGGGCACCTCTCCACCCACTCGTACCCCTTATCTCCCTATACGTCCAGGAGCGATCCATGCGAACCCAGAGCCGACGGAGGCCGCGAGCCACGCTCGCCGCGGCCGCCGCAGGGACGCTGCTCGCCCCGCTGCTCTCCGGCTGCTGGGTCGGGGCGGGCGGGGCCGGATCGGGCGGCGACTCGATCAACGTGCTGATGGTCAACAACCCCCAGATGACCGAGCTGCAGAAGCTCACCGCCGCCCACTTCACCAAAGAGACCGGCATCAAGGTCAACTTCACCGTCCTGCCTGAGAACGACGTCCGCGACAAGATCAGCCAGGACTTCGCCAACCAGGCGGGCCAGTACGACGTCGCCACCCTCTCCAACTACGAGATACCGATCTACGCGAAGAACGGCTGGCTGGAGCCGATGAACCCGTACGTCGCCAAGGACCCGGCGTACGACGAACAGGACGTCCTGACGCCGATGCGTCAGTCCCTCACCGCCGACGACGGCAAGCTCTACGGCCAGCCCTTCTACGGCGAGTCGTCCTTCCTGATGTACCGCAAGGACGTGTTCGCCGAGAAGGGCCTGACGATGCCCGCGCATCCGACCTGGGCCCAGGTCGCCGACCTCGCCGCGCAGGTGGACGGCGCCGAGCCGGGCATGAAGGGAATCTGTCTGCGTGGTCTGCCGGGTTGGGGCGAGGTGATGGCACCGCTCACCACCGTCGTGAACACCTTCGGCGGCACGTGGTTCGACAAGGACTGGAAGGCGCGGCTGAACTCTCCCGAGTTCGAGAAGGCGACGAAGTTCTATGTCGACCTGGTGCGCAAGCACGGCGAGTCGGGAGCGGCCCAGTCCGGCTTCGCCGAGTGCCTCAACAACATGACCCAGGGCAAGGTCGCCATGTGGTACGACGCCACGTCCGCCGCCGGTTCACTGGAGGCGGCGAACTCCCCGGTCAAGGGCAAGCTCGGCTACGCCCCCGCGCCCGTCGAGAAAACCGACTCCTCCGGCTGGCTCTACACCTGGGCCTGGGGCATCCAGAAGGCGTCCCACAACCCCGACAAGGCCTGGAAGTTCGTCTCCTGGGCCTCCGGCAAGGAGTACGAGCAGCTGGTCGGCGACCAGATCGGCTGGGCCGACGTACCGGCCGGCAAGCGGGCGTCGACGTACCAGAACGCCGCCTACCGCAAGGAGGCCGCCGCCTTCCAGGAGATGACGAAGGAGGCCATCGAGGGCGCCCGCCCGAACGCCCCCGGGGTGCAGCCGCGTCCCGCGCCCGGCATCCAGTTCGTCGGCATCCCCGAGTTCACCGACCTCGGCACCAAGGTCTCCCAGGAGATCAGCGCGGCCATCGCCGGACGACAGTCCGTCGAATCGGCCCTGAAGAAGTCCCAGAAGCTCGCCGAGAAGATCTCCGAGGAGTACGAGGGACGATGACAGCGACGACGGCCCCTCTGGCCACCACTCCCGTACGCACGATGCGCCGGCCCTCGGCCCGGCTGCGCGCCTGGGCGACCCGGGCCCCGCTCCTCCCCGCCCTCATCTTCATGATCGCCGTGACCCAGCTCCCGTTCGTGGCCACGCTGGTGATCTCCTTCTTCGACTGGAACGCCCTCTACCCGAAGGCCCGCCACTTCACAGGCCTCGACAACTACCGCCAAGTCCTCACGGACGCGGACCTGCGCCACTCGGTGTGGACGACGGTGCTGCTGACAGCCGCGGTGGTCCTGGCCAGCCTGGTCCTGGGCCTGGCCCTGGCACTGCTCCTCGACCGGAGGTTCCCGGGCCGGGGCATGGTCCGCACCCTGCTGATCGCGCCGTTCCTGGTGGTACCGGTGGCGGCGGCCCTCCTCTGGAAGCACGTGCTCTACAACCCCGAATACGGCCTCTTCAACGGCCTGCTGCACTACGTCGGCGGACCCCAGCCGGACTGGGTCTCCAACACACCACTGCTGGCGGTCGAGGCGTCCCTGGTCTGGCAGTGGACCCCGTTCATGATGCTGATCCTGCTGGCGGGCCTGCAGAGCCGGGACCCGCAGCAGCTCGAGGCCGCCCGGGTGGACGGCGCGAGCGACTGGCAGATCTTCCGCCACATCACGCTCCCGCACCTGCGCCGCTACCTGGAACTGGGCGCCCTGCTCGGCTCGATCTACATCGTCCAGAACTTCGACGCGGTCTTCACGATCACGTCCGGCGGCCTGGGCACGGCGAACCTCCCCTACACCGTCTACCAGAGCTTCTACCAGGCCCACGAGAACGGCCTCGCCTCGGCCGCGGGCGTCCTGGTGGTCATCGGCTCGATCGTCATCGCGACCTTCGCCCTGCGCGTGGTGTCGTCCCTGTTCCGCGAGGAGGTGTCACGCGCATGAGCGCCACAGCCGTACGAGTACGCGGCCGCCGCAAGGGAGCCGGGCTGGGCCTGCTGGCCTGGCTGGCCGGGATCCTGTTCTTCCTCCCCATCGCCTGGATGGCGCTGACGTCCTTCCACTCGGAGCAGGACGCGGCGACGAACCCGCCGTCCTTCGGGGCCGCACTGACACTGGACGGCTACCGGGAGTTCTTCGGCACCGGCGGCGGGGCGAGCCCCTGGCCCGCGCTGGTCAACTCGACGGTGGCCTCGGTGGTGTCGACGGCGCTGGTCCTGCTCCTGGCGCTGCCCGCCGCCTACGCGCTTTCGATCCGCCGGGTACGGAAGTGGACGGACGTCCTGTTCTTCTTCCTCTCGACGAAGATGCTGCCCGCGGTGGCCGGCCTGCTGCCGGTCTACCTGTTCGCGAAGAACGCCGGAATGCTGGACAACATCTGGCTCCTGGTCATCCTCTACACATCCATGAACCTGCCGATCGCGGTGTGGATGATGCAGTCGTTCCTGGCCGAGGTGCCGGTGGCGGTGATCGAGGCGGCCCGAGTGGACGGCGCGCGACTGCCGACGGTCCTGACCCGCGTGGTCGCCCCGATCGCACTGCCCGGCATCGCGGCAACCGCCCTGATCTGCTTCATCTTCAGCTGGAACGAGCTGCTGTTCGCCCGGGTGCTGACGGGCGTGGTCGCCGAAACAGCCCCCGTCTTCCTGACCGGCTTCATCACCAGCCAGGGCCTGTTCCTGGCGAAGGTGTGCGCCGCGTCGCTCGTCATCTCCCTGCCGGTGCTCGCCGCGGGGTTCGCCGCCCAGGACAAACTGGTCCAGGGCCTGTCGTTGGGAGCCGTGAAATGAAGGCCGCCGTCATCGAGTCCGTGGGCAGGGCCGTCGTCATCGAGGTCCCGGACCCGACGCCGGGCCCGCGGGAGGTCGTCGTCGAGGTCGCGGCGTGCGGCCTGTGCGGCACCGATCTGCACATCCTCCAAGGCGAGTTCGCACCCAAGCTCCCGATCGTGCCGGGGCACGAGTTCGCCGGCGCGGTGGTGGCGGTGGGCACCCAGGTCACGGAGGTCGCGGTCGGCGACCAGGTGGCGGTCGACCCATCCCTCTACTGCTACGAGTGCCGGTACTGCCGTACGGGCCACAACAACCTCTGTGAGCGGTGGGCGGCGATCGGTGTGACGACGGCCGGAGGCGCGGCGAGGTACGCGGTGGCTCCGGTGGCCAACTGCGTACGGCTCCCCGAACACGTCCGCCCCCAGGACGCGGCCCTGGTGGAGCCGCTGTCGTGCGCGGTGCGGGGCTACGACGTCCTGCGGTCACGCCTGGGCGCGCACGTCCTGATCTACGGCTCCGGGACGATGGGGCTGATGATGCTGGAGCTGGCCAAGCGCACGGGTGCGGCGAGCGTGGACGTGGTGGATGTGAACCCGGCGCGCCTGGAAACGGCGCAACGGCTGGGGGTCTCGGCGTCGGCGGCCGCCGCGGACGAACTGGACCGGCCACAGGGCTGGGACGTGGTGGTGGACGCGACCGGGAACGCCGCCGCGATCCAGGACGGCCTGGACCGGGTGGCGAAGGCGGGCACGTTCCTTCAGTTCGGGGTCGCCGACTACGCGACGCGCGTGACGATCGACCCGTACCGCATCTACAACCAGGAGATCACCATCACCGGCTCCATGGCAGTCCTCCACAGCTTCGAACGAGCAGCGGAACTCTTCGCGAACGGAGTGCTGGACCCGGAGGTCTTCATCAGCGACCGCATCCCCCTGGACCGCTACCCGCAGGCGCTGGAGCAGTTCGCCGCGGGGGCGGGGAGGAAGATCGTGGTGGTGCCGTAGGGGAGCCGGCGAAAATCCAGCCCCTCCGCCGCACCCAATTGGCCGCCGGGTAAGGGAACGGTAAAGCGACCCCGCTCGTTCACCCGGCATGACAGCTATGACCCCCGGCTCGAACATCCCTCTGTCCGCCGCCCGCGTGACGGTGGACGTCGCCGCCCCCGTGCGGCTCGACGTATCGGGCCTGCTGCTCACCGCCGACGGCAAGGTGCGCTCCGACGACGACTTCATCTTCTACAACCAGCCGACCGGCCCGGGCGTGACCTACCGCTCGGGCGGCGGCGCGGCGCCCGACGCGATCACGGTCGACACCTCCGTCGTGCCCCCGGGCATCGAGAAGATCGTCATCACCGCGAGCCCGGACGCCGCGGGCCAGACCTTCCAGGGTGTCGAGCCCACGGCCACGATCCGCAACGCGGACGACAACAGCGTCCTGGCCACGTTCACGCCCCCGCAGCTCGGCACCGAGACCGCACTGGTGGTCGTGGAGGTCTACCTCCGCAACGGCGCGTGGAAGGCCCGCGCGGTCGGCCAGGGCTACGCCAACGGCCTGGCCGGCATCGCCACCGACTTCGGCGTGTCGGTCGAGGAACCCGCCGCGCCCGCCCCCGCGCAGCCGGTCGCCCCGCCCCAGCCCACCATGCAGCCCCCGGCCACCCCGCCCGCGCCGCCTCTCTCCACTCCCGCGGCCCCGCCCATTCCCCCGGCCCCGCCCGCGCCGCCGGCCGCCGCCCCCGGCACCGGGAAGATCAACCTCGACAAGGGCCGGGTCAGCCTCCAGAAGAACCAGACCGTCTCCCTGGTCAAGGGCGGCCGCCCCCTGCTCTCCCAGGTCAAGATGGGCCTCGGCTGGGAGCCCGCGTACCGCGGGAGCGACATCGACCTGGACGCCTCGGTCATCGCCTTCGGCCCGCAGCGCAACCACGTCGACAGCTGCTACTTCGGCAAGCTTTCCATCGTGGGCGGCGCCATCAAGCACTCCGGTGACAACCTCACCGGTGAGGGCGGTGGCGACGACGAGGTGATCGTCGTGGACCTCGGACGCCTGCCGCAGGACGTCACCGGCCTGGTCTTCACGGTCAACTCCTTCTCGGGCCAGAAGTTCACCGATGTCGCCAAGGCCTACTGCCGCCTGCTGGACGCCGCGACCGGCGAGGAACTCGTCCGCTTCGACCTCACCAACGCCGAGCCGCAGACGGGCGTGCTGATGGCGAAGCTGATCAGGCAGTTCTCCGGCGAGTGGGAGATGACCGCGATGGGTGACTTCGTCAAGGCACGCACCGTACGGAACATGGTGAAGCCGGCGGCCCAGGCGCTGTAGCCGCTCGGGCCCCGAAGGGGGCACGCGGTGACAAGGGGCTCGGCCGGCGACGTACGAGCCCCTCCACCGCCCCCACCCGCAGTCGCTTCACCGCCTACGCCCGCAGCCCCTCCGTCAGCAGCGACACATACCGGCGGATGGACTTTCCCTGTTCGTTCGCCAGTTCCGACGCCGTCGCCACGCCGTGGGCCAGCCGCAGGACCTCGATCGGCTCGATGTCCCGGCGCAGGGTCCCCGCCTCCTGCGCCGCCTCGACCAGCCGCGTCGCCGCGCCCCTCACGGAGGTGCCGCACGCCGTCACCGCGGCCACGCTGCCGTCCGTGACGGCCGAGCCCAGCAGGGCCTTCAGGCCGCGCACCTGGATCGTCCCGACGCAGAGCTCGTTCAGCCACTCCACCAGCGCCTCGCCCGGCGGCAGTTCTTTCCCGAGTTCTTCGGCCCGTACCGCCAGCGCCTCGATGCGGTCCACGTACGCGGCCTCGAGCAGCGCCTGCCGCGTCGGGAAGTGGCGGTAGAGCGTGCCGGACCCGACGCCGGCCCGCTTGGCGATGTCGTCCAGCGACGCGCCCTCCCCATGCTCGGCAAAGGCCTGCGCCGCCGCCTTCAACAACCGCTCATAGTTGCGCCGAGCGTCCGCACGCATGGGCTTGACCTGCGTCATCCAGTTACTCCTTGCAAACCGGGGACCCTCTCCGTATCTTATCGAGCATTAAACGGAGACAGTCCCCGCTTATCTCTGCGGGCAGTCCGTGCTGCCCGCATGTTCCACCACATCACCCGGGGACACCAGACAGGGAGCACTCCATGTCCACCCCGTCCGCACCGTCCACCCGCTCCACGGCCACCGAAGCGTCCCCTACGCCGCGCGAAAGCGCCCGACTGCGTACCGTCCTCCTCGTCATCGTCACCGCCTATCTCATGGTCGGAGTCGATTCCACGGTCGTGAACGTCGCCCTCCCGGACATCCAGCAGGACCTCGACTTCTCCCCCACCGGCCTGTCCTGGGTCCTCAACGCCTACACGCTCACCTTCGGCGGCCTGCTGCTCCTCGGCGGACGCGTCGGCGACATCGCCGGCCGCCGCCGTACGCTCACGGTCGGCGTGCTGCTCTTCGCCGGCTCCTCCCTTCTCGGCGGCCTGGCCACCGAGAGCGCCTGGCTGCTCGCGGCCCGCGCGCTCCAGGGCGTGGGCGCCGCCCTCACCGCACCCAGCACCCTCGCCCTGATCACCACCAACTTCCCCGAAGGCCCGCGCCGCAACCACGCCCTCGGCATCTACTCCTCCATGGGGGGCATCGGCGCCTCCCTCGGCCTGGCCCTCGGCGGCATGCTCACCTCCTGGGCCTCCTGGCGCTGGGCCCTGCTGATCAACGTGCCGATCGGCATCGCGGTCGCCGCCGCCCTCCCCCGCTTCGTGACCGAGACCCCACGCCACGCGGGCCGGTTCGACGCGGCGGGCGCGTTCACCGGCACGGCCGGGATGACCTCGCTCGTGTACGCGTTCATCCGCGTCTCGGAGGACGGCTGGAGCGACACCCAGGCGCAGCTCGGCTTCAGCGCGGCGGCGGCCCTGTTGGCCGGCTTCACCCTGATCGAGTCCCGCGCGGGCCAGCCGATCCTGCCGCTGCGTCTGTTCGCGAGCCGCGACCGCGCGGGCGGCTACGCGGGCGTCCTGCTGCTGCCCGCGGGCATGTTCGGCGCGTTCTACTTCCTCACCCTGATCAGCCAACAGGTCCTGGCGTACAGCCCGTTGCGCGCGGGATTCGCCTTCCTGCCCATGACCCTGGCGATGTTCACGACCGTGCGCTTCGTGCCACGACTCCTGGCGCGCCTCGGCGCCAAGCCGCTTCTGCTCACCGGCACGACCCTGCTCATCGCCGCGGCCGCGTGGCTGTGGCGACTCGAACCCGGAGACGGTTATCTGGCCGGCCTGTTCGGTCCACTGCTGCTGCTGGGCCTGGGCGTCGGCCTGAGCTTCATGCCGCTCAACGCGACCATCCTCGCGGGCATCGAGCCGCGCGAGGCCGGCGCCGCCTCCGGTCTGCTCCAGACCCTCCAGTGGCTCGGCGGCACCCTCGGGCTGGCCATCCTGGTCACGGTCTTCGGCACGGCGACCCGGCACGCGACCGGATCGCCTGCCGAGATCCTCACCGAGGGAGCGGCCCGCGCGTTCGGCGTCGCCGCCCTGATCGCGCTGGCCGCCCTGCTGGTGTCGGCGTTCGTGATCACGGGCAGGCGGCAGGCCACCTGAAGCTACGCGATGGAGCAACGCGCCGGCACAACGCGCTGTACGCGTTGGGCGCCGGCTGCCCGCCCAGGTGCGCATAGAGCACGGTGGAGTCCCGGCCGATCTCGCCCCGCGAGACGAGATCGATCAGGCCCGCCATCGACTTCCCTTCGTAGACGGGATCGGTGACCATGCCCTCCGTCCGCGCGGCGAGCCGCATGGCCTCCAGAGTGGACTCGTCGGGGACCCCGTACGTCCCCGCGTGGTACCGCTCGTCCAGCTCGATGTCCGTCTCGATCAACTCCTTCTCCACACCGAGGAGTTGACCGGTGTTGCGGGCGATCCGGGCGATCTGCTCCCGGGTGCGGGCGGGCTCCGCGGATGCGTCGACGCCGATCACGCGCCGCTGCCGCCCGCCCGCCTCCTCCAGCGCACGGAACCCGACGACCATGCCCGCCTGGGTCGGCCCGGTCACCGAGCACACGATCACCGTGTCAAAGAAGACCCCCGACTGCCGCTCCTGCTCAGCCACCTCATACGCCCACCCGGCGAATCCCAGTCCACCCAGCGGATGGTCAGAGGCACCGGCCGGAATGGCGTACGGCTTCCCGCCCGACTCCTCGACCTCCCGAAGCGCCTGCTCCCAGCTTTCCTTGAACCCGATGCCGAACCCGGCCTTCACCAGCCGTACCCGGGCCCCGGCCAGCCGGCCGATCAGGATGTTGCCGACCTTGTCGTACACCGAGTCGGGCCACTCCACCCAACTCTCCTACAACAGCACGCACTTGAGCCCGGCGCGGGCCGCGACGGCGGCGACCTGCCGGGTGTGGTTGGACTGCACCCCGCCGATCGACACGAGCGTGTCGCAGCCCTGCGCGAGCGCGTCGGCGACCAGGTACTCCAGCTTGCGGGTCTTGCTCCCGCCGTACGCGATCCCGGAGTTGCAGTCCTCGCGCTTGGCCCAGAGGGAGGCGCCGCCGAGGTGCCGGGTGAGCCGCTCCAGGGGGTGAACCGGCGAGGGGCCGAAGAGGAGGGGGTACCACTGGTACGAGAGCAGGGATACGGGGCCTCCCGATCATCTCACGTCCGTTGCGACTGCATGCGTGTTCGTCAAGTACTCAATCGCCGCCTTCATGCGCTCTACATCTTCTCCGAACAAGCCCAGCGCGGTGTTGCAGTTCGAGCACAGGATTCCACGGACCATTCCAGTGGTATGGCAGTGATCGATGTAAAATCTTTCGGCAACGTTCCGACCGCAGATGGCGCAGGAGCCTTGCTGCCGTTCCAGCATCGCCAGCACCGTGGCCACATCAAGCCCGTATTGACGGGCCCATTCGCGGGCCCTTTCCGCTGTGCGGCAACGCCAACCCGTCTGCACGTCAGACCCCTTGGTCGACGTTCGGCGCCGGATTGACGTTGGGCCGCACACCGAACAGACGGCTGCACGCGTGGCCTCGTCAACATCTGACAATCGGTGCTTTGCCGTACTCGGCTGTAGCAGCTGCCGCAGTTTCGGACAGGTCCATCTGCAACCGGGGGAACAGTAGCGCTTGTTCGAGGAGACGTGGACACTGAAGCGCTTCCCGCAGGCGTCGCGCTTGCACAGGCGCGTCTCCTTGCCCCGGTGCTGCGCTTCAGCAGCTGTCAGATCACCCCGCCGCATGAGCAGGGCGTAGTGCTTGCGGCAGTACCCCTGAGCTCCCCCTCTGCGGTCTCGTTCGCATAAGTCGAATCCGCACGGCGTACCCTTCGGCGTCCAGGCCTTCACCTTCTTGTGCGGATCACCGTAGATACTCCATCGCCTGTAGTGGGTACTGCACCACCCTCGTGCCTTTCGAGGGCGGACACAACCGACGATGGAGCAGACACTGTTCATGGCCGACGAACATATGGCCGTAAGAAACGCTATTCAAGCCATGGCCAACGCCCAGAGTTTCCTCTTTCGAGCAACGGGACCATCCGGAAGGCCGCGTCCGAGAGCCCGCCGAAGGTGTGCCTGTTCCCCTTCCCGGACGGGCCGTGGCCTGCCCGGTACCCGGCCAGGTTCCAGGTGTAGACCGGGACGTCGGCCGGGACCTGCTCGGTCGGGTCGCCGTGGTGGCTGTACGCGTACTGCTCGTCCGTGACGATCAGTACGCGGTCGTGCTTCCGGTAGTGGCGGCGCACCGCCGCTGTGGTGTCGGTGCCGCCCAGGTCGCCGAAGCACTCCAGGACCTTCAGCACCGACTCGCCCTTGCGGAACTTCACGGCGTTGCTGCTCGTACCGAATTCGACGAGATCCGCGTCCGCCGCCCGCAGCGCGAGCGCCGTGCCGAAGATCGCCGCCGCGTCGGCCCGGTTGAGCTCCGAGCGGTCGGACAGCCGCGAGTAGAACATCGAGCCCGAGCGGTCCACGAGCACCAGCGTGCGGCCGGGCAGCGCGGGCACGTTGGCCAGCGAGTGGCCGAGCGCCTGCTCCAGCGGGTACGACCAGCGCAGCGAGGGCGCGTGCTGATACGCGGCGAGGTACCGGAAGGGGAACTGCCGGGAGCGGGCGACCTCCGCCGGGTCGCTGATCCGGGCGGCGACCGTGGCCGCCACCTCGTCGGACACGCCCGCCTGGTCGAAGTTCCGCAGGTTCCGCACGAGCGCCGTCGCGCCCATGGACGGGATCACGGCCTCCCAGGCCGCCTTGTCCATCGGGCCCTGCAGCCAGCCCGCCAGCGCCTCCCACGTCATCCCGGCCGCCGCGAGCCGCTCGGCGCCACCCTCCGAGGTGACGACCGCGCGCCGCTCCTCGACCGGCAGCGCCATGAGCTCGCGGTGCGTGGTCAGGACGCGGTTCGACACGGGCGGCACGGCGGTGTCCGGGTTGTGCCGGCGGTCGAGGGCGTACTGGAACAGCTCGCCCTGCCACGGCTTGTCCGGGTCCGGCGCCGCGTGCACCAGGTTGAGGATGTCGCCGAAGCGGTAGCCCTTGGACGCGGTGTCGTACTTCAGCAGCGACTTGCCGCTGTACAGGCGTCGTACGGCGTCGGCGATGCCGCGCTTGGCGGGCTTCGGGACGGCACGGCCGTACACCGAGGTCCAGTACGCGAGCAGCTCGCCGGGCTCGTCCGGGCGCTGGAGCACGGAGGCCACGACCTGCCGGTTCGGCGGGCCGTCGGTCGCGCCGGCGTCCAGTCGCGCCTTCACGTACTCGGCGGCGCCCATGATCGAGGCCGTGCGGAGGTTGCCCTCGCCGCGCAGCCAGCCCAGCAGGCCGGCGGTCCACGCCGGGTCCTCGACGGCGAGCCGGCGCACGAGCTCGGCGAAGCGGTCGTCGCGATCCTTGGCGCGCTCGTAGAAGGTGTCCGCGGCAAAGTGGGACACCGCCAGCAGGAAGAGCTCGGAGCGCGCGTCCCGCTCGTGGCCGCGGCCGCCCTCATAGGTGCGGAGCACACGCCCCGTCGATGTCACCCGCGAGGTCGGCTGAGCCTTCGCGGCCCGGGTGTTGAATCGCGCCATGGTGAATTCCCCCGAATTCTTCTACGACTTTCCAGTCGTGTTCCAGAGGGAGGCGCAGAAAAAGGAGGGTGCCCGAGATCAGGGGTCGGCGACGGACTTTATTCAGATGCTCTGCCGATTGAGCTACACCGACCCGAAGTCGATGACGGGACTTGAACCCGCAACCTTCCGATCCCTGAAGTAACCGTTGCCTGCGCACCGGGCACCCACCATGAGCTGCGCCTCCCGAGATCAGAGTCGGCTGCGGCCTGAGATGTTTTACGATCGAAGTAGCCGCAGCCTGCGCACCGGGAGGTGCATGAAGTTGTGGTGTCCAGAGTTCAGGTCGGCGGAACCGACGTAGGTGCTCTAACCCCTGAGCTACACCGGCCTGTTGTGCCGGTGACGGGACTCGAACCCGCGGCCGCCCCATTATGAGTGGAAGTAGGTCCTGCCTTCGCACCTGGACAGGCATCACTCTAGGAGGCGTACCGCGGGACGAGCGACCGAATTAATTACCCGCGCTTCTGGCGCTTCCAGGGCCCCGTGATGGCCAGCATGATGCCGGGGGTCTGGATGTTGGCGAACAGCGTCTTTCCGTCGGGCGAGAACGTGACGCCGGTGAACTCGCTGTACTCGGGCTTCTCCGCGGTGCCGATGTTCAGCTCGTTGCGGGCGATGGGGTAGGTGCGGCCGCTGTCGGTGGCGCCGAAGAGGTGCTGGACGCCCTCGCCGTCCTCGGCGATGACGAGGCCGCCGTACGGGGAGACGGTGATGTTGTCGGGGCCGTCGAAGGCGCCGTCGACGGACGGGTCGGGGTTGACGCCGATCAGGACCTTGAGGGTCAGGGTGCGGCGCTTGGGGTTGTAGAACCAGACCGCGCCGTCGTGCTGGACGGGGCTCTCGGTGCGGGCGTACGAGGAGACGATGTACGTGCCGCCGTCGCCCCACCACATGCCTTCGAGCTTGCGGGCGCGGGTGACCTCGCCGGTGCCGAACTGCTTGCGCACCGAGACCGTCTTCGCGTCGCGGTCGGGGACGTCGACCCAGTCGACGCCGTACACCGTGCCGATCTTGGTGGCGCGGGAGAGGTCGTCGACGAACTGGCCGCCGGAGTCGAAGCACTTGAAGGCCTGGAGCACGCCCGCGCCCTCGGCGAGGGTGCGCAGCTTGCCGTGGCCGTGGCGGAAGCCCTCGGGCGGGGTCCAGCGGTACAGGAGGCCGTTCGGGTTGGCCGCGTCCTCGGTGAGGTAGAGGTGGCCGCTCTTGGGGTCGACGACGACGGCCTCGTGGGCGTAGCGGCCGAGCGCCTTGATGGGCTGGGGGTTGTGGTTGGCGCGGCGGTCGGTGGGGTCGACCTCGAAGACGTAGCCGTGGTCCTTGGTGAAGCCGTTGGTGCCGGTCTTGTCCTCGGTCTCCTCACAGGTGAGCCAGGTGCCCCAAGGGGTGTTGCCGCCCGCGCAGTTGGTGGCGGTGCCCGCGATGCCGACCCATTCGGCGACGTGGCCGCCGGGGCGGATCTCGACGACCGTGCAGCCGCCGGCCGCGGCCGGGTCGTAGACCAGGCCCTCGGTGAGCGGGACCGGGTGGGGCCACTGAGCGCGGGGGCCGGCCAGCTCGTGGTTGTTGACGAGGAGGGTCGTGCCACGGGGGCCGTCGAAGGTGGACGTGCCGTCGTGGTTGGAGGGGGTGAACTCGCCTGATTCCAGCTTGGTCTGGCCGCTGTAGGTGATGACGCGGTACTTGAACCCGGCGGGCAGGGCGAGGAGGCCTTCGGGGTCGGCGATCAGCGGTCCGTAGCCGACCCCGCCGTGCGCGCCGGCCGACTCCTCCCCGGCACTGTCGGTGTCTGTGGACGCGAGGGCGTTCGGCGCGGTGGCGAGCGCGCCGACGCTGCCCGCCAGCGCGACCCCGGCACCGGTGATCGCGGATTTTCTGGCGAAGTCCCTGCGGGTGAGCGACATGGTGTCTCCTGTGACGGTGGCTGTGCCGTGGAGGGTGGCGGACCTCGGTTCGGCGCCACCGTCCCGCCCGCGTCTGAACGGGAGTTGAACACCGGGCGTCCGGGGCGGGCTCCGTTCCATGAATCCGTACGGGCCCGCCCCACAGGAAGCAAAATGAGTACTGTGGCGGTTGCTCAGCCCTGTTGCTGCGACCGCGCCTTGAAGGCCGCCTTCCGGGCCTGCTTGGCCACCTTCTTGTCGGGGTGGAGGCGGCCCATCGCCTCCAGGACGTCGGCCGTGGCCGGGTGGTCCACCCGCCAGGCGGCGGCGAAGAAACCGCTGTGCTGCTCGGCGAGTCCCTCCACGAGGGCCTGGAGTTCCTCGGAGTTGCCTTCGGCCGCCAGCTGTGCGGCCACGGTGTCGATGGTGAGCCAGAAGACCATGGCCTCCGACGGCACCGGCACGTCGGGGGCGCCCCGCTCGCTCAGCCACACCCGGGCGAGACCGCCCAGTTCGGCGTCGTCGAGGACTTCGCGCAGCGCCGGTTCGGCCTCCGCGCCGACCAGGGACAGGGCCTGCTGGCAGCGCAGTCGCCGCAGTGGTGCGCCGGCATCGGTGCCGCGTGCCGCCGCGAGCAACTCCCGTGCCGCCGCCAGGGGTTCGCGGTGCGCCAGCCAGTGCTCGGTCTCGGCGTGTGCCGCCGCCGGCGGGAACGTGGCCGTCCCGTCGAGCAGCGCGTCCGCGCCCTTGTCCGAAAGGTCACCGACGGCGGGTGCCTCGAAGCCGGCCTCCAGCAGCCGCGCGCGCAGCCCGTACCGGCCCAGGGGCGTGAGGCGGACCATGCCGTAGCGGGAGACATCGGTGTCGTCGACCGCCGCCGAGGGTTCCTCGGCGGCGTCCTCGGTGTCCGCCATGAGCGTCTCGTCGACCGGCTGGTAGTCCACCAGCCCCACGGGCTCCAGCAGCCGGAACTGGTCGTCCAGCCGCATCATCGCGTCGGACACCTGCTCCAGCACGTCGTTGGTGGGCTCGCCCATGTCGCCGGGCACGATCATCGACGCGGCGAGCGCCGGGAGCGGTACGGGGCTGTCGCCGGGGCCGTCCTCGCTCACCGTCAGCAGGTACAGGTTGCCCAGGACGCCCTCGAGGAACTCGGCCTCCGCCTCCGGGTCCCACTCCAGCTCGGAGAGGTCGATCTCGCCGCCCTCGCTCATCGCCGCGACCAGGTCGTCGAGGTCGGGCACGCTCGCATCGGCCAGCACGGTCTCCAGCGCGGCCAGCCACACCCCGAGCACGTCGTGCGGCGAGCCGCCGCTGAGCAGGGCGAGGTCCTCGCCCGCCGCCACGGTGCCCGCCTCCTCGTCGACGACCTCGACGAGCCCGGTGTCCACGGCGATCCCCCAGGCCTCGCTCGCGAGGGCGGCGGCGTCGTCGCCGGTCAGCCCGAGGGTCTCGGCCGCCGCGGGCAGTTGCTCCTCGGCAAGGCCGCCTCCGGCGTCGACCCGGGTGCCGGGTCCGGCCCAGCGGGCGAGCCGGGCGGCCCGGGAGAGCAACGGCGTGGACAGGGCGTCCCGCGCCAGCTCCGCTTCGGGGTGCAGCCGCACCGGTGGCAGGGAGGAGCTGGAGCTGTCTGACATCGGTTGGTTCTCCTAGGGCGCCTTGACGGCCGTACGTATCACGGTTCAACCACTCAGCCTAGACGGATTTCCACCCATGCCGCCCGGTTCATCTGCTCGTCGGGTCCGTACACGGCTGAAACCTTGACAAGTGGCCTGAGCAGGCCGGAGATTGACGCGCGTAGAAACCGGACGGACATCTGTTCACCGCAATTCTACGCGCGTCACCACTGAGCCGGGCGGCAACCTCCGCCAGGTGTTCCTGTTCGACCCGGAGCGGGTCTCCTTCACCGACCGGGCGGGCGGCGACGCCACGACCGCCGTCGGCGTCACCAAGGTGCACGGCAAGGCGCAGCCGACGGCCTCCTCCAGCCGGATCGACCCGGCCGGCACGGCCGGGTCGTCCAGCCACAAGCCGCTGGTCGGCGAGTTCGTCTTCCGTGACAGGACGGTCTTCGTGATCGCCGACCACTTCAACCCCAAGGGCGGCGACCAGGGGCTGACCTCGCGGTACCAGCCGGTGGTACGCAGCTCGGAGACCCAGCGCCACCTCCAGGCGACGGCCGCCAACGCGTTCGTCAAGACAACGACCAGATCAGCGACCACGACCCGCAGGTGCTGCGGTTCAAGCCGTAGCCCGCACTCAGGACCGGGACTCGGACTGGGACCGGCTGAACACCCCGTTCAGCCAGTCCTGCCAGGCGGTCTCGTTCACCTTCGCGTCGGCATCCGGCGCGAAGTCGTGGACGGAGATGCCGACCGGCGCACCCCAGTGGTTGCGTCCGAAGAAGCGGATGAGGGCGCCGTCGGTCCGTAGCCCGAGGAAGTACGGGTTGCGGTAGTCGACCACGGCGTCGAACGCCTGCCCGGCGGGCCCGCGGGCCGTCACCCGCGCGCCCTGTGCCGTGTCCTCGGCGAGGCCGAGGGCCCGGCCCACGGCGGCGAAGGCGTCGGCGGCCGTGGACGCCCCGGGACCGTCGAGCGTCGCGAAGGCGACCGGGCGGCCCGCGAAGTGGGTCAGGTACTCGCGCAGGGTGTGCAGGTAGAAGTCGGTGTGCTTGCTCGCGCCGTCGTACTGGTTGTCCCAGTCGTCGGTGAAGATCCCGCTGTGCACATACCGCACCCAGGCGCGCCGGCCTCCGTCGCGTGACTCGATGACGTGCTCGAGCTGGTTCACGCTCTGGACGGGGAAACCGACGTCCTCGCTGCGGATGGTGAGGTGGTGCGGGGGGTCGTAGGTGGTGACCGTGGATCCGAAGGCCGCCTTGCCGCCGACCTTGGGCTCGGGCGGCTCCATCGGCCACAGGTATCCGCCGGTGCCGTCGGTGATCGCCTCCCACACCTCCTCGGGCGTGGCGTCGACCTCGAACTCGCGGGTGATCTCGAATTCCTTGGACATGACTGGCTCCTGGCTACTTCTCGTCGAGTTCCGGGATGGTGGCGGGTGGCTGGGGTTTGACCGTGGGATGGAGGGCTACGACGATCCGGTGGTCGCGGCCGTCCTCGGCGTCGGGGGCGTCGTACTTGCGGATCAGGGCGCTCACCCCGGCCGTGAGTTCCTCGACGAACGCTGCCCGGTCGGCGGCCGAGGCGAAGCGCACCTCGCCGTCCAGCGCGTACGTCGCCAGCCGTTTGCGGGCCTTCGCGGCGCCGGTGATCAGCGAGCCGACGTCCCTGACCAGCCGGGCGCCGAGGGCGAGCAGCCAGCGCGCGGAAAGCTGGTCGCGGAAGCGGTCCGGGTCCGGCTGCACGGCGGCGAGCGCGAGCGGCGAGATGACGTACGACGCCGCCGTCGCGCGCATCAGCCGCTCGGTGACGTTGCCCTTGCGGCGCTCGCCGGCCAGCTCCACCAGGCCGTGCCGCTCCAGGGCCTTGAGGTGGTAGTTCACCTTCTGCCTGGGCAGCCCGACCTTGCCGGCCAGCATGGCGGCCGAGGCGGGGCCTGCGGCCAGCTCGGCGAGCAGCCCGGCCCTGATGGGGTCCAGGGAGACGGCGGCGGCCTCGGGGTCCTCGATCACGGTGACATCCAGCATGCGTCCACCGTCTCACCGAAAACTTTTTTTGTCCAGGCGGCTGGAGTGTTCGGTGGCGGCGCGGACGCGGAGGCCGACCGGACAGGGCTCGGCCCGGGCCGGAGAACCGACCCGGGCCGCGACGCGCGGTTGGGTTCTGTGCCGCGATTGTGCGCTGCCCCGCAGTTGCACCCTGTGCCGCAGTCGTGCGCTGCCCCGCAGTTGCGCCCTGTGCCGCTACCGCCCGTCGTGCCGTCTCCGTAGCACGCCGGCCGCGACGATCGCCGCCCCCGCCGCACCGACGATCAGCACCGGCCGCGGATGCCGCCGCCCGGCCCGGACGGCGCGGCGGAACGGACCCGGGAGCACGTGCTCCGCCGAGCGTCCCGCCCGCGTCGCCGTGTCATGGAGGCTGTGTCCCGCTCGCGCGGCGGTGTCCTGGAGACTGTGCCCCGCCCATGCGGCCGTGTCCTGCAGACCATGGCCGGCGTGCACCGCCGTGTCCTGCACGCCCTGACCGGCCTGTGCGGCGCTGCTGCGCAGCTGGACGGTCATCGCGCCGACCCGGTCCCCGAGGTCGGCCACACGGGCCTTCGCGCGACCCTTGACGTCCACCTTCGCCGCCAATTCATGGACGGTGTCGCCGAGTTGGCTCCTGGTCCGCTCGATCTGGCGGCGCAGCCCGTCGGGCCCCTTGGCCCCGGCCGCGCCTTGCGCTGTCCTGCCTGTCGTCATCGGTGGGCCCTTCCCCTGATCTCCTCGACATCGGCCCTGACGCTGCCGAGGGCCTCCTCGGGCGTGGGCGGTGCGGCCCGGCGCAGTCGGGCACGACCGGTCGCGGCCGGCAGGCCCGCGAACACGAACAGCACCCCCGTCACGATGAGCGCCGCGGCCCACACGGGCAACGTCAGCGAGAGGGCGGCGGTGGCCGCGCCGGCCAGGGCGAGCAGACCCGCGTAGGCGACGGCACCCTCGGCGCCCGGCAGTCCGCCGCCACGCCCCGCACGCCGCACCTTTTCGGTCAACTCCTCCTTGGCAAGGATCACTTCCTGCCGTACGAGCCGGGAAAGCTGTTCGGTGGCCTGTCCGACGAGTTCGGCCACGGAGCGGCGCTCCGCGTCCCGTCCACCCCGCACGGGCCGGGCGTCCATGGTCCCGGTCACGATGTCCCGCCTCCTCTTCGGTCACGGAACAATCGGGTACCCGGGCGGGGCCCTCCTATCCCCGCGGCTCCCCACCAGGCCCACCCTCGCCCAACCGCGCCAGCTGGGTCTGGAACCAGTCCAACCGCGCCTGCAACAGGGCGGCCTCGGCGACGAGTTCGGGCACGCCGAGGCCGTCGGGGGCGACGAGGTCCGCCGCCGACGCCGGGCCACCGGTGCCGGACCCGACCCGTAGCCCGTCGCCGGCCAGCCGGGCGAATGCCGCGAGCGACAGGGACGTACGGCCGCGTACGCAGCCCGTGCAGGCGGCCGCCAGGGCACGCCAGCCGGGTCGGCCCCAACCGGCGTCGGCGAGCGTGGCCGGGACCGTGCCGCACGCGCACGGTCCGACCGTCGCCGTGCGCACCCGCTGGCGGGCGTAGCGGAAGCCGCGCTCGAAGCGGATGTAGGCGCCCAGGACGGAGACCTCGAGCAGGACGGCCGCCCGGTGCTCGGCCGTGCACAGCAGCGCCTCGGCCGCCGTGCGGTCGTGTACGCAGTGGAAGCCGCAGTCGCAGCGGCGGTGCGGTGCCCGGTGCCGCAGGCCGTAGACGCAGGACGCGTCGGCCACGACTCCGTACGGCAGCGCGCCGCCGAGCGACACGCCGGTGAACCCGGCCCGGGTGCCGTCCTGGGACAGCACCGGGTGGGCGATCTTGAATCCGGTCGGCGGCTCCGTCGGGCGTTCCTCCGGAAGCCGCAGCCTCATCGGGCGGCCGGCACCTCTTCGGGCGCGGCGGCGCGCACTTCCTGTGCCTCTTCGGGGAGCTCGAGTTCCGCTTCCTCCGGCCGGACCTGCGGCCGCTCCTCCGCGACGCCGGTGGCGAGTGCCTTGCCGAGCTTCATGACGCCTCCCATGACCAGGGGTCGATGACCGTCCTGCCCATAGTGACCCATGAGTGACCGAATTGGACACAGGGCCTCCGCCCACCCCACCAGCTCCGCGTACCGTCGCCCCATGGCTGACGAGGGCTTCCGGCATCCGCGGCTCGCCGCGATCTACGACCCGCTCGACCCCGATCGCGGTGATCTCGACGCGTACGTCCGCGTGGCGGAGGAGTTCGGGGTGCGGCGCGTACTGGACATCGGCTGCGGGACGGGCGTGTTCGCGCTGCTGCTGGCCGACCGGGGCATCGAGGTCGTCGGGGTCGATCCCGCCCTGGCCTCCCTGGACGTGGCCCGGGCCAAGCCGGGCGGCGGGCGGGTGCGCTGGATCTGCGGTGACGCGACGGCTCTGCCGCCGCTGCGGGTCGACCTCGCGACGATGACGGCGAACGTCGCCCAGCACATCACCGACCCGCAGGCATGGCGGCGCTCCCTGCAAGGGACCCACGCGGCGCTGCGGCCCGGCGGGCGTCTGGTCTTCGAGACACGGGATCCGGCGCGGCGGGCATGGGAGGAGTGGAACCGCGAGGCCTCGTACGCGGTGACGGAGATCCCGGGCGTCGGTGCGGTGGAGAGGTGGGTGGAGGTGACCGAGGTGAGCGGGCCGCTGGTGACGTTCCGCTGGACCCATGTGTTCGCGGCGGACGGGCAGGTGCTGACCTCGGCCTCGACGCTGCGCTTCCGCGAGCGGGAGGAGGTCGAGGCGGACCTGGTCGCCCAGGGATACATGGTGGAGGACGTGCGGGACGCGCCCGACCGCCCCGGCCGCGAGCTCGTCTTCGTCGCACGGGCAGTCCATGATGCCCAGGACACACCCACCTCTCAGTAACCCTTACGAATACCTCGTAGAAGAATTAAGTGGAGCTTCACGATTGCCTTGCCGAGACTACTCCCATGACGAACGCAGGTTCCTCGAACCCTCCCTTCGGCCGCGCCCTCTGCGCCATGATCACGCCGTTCACCGAGGCGGGCGCGCTCGACCTCGACGGCGCGCAGCGGCTCGCCGGCCGACTGGTGGCGGAGGGGTGCGACGGGCTCGTCCTGTCCGGCACGACGGGTGAGTCGCCGACCACGACGGACGCCGAGAAGTCGGCGCTGATCAGGGCCGTGCGCGAGGCGGTGGGCGACCGGGTCTCCCTCGTGGCGGGCGTGGGCACGTTCGACACACGGCACACCGTGGAGCTCGCCCTGGAGGCCGAAAAGGCGGGCGCCGACGCGGTGTTGGTGGTCACCCCGTACTACAGCAGGCCCCCGCAGGACGCGGTCGAGGCGCACTTCCGGGAGGTCGCGGACGCCTCCGGGCTGCCGGTCGTGCTGTACGACATCCCCGGCCGCACCGGCACCCGCATCGAACCCGACACGATGATCCGCCTCGCCGAACACCCGAGGATCGTCGCCGTCAAGGACTGCTCCTACGACTTCCTCGGCACCCAGAAGGTGCTGTCCCGCACGGACCTGGCGTACTACGCGGGCTGCGACGAGCACAACCTCGCCCTGTACGCGGTGGGCGCCGCTGGATACGTCAGCACGGTCGCGAACGTGGTCCCGCGCCAACTCCGCTCGGTCCTGGACGCGTTCGACGCGGGCGACACGGCTGAGGCGGCCCGCCTCCAGCAACGGGCCACCCCGCTCATCGAGTTGATGATGTCGGCGGGCCTGCCCGGCACCGTAACCGCCAAGGCGCTCCTGGGCGCCCTCGGAATGCCGGCCGGCCCGGTCCGCGCACCGCTGCTGCCCGCCGGCCGCGAGGCCGTCGACGGGCTGCTGGCGGAGTACGAGCGGCTCGTGGCCGGCTGATCCGAGCTCTGCTCAGCGCTCGGCGAAGACAGGCTCCCACTGCCGGCCCGGGTCTTCCGTCTGCTCGCGAGGGCCACTCAGCTGTACGACCTTGTCGCTGCCGATCGTGACCAGCACGAGCATGGGCCGGTACACCTCCGAGCCCGCGGCGCGCTCCCACGCGATGAGCCGCTTGTCGTCCGCCCAGGCGAGCAGCTCCGCACCGCGGACCTTGACGATCTCCTTTCCGGTGCGGGGATCGCGGATCGCGGAGTACGACTTGTCGGGGACCTCTTTCGTCAGACCGCCCGCGGCGAGCCTGCCGTCCGGGGACAGCCGTGCGCCGACGTCCCAGCGCAGGTACCGCTCCTTCGCGGGCGCGGCGACCTCATTGCCCAGGAGGTCGTAGTACTGCTGCATGCCGTCGCGTTCCCCGACGATCCTCGAGAACACCAGGCTGCCGTCGCGACTGAAGGCGAAGTCCTCGCGGCCGTTGACATCGCGGCGGGGCGCGACACGGGCCCAGGAACCTCCCCCGGAGGCCACGTCGAGGACGCGGAAGCCGGTCCGGCTCGATCTGCCGTAGGGCGCCATCCAGCCGACTTCCCCGGAGGTACTCGTCACCTCCACACGCAGATCCGGGTTCTCGCCGTAGGTCGTCGCGACGAGCTTCCTCCCGTCGTGCGAGAACGCGAGTCCGCCGACCCCTTGGTCGACCGGGATCCAGCGCTCGACCTTTCCCGTGGCGAGGTCGAGCAGGCCGATCCGCCGGGCGGGGAGGTCCTGCTCCAGGACGGCGGCCGTCTTCATGCCGGGGGCGACGGCGACGTAGGACCACTTGGTGGTCTTCACGTACGTGCCGGTCTTCGGGTCGAGCAGCCAGTAGGTACGGACGACGACGCCGGTGTCGTCCGCCTGCTTGACGATCTCCGACGTGTAGTACGCGGCCAGCGCCACGTCCCCGGCGGCGATCAGGTCGCGCGGCGGCGACTGGTCGGGGTGAGCGCTGGTCCCGCCCCCGTCCACCACGCCCGCCGGACGTACGTCGCCCTTGCCGGAATCCAGCAGCGGCACCCCCACCGCGACGGCGACCACGGCCGCGGTGGCCGCGGCGACGGAGGCGAGCCTGCGGGTGCGGCTTCGCCGGCGGGCGGCCAGTACCCGGTCGGCGAACCCCGGTCCCGCCGACGGCTGCCCAGCAGCCTGTTCCCGCAGGGACGCGCGCACCAGTTCCTCGACGTTCACGGACGCACCTCCACGGGCGAGAAGTCACGGGACGACGGCTGTTGCTCGGCGTCGGCGGCGCCGAGTGCCGCGAGTTCGGGCGCGAGGGTGCGCAGCCGGGCGAGGGAGCGGTGGGTGGTGGACCGTACGGTGCCGACGGAGCAGCCCAGCAGCCGCGCCACGTCGGCCTCGGGCAGGTCCTCGAAGTAGCGCAGCACCAGCACGGTGCGCTGGCGGGCAGTGAGCCGGGACAGCGCACCGCGCATCACCACGCGCAGTTCCGCGGCGGACGAGGCGTCCACGCCCGCTCCGCCGTCCGGCGGTTCGGCGACGCTGACCTCGCGTCTGGGCCACTTCAGCCGCCATCGGCTGACCTGCTGGCGGTAGAGGACCTGCCGTACGTAGGCCTCGGGCTCGTCGATGCGGTGCCAGCGCCCGGCCGCCTTGACCAGGGCGTTCTGCAACAGGTCCTCGCCCGCGTGCCGGTCGCCGCCGCTGAGCAGCACGGCGGTCTTCAGCAGCGCCGACGACCTGCTGTCCACGAACTCCCTGAAACCCGCCAGCCGTTCGGCATCCATCGTCACCTTCTCTTCCCCCGGGCGGCCCCGATGTCCAGCCCCTGTGTCCCATGTGACGCGCGCGGCGGGCCGCGGCTATGCCTGTCCCGGCAGGAAATTCTCCACGTGCTCCGCACCCACGTTGCCGTACGGTGGCCGGGTGAGCCGCCCCCTGCTCTTCCTCGACGTCGACGGTCCCCTCAACCCGTACGCCGCGCAGCCGGAGCGGCGGCCCGAGGGCTATACGACGATCAGGGTCGCCCTGCACCCGGGCAGGGCGCTGCGGGTCTGGCTGAATCCCGAGCACGGCGCGGCGCTGCTCGGCCTGCCGTTCGAGCTGTGCTGGGCCACGACGTGGATGGACGCGGCGAACCGCTGGATCGCACCGGTCGTGGGGCTGCCCGCACTGCCGTACGTCGACTTCGGCACGCACCTGTTCGCGGAGCGGCCCGACGGGGTGCACTGGAAGACCGAGGCGATCGTGGCGTACGCCGAGGGCCGGCCCTTCGCCTGGGTGGACGACGAGCAGAGCCCGGCCGACGACGCGTATGTGGCCACCCGCCATCCCGGCCCCGCGCTGCTGCACCACGTCAGTCCGCGGATCGGGCTGACGGACGACGACTTCGCGGCGCTGGCGGAGTTCGCGGCGAGACTGCCAGGCTGACCGCCGGGACGACGAAAGCGCCCTCCCGCCTCCGGGGCGGAAGGGCGCTCACGCGCGCGTGCGGTGCTGCGGGGGATCAGTTGTGGCTGTGCAGGACGTCGTTCAGGCCGCCCCACTCCGCGTTGTTCGGGCGGCCCTCGACCGCGCCGGTGACCGAGTTGCGGCGGAAGAGGATGTTGGAGGCGCCGGACAGCTCGCGGGCCTTGACGATCGTGCCGTCGGGCAGGGTGACGCGGGTGCCGGCGGTGAGGTACAGGCCTGCCTCGACCACGCAGTCGTCGCCGAGGGCGATGCCGACGCCGGCCTCCGCGCCGACCAGGGAGCGCTCACCGATGGCGACACGCTGCTTGCCGCCGCCGGAGAGGGTGCCCATGGTGGAGGCGCCGCCGCCGATGTCCGAGCCGTCGCCGACGACGACGCCCTGGGAGATGCGGCCCTCGACCATGGAGGTGCCGAGGGTGCCGGCGTTGAAGTTGACGAAGCCCTCGTGCATGACGGTGGTGCCGGCCGCGAGGTGAGCGCCGAGGCGGACACGGTCGGCGTCGGCGATCCGGACACCGGCCGGGGCCACGTAGTCCGTCATCCGCGGGAACTTGTCCACGCCGAACACGCTGAGGTGCAGGCCACGCGCGCGTGCGGCGAGCCGTACGGTCTCCAGGGTGTCCACGGCGACCGGGCCGACGGAGGTCCAGGCGACGTTGGCGAGGAAGCCGAAGATGCCGTCCAGGTTCTGCTCGTTCGGCTTGACCAGGCGGTGCGAGAGCAGGTGCAGCCGCAGGTAGACGTCGTGGGTGTCGAGCGGCTTGTCGTCGAGCGAGGAGATGACCGTACGGACCGCGACGATCTCCACGCCCCGCACCTCGTCCTTGCACAGGGCGGCGACGCCGTGCTCACCGAGCAGCTCGCGGGTGCGCTCGGTGTCGAGCCGCTCGGTGCCGGCGGGGCCCGGTTCGGCGGACAGCTCGGGCGCGGGGAACCAGGTGTCGAGAACGGTGCCGTCGGCGGCGACGGTAGCAAGCCCGGCGGCCACGGCGCCGGTGGTACGAGGAGCAGTCGTGTCGGTCATAAGGGCAACCTAACCGGACGGGGGCCGCGGAGGCCAACCAGTGGGGGGCCGTCTCAGGTGGCGGGCGCCGTCACACCCGCCGCTCCGCAACTCGCACCACCGGAGCCTCCGCCTCCGCCTCGCCGTCCGCCCCACGCCTCAACCGCCCCGCTCCCAGCACCGCGCCCCCGGCCGCCAGCCCCAGCCCCGCGCACACCGGCCACAGCACCCCCGGGGCCGCCTCGTACAGCGCGCCCCCGAGCGGTGCCGCCAGGACCACTCCGCTGATGGACACCCCGGCGTAGAGGGACTGGAAACGGCCTTGGACGTGTTCCGGGGCCCGGTCGGCGACGTACGCGGTGGCGGTGGTCTTGTAGAGGAGTTCGCCGAGCGTGAGGAGGGTCATCATCACGATGGCCGTGCCGAGGCCTGCCCCGGTCGGCAGCACCGCGTAGCCCGCGCCGACCAGCAGCAGCCCGCCGCCCACGATGTGCAGCGGCGACCGGCGGCGCAGCGCGAGCGCCACGGGCAGTTCGAGGCACAGCAGGACCCCGCCGTTGATCGCGAGCAGGGATCCGTACACGCGGGCGTCGAGGCCGTGGTCGGCGAGGTAGACGGGGAAGGTCGAGTACTGCTGCCGGTAGACGACGTCGACGACGAGGATCGCCGGCAGCAGCACCAGTACCGCCGGCCGGGCCCGCAGCGCCGGCCACACTCCGCCCTCCCCACGGTCCGGCCCCGCCGCCCGCTTCACCGCCCCGCGCGCCGGGACCACCCGGGCCGTCCAGCAGGCGAGCCCGAGACTGCCGAGCCCTTCGGCGACGTAGAGCCAGTCGTACGAGAACCGGGTGGCGACCAGCGCGCCCAGCACGGGCCCGACGGTGAACCCTCCGTTGGACGCGGCCCGTACCACCGCGAACGCCTGTCGCCGCGCCCCCTCGGGCACGATCACCGCGACGAGCGCGGAGTTGGCGGCGCGCTGCGCTCCGGACGCGTACTGGGCGACCGGGAGTACGAGGTACAGGGCAGGGGTCGGGAGCAGGGGTACGGCGGCCAGCAGCAGTCCCGAGCCCGCCGCGGCCACGAGCAGCACCCGCCGGTGCTCGAACCGGTCCCCGTACCAGCCACCGGTGAAGTTGCCGGCGACCAGCCCGACGCCCCCGGCGCCGCTGAGCAGGCCCGCCTCGCCCGCGCCCAGTCCGCGCGGTCCGGTCAGGTAGAGGAAGAGGTAGGCGAAACCGACGCTGACGACCATGTTGGCGAAGGTGCCGCCGGCCAGCAGCCACACCGTTCGCGGCACGTCCCGCAGCCCTCGCACCCGTCCCCGCCCTCCCCCGAACCAACCGACCGACCGACCGACCAGCGAGTTAGTTTCTTTTGGGAACTCACTATGGCAGCATGGCAGCCTCGGGTCAACGACGACCGGGTGCGCGAAGGGACGGGAGCCCATGGCCCGCAGAACGAGCCTGGAGGACGCCACCTGCGCCATCGCCCAGGCCCTGGACGTCGTCGGCGACTGGTGGACTCTGCTGATCGTGCGTGACGCCGCGCGCGGAGTGCACCGCTTCGACGACCTCCAGCGCGAACTCGGCCTGTCACGCAAGGTGTTGACCGAACGGCTGCGCCTCCTGGTCGAGGCGGACGTACTGACCCGGGTGCCGTATCAGGAGCGTCCCGTGCGCCACGAGTACCGCCTCACTCCGCGCGGCCGCGCCCTGCTACCCGTCCTGATCGCCCTCCAGGACTGGGGGGACGCCTGGGTCCTGGGTGACGGGACGGCGACGGCCACGGCGGGGGAGGCGTCACGGGAGGCCCAGCGGGTCCACGAACTGCTGGGCACCCGGATTCCCGAGCTCCGACTCCTCGACCATCAGGGCGAGTGGCGCGACCCGGTCGCCGCGGACACCCCGTACACCGTCCTGTACTGCTTCCCCGGCGCCTACGCCCGCCCCGACGCCTACCCGCCGGGGTGGACCGACATCCCCGGCACCCCCGGCTGCACCCTCGAGTCCTGCACCTACCGCGACCGGCTCACCGAGTTCACCGCGGCCGGCGCCACCGTGCACGGCGTCTCCACCCAACGCCCGGACGAGCAGCGGGCGTTCGCGAACAAGGAGCGGCTGCGCTTCCCGCTGCTGTCCGACGCCGAGCTGTCCCTGATCGCCGCGCTGCGCCTGCCGACCTTCCGAGCGGCGGGCACGAGCCGCCTGAAGCGGCTCACCCTGGTCGTCGACCGGGACCGGGTCGTCCGGGACGTGCAGTACCCGGTCACGGATGTCGCGGGGAGCGTGGAGGCGGCACTGGCGACGGTCAGGCGTCTGGGCGAGCCGGACCCGGGGGAATGACGTCCGGGCGCGCCGTCCCCGGGGGGACGACCCGCGCCAGCACTTCCCGGGCGTACTCCTCGTCGTACGGCGAGTCGGTCAGCAGCACCTGAAGGCAGATCCCGTCCATCAGCGCGACCAGGGCCCGCGCCGTCGCGGCGTCCGTACGGGACGCCAGCAGGGCGGCGAGGCCGTCGGCCCACTCGGCGGCGACCGGCCGCAGGGCGGGGCGGCGCAGGGCGGCGAGGTAGAGCTCGTACTCCAGCTCGACGCCGGTACGGTCGCCGGCCAGCCACTCGCCCAGCAGCGCGGCCAGCTCGGCGGCCAGGTCGGTGCGCGGATCGGCGAGGCCGCCGCGCGCGGCGACCACCTTGGCGAAACCCTCGTTCGCCTGTCGCAGCGCGGCGACCATCAGCTCGTCGAGGGTCTTGAAGTGGTACGTCGTCGAGCCGAGCGGGACGTCCGCCTCGGCCGCGGCCGACCGGTGGCTCAGCCCGGCCAGGCCCTTCTCCCCCACCACCCGGATCGCCGCGTCGATGATCCGCTGCCGTCGCTCGGGGTCGTAGCGGCGAGGCATCAGTGCGCGCCTCCCATGTTGAGCACCATCACTCCGCCGACGATCAGCACGAGGCCGGCGACCTTGGTGAGGGTCAGCGCCTCGCCGAAGAGGACAAGTCCGATGACGGCGATCGTCGCGGTGCCGGCCCCGGACCAGATCGCGTACGCCGTACCGACCGAGAGGGTCTTCAGCGTCTGCGCGAGCAGCGCGAAGGCGACGACATAGCCGAGAGCGGTCAGCAGCGAGGGCCAGAGCCTGCTGAAGCCGTCGCTGTACTTCATGGCAGTCGTCGCGGCCACCTCGGCGGCTATGGCGCCGGCGAGCGTCAGATACCCCATGTGTACAAGTGTACATAACAGGTCCCGCACAGCTCTTCCACAGAGAACTGATGACGCGCGTAGACGACACGCGTAGAACACGTTCCGTACATGGAGACGTAACGCTGGGCGCTTAGAACTCTCCCCGACCAGTCGCTCACGTACGTCCATGCACCACCTGCGCTCACCCCACTGACCGTTGAAGGGACGCACATGGACAGAACACTCGCGCTCGGTACCCGCACCCTGGCCGCCGGCCTCCTCGCGTCGGCCGCGCTGATCGCCCTCCCGGCGAGCGCGCACGCGGCCACCTACACGATCTCCGCCATCCAGGGCTCGACCCGGATCTCCCCGTACAACGGCTCGACGGTCACCACGACCGGCATCGTCACCGCGATCCGCTCCACCGGCTCCTCGCGCGGCTTCTGGATCCAGAGCGCGAGCAGCGACGGCAACACGGCGACCAGCGACGCGATCTTCGTCTACACGGGGTCGACGACGCCGAGCACCACGGTCGGCAACAGCGTCACGGTCACCGGCAAGGTCTCCGAGTACTACCCCGACTCGTCCTCCGGCAGCCAGTCGCTCACCGAGCTCGGCAGCGCCACCTGGACCACCAACTCGACCGGGAACACACTGCCTTCGGCGGTCACGATCAGCGACTCGACGGTCCCGGCGACCTACACCCGCACCAACAGCGGCGGCTCGATCAACTCGTACACGCTCGCCCCGACGACGTACGCCCTGGACTACTACGAGTCCCTGGAGGGCATGCGGGTCGCCATCGGCTCCGCGCCGGTGGTCGGCCGGACCGACGAGTACAGCGAGCTGTGGGTCAACGTCAAACCCTCGCAGGTGACGTCGGCACGCGGCGGCTCGCTCTACTCCTCCTACAGCAGCCAGAACTCCGGCCGCCTCCAGGTCAGCACGCTGCTGTCGTCGACGTTCCCGACGGCGACCGTGGGCGACACGCTTTCCGGTGCGACCGGCGTCCTCGACTACATCGCGTACGGCGGCTACACCCTCCAGGCCACCTCGCTCGGCACACTCACGTCGGGCGGCGTCGCCAAGGAGACGACGACGGCCCAGTCGACGGGCCAGCTGTCGGTGGCGACCTACAACGTGGAGAACCTCGACCCGACCGACGCCGCCTCGAAGTTCTCGGCGCTGGCCTCGGGCATCGTGAACAACCTGAAGTCGCCCGACATCGTGGCCCTGGAGGAGGTCCAGGACAACAACGGCGCGACGGACGACGGCACGGTCTCCGCGAGCACGACCCTGTCCACGCTGATCTCCGCGATCAAGACGGCGGGCGGCCCGACGTACTCGTACACGCAGATCAACCCGACGAACGACGCGGACGGCGGGGAGACCGGCGGCAACATCCGCCAGGTGTTCCTGTACAACTCCGCGCGCGTGGGCTTCACCGCACGCGGCAGCGCGACGGCGACCACGGCCGACTCGGTGACCACGAGCAGCGGCCTCGCTCAGCTGACCTACAACCCGGGCCGGATCGCGCCGTCGAACTCGGCCTGGTCGGCCAGCCGCAAGCCGCTCGCCGCGGAGTTCACCTTCAACGGCGAGAAGTACTTCGTGATCGCCAACCACTTCGTCTCGAAGGGCGGGGACTACTCGCTGCACAGCCAGTACCAGCCGCCGGCCCGGTCCTCCGAGACGCAGCGGGGCAGCCAGGGCTCGGTGGTGAACTCCTTCGTGGACTCGATCCTCGCCGCCCAGTCGGACGCGAACGTGATCGTGCTCGGCGACCTGAACGACTACCAGTTCTCCACCGCCGTCTCCAACCTGGAGGGCGGGGTGCTGACCGACCTGGTGGACACGCTGCCGGCCGCGCAGCAGTACACCTACGTCTACGACGGCAACTCGCAGGTGCTCGACCACACGCTCGTCAGCTCGTCGGTCACGTCGTACGACTACGACATCGTGCACATCAACAGTGAGTTCCCGGACCAGACCAGCGACCACGACCCGCAGGTCGTACGGATCACGCCCTGAACTCGGAGGTGGTGACCGGCCGGGCCGCCACCGGGCCCGGTTCGCGTACCCGCGCCAGGCGGTCGAGCATCCGCCGCTTGGCGTGGGCCGCGCGACGCAGGGCCTCGACCCTGCGGTAGTGGAGCAGTTCGGCAGGGTCGGGGCGGACGGCTCCGCTCAGCTCGTAGCCGTTGCGGACCAGCCGCTCCCCCAGCACCGCCTCGCACAGCCGGATCTGGTCCGGCGTCAGCCGCTGCTGCCAGCTGCCCGCCCGTGAGGCGTCCAGCGCACCGTGGGTGCGCTGGTGCCAGGTCTTGCGGGCGGGCACGGCCGTACCGGCCAGGCGGTGCGGTTCGGTGGTCTCGGGGGCGTACTCCTCACCCAAGTAGGCGCAGATTCCGCGTAGTTGGGTCTCGGGGTCGGCGAGCAGGTCCTCGTAGCGCACCTCGCGCCAGCTGTCCGGTCCCAGCCGGCGCGCGTACCGCCGGGTCACGTCCATCACCTGCGCCCAGGTGGCGACGGCCTCGTGGAACCCACGGTGCCACCAGGGCATCCCCAGCAGCGAGGCGACGCAGTCACGCCCGTCGCGGACGAGGTGGACGAACTGCGCGTCCGGGAAGAGCCGCAGGATGGCGTCCACGTGCAGGGCGTAGGCAGGCCGCTTGTCACCCCAGCGCACCTTGCCGTGCCGCTCCGCGTACGCCTGGAGCGGGACCCCCAGCGCGGAGCCCAGCGTCGGCGGCGCGTCGGCGATCCGCTCGGCGACACTGTGCGCGTCCAGGCCCAGTTCGTGGAACCGGGTCTCCTTCCGCCCGGTGATCCACTGCGCCAGTCCGGCCCGGTTGCCCGGCTCCCGCAGGTCCCCGAAGCGCAGCCGGTCCTCGTAGGCGGGCAGGACGAAGCGTGTCTCCGGGGGAAGCGCGATTCTCGGGTGCGCGTGCAGCATCAGCTGGAGCATGGTCGTCCCGGAGCGGGGACAGCCGAGGACGAAGACGGGTCGTACGGAGGTAGATGCGCAGGTAGCCACGTTCCCACGCTGCCGAACGACCATGAGCCGGAACTTGGACGGCGCTGAGAATGCAGTGTGAAGTCACGTGCGAAAGTCACGTGCGAAAGTCACGTGCGGCACAGAAGTCCACCGCTCTCCCATGGAAACCGCTCGCTGAAACAGCTGTCCGGAGCCCCGCACCTCCACTACTCTTTCACCACTCACACCCCCCACCATCACGGCCGCAGCCGTCACCCTGGTGCGTCGCCGGAGGAACCGCGCATGCCAGAAGACAAGCCCCAGCCCCCTCAGCAGCAACCGTGGGAGAACGGCTGGGCCCCGGACACCACCCGGGCTCCGGGAACGCGCCGCCTGTGGCTGGCCGGCGTTCTCGCGATATCGACCATCGCGGCCTGCGTCACCGCGATAGCCGTCACCAAGAAGGAATCTGACGAGGCGTCGCCCATGACCAAGAGCGCCTCGCCGGGACCCGGGGCGACGCTGCCCGGCCTCATCTCCTTCGCCACGCCGTCCACGCCCGGCGCCAGGACGCCCGGCAAGGCGGGCGACCCGACGGCGACGACCACGGCACCTACACCCACGGCCAGTACCGGCGACGCGAGCCCCACAGCCTCCGCCGAGCCGACCAAGTCCTCGGACTCCAGCGGCGGTTCGCCGTCCACGTCGAAGCCGTCGACGACCTGGACGTCCATCCGTTCGGTCAACTACCCCGACCGCTACTGGCATGTGAGCGGCGGCCTGGTGAAGCTCGACACCGTCACCTCGTCCGGGGCCCGCCAGAACGCCACCTTCAAACGGGTCAAGGGCCTGGCCGACGCGTCCTGCTACTCCTTCGCCACGGCCGACGGCACCTATCTCCGCCACCGCGAATTCGTCCCCCGCGCCGAGAGCGACGACGGCTCGACCCTCTTCGAGCAGGACGCCACCTTCTGCCCCCGCACGTCCGCTTCCGCCTCCGGCGCCGTCATGCTGGAGTCGGTCAACTACCCCGGCCGCTTCCTACGCCACAAGAACTTCCAGCTCCGCCTGGACCCGTACCAGAACACCGACCTGTACCGCGCCGACTCGACGTTCCGGCTGGTGGACGGCCTGAGCTGAGACCGGGAACGACAGTGGCCCCCGGCGGTTGCCGGGGGCCACTGCATGTCCGTCGCATGTCCGCGGGCACGGACTCGGACGACACGGACTCAGACGTTGAAGCCCAACGCCCGAAGCTGCTCGCGCCCATCGTCCGTGATCTTGTCGGGGCCCCACGGCGGCATCCACACCCAGTTGATGCGGAGCTCGCTCACGAGGCCGTCCGTGGCCGACTTGGCCTGGTCCTCGATCACGTCCGTCAGCGGGCAGGCCGCCGAGGTCAGCGTCATGTCGATCGTCGCGATGTTCGCGTCGTCGATGTGAATGCCGTAGATGAGGCCCAGGTTGACCACGTCGATGCCCAGTTCGGGGTCGACGACGTCGTACAGCGCCTCGCGGAGTTCCTCCTCGGAGGCGGGCTTCATCTCAACGGTCTCGCTCATGCCGTCTTCCTTTCGGCGTCGGCTCCGCCCAGCACCTGGGCCGTCGCGTCCTTCCACGCCATCCAGCTGAGGAGAGCGCACTTCACCCGGGCCGGGTACTTGGAGACACCGGCGAACGCGACCGCGTCCTCCAGCACCTCCTCCATCGCGTCGTCCGGCTCGATCCGGCCCTTGGACTGCATCAGCTCCAGGAAGGTCTCCTGGATCTTCTGCGCCTCGGCCAGCTCCTTGCCGACGAGGAGGTCGTTCAGCACGGACGCCGAGGCCTGGCTGATCGAGCAGCCCTGGCCCTCGTACGAGACGTCCTCGATCGTCGTGCCGTCGTACTTCACGCGCAGCGTGATCTCGTCACCGCACGTCGGGTTCACATGGTGCACCTCGGCGTCGCCATCCCGGAGACCGCGCCCGTGCGGGTGCTTGTAGTGGTCCAGGATGACTTCCTGGTACATGGAGTCCAGCTTCACCTTTTCAGCACGCCCCTCAGCCGAAGAAGTTCCGTACGTGCTCCAGACCGTCGACCAGAGCATCGATCTCGGCCGGCGTGGAGTACAGATAGAACGACGCTCGCGTAGTCGCAGGAATTCCGTAGCGCAGGCACACGGGGCGGGCGCAGTGGTGGCCCACCCGGACCGCGATGCCCTGCTCGTCGAGGACCTGGCCCACGTCGTGCGGGTGGATGTCGCCGAGCGTGAAGGAGATCGCCGCGCCCCGGTCCTCGGCCGTCGTCGGGCCGATGATCCGCAGGTCGGGGACCTCGGCGAGCCGCTTCACCGCGTACTCCGTGAGCGCGTGCTCATGGGCGAGGATCTTGTCCATGCCGATCGCGGACAGGTAGTCGATCGCCGCGCCCAGACCGACCGCCTGCGCGATCGGCGGGGTGCCCGCCTCGAACTTGTGCGGAGCGGGAGCGTACGTCGACGAGTGCATCGACACCGTCTCGATCATCTCGCCGCCGCCGAGGAAGGGCGGCAGGTCCTCCAGGAGCTCCTGGCGGCCCCACAGCACCCCGATGCCCGTCGGGCCGCACATCTTGTGGCCGGTGAAGGCCACGAAGTCGGCCTGGAGGGCCTGCACGTCCAGCGGCATGTGCGGCGCGGCCTGCGAGGCGTCGATCAGGACCAGGGCCCCGACCTCCTGCGCGCGGCGGACTATCGCCTCGACCGGGTTGACCGTGCCCAGGATGTTCGACACCAGGACGAAGGAGACGATCTTCGTCTTCTCCGTGATGATCTCGTTGATGTTGGACAGGTCGAGGCGGCCGTCGTCGGTCAGGCCGAACCACTTCAGCTTCGCGCCCGTGCGCTGCGACAGCAGCTGCCAGGGCACGATGTTGGAGTGGTGCTCCATCTCCGTGATGACGATCTCGGTCTCGTGGTCCACCCGGTAGGGCTCGTCGGCCCAGCCCAGCATGTTGGCCACGAGGTTGAGCGACTCGGAGGCGTTCTTGGTGAAGATCACCTCGTCGCGGCTCGGCGCGTTGATGAACGCGGCGACCTTGTCGCGCGCGCCCTCGTACAGCGCCGTGGCCTCCTCGGCGAGCACATGCACACCGCGGTGGACGTTGGCGTTGTACCGCTCGTAGTACTCGTTGAGGGCATCCAGCACCTGGCGCGGCTTCTGCGAAGTCGCCGCGTTGTCCAGGTACACAAGCTTCTTACCGTCGTGGACCAGTCGGTCCAGGACGGGGAAGTCCTTGCGGATCGCCTCGGTGTCGAGGAGGCCCGGCAGCTGCGTCACGCGGATACGCCACCCTTCGTGTATGCCTCGTAGCCCTCGTTCTCCAGCTTGTCGGCGAGCTCGGCGCCGCCGGACTCCACGATCCGACCGGCGGAGAAGACGTGGACGAAGTCGGGCTTGATGTAGCGCAGGATGCGCGTGTAGTGGGTGATCAGCATGGTGCCGACCTCGCCGGTCTCGCGGACGCGGTTGACGCCCTCGGAGACGATGCGCAGGGCGTCGACATCCAGGCCGGAGTCGGTCTCGTCGAGGATCGCGACCTTCGGCTTGAGCAGCTCCAGCTGAAGGATCTCGTGGCGCTTCTTCTCACCGCCGGAGAAGCCCTCGTTCACGTTGCGCTCGGCGAAGGCGGGGTCCATGTGGAGGCGCTCCATGGTCTCCTTGACCTCCTTCACCCAGGTACGCAGCTTGGGGGCCTCGCCACGGATCGCCGTGGCGGAGGTGCGCAGGAAGTTGGAGACCGAGACGCCGGGGACCTCGACCGGGTACTGCATCGCCAGGAACAGGCCCGCGCGGGCGCGCTCGTCGACGGACATCGCCAGGACGTCCTCGCCGTCGAGGGTGACGGTGCCGCTGGTGATCGTGTACTTCGGGTGACCCGCGAGGGAGTAGGCGAGGGTCGACTTGCCGGAGCCGTTGGGGCCCATGATGGCGTGCGTCTCGCCCTGCTTCACGGTGAGGTCGACGCCCTTGAGGATCTCCTTCGTGGCGTTGTCGGCCTCGACGGTGACGTGCAGGTCTCGGATTTCAAGCGTTGCCATGGGTGCCTCAGGACTCCTGGGTGAGGGAGACGAGCACATCGTCCCCTTCGATCTTTACGGGGTATACGGGGACGGGGCGCGTCGCGGGAAGGCCGGACGGCTTGCCGGTGCGGAGGTCGAAGCTGGAGCCGTGCAGCCAGCACTCGATCTGACAGTCCTCCACCTCGCCCTCGGAGAGCGAGACGTTCGCGTGGGAGCAGATGTCGTAGATCGCGAACACCTCCCCCTCGGTCTTCACGACCGAGACCGGCGTGCCGTCGAGTTCCACCCGCTTCGGGGTGTCCTCCTCCAGCTCGCTCAGCCCGCAGACGCGTAGGAACGTCGAAGAGTCAGCCATCAGACCGACGCCTCCAGCTCCTCGTCGATCTTCACGAGAAGGCGCTCTTCGATGTCGTCGACGCCGATCTGCTGGACCAGCTCGGCGAAGAAGCCGCGGACCACCAGACGACGGGCCTCCTCGGCGGGGATGCCACGGGCCATCAGGTAGAAGAGCTGCTCGTCGTCGAAGCGGCCGGTCGCACTCGCGTGCCCCGCGCCGACGATCTCGCCGGTCTCGATCTCCAGGTTCGGCACGGAGTCGACGCGGGCGCCGTCGGTCAGAACCAGGTTGCGGTTCATCTCGTACGTGTCCGTGCCCTCGGCCTTGGCCTCGATGAGGACGTCGCCGATCCACACCGCGTGGGCGTTGTCGCCCTGGAGCGCGCCCTTGTAGGCGACGTTCGACTTGCAGTGCGGGGTGTTGTGGTCGACGAGGAGACGGTGCTCCTGGTGCTGACCGGCGTCCGTGAAGTACAGACCGAAGAGCTCGGCCTCGCCGCCGGTGCCGGCGTACTGGACACGCGGGTGGAGGCGTACGAGGTCGCCGCCGAAGGTGACCACGAACGACTTGAAGGTGGCGTCCCGGCCGATCAGCGCGTTGTGCTGGCCCACGTGCACGGCCTTGTCGTCCCAGTCCTGGACGGAGACGACGGTGAGCTTGGCGCCGTCGCCCAGGATGTAGTCGACGTTGGCGGCGAGCACCGCGTCACCGGTGTGGTCGATGACGACGACGGCCTCGGCGAAGGCTTCGAGCTCCACGACCTGGTGGCCGTAGGCGACCCCGCCTTCGCCGTGCACGGCGATACGGATGGGCTCGGTGAGCACCGTCTCCTTGGGGACGGTGACGACACCGGCCTTCTCGAACGCCGAGTACGCCTGGGCGGCGACGCGGTCCACCGGGGTGCCGGCCTTGCCGAGCCGCGCGTCGTCACGGCCGACGGTCTCGACCGTGACGCCCTCGGGGGCCTGGACGTCGACCTTCACGCCGTCGCCGGTGGCGACCGCGGTGCCGTCGTGCAGCCCGCGCAGGCGCTCCAGCGGGGTGAACCGCCACTCCTCCTCACGGCCGTGAGGGACCGGGAAGTCCGCCACGTCGAAGGACGGGGGCGCGCTCATGCGCGTGGCGACGGTCGACTCGGCGGCCACCGCGATCTGGCCCGCGGTGGTGGAGCCCACGGGGATGTTCTGAGCCTCAGCCATGGCTGTCGGTCTGCTCTCTTTCCTACGTCAGAATTCGCTAGCTGGTTCCGGAGGGCGGTCTTAGCCGACCGCGCCTTCCATCTGCAGCTCGATCAGCCGGTTGAGCTCGAGGGCGTACTCCATGGGCAGCTCCTTGGCGATCGGCTCGACGAAGCCGCGCACGATCATCGCCATCGCCTCGAACTCGGTCATGCCCCGGCTCATCAGATAGAAGAGCTGGTCGTCGCTGACCTTGGAGACGGTCGCCTCGTGGCCCATGGACACGTCGTCCTCGCGGACGTCCACGTAGGGGTACGTGTCGGAGCGGGAGATGGTGTCGACGAGCAGCGCGTCGCACAGCACGTTCGACTTGGAGCCGTGGGCGCCCTCGCCGATCTCGACCAGACCGCGGTACGAGGTACGGCCGCCGCCGCGCGCCACCGACTTGGAGACGATGTTGGAGGAGGTGTTCGGCGCCATGTGGACCATCTTGGAGCCGGCGTCCTGGTGCTGGCCCTCGCCCGCGAAGGCGATGGACAGGGTCTCGCCCTTGGCGTGCTCGCCCATCAGGTAGACGGCCGGGTACTTCATCGTCACCTTGGAGCCGATGTTGCCGTCGATCCACTCCATGGTCGCGCCCTCGTACGCCACGGCGCGCTTGGTGACCAGGTTGTAGACGTTGTTCGACCAGTTCTGGATGGTCGTGTAGCGGCAGCGGGCGTTCTTCTTGACGATGATCTCGACCACGGCGCTGTGCAGCGAGTCCGACTTGTAGATCGGGGCCGTACAACCCTCGACATAGTGCACGTAGGCACCCTCGTCGACGATGATCAGGGTCCGCTCGAACTGGCCCATGTTCTCCGTGTTGATCCGGAAGTAGGCCTGCAGCGGGATCTCCACGTGCACGCCCGGCGGGACGTAGATGAACGAGCCACCGGACCACACGGCCGAGTTCAGCGACGCGAACTTGTTGTCACCGACCGGGATGACGGTGCCGAAGTACTCCTTGAAGAGCTCCGGGTGCTCCTTCAGCGCGGTGTCGGTGTCCAGGAAGATGACGCCCTGCTCCTCCAGGTCCTCGCGGATCTGGTGGTAGACGACCTCGGACTCGTACTGGGCCGCGACACCCGCGACGAGGCGCTGCTTCTCCGCCTCCGGGATGCCGAGCTTGTCGTACGTGTTCTTGATGTCCTCGGGCAGGTCCTCCCAGGACTCCGCCTGCTTCTCCGTGGAGCGCACGAAGTACTTGATGTTGTCGAAGTCGATCCCCGACAGGTCCGATCCCCAGTTCGGCATCGGCTTCTTCTCGAAGAGGCGCAGGCCCTTGAGACGGAGCTTGGTCATCCACTCCGGCTCGTTCTTCTTCGCGGAGATGTCGCGGACGACGTCCTCGTTGATGCCGCGCTTCGCAGAGGCGCCGGCCGTGTCGGAGTCGGCCCAGCCGTATTCGTACTTGCCCAGACCCTCGAGTTCGGGGTGAGCAGTCTCCGTGGGGAGAGTCATGCGGGGTTCCTCCCGGCCGTGCTTGCAGATGCGTTATGGCTATTGAGTTGCGTGTGGGAAATCTTGGGGATGAACGTCGTGCAGACGCCGTCGCCGTGCGCGATGGTCGCCAGCCGCTGCACGTGCGTGCCGAGCAGCTGGGAGAAGATCTCGGTCTCCGCCTCGCACAGTTGCGGGAACTTCTCCGCGACATGGGCGACCGGGCAGTGGTGCTGGCAGAGCTGCTCACCCTTCTGCGGGAAGGGCGCGCTACGCGCCGTAGCAGCGTACCCGTCCGCACTCAGGGCCTTGGCCAGGGCTTCGGTGCGCTCTTCGGGGGCGGCGGCCTCGATCGCCTTGCGGTACGCGGCGGCCTGCTCGGCGATCCTCGCGCGGGCGAAGGCGACGACCGCCTCGTCCCCGCCGAACCGCTCCTGGATCCAGCGCAGGGCGTCCGCGGCGAGCTCGTCGTACGACTGGTCGAAGGCGTCCCGGCCGCAGTCGGTCAGGGCGAACACCTTGGCGGGACGGCCACGCGTGCGTGCGCCGTACACCCGCTGCTCCCGCGGCTCCACGACGTCGTCGGCCACGAGTGCGTCCAGATGCCGCCGTACGGCCGCCTGGGTGAGCCCGAGCCGCCCGGCGAGCTCGGCGACGGTCGACGGCCCATGGTCCAGGATGGACCGCGCGACCCGGTTGCGCGTCGAGCGCTCTCCGGTCGCGAGCTCCTCCTGAGGGGCCCCCGTGGGGGTCTCCCGAGCCTCGCCGTCGTATTTCACAACACCATTGTTGCGTAATTCCTCAGAGCCAGGCAAGCCGCGTCCGCACGGCCGTACCGTGCCCTGCATCACTTAGGTATACCTAAGCTGACCTGGGGAAACGATCTTTGATCGATCAAACCGGTGGCGCCGGCACGCCCCTTCCGGAACACTCCCGAACCATGCCCACACCCCCTCCCACCGGCCCACTTGTCACCCGGGGCACGATCGCTGAGCAGCTGCGCACGCTGGGCGTCCAGCAGGGTGAGACCCTTCTCGTCCACTCCTCCCTCAGCTCGCTCGGCTGGGTCTGCGGAGGTGCCGTCGCGGTCGTCCGGGGACTGCTCGACGCGCTCGGCCCGGACGGCACGCTGGTGGTTCCCACCCAGTCCGGCGACCTCTCGGACCCGGCGATCTGGGGCAGTCCCCCGGTCCCCGAGGAGTGGTGGGAGACGATCCGGGCGTCCATGCCCGCGTACGACCCGCTGGTCACGCCCTCGCGCGGGGTCGGCGTGATCCCGGAGACCGTCCGCACCTGGCCCGGCGCCGTACGCAGCGCGCATCCACAGACGTCGTTCGCGGCGATCGGCCCGCGGGCGGAGGTGATCACTGACGGCCACGCGCCGGACTGCCGCCTCGGCGAGCGCAGCCCACTCGCCCGGCTGGAGGCCCTCGGCGCCCGGGTGCTGCTCCTCGGCGCGGGCTACGACACCTGCACCGGCTTCCACCTCGCCGAGTACCGGATCCCGTCCCCGCAGGTCGAGGTGGGACGGCCGGGCGTGGCCGGCTGGGAGGTGGTGACCGAGGTGTCGATCTCCTCGGACCGCTTCGACGAGCTGGGCCATGACTTCGAGCGGGACCGCCCGGTCGTACGGGGCACGGTGGGCGCGGCCGACGTACGGCTGTTCCCCGTGGTGGACGCGGTGACGTACGCGGAGCGGTGGCTGGCACTGCACCGGCCCCGTGAGGAGGAGATCCTGCACCCGCCCGTCTGAGACGACCGGCGCGTACCTAGACTCTGGACCCATGCGAAGTGAGCCTGTCGTCCAGGTCCAGGCCCTGGTGAAGCGGTACGGGACGAAAACCGCGGTGAACGGCCTCGACCTGGTGGCCGGGGCAGGTGTCACCGCCGTGCTCGGTCCGAACGGCGCCGGCAAGACGACCACCGTCGAGACCTGCGAGGGATACCGGAAGCCGGACTCCGGCACGGTGCGCGTCCTGGGCCTCGATCCCGTGAGACAGGCCGGTGAGCTGCGGCCCCGGATCGGTGTGATGCTCCAGTCCGGCGGTGTCTACTCGGGCGCCCGGGCCGACGAGATGCTCCGGCACGTGGCGAAGCTGCACGCGCACCCCCTGGACGTGGACGCGCTCATCGAGCGCCTCGGGCTCGGCAGCTGCGGCCGTACGACGTACCGCCGTCTCTCGGGCGGCCAGCAGCAGCGGCTCGCGCTGGCGATGGCCGTCGTCGGGCGCCCGGAGCTGGTGTTCCTGGACGAGCCGACGGCCGGCCTGGATCCGCAGGCCCGCCGCGCGACCTGGGACCTGGTCCGGGATCTGCGCACGGACGGCGTTTCCGTGATCCTCACGACCCACTACATGGACGAGGCCGAGCAGCTCGCCGACGACGTCGCGATCATCGACGCGGGCAAGGTCATCGCCCAGGGCTCCCCGGAGGAGCTGTGCCGCGGCGGCGCGGAGAACACGCTGCGGTTCACTGGCCGACCGGGTCTGGACGTGGGGTCCCTGCTCAAGGCACTCCCCGCGGACTGTACGGCCGCGGAGCTGACGCCGGGCTCGTACCGGGTCGCCGGCAAGGTGAACCCCCAACTGCTGGCCACCGTCACCTCCTGGTGCGCGCAGCACGGGGTGATGCCGGACCGGATCTCGGTGGAGCGGCACACCCTCGAAGACGTCTTTTTGGAGCTCACCGGCAAGGAGCTGCGTTCGTGACGACGACCATCACCGGTGCCTACACCCCGAAGCCGGGTGCGGCCCCCCTCCCCCGCATGATCGCGACCCAGGCCGCGCTCGAGACGAAGATGCTGCTGCGCAACGGCGAGCAGCTGCTGCTGACGGTCGTGATCCCGACGTTGCTGCTCGTGCTCTTCAGCGCCGTGGACATCGTCGACACCGGCGCGGGCAAGGCCGTCGACTTCCTCACCCCCGGCGTCCTCGCCCTCGCCGTGATGTCGACGGCGTTCACCGGGCAGGCCATCGCGACCGGCTTCGAGCGCCGGTACGGCGTGCTGAAGCGGCTCGCCTCCTCCCCGCTGCCCCGCTGGGGCCTGATGACCGCGAAGACGGCCTCCGTGCTGGTCACCGAGGTCCTCCAGGTGGTCCTGGTGACGGTGATCGCCTTCGCCCTGGGCTGGTCGCCGCACGGCAACCCCGTCGCCGTGCTGCTGCTCCTGGTCCTGGGCACGGCGGCCTTCTCGGGCCTGGGCCTGCTGATGGCCGGCACGCTGAAGGCGGAGGCGACGCTGGCCGCCGCCAACCTGGTCTTCCTGCTGCTGCTCGTCGGCGGCGGTGTCATCGTGCCGCTGGACAAGTTCCCGTCCGGCGCCCAGGACGTCCTCGGGCTGCTGCCGATCTCGGCTCTCTCGGACGGGCTGCGGGACGTGCTGCAGCACGGGGCGGGGACGCCGTGGGGCGACCTCGGGATTCTCGCGGTGTGGGCGGTCGTCGCGCTGGGGGCGGCGGGGAAGTTCTTCCGCTGGGAGTGACTCCTGCGCGGGAGCAGGTGCGCCACCAGGAATCTTCGCGGGAGCATGTGCGCCACCAGGAATCTTCGCGGGCGTACGTGCTCCACAGGGAATGAGCGGGCCCGCGCTTCGAGAAGCGCGGGCCCGCTGTCAGTCTCCGAACTCGTCGAACTCGGCGAACTCGGCGAACCGTCAGTCCCGGCGGGCCGGGATCGCCAGCAGCGCGACGCCGCACACCAACGCGGACCCCGCGAAGACGTAGAACACGGTCGCCGGCCCCAGCGCGGCGTCCAGGATCCAGCCGCCGAGCAGCGGTGCCAGGATCGCGCCGCCGCGGCCGAAGCCGGAGACGCAGCCGAGCGCGGTGGCGCGGGCCGACGCCGGATAGGTGGACGCGACCCAGTCGTTGAGCATGGTCAGCGCCGACTGGGCGCCGACGCCGGCAAGCGCGGTGGCGCCGAGGATCACGGCCGTGCTGCCGCCCTGCGACAGGCCCAGCACGGCGAGCGCCGCGAGCACGGCGCTGCCCGCGGTGACCAGGCGCGGCCCGATCCGGTCGGCGAGAGCGGCCAGAGCGAACGAGCCGACGACGGCACCGAGGTTGAGGACAAGGGTGAAGCGCAGCGCCGAGCCGAGCGGATAGTCCATCTCCCGCATCAGCTGGGTGAGCCAGGTGTTCAGGCCGTACCAGGCAAGCAGCACCGCGAAGTTGGCGACGGTGAACAGGATGGTGCGACGGGCGTAGGCATGGGAGAGCACGGTCCGAATCCCGGTCGCCTCGCGGTCGGGAGAGACCTCGCGGCCGGCCTCGCCCGTGGGTGCGGGTGCGGGGCGGGAATCCGGCAGCAGGAAGTACGCGGCGGCGAACACGAGCGCCGACAGGGCGCCGCCGATGCCGAACAGGCCGCGCCAGCCCAGGGGCTCACCCCAGGCGGTCGCGGTCAGCGCGGCCAGGACCCCGCCGACCGGGATGCCGGCGAGCACCACGGTCGCCACCAGCGCGGAACGCCCGCGCGGCGCGTACTCCTTGCCGAGCGCGACGCAGGACGGCATCACACCGCCCATGCCGATGCCCGCGAGCAGCCGGAACAGGCCGAACTGCCAGGACTCGGCGGCGAGCGAGCAGGCCACGGTGAACACGGTGAAGACGGCGCCGGAGGCCAGCAGCAGGCGACGCCGGCCGAGCCGGTCGGCGAGCGGCCCGCAGACGACGGCGCCGATGAGCATGCCCGCGTAGGCGAGGCTGCCGAGGGTGCCGGCGAAGGACTTGTCGAGCCCCAGTGAGCCGTCGTCGAGCATGGCGGGCAGTGCCACGCCGTAGACGATGAGGTCGAAACCCTCCACCGTGATCGCCGCCGTGCACAGGGCGATGACGGCCCAGGTCAGTGCGGATGAGCGGGGTGGGGCGGAGGTGCTGGTGGCGGAAGCCTGAGCCTCGGTGATCATGCGGCCACGTCCTGTCGCGGGGAGACGGGGAACCCTCGGGCCGGGGTTCGCGCGTGTCGGTGTCCCTCCGGCGGCGCGCGGGCGACCTGTCGGTGACCGGGATGGAATCAGCGGCGTTACGCGCAGGGCAACAGAGCGCCCCTGTAATTCCGCTGTGCGGCACTCCAGGCCGACTTGCTTGCGCGGAGGGAACCCGTCCGTACGATGTCTGCCGCTCGCGTCATGGGCAGCCGTTCCTCCCCGGCCGGCTCCCGCCGCCGTCTCCCTCCGGCACGTCCCGCCGTCACCGCCCGCGGCGGCCGCGGCAGGCGCCCCGGCTCAGCGCCTCAGAGCGCGGCCTCCATCCGCCGTACCGCCTCCAGCAGCACCCCCGCCGCCTCGTCCAGATGCGGCCGGGTGAAGCGCAGCGACGGCGCCGACACGGTGAGCGCGGCGACGGCGCGCCCGCCGGGCTCCCGGACGGCCGCACCGACGGCGGAGACACCCCGTTCGGTTTCGCCGATGTTGATCGCATAGCCCCGGCGGCGCACCGCGGCGAGCCGGCGGTGCAGCGTCTCGGGATCCGTCTCCTCGCCCCGGTCGTCGCCCGCCCCGTAGATCTCGGTGAGCTCCGCGACGCTCAGATCGGCCAGCAGCGCCTTGCCCCCGGAGGCGCGGTGCCCCGGCAGGACGGCGCCCGAACGACTGCCGACACGCAGCGCGTGGGTGCCCTCGATGCTGTGCAGGAAGCGCACCTCGCCCCCGGCCCGCACCACCAGGTGCACGGTTTCGCCCAGCTTGCCGTTGAGCCACAGCATGTGCGGCCGGGCCGTCTCGACGAGTTCGTAGTCGGAGCGCTGGGACATGCCCAGGCGGTAGAGCGCGGGCCCCGGCCGGTACGCCTTGTCGGCTCCCTGCACGGCGAAGCCGCGGCCACGGAGGGTGGCGAGTAGACGGTGGGCGGTGGAGCGGGCGACGCCCAGGTGGTCGGCGGCCTCACTGAGCCGGACGCGGCCGCGGCTGCGCAGCAGGAGCAGCAGCGTCAGGGCGTTGTCCACGGATTCCAGGCCATGGCCGTGGGCCTGGAATGCGCCAGGAGCGTCCCCTGCGCCAGTTGTTGTCCCGGTCTTCCCGGAGCTGCCTGAGTTCCTCATAGAGGAATTCTAATCCCACTCTGTTCTTCTCATAGAAATCTCTGCGTAATGATTCAGCCATGCGAGACGGCGCCGTTCCGCAGCTGGCGGCGCCTGTACGAGGAAGGGACGTGTCCTCATGTCAGAACAGGAAGCGGCGACGGTCGGCGCCAAGGACGACTGCCCGGCGGTGCTGCTGCGGCCCACCGACCGGGAGGGCGCCCGGGCGGCGTATGGCTCCGCTCAGGCCGTGCTGCCCCGCTGGCTCTGAACCAGCGCGAGAACGAGCACAACCGCGAGGGCTCGCACCCGCCGAGAGCCGCCGAGCGCAAGCTCGCGACCGGGCCCCGCACGATCTTGCAAGGAGCAAGCAATGAGCAGCCTGAACAGCCCTGACCGGCTCATCGTCATCGGCGGCGGCATCGGCGGCGTGGCGACCGCCCTCGCGGCCCGTCGCGCGGGCCACGAGGTGACCGTGCTGGAGCAGGCGTCCGCCTTCACCGAGGTCGGCGCGGGCCTGCAGATGGCCCCCAACGCCACCCGCGTCCTGCGCGACCTGGGCGTCCTGGACCAGGTCATCGAGGCGGGCGTGCGGCCCGAGCACCTGGTCTTCCACAACGCGGTCGACGGCAAGGAGCTGACGCGGGTCCGCCTGGACGCCGCGTACGAGGAGCGCTTCGGCGGCCCGTACGTCGTCGTCCACCGGAGCGACCTGCTGGACATCCTGGTCCGGGCCGCCGGTGAGGCGGGCGTGGAGCTGCTGACCGGCACACGCGTCGAGGACATCGACCAGCGGCCGGGCTCCGTCGCGGTCCGCACGGAGGACGGCACCGAGTACACCGGCGCGGCGCTGATCGCCGCCGACGGCCTGCACTCGCGCACCCGTGCCCTCTTCAGCGACGACGAGCCGATCCAGTCCGGCTATGTCGCCTACCGGGGCACCATCCCGATCGAGGACGTGAAGGGCGGCGAGAACCTGCGCGACGTCCTCGTCTGGATGGGCCCGAAGCTGCACCTCGTGCAGTACCCGCTGCGCTCCGGCTCCCTCTACAACCAGGTCGCCGTCTTCCACAGCCCCGGCTTCGACCGCGGCGCGGAGAAGTGGGGCGGTCCGGAGGAGATGGAGGAGGTCTTCGCGGCCGCCTGCGAGCCCGTGCGCCGCGCGCTGCCCGGCCTAGGCCGGCAGCGGTGGTGGCCGATGGCCGACCGCGAGCCGATCTCCTGCTGGACCAAGGACCGCGTGGCCCTGTTGGGCGACTCCGCCCACCCGATGCTCCAGTACCTCGCCCAGGGCGCCTGCCAGGCCCTGGAGGACGCGGCCACGCTGGCCGCCGCGAGCACCCGGCACACCGCCGCCGACGGCACGGTCGCCTGGCCGTCCGCCCTGGAGGAGTACGCCGCGGAGCGCGCGCCGCGCACCGCGCGCGTGCAGTCCACCGCCCGTGTCTGGGGTGAGATGTGGCACGTCGAGGGCGTCGCCGCGCTGCTGCGCGACGAGGCGTTCCGCAACCGCGCCTCCGACGATCTGAGCCCGGCCGCCTGGCTGTGGGGCCACCGAGCTGCGTGAACGCGCGGAAGCGGGGTCCGGCGTACGCCTGGCCCCGCTTTCTGCTGCCCGCCGCCGGTCTGTCCCGACATGCGCACCCGCGTGAATTCACGCACAAGCTCGGGCCTAGCATGGGGCGCGTGCAAAACGTGACCCGTGCCGACGCCGTAGCGGCCCTGCGCAATCCGCTCGCCTTCATCGCCGCACGCTGGACCCCGCAGCCCCGGACGGTTCAGCGGGCGGCCCTCGCCGCCCTCGTCATGTCGGTGGTCATCGTGGTCACCGGCGGTGCCGTGCGCCTGACCGGCTCCGGCCTCGGCTGCCCGACCTGGCCCAAGTGCACCACCGACTCCCTCACCGCCACCAGCGCGATGGGCTTCCACGGCGCCATAGAGTTCGGCAACCGCATGCTGACGTACGTGCTGTGCGCGGCGGTCGGCTGGGCGATCATCGCCGCGCGGTCCGAGAAGCCGTACCGGCGCAGCCTGACCCGGATGGGCTGGGCTCAGTTCTGGGTCGTGATGGGCAACGCGGTCCTCGGCGGCATCGTGGTGCTCGTCGGCCTCAACCCGTACACGGTCGCGGCCCACTTCCTGCTCTCCTCCGCGCTGATCGCGGTCGCCACCGTGATGTGGCAGCGCACCCGGGAGGGGGACAGGGCGCCCAAGCCGCTGGTCGGCAAGTCGGTGCAGCAGCTGGTGTGGTTCCTGGTCGCCGCCTCGGTGCTGCTGATCGCCGTCGGCACGGTGGTCACCGGCTCGGGTCCGCACGCGGGCGACTCCAGCGAGGTCGAGCGGATGCCGCTGGACTGGGAGACGATCAGCAAGCTGCACGCCGTACTGGCCTGGATCGTGGTGACGCTGACGTTCGCCCTGTGGTTCGTCCTCAAGGCGGTCGACGCGCCCAAGGGCCCGCTGGACCGCACCCGCGACCTGTTCCTGGTCCTGCTCTCCCAGGGCGTCATCGGCTACGTCCAGTACTTCACGAACCTGCCCGAGGTCCTGGTCGGGCTGCACATGCTCGGTTCGTGCCTGGTGTGGATCGCAGTGCTGCGGGTGCTCCTGTCGCTGCGCGAGCGGCCGGGGACGGCGGAGACAGAGCTGCCGGACCCGGCGGCCGAGGCGACGGTCGCCACGCGCGCGTGAGTCACATGTCCATGTCGCGCCCCACGCGCGCGTGAGTCACGTTCCCACGTCGTGCCCCACGCGCGCGTGAGTCACGTTTTTTCCAGCCCGTAGACCCGTCTGGCGTTCCCCGCCGCCACCATCCCCGCCACCCGCTGCGCGTCCGCCAGCGACCACGCCCCCTCGGCGACCCAGGAACCGAGCACCCGGCCGAGGGCCTCGCGGAACAGCCGGGCCCCGACCACGTGCAGCTCGGGCAGCCCCTGCGCCCCGCTGGAGAAGAGGATCTTGCCGAAGGGGGCCAGCTCCAGGATCTCCGCGAGGACGGTCGCGGCGCGGGCGCCGGTGCGCACGAGCGCGGCCCCCGAGTCCGTGTACACGTGCGGGAAGACGCCGGCGAGGTGGGCGGCGTGCCGGTGGTACGGGTAGCCGTGCAGCAGGACCAGGTCCGTGCCCAGGCCCGCCGTCGCCCGTACGAAGTCCGTGAGCAGCACCGGATCCGTACGGTCGATGCGCAGCCCCGGTTCACCGAGCCCGGCGTGCAGTTGCAGGGGCAGCCCGGAGGCGACCGCGATCCACAGCAGGTGGCGCAGCAGCACCGGGTCGCTGAGCTCCCCGCCGACCCGCCGTCCGGCCAGCCAGCGGCCGGCCGCGCCGCGTACCGCTCCCGGCCCGGGCGGTTCGGGCGCGAGCGCCAGCCCGTGCCGGACCCCCGCGACCGAGGTGAAGGCGACGGCCTGCGCGGCGGCGCCGTGCACCGCCTCGGCGAGGTTGGCGAGGAAGGACTCGACGGTGCCGGAGGTGTCGGCGACCTGTTCGGCGAGGAGTTCCAGGCGCACGATCTCGTGGGCGTTCGCCTCACCGGCGGACGCCATCTCCCGGGGGCCGGTCAGGTCGCCGGGGAGCCCGGTGTCGACGAGGTAGGTCGTGATGCCGCTGCCGCGCAGCAGCCGGCGGCCCGCCTCCAGTACGCCGATTTCACGACGCCGGGCGAGATAGCGGGCGGGTGGGCAGTGCGGTTCCAGGCCGAGCAGTGGGGGGCACCAGCGTCGTACCGCGAACCCGGTCTGCGTGTCGAAGAGGGTGGTGCCAGGTGCGGGCGGGCCCTCGGTGCGGGCCAGCTGGGCCTCGAAGGTGCCGAGGCCCAGCTCTGTTCTCAGTACGCCGTGGCAGTACTGGTCCACGAGGGACGGCGTGTCGATCATCCGGGCTCCCCGCGGGTTGACTACGTCGTTCTGCGGGGCCTAACGGGTGAACGAGGTGTCAGGTGGCGGGGGCCATGGGTCGTTCGGCGGTTGCGGGCCGTCTGTGGCTGGTCGCGCCCTCGCGGCGGAGCCGCGTGATGTCACCGGCCCGCGCCGCTCAGGGTGGGCTGTTCAGCCGTTGGCCGGGCCGCCCACCTGGATGCCCGCCATGCGGCTCCACTCGTACGGCCCGGTCTTCACCTTGGCCGCGAACTCGCCGTCGAACGCCTCGTGGACGGTGATCCCGGACTTCTGCACGGCCTTCTCGGCGACCGCGTAGGAGGGCGCCACCAGGTCGCCCCAGCCGCCGTCCTCGCCGACGAGCACGATCCGGGCGCCCCGCTCCCCGATGTACGCGACGTGGCCCTCGGCCCCGCCGTGCTCCTTGGAGAAGGAGCTGATCCGCTTGGCGAGCTTGGCCGCGGTGCGCTCGGCCTTCGCGGCCTGCTTGACGTCGGTGCCCTCGTCAACCTGCTTGGTTTCTGCCATGGCCAGGATGCTACCGACGAGTAGATCAAACGGCGACGGGCGGGGGGGGGGGGGGGGGGCCCCCCCCCCCCCCCCCCCCACAAAAAAAAAAAAAAAAAAGGCCGGGGGGTTAAAGAATAAGAGTGGGACCCCCGGCCCCCCCCAAAACGGGACGACAA